>UQSF01000005.1 GCA_900543625.1 uncultured Eubacteriales bacterium
TTTATCTTACCACACGCGGTTCGCTTTGTCAAGAACTTTTTTCAACTTTTTTCGGAAGTTCGTTTCGTTCGTGACAAGCACCCCTCGCGTGTTTGATAATATAGCACTTTACAGGGGCAGTTGTCAATAGTGTTTTTAAACTTTTTTGCGACATTTTTTCGCACATCCATATGTAGCGGAGATGCGGCGCGGCATCCCCTATTTTGTGGCGCAACCGAACACTCAGGAGCAGAAGCGATGCTTACCGATGACGGTGATGAGCGGGCGCGACCAGATCCACGCGCTCGTGGCCGTCGAGGGATTGAAATAGTAGATCGCACCGCCGGACGGGTCGACCCCGTTGAGCGCGTCGCGTGCAGCGCGATAGGCGCTCTCCGCGACTGGCTCATTGAACTGCCCATCCGTGATGCAGGTAAACGCCCCGCTCTGATAGATCACGCCCGAGAGCGTATTCGGAAACGATGGATGCCGGATGCGGTTGAGCACGACCGCACCGACGGCCACCTGTCCGGAATACGGCTCACCGCGCGCCTCGGCAGAGATGAGGCGCGCAAGCAGATCGACCTGCGCGCCGGTCATGCCGCCGGAGCCGCCCGAATTTCCGCCGCTGTCCGCCGGCAGTCCCAGCGCCTCCAGTGTCTGCGCACCGGCTTTCCCGTCGGATGTGAGGCCGTTTTTGCGCTGAAAGGCGCGCACGGCGCGTTCGGTCGCGCTGCCGTAGATCCCGTCTACGTCTCCGGCGTAGTAGCCCCAATTTTTGAGCTTGGTCTGGATCTGCGACACGACAGCGCCGCTCGACCCCTTTTTATACGTGGCCGCCTCAGCGGCCGGAATGAGCGCCGCAAGCAGCGTCCCCGCAGCGATGAGCGCCGCGAGCGCGAGACACAGATGCCGAAACCGTTTGTGCATATAGAAAACTCCTTCGCAGACGTTTGGGTATAGTCTGCGAAGGAGCCGGTCTTCTTATGCGATGCTATGCAAATTTCAGCTCTTGCGGGACTTCACATCCGCCTGCAGGCGGGCGATGAAGTCGGCAAGGCTCTCGACGCTCTGCTCACCGGAGAGCGTGCGCACGGAGATGGTGTCGTTCTCCGCTTCCTTGTCGCCGAGCACGAGCATATACGGGATCTTCTGGCTCTGCGCCTCGCGGATCTTGTAGCCGATCTTCTCGTTGCGCAGGTCGGTCTCAACACGCAGACCGGCCTTCTCCAGACGGTCGGCGACGTGCTTGGCGTAATTGTTCGTGCGGTCGGTGATGGGCATGACCTTGACCTGCACGGGCGCGAGCCACAGCGGGAACGCACCGGCGTAGTGCTCGGTGAGGATGCCGATGAAGCGCTCGATCGAGCCGAAGCACACACGGTGGATCATGACCGGACGGTGCTTCTCGCCGTCCGCGCCGACATACTCGAGATCAAAGCGCTCGGGCATCTGCATATCGAGCTGGATCGTGCCGCACTGCCAGGTACGGCCGAGGCTGTCCTCCAGGTGGAAGTCGATCTTCGGGCCGTAGAACGCGCCGTCGCCCTCGTTGATGACATAGGGCTTGCCGAGCTCGTTGAGCGCGGAGACGAGGCCGTCGGTCGCGGCCGCCCACTGCTCATCCGTGCCGATGTGATCCTCCGGCATGGTGGACAGCTCCATGTGGTACTTGAAGCCGAAGAGCGAGTACACGTCGTCAATGAGCTTGGCGACGCCCTTGATCTCGTCCTTGACCTGATCGGGTGTCATGAAGATGTGCGCATCGTCCTGCGTGAAGCAGCGGACGCGGAACAGACCGTGCAGCGCGCCGGACAGCTCGTGGCGGTGCACGATGCCGAGCTCGCCCACGCGCAGCGGCAGGTCGCGGTAGGAGTGCGGCTGGGACTTATAGACCAGCATGCCGCCGGGGCAGTTCATCGGCTTGAGCGCAAACGGCACCTCGTCGATGACGGTGGTATACATATTATCTTTATAGTGATCCCAGTGACCGCTGCGGTGCCAGAGATCCTGATTGAGCATGATCGGGGTCGAGATCTCGACATAGCCGGCCTTCTTGTGGATCTCGCGCCAGTAATCGATGAGCTGGTTTTTGAGCACCATGCCGTTGGGCAGGAAGAACGGGAAGCCCGGGCCCTCGTCCATGAACGTGAACAGGCCGAGCTCCTTGCCAAGCTTGCGGTGGTCGCGCTTCTTTGCCTCTTCGATGCGCGCGAGGTACGCGTCGAGCTCCTCCTTCTTCGGGAAGCAGGTGCCGTAGATGCGCTGGAGCATCTTGCGGCTGCTGTCGCCGCGCCAGTAAGCACCGGTGACGCTCGTGAGCTTGATGGCGTTGCCCTTAACGCGGCCGGTGGAGTCCAGATGCGGGCCGGCGCAGAGATCAACGAATTCGCCCTGGCGATAAAACGAGATAACGGCGTCCTCCGGCAGGTCATTGATGAGCTCGACCTTATACGGCTCGTCGCGCTCCTCCATAAACTTCAGCGCTTCGGCGCGCGGAAGCTCAAAGCGCTCGAGACGCAGCTTTTCCTTGCAGATCTTGCGCATCTCGGCCTCGAGCTTCTCGAGCACCTCTGGCGTGAACGGCTCGGGGCTGTCAAAATCGTAATAGAAACCGTCCTCGATGGCAGGGCCGATCGCCAGCTTCACCTCGGGGTACAGGCGCTTCATGGCCTGGGCAAGAATGTGGCTGGTGGTGTGACGGTAGGTGTCCTTGTAGGTCTTGTTTTCAAAGGTGTACTGATCGTCCATAATGTCTCCTCCTAAACTAAAAACACCCCTGCGCCTTGCGGCACAGGGGTGCTGAAATCACACGGTTCCACCCTGAGTTTCACTCAGTTGGCGCTGTAACGCGCGCCGCGCGGGTCGCCTTACTGCGGGTTCGGGCGATCGGCTCGGGGAAGGTCTGCGCCGGAGGGGTGCCGCAGGCGGCTCACAGCCTATGACCGCCATTCTCTGTCCGTCCTCACTCGGGTGCAAATCCCGTCATTGCCTTTATAACGGTATCATCCTAACACTGACCGTTACCCCTGTCAAGCACAATTTCATACGAAAGCAGGATGAAAAATCCGCCGTTTGTGCATAAAATGCTGCACGGAACGCTTGCCAAGCGCCGGAAATATATGCTATACTGAATTTGGAAGCGAAACCAGTAACAGAAAGGAGTACGCAACCATGACCATAGGCGATAAATGTCCCTACTGCGGCAGGGAATTGCTCTCCGGCTATCTGCAAAGCGCGCGGCAGATCATCTGGAGTCAGGAGGAAAAGTCCATATCCTTTCGTGCGGACGAGGAGGGCGACCTCATCGTGAGCCGCGGGCTTTGGGAAGGCAGCTTCGCTGACTGCCGATACTGCGCGGACTGCGGCGTCTTCCTGCTGGAGCGCCCCGTGCAGCCGCCGAAATTCGGCGAGCGCCTGCGCGGAACGTTTGGCCGGGCGCACAGCGGCGACACAACGGAATAAAACAGGGAAAGACCGCGCGCGGCGTTTGCCGTGCGCGGTCACAGCTTGTCAAAAGGCCTCGCAGAGTTTCACCGCCGGAGCGGTGAAAAAAAGTTCAATCATTTTCTCCGGCGACATGTGCGGCGGAGAAAATACATCTCGGCCTGCAAACGTGCGCGCCGTCTGCCTCCGGCGGACGGCGCGTGCGCTGCAGTCAGGCCGCAGACCCCTTTGTCAAAAAGTAACACTTTTTGACAGCCTCAGACCGCGCGCGGCGTTTGCCGTGCGCGGTCATCTGTTTGCAGTTCAGACGTTAAAGCGGAAGTAGATCATATCGCCGTCCTTGACCACGTACTCCTTGCCCTCGGAGCGCAGCAGCCCCTTCTCCTTGGCGGCAGCCACGCTGCCGCCGCAGGCCATCATCTCGTCAAAGTTGATGGTCTCAGCGCGGATAAAGCCGCGCTCGATATCCGAGTGGATCTTACCGGCGGCCTGCGGCGCTTTCGTGCCCTTTTTGATCGTCCACGCGCGGCACTCGTCTTTTCCGTAGGTCAGGAAGGAGATCAGTCCCAGCAGCTCATACGAGCACTGGATCAGGCGGTCAAGACCGGACTTCTCAATGCCAAGATCGGCCAGAAACATTGCCCGCTCCTCCGGATCATCCAATTCGGCGATGTCCTGCTCAAGCTTGGCGCAGATGGGCAGCACCTGCGCGCCCTCCTGCTCTGCCAGCTCACGGACACCCTGGAAATACGCATTGTGCGTATAGTCGGCAAAGCCCGCCTCGTCCATGTTGGCAGCATAGATGATCGGCTTCAGGCTCAGCAGATCCGCCGTCTCAACGATGGCACGCTCCTCATCGTCACACGCAAAGGTGCGCGCGGACTTGCCGGCATCCAGATGCGCGGCGAGCGCCTTGAACACTTCGGCCTCACGCAGGAACTTCTTGTCGCCCTTGGCGGCCTTGGTCGCCTTCTCGATGCGGCGGTTGACCATCTCCAGATCGGCCATGATGAGCTCCAGATCGATCGTGCCGATGTCGCCCAGCGGGTCGACCGGCTCGTTCTGGCTGGCGTCGGCCACCACGTGCATGATGTTCTCATCATCAAAACAGCGCACCACGTGGACGATGGCATCGGTGCGGCGGATGTTTTCAAGGAACTTATTGCCCAGGCCCGCGCCCTTGCTGGCGCCCTTGACCAGGCCTGCAATGTCGACAAACTCGATCACTGCGGGGGTCTTCTTGTCCGGCTCATACATCTCCGCCAGCTTATCCAGCCGCGCATCCGGCACGGCCACCACGCCCACATTGGGCTCGATGGTGCAAAACGGATAGTTCGCGCTCTCAGCCCCGGCGTTGGTAATGGCATTGAACAAAGTGGACTTGCCGACGTTCGGCAAGCCGACGATTCCGAGTTTCATAGATCCGAGCATCTCCTTCGTTTCCCAGCCGCGGCCGCGGCTGACATAGCAGTTTATTATAGCATGGGTGCCCGGGCATTTCAAGCCATCACTTGACCGGGTGATAGTTGTCCGGGTCGAGATACTGTGCCGCCATGCGCACGTACCAATTCTTCGTCTCGCGCCAGTCGGTGCGGTCTTTGTCGGTCAGCTCGCGCAGCGGCCTTGCGGGCACGCCCGCGACGAGCGTCTCCGGCGGAATGATCTTGCCCTGCGGCACGAGCGCCGACTCGGCCACGATGCTGCCCGCGCCAATCTCGCTGCAGAGGCTGAGCACCGCGCCCATGCCGATGCTGGCCTCCGGCCCGATCACACGCGCGTGGATGATCGCGCCGTGGCCGATGGTCACGCGGCGCGAAATGGTCACGACGGGATCTTCCCCGCCGGTGTGGATGATGACGCCGTCCTCGACCGCGACCTCCTCCTCGAGGACGATGCGCGAGGCATCGGCGCGGATGACGGCATAAGGGCCGATATAGCAACGCGGGCCGACGATCACATCGCCGATGAGCTCCGCGCTCGCACTGACGAACGCCGTCGGGTCGACCTGCGGGGCTTTCCCGCCAAAGGTATAGAGCATAATGGTCTCTCCATTCAAATAAAAGATGTATGATTTTATCATGCACAGCCGCCGGATGCAAGCACAACGCCCGGGCAGGAGGAACCTGCCCGGGCAAACGTATTCGGATCGCAATTACAGACTGCGTGCCGCCTCGTAGCCATCCCAGATGGCGCCGAAGATGTTGCGCACACGGCGGCCGTCGCCGAGCGCGAGCACGGTCTCATAGTCATCGCGGATCGCGTCAAAGAGCGTATGGTTGGCCTCCATGCCGACCGCAGTGATGACCGTGTCACCTTCCGCCAGCGCGGGCACGCCCTCGACCTCGTAATAAACGCCCTTGGCATCGACGGATTCCAGCGCCGCGCCCTCGACGATGTGCACGCCGTGGAACACGAGCAGGTCGCGCAGCATGAGCTCGTTCATGGCCGGCAGCTTGGCCGAGCGCAGGAGCTTGCGCCGGGCAAGCAGCGTGACGGTGTGGCCGTTTTGCACCAGGTGCAGCGCCAGTTCGCAGGCGACGAGTCCCGCGCCGATGATGACGACCGACTTGCCGGCTTTCGCCTTGCCCTCGAGCACGTCGAGCGCGCTGACCACATTGTCTCCGTCCGCACCGGGCAGTGCCAGCGTTCTGGGCGTGCTGCCCTCGGCGACGAATACCGTCTGCGGCTTGAGAGAATCGAGCAGCGCCTTATCCGCGCGTGTATTCAGGCGCACGTCCACGCCCAGATGCGCAAGCGTGGCGGCATACCAGGCAACAAGATCACGATCCGCCTGCTTGAAGTGCGGCACACCGGCCGGCTTGAGCGCGCCGCCGAGGGCATCGCTCGTTTCGAGCAGTGTGACATCATGGCCGCGCAGCGCGCTCACGCGCGCCGCCTCCAGGCCGGCAGGCCCGCCGCCGACAACGACCACGCGCTTTTTCTCCGCTGCGGGCGTGATGCCGACGAGCCGCTCGCGCGCGCACTCGGGGTTGACCGCGCAGGAGCCGACCGCGCCGTCAAACGCGCGGCCGAAGCAGCCCTCGTGGCAGCACAGGCACGGACGGATGAGTGCGAGCTCGTCGTTGCGCACCTTGCGGACGTAGTCAGGCTCAGTCAGGAGCGGACGCGCCAGACCGATCATGTCGCAGCGGCCGTCTCGCAGCGCCTGCGCCGCCAGATCCGGATCGTCCATGCGTCCGGCAGCCAGCACCGGCACGTCCACGACCTGCTTGACCTGCTCGGCAAACGGCAGATAGACGCCCTTGTCAAAGTACATCGGCGGATGCGCCCAGTACCAGCTATCGTAGGTGCCGGCATCGACATCGAGCGCGTCGTAGCCCGCATCGACCAGGATCCTGGCCGCCTGCAGGCTCTCGTCCGTATCGCGGCCGAGCTCGGTGAACGTCTCACCCGGCACCGCGCCCTGACGCAGATCCTTGATATAGCTCTTGAGCGAAAAGCGCAGGATGACCGGGAAATCCTCGCCGCAGTACTGCTTGATCTTCTGCACGATCTCGATGGCGAAGCGCAGGCGGCCGTTGAGATCGCCGCCGTACTTGTCCGTGCGCTTGTTGAACAGCGACATGGCAAAGCAGTCGAGCAGATAGCCCTCGTGCACGGCATGCACCTCAACGCCGTCATATCCGCACTTTTTGGCGATAGCGGCCGACACGCCGAACTGCTCCACGAGCCGCTCGACCTCCTCCGTCGTCAGCTCGCGGCACTCGATGCGCGGGTTCCAGCGGTTGCTGATCGTACTCGGCGCGACAAACTTGCGGTCATGGATCATGGCGGGCATGGCGCTGCGGCCAAGGCCGGCCGTGAGCTGCACGAAGATCTTGGTGTCAAAGGCGTGCACGCGGTCGGTCAGCTCGCGCGCGGCCTTGATGTATTTCCCGGGGCAGATCGTCGGGCACGGGAAAGAACCGGGGCTGTGGACCTCAATGTTGTTGTCCACCCAGTTGGCGCCCGTGATGATCAGGCCGACGCCGCCGGCGGCGCGGCGGACGAAATAGTCCACGGCGTCCGGCAGGTAGGCACCGTCCTCATCGTTGTGCGTGACGGTGCCCATGGCGGCCATGAAGTAGCGGTTTTTAATGCGCGTATTGCGGATCGAAAACGGTGTAAACAGCGGTTCGTATGCGGGGTTCATGTGGTTTCCTCCTTCTCTGGTTCGGGTTGTGTATCAAATTGTGCGGCGCACTCTGGTGACAGTTGTCCCCAGGCGACTGCCTCCTGTGCGAGCGAGCAGCGAAAACGCGGATGCGCGATACGGATCATGGCGCAGACGCGCGTCTCCAGCGGTTGATTGTGCAGATCGGCCGCGCCCCACTCCGTAACGATGTACATGACATCGCTGCGCGGCGTCGTGACGACTGCGCCGGACGGAAGATGCGCGCGAATGTTGGACGTGAGCGTCCCGTCGGGCGCTTCGTGCGTGGAATGCAGGCACAGAAAACTCCGTCCGCCGGCAGAACGCGCCGCGGCGCGGACAAAATCGAGCTGACCGCCGACGCCGGAATACTGCCGGCCGTCAATGGCCTCGGCGCAGACCTGCCCGGTCAGATCGGCCATCAGGCAGCCGTTGACCGAGATAAGCCCCGGCTGCTGCGCGGCACGGAACGGATCGTTGAGCACGTCCACCGGGATCATGCGGATGTGCGCGAGCGCAAAATCATCCAGATGCCCCGCCGCGTCGAGCACGATGGACGCCTCGACCCGATCGAGATCGACCGCGCCGCTGGCCATCAGGCGCAGCTGCGCCTGTGTGAGCACCTCCGTGTAAATGCCGAGCCGTTTGCGTCCGTGCAGCCCGTAGGCGACGGCGTTGGGAATGCCGCCGATGCCGACCTGCAGCGTATCGCCGTCCCGGACGAGCGGCAGGATGTGCGCGGCAATGCGCGCATCGAGTGCATCGGGCGCTTTATAATGATAGGTATTGAGCGGATGATCCGCGCGGCAGAGCGCCGTGACCTCCGAGACATGGATGCGATGGTGCTCGCCGCGGGTGCGCTGCTGAAAGGCGTTGACCTGATAGATGCGCTTTTCGACCTGTGTATCGAGCGAACTCCAGGCCGTGCCGCGCGGGCCGTAATACAGATACCCGTCCGCATCCGGCTCGGACACCTCGAGCATCAGCGTATTGACACGGTAGACCTCGCGCGCTGCGCGCACGGTCTGGTGAAACTGCACGGAGTTTTCGTGCAGGCCGCCGCGCTGCTGAAACTTGCGGTCGGCGCGGCCGAGAAACAGGGAGTGATACGGCGTGCGCGCAAAGCAGACCGGGTCGGACAGGGCGCGGCTCTCCGTGCCGTTGACGACGGTCACGACCGGGATGCCGCGCAGCTCCGCGCGGTCGCTCACCGCGTCGATCAGCACGGCCGGGAAGCTGCCGGCGCCGCCGGCAAAGATGCGGTCGCCGGGCGCGATCAGCGCCGCCGCCTGCTCCGGCGTGCAGAGCCTGCGCGCATAGATCTCACGCCAATCCATCGTGCTCACGCCTCCCGCCGTGCAACGGGAAAGAAATGATTCGGATCCAGGTACGCCGCCGTGAGCCGGACATACCAGTCCTTCGTGGCCTGCCAGCTCTCGCGGTCCGCCTGCGTGAGCGGGCGCAGAGGCTTGGCCGGGATGCCGGCAACGAGCGTCTCCGGCGGAACGGACTTGCCCTGCGGCACGAGCGCGGACTCCGCCACGACGCTGCCGGCACCGATCGCGCACCCAAGGCTGAGCACCGCGCCCATGCCGATGCTGGCCTCCGGGCCGAGATAGCGCGCATGGACGATCGCCCCGTGACCGATGGTCACACGCCGGGACAGCAGGCAGCGCTTGTCCGCCCCGCCGGCATGGATGATGACGCCGTCTTCCACCGTGACCTCCTCCTCGAGAATAATCTCGGCGGCATCGCCGCGGATCACGGCGCCGGGACCGATATAGCACCGCGGGCCGACCGTCACATCGCCGATAAGCTCGGCGCTGGTGCTGACAAACGCCGTGGGATCGACGCGCGGGCATTTTCCATGAAACGAATAGAACATGATCGGATCTCCATTTCTGATAATAAGGGGGGAGCGACCCGGCCCGGGGGCCGAGCCGCTCCAAAGAAAAAAGAAGGGAATGGGGGGATTACCAAAGTCAGGCGAACTTTGCGATGGTCGCCTCGCACTCGTGCATCATCTGGCCGATGATGGTCTGCACGGGCAGCACATCGTGGATCAGGCCGGACGTCTGGCCGCAGCAGATGACGCCGCAGTTTTCCACGTCCGCGTTCTCGAAGAACATCTTGCAGGCCGTCTTGCCGGCCATGTCCTCGGCCACATCCTTGAATTCGCAGCCGGCCTGCTCCTTGGCAAAGACGCGCTTGGCGACTTCGCTCTTATACATGCGCGTGGAGTTCTGGAACGAGCGCAGAAGCAGGATCGTCTCCATCTCGTTGGCGTGCTCGACGAGGTAGTTTTTCACGGCCGGGAGCACCGGGCACTCCTCGGACAGCAGGAAACGGGTGCCCATGTACACGCCTTCGGCGCCGAGCATGAGCGCGGCTGCCATCTGGCGGCCGGTCGAAACGCCGCCGGCGCAGATGACCGGAATGTCAAGCGCCTCCACACAGCGCGGCGTGAGCACCATGGTGCCGAGATCGTTCTCGCCCGGGTGGCCGGCGCACTCAAAGCCGTCGGCGACGACCATGTCCGCGCCGAGCGACTGCGCCTTGAGCGCGTGCTTGACGGTGGTGCACTTGTGGATGAGTACCATGCCGGCGTCCTTGATGGCGCGCACCATGTCGTCCTTCGGCGGGCGGCCGGCGGTCTCCATGACCTTGACGCCCTCTTCGGCGCAGACGCGGATGTAGCCCGCATAGTCCGGCACGACGAGCGACGGCATGAGCGTGAGGTTGACGGCAAAGGGCTTGCTCGTCATGGACTTAATCTTGCGGATCTCCGCCTGCAGCTCATCGGCCGAGGAAAACGTGCTCGACGACAGCAGCCCCAGGCCGCCGGCCTCCGACACGGCGGCGACCAGCGGTGCGCGGGAAATCCACTGCATGCAGCCCTGCACGATGGGGTATTCGATCCCCAGCATTTCGGTAAGTTTGGTACGGATCATAGGTATTACCTCCTGAAATATTCACGTGTGCCGCTGTGCGGCGTCTGGTTGTTTGTGATTTCACAATAGCAAACCGTCAGTCGCTTCACAACGCTGATTTCTCCAAAAAACAGCAGTTGCCGCCGTGCGCCGGATGGGCACGGCCTACAAGATGCGCGCGTCAGCTCGCCTGGACACTGCGCGCGCGCAGCACGGCCGTGAGCACTTTTCCGGTCGCGCCCTTGGGCAGCTCCGGCACGATCTCGATCTCCTTCGGCGCGCGGAACGTCGGCATATGCGCGCGGCAATACTGGCGCAGCGCCTCCGCCGTGAGCCGGCTGCCCGGCATGAGCACAACGCTCGCTTTCACGTGCTCGCCCCAGGTCTCGTCCGGCACGCCGTAGACCGCTACCTCGGCCACGTCGTCGCAAAGCTGCATGATGACATTGGTGACCTCTCCGGGATAGATGTTCTCGCCGCCGGAAATAATGAGATCGTCTGCACGGCCGCTCAGGAACAGGTACCCCTGCGCGTCGAGCATGCCCATGTCTTTCGTGCGGTACCAGCCGCCGACCAGCGCCGCGTGCGTCGTCTCGGGCGCATCCAGATATTCCAGCATCCGGCCCGGGCCGCGCACATAGATCTCACCCGCGGTGCCTGCCGGGCAATCGCTGCCGTCCGGCGCGACGATGCGCACGGCCGCGCCGGGGATCGGCCGGCCGACGGACGAGAGGTACTTACCGCCGTCGCGCAGGTGGTCTTCCGGCAGCAGCGCCGTGACGGTGCTGCCCATTTCCGTCATGCCGTAGGACTGATAGAAGCTGCAGTGCAGCTTCTCGATCGCGCGCTGCAGCAGCGCCTTCGGGATCGGGCAGGTGGAATAGTTGACGGTCTTGAGGTGCGAGAGATCATAGTCCCCGTTGTCCGTCTCGTCGAGGATCCACTTGAGCACCGTCGGCACGACACTGATGGACTCGATGCGCTCGGACACGAGCGTGTGCATGTAATCCTCAAGCGCGAAATGATCCTTGAGCACCATCGTGCCGCCGGTCGCAAGCGACAGGTGCGCACCGATGGCGGCCGAGTGGAACAGCTGCGCAATGAACTGATACCGCTGCCCATCCGGGTAGGGATAGACCTGCAGCATGCTCACGATCTCGCGGAGCATGCCGCCGTGCGTGTAGACGACGCACTTCGGCTCCCCCGTCGTGCCGCTCGTGTGCAGGCGGCAGGCGACATCGTCACGCGAGACCGGCACGTCCGGCGGCGTGTCCGGCTCGCCGCTGACGAGCGCGCACAGCGCCGAGCGGCCGTCGACCGGCTCCAGCCGGATCAGGCGTACGCTGTCCGCGCACAGCCGCTCGAGCTCCGCGCCCCACTCCGGCTTCTCCGCCTTGAGAAAGGCGACCGACACCTGATTGCGCGCGAGCATGCGCGCCTGCTCCGGCGGCGTGAGCCGCCAGTTGATCTTGACCACAATAGCGCCGAGCTGATAGAGCGCAAACTCGGCAATGATCCACTCCGGGCAATTGCGCGACAGGATCGCGACCCGGCTGCCCTTGCGCACGCCGAGGTGCCGCAGATAGTGCGCCGTCTGGTGGATGTAGCGCTCCAGGTCGCCATAGGTCAGCCGCCAGTCCTCGTATACAATGGCCTCGCGCTCCGGGCAGCGCGCGAACGCATCGTCCATGAGCGCGCCAAAGCTGCTGCACCGTGAAAGCTTCTGAGCAATTTCCCGCATGGGTGATCCCTCCGATCCTCTTTTTCATGGTTCTATTCTTTATAAAATTGTGAATTATCTCCCGAAACGGTCAAAATGGAAAGAACCCACTTGCACGTTCCGGATTTAACGTTTATATTTTAACGTGCATAAAACAAACGCACACCGTCATTCCGCCAGAAACGACCATCGTTGTTTTTGCACATGAATCGTCACTTTCACGGCAGCGTTTTCATAGCGATTGCACAATTATGCTTTTTGCTGGAATTTCAAACGTTCCCGGGCATATGACATCGTCGTTTTTGCACAGATTCTGTGCAATCACGCACACTTTTTTCGTAATCCCTGCCCTTTTCGTTTGCAGTCGGCCACCTGTATAATTGGAATTGTTAAAAAACAGTCATTCGTCACTTTCGCGCATTTTTGTTGTCTTTCGTGCGTGCGATGAGGATGGACTGAAAAATACAGGAGGTTGATACAATATGAATAAACCACTCGAAGGTCTTTTCGTCGTGGAGCTGACGACCTATTGGGCCGCCCCCTCTGCAGGTGAGTTTCTGCGCTGCCTCGGCGCCAGAGTCGTCAAGATCGAGACCGGCAAAGCGGGCGACTCGGTTCGCTACTGGGGCCGCACCTGCGGCATGCCGATCGAAGCGAACGAGAACCCCTCGTTCGACCTCTTCAACGGCGGCAAGGAATTCATGCACATGGATCTCAACGATCCCGAGCACGAGCGCGTGCTGCACAACATGCTCGCCAAGGCGGACGTGTTCCTGACGAGCATGCGTCTCGGCGGTCTGAAAAAGCACAACCTGGACTATGACACCCTGAAAGAGAAATACCCGCGCCTGGTCATGGCGCACGCCACCGGCTACGGCTGCAAGGACGGCCCGCTGTCCGCTGCCCCCGGCCTGGACGCCGTGGCATTCTTCGCCATGAACGGCCTGATCTCCGACCTGCGCCTGAATCCAGACGACTCCCCGATCTGCCCGCCGACCGGCATGGGCGACCTGACGACCGGCATGCCGCTGTTCGGCGCGATCATGACGGCGCTGTTTGCCCGCGAGCGTACCGGTAAGGGCGATTATGTGTCCGCCTCTCTCTACGGCACCGGCAACTGGGTCACATCCGCGATCAACTCCGGCACGCAGTACTTCAACCCCTGGCCGCGCTCCCGCTTCACGCAGAGCCCCATGGGCCAGGCGTTCGAGACGAAGGACGGCAAGTTCGTGCAGATCTTCGTCAATGAGTACGAGCGCTACTTCCCCGTCTTCTGCAAAGCCTTCAACATCGAGGACATGCTCGACGACGAGCGTGTGAACACGCGCCCGGCGCTGAACGTCAACGGCAACTGTGCCATCATCGTGGCGCGCTGCATCGAGGAAGCAAAGAAAAAGACCGCCGACGAGATCATGAGCGTGCTCCAGGCCGGCAACGTGCCCTGCACCGTGCTGCGCGGCATCGGCGACAAGTACAAAGAGCAGGAGCAGCTCGACCAGTGCCTGTCCAACGGCTACCTCGGCGAGGGCACCTACGAGAGCGGCAAGCACTACTATCAGCCGCAGATCCCGATCTACATGGAGAGCGTCGGCGTGCAGAACTACTTCGCGCAGAGCAAATCCATCGGTGCGGACAACGACGCGCTGTTCGCGGAATTCAGCAAGTAAGCAGATCACTGCCGGACGACCGGCCAAAGGGGTGCCGGACGGCACCCCTTTTTGCAAATCAGCAATCAGCCCCGTCCCGGGGACAGAAAAATGGAAGTGTGGTGGATTCTGAATGAAATTGTCTTTGCAACTGATCCTGGAAACCCTGACGGAATACGGCGCACAACTGATAGAGACCGACGGCGATTTTGCCTTCACCGGCGTACAGATCCTGACCTCTCCCACGGATATTCTGGAGCCGGACACGCTGTATGTCTGCACACCGAAAGTGCTCCCAAAGCTGAAAAAGCAGCTTTTTGAAAACCACTGCTTCGTTTTCAAGGCCAAGCCGTCCCAGCTGCAGTGCCATCATGCGCTGCACGGCATCCTGCTTGACGAAAACACCGACCTCAACGAGGTCGTCAACCGGCTCATTACCCTCTTTACACAGTTTCACGCCTTTGAGTTTGCCATCAAGGAGGCCTCTCTCGAACGGCGCGGCTACGAGCCGTTTTTTGAGATCGCCAAAAAGGCGTTCCCGCACTGTCTGATCGTCGTCACGGACTCGGCATACAACATCGTGTGCTCCACGCGCAGCTCCGTCGATGACATCCCCTATTTCCGCGACCTGCTCCAGCGCGGCTATTACAGCCGCGAGGATATGAACCAGATCGCAAGCTGGGGCTACTATGAGGACGAGCGCAAGTGCGTCCAGCCGGTGCTCTACCCGGCGGAAAAGACCATCTGCGGGTACCCGTTTCTCGTCCGCTCCTACAAGAATCACGGCGCGGCCTACTGCTTCATCGGCTGCTATTTTCTCGATGTGCCGCCGACGCAGCGCGACATCTCGCTCTACACCTGCCTGACGCAGGAGCTGGAAAATTACTATAAAGTCAACGGCATTTTTGACGCCGGCATGCTCGGCAAACAGCAGCAGCTGCTCGACGATCTGATCCGGCCGAAACAGAACTCGCCGGAATATTTCCACGACCGCTGCGCGCAGCTGAACATTCCCTATCAGGGCACGTTCCGCATCGGCCTCGTGCAGTGCGAGAGCTCGACCCTGTTCAAAGTCTCACACATCTCCAATCAGCTCCGCGCCCACTGCCCGCTGGCAAACTACGGCGTGTTCCAGTACGGCTCGTCCGTCATCATCCTCTTCCGCGACTGGAACGACGCAAACGTGCGCACGCAGTCCGGCTTTTCCGAGGACTGGAACGCTCGCTGACCACCCTGCGGCAGAACAAGGCCTGCATGGGCATCAGCCTGCTGTTCAGCGATGTCACGAAGCTCTACGTCGGCTATCGGCAGGCCGAAGCCGCATCGAATATCGGCAAGCGCCGTGATACGGACGGCGCCGCCTATTTTTACTCGAAATACTATCTGGAGGACATGCTCGAGCATTATGCCGACACCATGCCCCTCGAAGACACCTATACGCACTATCTGGACCGGCTCATGGACGATAACAACAGCGTCTGCAGCAACATCAAGCTCCTGTATTACTTCCTGTGCTCGGAGCGCAATATCTCCCTGACCGCCAAGCATGTGCACATGCACCGCAACAGCGTCATCTACCGCATTCAGAAGATCCAGGACATTCTCGCGCTGGATCTCGACGATCCGGATGTCCGTCTGCGGCTGATGATCTCGTTCAAGATCCTCGAAATGACCGGCCGCATCCCGCACTGGGAAACGCCGCACGGCGAGAACGATGCCGGCAACAGCGGCATCGTGCATCAAGAGTGACCACCGTTTCGCGCCCGCTTTCTCCTGTTTCAGGAGAAAGCGGGCGCTTTTTTCGTCATTTCTGCACAGTCGCTTGTGCGGCGGCGGGAAAAAATGTCGTTTTGAATGACGTTGTTCCGTGCCGCGTGCCTCGTTAAAATGTAATCAAAGTTGGGAAAGTACGTGCTTTCCCGTGAGAGGAGCAAGATTTTCATGAGCAAATACGGTTACTATCTCGGCATGACGCCGGAGCAGCAGGATATCGTCAAAATGATCCGCGAATTTGCCGAGCGCGAGCTCGACCCGGTCGTGAAAGAATATGATGAAAAGGGCGAATTCCCGGTGCAGCTACACGAAAAATGGGGTGAAATGGGCCTGTTTGGTCTGGACGTGCCGGAGCAGTACGGCGGACTGGGACTCAACGCCGTGACGCGCTACTGCATCAGCGAGGAGCTGGCCAAGCATGACGCCGGCTTCACGATCTCGAACAATTCCTACTCGTTCGGCCTGTCGGCGATCCTCGCCGACGGCACGGAGGCGCAAAAGCAGGCCGCCTGCGCGCGCATTCTGCGCGGTGAGGGCATCTCCATGGCGATCACGGAGCCGCAGAGCGGTTCGGACGTCGGCAGCACGCGCACGAGTGCAAAGAAAGTGGACGGCGGCTACGTGCTCAACGGCGTCAAGTGCTTCATCACGAACGCCACGCTCTGCTCGGCGTGCGTGGTGCTGGCCGTGACGAATCCGGATGCGGGCTATCACGGCATGAGCCTGCTGCTGGTGGAAAAAAGCGACGCCGGGGTGAGCGTCGGCAAGCACGAGGACAAGATGGGCATCCGCCTGTCGGACACGGCGGATTTCGTGATGGAGGACGTGTTCGTCCCCGCCGACCGCCTGATCGGCACGGAGGGCAACGGCTTTGCCCAGACCATGAAATTCCTCGCCGGCAAGCGCCCGGTCAGCGTGGCGGGCGCCGTCGGCGTGGCGCAGCGCGCGCTGGATCTGGCCGTGGACTACGCCAGGGAGCGCAGCTTCAAGCACGGGCCGATCGCAAAACTCGAGGGCATTCAGTTCCTGATCGCGGACATGGAGATGCGCATTCAGGCCTCGCGCGCCATGGCGGTCTACGGCGCGCAGATGACGGACGCCGGCATCCCGATCGGCACGCTCGGCAACTCGCTCAAATGCTTTGCCTCGGAAATGTGCTACGACGTGGTAAACATGGGCCTGCAGGTCTTTGCCGGCTATGGCTACAGCCGCGAATACCCGCTGGAAAAGCTGCTGCGCGACGCGCGCATCTACAGCATCTTCGAGGGCACGAACCAGGTGCAGCGTCAGGTTATCGGCAAGACGCTGCTCGGCTGAGGGCGGTGCCGCGTGAACATTCTCGTCTGTATCAAGCAGGTCCCGGACACGACCGAGATCCGCATGGATCCGAAAACCAACACCCTCATCCGCGCCGGTGTGCCGAGCACCGTCAACCCCTTTGACAAATACGCGCTCGAGGCGGCCGTGCAGCTCCGCGAGGCGCTCGGCGGCACCGTGACCGCCATGACCATGGGGCCGGCGCAGGCGGCGCAGGCGCTGCGCGAGTGCTACGCCCTCGGTGCCGACCGGATGGTGCTGGTGTCCGACCGGTGCTTCGGCGGCGCGGACACTTATGCCACAAGCTACACGCTCGCACAGGCCGTGCGGGCGCTCGGCGGCTTTGACCTGATCCTCTGCGGCCGGCAGGCCATCGACGGCGACACGGCGCAGGTCGGCCCCATGCTGGCCGAGCATCTGGGGCTACCGCAGCTCACGTGCGCATGCGCCATCACGATCGAGGACGGCGCGATCCGCATCCGGCAGGAGGGCGAGCGCGCCTACCGCGTGCTGCGCGCGCCGCTGCCGGCCGTGGTCACGGTCGTGAAGGCCATCAACGAGCCGCGGCTGCCGAACGTCATGCGCAAGCTGCAGGCCAACCGCATGCAGCCGCAGACGCTGACGGCAGACGATCTGCCGGCACTCGATCCCGACTGCATCGGCCTGCACGGCTCACCGACAAAGGTATCAAAAACATTCGTGCCCGTGCGCACCAAGCAGACCGTGCGCATCGACGGCGCGCAGCCAGAGGCCGCCGTGGCGTCTCTGTTGGCGCAGCTCGACGCGGCGCACATCTCGCTGGAAGGAGGCGGGGATCATGTCTGAGAGCAAACACGTCTGGGTCTTCCTCGAAACGGAGGACGGGCAGCTGCGCAGTGTCGGGCTGGAGCTGCTGGGACAGGGGCGCCTGCTCGCCGACAAGATGGGTGAACAGCTCGTCGGCGCCATTCTCGACCCGCACGCCGGCACGCTCGCCGCGCAGGCGATCGGCTGCGGCGCCGACACGGTCATCACCATGGAAGATCCCGCCTTGGCGCACTACAATACGGACATTTTCACCGCCGCCATGTGCCGCCTCGTGCGCAAATACGCGCCCGAAGTGCTCATGATCGGCGCGACGAACGTGGGGCGCGACCTCGGGCCGCGCATCTCCTGCCGGCTGCACACGGGGCTGACGGCCGACTGCACGCATCTCGACGTGGACGCGCACCGCTGCGTGCTCTGGACGCGGCCGGCCTTCGGCGGCAATCTGATGGCGACCAATATCTGCCCCGACACGAAGCCGCAGATGGGCACCGTGCGGCCGAACGTGTTCCGCGCGCCGGCATTTGACCCCGCGCGCACCGGCGCGGTCTTTGTGGAATCGCTGCCGGAGGACGCCCGGCGGAGCAGCACGGAGCTGCTGGAGCTGATCCCGGTGCTCGACGCCGCGACCGCGAATCTAACCGAGGCGCAGATTATCGTCTCCGGCGGACGCGGCCTGAAGGGACCGGAAAATTTCGCGCTGCTGCAGGAGCTGGCCGACACCGTCGGCGGCTGCGTGGGCGCATCCCGCGCAGCGGTCGACGCCGGCTGGATTTCCCCCATCCATCAGGTCGGCCAGACGGGCAAGACCGTCTGCCCGCGCGTCTACATTGCCTGCGGCATTTCGGGCGCGATCCAGCACCTGATCGGCATGAGCGCATCCGACACCATCATCGCCATCAACCGCGACCCGAACGCGCCGATCTTTCAGGTGGCGGACTACGCCATCGTCGGCGACCTGTTCCAGATCGTACCCGCTCTGACAAAGGCGCTGCGTCAGCGCCGGAAACCGGAGCAGGCATAAGGACATAAAGAAAGGAGCCAGACCATGTCCTATCAGGAATTTCTGAGCTTTGAGCGGCGCGGCGCCGTCGGCATCGTGCGGCTCGCGCGGCCGGAAAAGCTCAATACCATCAGCGCCCCGTTTTACGAGGCCATGATCGAGCTGCAGCAGACCGAGATCGTCGGCGATCACGACCTGCGCGCCATTGCGCTGCTGGCAGACGGCCGGCACTTCTCCGCCGGCATCGACCTCAATTACGCCAAAGCGGTGATCGGCAAGCCGGGACGCAGCCTCTACGGCGTCTATCACTGGCAGCAGGCCTACCGCTTCTGGAGCGAGTGCAACCTGCCGGTCGTGGTCGGCATCCAAGGCGCGTGCATGGGCACCGCCATCGAGCTCATCACGGCGTGCGATATCCGCATTGCCGCCGACAACGCGAAGTTTTCCCTGCGGGAGGTCGACGTCGGCATCAGCACCGACCTCGGCGGCACGACCCGCCTGACCAAGCTCATCGGCCCCGGCATGACAAAGCTGCTGGCCATGACATGCGAGGATATCGACGCGCAGGAGGCCGCGCGCATCCGGCTCGTGGAGCGCGTGGTGCCGCTCGGCGAGCTGGAGCAGACGACGCTGGCCTATGCCGAAAAGCTTGCGGCCAAGCCGCCGATCGCCGTGCAGATGTGCAAAAAGTGCATCAACATCGCTACCGACGCCGGCATCTCCGTGGGCCTGCTGGCCGAGGAGATCCAGGGCATCTACACCGTATCGACCAAGGACAAGGCCGAGGCGGCCGCCGCCATGCTCGAAAAGCGTCCCGGCCGCTACACGTGCGAATAAACCAGGAGGAAACGTCCATGAACATTCTTGTCATCAACGGAAGTCCCCGCATGGAGCGCAGCAACTCGCTGCGCATGACGCGCGCCTTTCTCGAAGGGCTCGCCAAGACCTGCGACACGCAGGTCGAAGAACTGACCGTGGCCAAAATGCACATTGAGCCGTGCCTCGGCTGCCTCAACTGCTGGAAGCGCACGCCGGGCAAGTGCTTCCGCGACGACGATATGGCCGCCGCGATCGAAAGCTACGTCACGGCCGACCTCGTCGTGTGGAGCTTCCCGCTCTACTACTACGCCCTGCCCGGCCAGCTCAAGTGCTTTCTCGACCGCACGGTGCCGATCAACCGCCCCGTCATGTGCGACCGCACCGACGGCAAGGGCAACGGCAAGCACGTCACGCGCTACGACCAGTCGCACCAGCGGCATGTGCTGATCTCGACCTGCGGATTTTTCTCCCCCAAGGGCAACTACGACGCCGTGCTCGCACAGTTTGACCTCATGCTCGGCGTGGGCAACTACACGACGCTCTTTTGCGGCGAGGGCGAAATGATGCCGGTGCCGCCGCTGCAGGAGCGTGTGGAAGAATACCTCGGCTATGTCCGCCAGGCCGGCGAGGACTACGGCAGCTACGGCACGATCCTGCCGAAGACGCGCAAGCCGCTCGAAGAGCTGCTGCTGCCGAAAGAGAAATTTGAGGAGATGGGCAACAGCTACTACGCGCACTGCGAGCGCAAAGCCCGCGAGCGCGCGCTGCAGGCACAGGCCGAGCAGCAGACCTGACCCCGATCGGAAGCAGCACACGGCAGCGCCCCGGGAGGCGCTGCCGTGTGCTGTTCTTCTCTTTTCGCGGCCTCATTCCACAAGCGTCAGGCGGTCGCTTCCGCCGTTGTCCGGCTCCGGCGGCTCGTCCGTGATCTCCGGGAGCTTGCCCTCCATCCGCAGGATCTTGAACGTGATCATCAGCCGCAGACGCACATCCGGGTCGTCCAGGTCGAGATTGAGCACGTCCTGAATGCGCTGCAGGCGGTAAATAACGCTGTTGCGGTGCATGTGCACGCGCTTAGCGGTCAGGGAAATGTTGCGCTCCGTGTTCAGGTAGTGGTACAGCAGCAGGAGGTTGCTGTTGCTGTAGCCGCGCTCCCCGGCAAGCTGATCCAGATAGCGCACAATGACGTCATCGAGCGCGAATTTTTCCCGGTAGCATTCGAGCATGTCGTTGAGATAATACTTGGAATAGTGATACTCCAGCGCATCGGGATCCAGCTTGCGGCCGATCTCGATGGCGGTCCGCGCCTGATCGTAGCCCATGCGCAGGCGTCCCAGCTCCGTGAATAGCAGGCTCACGCCGATATGCGCATGGTTCTTGCCCAGCAGCGTCAGCAGCTCGTCCCACCGCTCGCGGAACAAAAGCTGCTCCCCGACCGGGTAATCGTGCCAGTCCTGAAAGAGGATAAGCACGCTGTTTTGATACTGCATCACGCCGTAATTGGCCACGTTGCTCCACGCGCGCAGCTGCAGCACCATGTACCCCGCCTTCGAGGTGGACGCCTGCTCGTCGAGCTCGATATAACCGAGGCGGAAGTTGCCCGTCTCCGGCAGGCGCAGGCCGCGCGCACGGTCGCGCACCAGCTCCGGATTCTCCTCCCCATAGCGCAGGAGATCATGAATCATCTGCTGGCGCTGCGGCATGCTCTGGCTGTAAAAGCCCGTCTCGCGGAAGTAATGGTCGAGCTGCTCGGTAAAGCAGCGGAACAGCTCCTGATCCACCATCGTCGGCAGCCGGCCAGGGAAATAGCAACCGGCAAAGGAATAAAACATCCCGTTGGCAATGTAGGAGCGCAGGATCACGGGGTCGTTGCAGATATTCGGCGGCACCGACAGCACCGGACGCAGGTATCGGTCACTGACTTCAAAATAGCCGGCTTCCGCCATGAGCTGCAGCGAGTCCTTGTCGTAATAGCCCTGCTCGAGCATCTGATCGACATAGATATTGCCCGACCCGCGCTCGCGCGTGGCGCCGATGATGTTATACGCCGAGTCGACGACGACGATCGTCGCGTCCGGGATCATCTTCCGCCCGACCTCCATCAGCGGCTCCAGCCCGGCGTGCGCGCGCACGGCCAGACGCATCTGATACTCCAGTGTCTGCAGGCGGTCAAACAGTGTGAGCAGGTGGTTCGTCACCGCACCGAGAGAATACTGCTCGTCATACAGCAGCGCATTGACACCGGGGCGAACGGGCTCCGCATCCTCCGGGCGCGCCCGGACAACGAAAAAGTGGTCGTGCAGCAGCCCCTTCGGTAAGCGGCGGATCACCTTCGGCTCGCCGACGTAGAGCACGTCTTCCTCGAGCGTGTTCTCGGACTCGGGCGTGAGCATCTGGACCCGGCGGAAGGCAAATGTCCGCTCCTGCTGCATTACGACCCGCGCGCCGAACGGCTGCATGCTCTCGGCGATCATTTCCACGGACAGCGTCATGATTCTCTCCTTTCCGCGCTGCGCAAAACGGCAGTCACAAGTGCATATTCCCGCACAAATTTTGAGGAAAAAAGTTCCTTTCCGCAAAAACACCGGAGAACCGAATTTTTGGAGACTTCTACGATGAAATTGGAAGCCATTGGCGTAACTTTCGCGCTTTTGTCCGAATTCTCCGTGTTTTTGCGGCTTTCTCGCCTCATCTTTGTCTTTATTGTAACAATATCACAGCGAATTGTTCAGGGCATTTGTTACGAAATGCGGTTTTTCTCGCCGCCGCGCACTGTGCATTTCCTACGATTGCGTGCGCGTAAAGGGCGCTGCTGCTTTCATTTTGCCTAAAAGCAGACACCCGGGCGGCGCATAAATTCGTAGTCTCCTATGAAGACCTGTCCGCGGGGGTTCGATATAATGCGAATAAGATAATAAATTAACAAGCCGTCGGAGCGTTCGAATGATTTTGTATAGGAGCGAGCCAGATATGGATAACATCAGCAGATTTCAAAAAACGACCGGCGTCGGTCAGATCCTCGACGAGAGCTTTGCACGCTGCCCGGAGCGCGAGGCCATTGTATTCGGCGACTGGCGCATCACCTACCGGGAGCTGCAGGCACTCATCTACCGGACGGCGCACTGCCTGCGCAGTCTCGGCATTGCACCGGGCGACCGCGTCGCCATCATCTCGCGCAACTGCCCGGAGGTCATGATCGCGGAAATTGCGATCCTGAAGCTGGGCGGCACCGTGGTCAAGTTCAACTGGCGGCTCGCGCCGGAAGAAATGACCTACCTGCTCGATCTCAACGAAGTCCGGTGCGCCTTCTTCAAGCCGGAGCGCGAGGACTGGGGCGACGCCCTGCGGCGGCACTATGCCGGACGCATCACGTTCCTGTCCCTGACGCCGGAAGCCGACGGCTGCTCCGCCCTCTATTCCCTGCTCGCAGGTATGCCGGACACGCCGGTGGAGACCGTCGTTGCGCCCGACGCCCCTGCCTACCACATGCACACGAGTGGCACGACCGGGCGGCCGAAGTGCGTGGTCTACTCCCACGCGCGCTATCTCAACCAGCTTGAGAGCATGCTTGAAACGCTGGAGTTCCCGGACGGGCAGGTCTATCAGTACATCTCACAGCTATTCCACTCCGCGTGCACCGGCGCCTATCTCACGCTGGCGACTGGCGGTAAGCTCATCATGATCCCGAACTTCACCGTGAGCGACTATGTGGAGAGTCTCGTGCGGGAAAAGGTGCGCGCCATCGGCGTCATCCCGCTGATCCTGCAGGGCATCCTCGATGAGATGGACCGCAAAAACTACGACCTGTCGCAGCTGAAGGTCATCAACTACTCCACCTGCCCCATTTCCCCGGATCTGCTGCGGCGCGCGCTCGACCGGCTCAACTGCCGTTTTTATCAGTCCTACGGCATGACGGAGATGGCCAGCACCGTCACGGCGCTGCTCCCGGAGGATCACCTGATCCTCGGCGGACGGTATCTCACCTCGGTCGGACGGGCGCTGCCCGGCGCCGCCGTGCGCATCGTGCGGCCGGACGGCTCGCTGTGCGATGCCGGTGAGGAGGGCGAGATCTGCGTGCGCGGGCAGGGCATGATGCTCGGCTACTATCAGATGCCGGAAAAGACCGCGGACGTGATCCGCGACGGCTGGTATTTCACGCACGACGTGGGCTATCTCGACGAGGACGGCTATCTCTACCTGCGCGGCCGCAAGGATTCGCTCATCATCTCCGGCGGCGAGAATATCTACCCCGAGGAAGTCATCGACGTGCTGCTGAAAATGCCCGAGATCGCCGAAGCCGCCGTCTACGGCATGCCCGACCCGAAGTGGGGCGAGCACGTGAAGGCGAGCATCGTTTGCAAGCCCGGCCGGTCACTGACGGTCGAGCAGGTGCAGACATTCTGCCGCGCCAACATGCCGTCGTTCCGCATGCCGCGTGAGGTGGAATTCTTGCCGGAGCTGCCGAAGAACGCCACCGGCAAGGTGCTCATCCAGGCGCTGAAAAACCGCTGAGCACGCGAAAATACAGCACACTGGCGCGTCCCCGTCTGCCCGGCAGATGGGGACGCTTTTTGCCGTTCTGACCACGGAGGCGCAAAAAAGCAGGGCCGCTGTTGCGGCCCTGCTTTTTGATCGGGAGATGCGCTTTTATTCGCCGTCGCCGAATTCCTTCTCGATGGCTTCGTTGTCCGCGCCCAGCGCTCTGTGCTGTGCATAGAGATCCTGCACGCCGAGGCTGTCAAAATAGATCGGCATCTGCGCCAGATACGCCTTGTTGCCCGACGGATAGGTGTGCTCGATCAGGTAGCCGTTGGAGACCGACTGCTCGAGCCACTCGCCGGAAAAGCGATCCTTGTACTGGTTAAGGATGCAGCTCGGCACATCGTAGGCGACGAGCTCGTCGAGGATATCCTGCGCGTCGCGCTGGAGCGCGTACTCACGGATGATGTCCACGAGCGCGGAGCGGTTGGCAATGATCGTCGTCGACTCCTTGGTCGTGAAGCGCGGGTCGGTCACGACCTCTTCCGGCAGACGCAGCGCCTTGGCAAACTTCGGCCAGACACTCGTATAGTCGTTGACGAACACGTAGATGTAGCGGCCGTCACGGCACTTGTAGCCCTGGCCGAGCGGGCTCATGGTGTGCGCTTCCCGCGGCCACTCATAGCCGTAGTTGCAGTTCGTGGCAAAGCCGGCGGTGACGAAGTTGCCGGTGCCGTACAGGGACGTCATGACGTAGTCGCCCACGCCCGTCTCGCGCGCTGCGAGCAGGGCTGCCAGCACGCCGCTGAGCAGCGTGATGCCGGTCGTCGTGTCGCCCATGCCGGCAGGCGGGTAGATCGGCGGGCTGTCGGGATCGGTGCGAGTGTCAAGGATGACGCCGTTGGCGCCGAAATAAGCGATCGCGTCAATGCCGGGGCGGTTGACCAGCGGGCCGTTGATGCCGTAGCCGGTGACCTGACCCATGACGAGCTTCGGGTACTTGGCGTGCAGCGTCTCCCAGTCCAGACCGAGCTTTTTCAGGCCGGCCGTGCGGGTGCTAGTGATGAATACGTCCGCCTTGGCGAGCATGTTTTGCATGAGCTTAAGGTTCTTGGGATCTTTCAGATCCAGCGCGACACACTCTTTGCCGCCGTTGAAAATATCGTGGATGGGGTTCTCTTCCGCCGTGATGGGCATGCCCATAGAGCGGCCGTAGTAACGGCAAAAGTCACCGATCGGCGGGGTCTCAACGCGCACGACACGCGCGCCCATGTCGCGCAGGAACCGCGCCGTCGTCGTCGCGGACCAGTAGCTGGTCATCTCGACCACGAACAGTCCCTCGAGTGGTTTTCTCATGGATATAGCCTCCTTGTTGATGCAGATTTTTTCTGAAATTGCAACGGTTTTCAGTTTGTTGAAATGAAATGGATCCGATGCTTTGTCTATATTATAACGATTGTTTCGGCGCTTGTTACCTGTATTTCTTACAATTCTTTTGCCCCTGCGGACGCGCATTTTTGTGCTGTGTTGCCATAGATTTTCGGGCGCTTCCGGCACGAAAAAAGCGCCGCATCCGAACGGGCGGATGCGGCGCGGGAAACAAAGGGAAAAATCGCTCTTTACGGTTTCGGCATCAGGTAGAACACGATGTGCACATCGGCGCAATGCACGCCGTCGGCGTCCATGACGGGCACATCGAGCGGGTACTGCCCCTTGCCGTGCTCTTCGACATAGGCAATGCGCTCTTTGGCTTCTTCCTCCGTCATGGAGATGTCCACGATTAGGTCGCGCTTGGTCGGCTTGCTGTAATCAATGTTCACGCTCTTGATGATCGGCACATACTTGCCGGCATAGGTGCACTTGATCAGCGTGGCGCCCGAGGACTCGGCCAGCACGAAATAGCTGCCGGCATAGACGATGTTCACGTGGTTAAGGTGCATGCTGTTGGCAGGCAGACGCACAACCACATGGCGCTCCTCGGCGACTTCCGGGATGAGCCCGGCCACGTTCAGGAAGTTGATCTTCCCGTGCTGGAGATTGTATTTCGCCTCTTCAAAAAAGGCTGCGTTCATTTCCGCCATGTCTGGCTCCTTTCTCTTGCGCAGAGCTCAGTCGGCGACATACTTTGCCGCCAGGCCGCGGATGATGGTCTCGGCGTCGCCCATGACCTTCTCGACCATGTCCTTGGTCTTGGGCAGATCGGTGATGCGCTGCGCGCACTCGCCGGCGCCGGCCATGGCGTGCTCCACGTCGCCCTTATAGGTCGCGGCAACACCGTGACGCTCGAAGGTCAGCAGCTCCATCGGGATGCTCGAGAAGTCATCCGGCACACCGACGTAGGAGCCGGGGGCTTCCTTTGCGGTGTTGTAAGCATGCTGCAGGGACACGTCGCTGCGCAGCCATCGCGCCGGGCCGACAAAGCCGCGGGCAATGATCGTGCCGCCGTCGGCGCAGTCGACGACCATCTTCTTCCACAGTTCGCAGAAATCGCTCTCTTCGGTGGCGAGGAAGCGGGTGCCCATCTGCACGCCGTCAGCGCCCATGGCGAAGGCCGCCGCGATCGACTTGCCGTCGCAGAAGCCGCCGGTGCCGCACACGAGCGTGTTCTCGTCAGAGAACTTCTCGATGATGTCCGGCAGCAGCGTCATGCTGTGCACCGGCTGCCACGCCGTGTGCATACCGCCCTCGTGGCCGGAGGCGATGAGCACCTGCACGCCGGCCTTCTTGCAGCGGGCCGCGGTGCGCACACCCGGGAACACGTGCATCCAGATCATGCCCTGCTCCTTGACGAAGTTTGCCCAGGGCATCGGGTCGCCGGCCGTGGTGACGAGCACGCGGAAGCGGCGCTTCATCTCGGGATCGGCCTCGCGCAGCTCCTTGATGGCCTGCATGACCTTCATGGCATTGGCCTTGACCTCCGCAGAGACCATGACGTTCGCGCCGAAGATACCGTCGGACTCCTTGGTCTCTTCAAACACGCGAGTGAACATTTTCTTGAAGATGGTCACATCGTCATCGGTGATCTCGGCGTGTGCCTGCTTGCAGAAGTCTTCAAAGACGATGGGGTTGGTCTCGCGGGACGTGGTGGCAAATGTGCTGCACAGGCCGAGGCAGCCGGCGTTGGCCGCCGCGATGCACAGGCTGGTGACCGGATACGGACCCATGCCGGCCTGGATGATGGGGTATTTGAGCCCGACGAGCTCGGTAAGTCTGGTTTTGATCATGATGTTTTTCTCCTTTCAAACGCTGTGTGTGACCGGCAATGTGCCGGAATGTTACCTTTCTGACTATGACTACTATATCAACTCTGCACACCGCATCCCAGAGCACCGGCTACGAAAGTGACCGCCGATCGCAGCGGCGAAATTAGGCACCTTGACCAGCGGCGCATCTGGAAAGTGTCCCCCGTGCAGAGGATGTCTGCACAGGGGACGGTGGATCTGACGGGGATATTCGGATCAGCAGAGACCGATCGCCTGCCAGAGCGGGACGCTGGCCAGCATGGCGATGATCGTTATGACCATGTAGGCGTAAGAAGCCTTCTGCGCGCAGGGATAGTCGACGCACTTATCGCCGGTCATCTTGATGAAGCCGACCACGGACGGGTTGCCGTAAGCGGTGTTCCAGTACGTGCCGCACAGCCACTCGACAAAGACGAGGATGAACATGCTCATGCCGTGTGCCTCCATGAGTGGTCCGAAGATGGCGATCATCATCGTGAGCATGCAGGTCTGGGACACGATCACGTAACGCAGGGCAAACGTGATGATGCACAGGCAGGGAACGAAGATATACGGGCTGCTCATGATGGGCGCGAAGATGGGGCCGAGCAGGCTGGCCAGCCATGTGCTGACGCCGGTGGTGTTCATGAACTTGGCGATGCTGAGGATGCCGCCGATGAAGACGACAAGCGTCCACTGGCCTTTGGCGTTGGCCTCCGGCGCCGTCAGCAGGCCGGCGGCGAAGAACGCCACGTCAGCCGCGATGGCCACGAAGCCGGCGTCCACGCCGTGCAGCTTCTGGGTGATCCAGAGGATAATGGCGATGGCAACGATGATGATGCCCTGCTTCTCCTTCTTGGAGACGGCGCCGAGCGCCTTGTACTGCTCCTTGAGGAAGGTCACGTCGCCGGCAAGCTTTTCTTTCGGTTTGCAGATGATCGTGCAGTACAGATAGGTCAGAACGATGAGCACGAGATACCAGACGATCGTGCACTTGAGCCAGGAGCCCCAGGTGAAGGCGAGGCCCTGCATGAAGCCGATCATCAGCGCAACGAACGCCGAGCCGGACATGAAGGCAATGCCGAGGATGTACGTGCCCATGAAGTTGGCAAACCACAGGCCGCGGGCCGCTTTGCTGTTCGGCTCCGCGCCGACAGCCTCACAGACCTGGCCGATCAGGGGCGCCATGATGGAGGTCTTGGCATAGGAGCTGGGGATCATCGGGGTGGTGATGATGCCCGCGAGCATCATGGCCGTGACCTGGCCGCGATAGGTGCCGGGGAACTTCGTGAGGACCCACAGCGCCAGGCGCTTCATGAAGCCGCTGTTGTTGATACCGACCGACATGATGAACACGCCGATGCACAGCCAGACGGTCGTGCCGGAGAACTCGACCGTGACGTCCGCCACCTTGCCGAGTTTGAATACCAGCAGCATAACCATGGTCGCAAGGGTCGCGACCCAGTCCGGCAGGGCGCCGGAGATCAGGCACGTCAGCAGGAAGCCGAAGCACCCGAGATACTGCCAGCCCTGACGGCTCATCATTTCCGTTTCCGGCGGCAGGTAGGCGATCAGCAGCATCAGGACAATACCGCCCAGAATGCCGAAAATCGTCTTTTTCATTTGCTTGCTCATGAGTTTCACTCCTCCTTAATGAATGGTTCTCAACTTGCGCTTTCGTTAGTTAATTATCTGTCAAGTTGGTTTTAGGTTACACCGAATTCAGCGCTTTTTCACCAACAAAGACTACGAAATCCGCAGAGAGAAAAATCATTTTTTTGTACTCCATAACCAAGCGGCCGGAAAACACACATACTGCTGATTTTCAAGTATTAAATTAGGTATTCTCTGCACACTTTCCGCCCGAATTGTACAAAAACGGGTGCGCATTGCGCTGCGTTATCCGTTTTTTGCAAGCCGTACGCGCTTTGTACATTTCCTCCAAAACACGTCGCTGCGCCCGGCCGCAACTTTGGTCTGAATACTGTTGAGACCCCCGCCCCGCTTTGATATATTTTTGATTAGCAAGGCGACAGACGCATTTTTTCAAACCATTAAACATCATTAGGAGGTAGCATACATGAAAACAAAACTGACGGAAATGTTTGGCATTGAGTACCCGATCATCCAGAGCGGCATGCAGTGGCTGGCCGTGCCGCAGCTCGCGGCCGCCGTGTGCAACGCCGGCGGTATCGGCACCATCAACGTCACCTGCTGGCCGACGCTCGACGAGTTTGCCGACGCGCTCGACGAGATGAACAGCCTGACCAACAAGCCCTACATCGTCAACATCTCCCTCGCCCCGACCCAGCGTCTGGACAACGAGGAGATCCGCAAGACCATCCGTCTGTGCGGCGAAAAGCACGTTGCCGCCATCGAGACGAGCGCCGAGGATCCGCGCGAATTCATCGCAGACATTAAGTCCGCCGGCATGCGTCATTTCCACAAGTGCCCGAACTACAAGGTCTCCATGAGCATGGAGCGCAAGGGACTCGACGGCGTCATCATCGCCGGCTACGAGGTCGGTGGCCATCCGTCGGCTGACGGCGTGGGCACATTCGTCATCGCGCGCCGCTGCGCCGCGGACATGAAGATCCCGGTCATCGCCGCCGGCGGCATCGCGGACGGCCACGGCCTCGCGGCTGCGCTCGCGCTCGGCGCTTCCGGCGTTGCCATGGGCACCCGCTTCGTGTGCGTCGATGAGTGCCCGATCTCCGACAACCACCGCCAGTGGGTCATCAACCACACCGAAAAGGACACCGTGCTCTGCCAGAAGACCATCGGCAGCATGATGCGCGTGTCCAAGAACAACGCTTCCCTGCTCGCCAACGAGATCGAGAACCGCGGCCTGCGCACCGGCAAGGGCCCGATGGACATTCTCAAGGAGCAGATGCCCGTTATCACAGGCCAGAAGACCCGTCTGGCTTTCCTGGACGGCAATGTTGACAGCGCTATCTTCTGCGCCGGCATGGGCATGGGGCTCGTGCACGACGTCGTCCCGGTCAAGGTGCTGCTCGATCGCATGGTCAAAGAAGCGGAAGAAACCATCGACAACCTCAAAGCAGCTTTCTAATCGCGCAGCTCTCGTCGCACACACCATCCTTTCTTATACATCCACCTTATTTCCTTCCCCCCACTCATCGGGCGCGGCTGCTGCCGCAGCCGCGCCGCAACAACAGCGAGAGCCGCCCCGGCAAACGGGGCGGCTCTTGTTGCATTCGCATACCACAAATGGCGTACAAACACACGCAAAGCGGATAGTATCCGGTTCTTCTGCCGCAAACCGGTAGGTAAAATACCGGCCAATGCGCAACTTCCAGATTTCCGGCAAAGAACCTGCGGGCATCCGTCCACACACGCCGCTGTGAACACGGCCGTAATACGGTTACTCTGCTGTAAACACAGCACAATTCATGTGCACGGTTGGCAGCGAGAAAGGCCGCAGTGCAATCGCACTGCGGCCTTTGTTTGCTTCATTTTTACATTGTCAGCTCACAACTGCGCATCTCCGCTATCGGACATATCTCCACGGTCGGACACATTCTCATCCGTCGGCTGAGCCGGAGCTTCCGCTTCCGGCTGCGGCGCAACAGGCGCCTCATCCATTCTGCGGATGACCTTTGCGGGCGGCTCGATGGTGTCATCCGGGTGGATGGGCATCTGACCGTGCTCGCAGTAGTAGCGGAAATCGTCACCCTCGATCGTCTCGTGGATGAGCAGATACTCCGCAAGGCCGGTCAGAAGATCGGCGTGCTCGCGCAGCAGTGCCTCGCACTTGGCATACGCCTGATCGAAGATGTGCTTGACCTCTTCGTCGATCGTGGCGGCAGTCTCCTCGGAGTAGCTCTTCGTGGTGCCGAAGTCGCGGCCGATGAAGATGCTGTGGCTCGAATCGTCAAACGAAATAGGGCCGAGCTTTTCCGACATGCCATACTTCATGACCATGTCGCGGGCGACGTTCGTCGCCTGCTGGATATCGCCGGACGCGCCGGTGGAGATATCGTCGAGAAACAGCTGCTCGGCAATGCGGCCGCCGAGCGCGGAGACGATGCTGTCGAACATCTCGCCGCGGGAGGTAAAGTCCTCCGCGTCCTCGGCCTTGCGGTACCAGGTGAAGCCGCCGGCAGCACCGCGCGGGATGATGGTGATATAGTGCACGGGATCGGAATTCTTCAGGAAGAACGACGCGATCGCGTGGCCCGACTCGTGGTACGCCGTCAGGCGGCGCGCGCGCTCGGACACGATGCGGCTCTTCTTCTCCGGACCCATGACGACCTTGAGGATTGCCTCGTCGATATCCTCCTGCATGATGAAGCGGCGCTTGCTGCGCGTGGCCAGGATCGCAGCCTCGTTGAGGAGGTTTTCCAGATCCGCACCGGCAAAGCCGGCCGTGCCGCGCGCGATGCTCTTGAGATCCACATCGTCGCCCAGCGGCTTGCCGCGGGCATGGACCTTCAGGATCTCCTCGCGGCTCTTGATGTCGGGCAGACCCATATACACGCGCCGGTCAAAGCGGCCGGGGCGCAGCAGCGCGTTATCGAGGATGTCGGCGCGGTTGGTCGCCGCCATGACGATGACGCCCTCGTTGTTCGTAAAGCCGTCCATTTCGACGAGCAGCTGGTTGAGCGTCTGCTCGCGCTCGTCGTGGCCGCCGCCGAGACCGCTGCCGCGCTGACGGCCGACCGCGTCGATCTCATCAATGAAGATGATGGCCGGAGCGACCTTCTTGGCCTGCTCGAACAGGTCACGCACGCGCGATGCGCCGACGCCGACATAGAGCTCGACGAAGTCCGAGCCCGAGATGGACAAGAACTGCACGCCCGCCTCGCCCGCAACTGCACGTGCCATGAGCGTCTTGCCGGTGCCCGGAGGGCCGACAAGCAGCACGCCCTTGGGGATACGCGCACCCATCGCGGTATAGTTCTGCGGCCGCTTGAGGAAGTCCACAATCTCGGACAGCTCCTCTTTTTCCTCTTCCGCACCGGCGACATCGGCAAAGGTGACCTTCTTGAGGTTCTCCTCGCCGGTGCGCGTGTGCGCCTTGCCGAACTTGCCGACGCCCGGCGCACCGCCGCCGCCCGACTTGTTCATAAGCAGGTACCACACGCCGATAAACAGCACGACCGTGATCAGATACGGCAGGATGGACATCCACCACGGCGCCGTCCAGCCCTTGACGTAGTCATACTCCGTCAGCACACCGCTGGCGGTCTGCTCATCAATGAGATCGCCCAGATCCTCGCGGAACCAGTTCGGGCTCGGCAGGGTCTTTTTGATGGTGGTGTTGCCGTCGCTGTCAGCCGAATAGAGGTTGAGCGTGAGCTCATCGCCCTCGAGACTGAACGACTTGACCTTTTCCTCCCGGAACAGGGTCTCGATCTCGGAATAGGTGTATTCCTTCTGCTCCACCGGGGTCGTCAGATAGAAAACGACGGCGAGAATGATCACGCCGATCAGCATATAGAACCCGATGCCTCTGGCACGGTTCTTGTCCGGTTTCAAATCAAATCACATCCTTTAGGAATCCGTATCGGGCTCAGTGGGAGTAGACCTCCGGCTTGAGCACGCCGATGAACGGGAGATTGCGGTATTTTTCCGCGTAGTCAAGGCCGTAGCCGACGACGAATGCATCCGGCACTTCAAAGCCGGCATACGTCGCGTGGATCGGCGCTTTGCGGCGCGCAGGTTTGTCCAGCAGCGTCGCAATGGTGATCGACGCGGGACGGCGGACACTGAGATAGTCCGCAAGGTAGTGCAGCGTAACGCCGCTGTCGAGAATGTCCTCGACGAGGATGATGTCGCGCCCCTCGATGTCCTGATTCAGATCCTTGTTGATCTTCACCGCACCGGTGGTCGTGGTCTGGTTTCCGTAGGACGATACGGCCATGAAATCGACCGAACACGGAATGGTCACGCTGCGCATCAGGTCCGCCATGAACACAAAGCAGCCCTTGAGCACGCCGACAAAAAGCGGCTCGCGGCCGTCAAAATCCTTCGAGATCCGGGCACCCAGCTCCGCCGTGCGTTTCTGGATATCTTCGGCGGACAGCAGGACGGACGCAATGTCATCTCTCATATCGCTCATAGTATTCTCCCCCATATGTTTGGATCTGTTCCATCCGGACGCAGACCATGGTTTGATCCGGCACCGCCGCCCATTGCTCGGCGACGCCGAAGCCGGCGATGGCCGCCGGCACATCCGCCGCGCGGATGATCGGTACGCGCTCGCGCGCGCCCTGCGTCAGCCCCCGCTCTGCAAGCAGGTCGCTCACGCGCTTGGTGCAGCCGCGCCCTGCCAGACGGATCCGATCGCCCGGACGCCGCGGCGTAACAGATAGTTTATCATGGATAATCGCAGATTTAAAGACAAAAGTGGTGAACGCGCTGTGAATTTCACGAAACGGTTCCGGCATCCCCACCGTGAAGCGCACGCCGAGCTCCGGGATCTCCGTCGTCTGACCGGGGATGAGCGCATACGTCCCGAGCTTTTCCCTGGGCTGCGCGCCGAAAAAGAGCCGCCCCTGCTCGCGCGTCACACGCAGACCGGGCACGTCGGCATAGCCGAGCCCTTCCCCGCCGCACAGTTGCTCGAGCGCCAGCAGATGCCGCCGCGAGAGCTCGCGTCCGGCCGCCTGCTGCAGCACGCGCACGCGCACCGGGCGCGGCAGCGCCAGCAGCTTCGCCACCGGAATACCCTGCGCGGGCGTCTGACCGGCGAGAAATTCCGCCGCCAAGCCGCCGAGAAATCGCTCGTCCTCACGCAAAAGCGCCGCCGTATCGGCAGCATGCTGCACGAAGGCCGCGTTCACACTCTCGAGCGCCGGCACGGCATGGTGCCGGACGCGGTTGCGGGCGTAAGCGTCCGATGCGTTCGTGCTGTCTTCCACATGCGCGATGCCATGCGCCGCCAGATACGCCTCCGCTTCCGCGCGCGTCGTGTCCAGCATCGGGCGCAGGAGCTTGCCGCGCTGCGGCGGGATACCGGTCAGGCCGCGCAGACCGCAGCCGCGCGCGAGGTTGAGCAGCAGCGTCTCGGCGTTGTCATCCGCCGTGTGCGCCGTTGCGATCCAGTCATAGCCGTGTGCAGCCGCGCAGTCGGTCAAAAACGCATAGCGCAATTGCCGCGCAGCGCCCTCCGTGCCCATGCCGCGCACGGACGAAACGTCGCCGCGCCCGGCGTAAAACGGTACACCCAAATGTGCACACTGCGCGCGCACGAACGCCTCGTCGCGGTCGCTCTCTGCGCCGCGCAGGCCATGATTGAAGTGCGCACAGCCGACCGTGAAGCCGCGCTGCGCCGCCAGCTCCGTCATCCGGTGCAGGAGGTACATGGAGTCCACCCCGCCGGACACGGCACACAGCACGCGCGCACCGGGCGTAATCGCATCAATAGTCATCGTCGTCGTACTTCTTCTCAATAGCCGCAAACGTCGTGTATTCGGGCAGCCACATCAGCTCGAGCGTGCCGGTCTCACCGTGGCGGTTTTTGAGGATGATCGCCTCGGCCAGGTTCGGGTTTTCGCACTCCTTGTTGTAATACCCGTCGCGGTAGAGCGCGAGCACGATGTCCGCGTCCTGCTCGATGGCGCCGGATTCGCGCAGGTCCGAGAGCATCGGGCGCTTATTCTGGCGCGCTTCATTGGCACGCGAGAGCTGCGAGAGGCAGATGACCGGAACGTTGAGCTCCTTGGCCATGATCTTGAGCATACGGCTCATGTCGGAGACCGCCTGCGTGCGGCTCTCGTTCGACCAGCCGTGGCCGCTGCCGGCCGACTGCATGAGCTGCAGGTAGTCAATAACGACGAGGCCGAGATTCGGGATGCGGCGGCACTGGGCGTTCATGTCCGCAACGGAAAGCGACGGATTGTCGTCGATGCGGATATCGGTCGCGCTGATGGTCGTGGCCGCAGCGCCGACGCGCCGCCACTCGTCCGCCGAGAGCTTGCCGGTCAGCAGCTTCTGGCTGTCGACCAGACCCTCACCCGCGAGCAGACGGGTCGTGAGCTGCTCGCGCGCCATTTCGAGCGAGAACACCGCGACCGTCTTGCCGGACGTCTTGCCGACGTGCAGCGCGATGTTGAGCGCAAGACTCGTCTTGCCCATACCGGGGCGCGCGGCGATGAGGATCAGCTCGCCCGCGTTCAGGCCGAGAATCGTCTGGTCCAGATCCGGCAGACCGGTCGCCAGACCGGGGATGCCGCCGCCGCTGCTCGCCGCCTCGGAGAGGTTTGCGTACACGCGCTGGATGACCATACTGATCGGCTGCAGGCCGCCGACATTGCGTCCCTGCCGCAGCGCATAGATCTTGCGCTCGGCCGCCTCGAGCATGGCGTCCGCACCGCCCGAGCCTTCAAAGATCATGGTGTTGATCTCATCGGCCGCGGTGTGCAGGTTGCGCAGCAGCGCCTGATCGCGCACGATGGCCGCGTACTTGAGCACGTTCGCCGCCGTGGGCGTGACCTGCATGACCTCCATGAGATACTGCTGGGTCGTATCCTTGAACACGCCGCGCACCTTCATCTGCTCGAGCACCGTGACCGCGTCTACGCTCTGCCCGTAGGAGAACATGGCGAAGATGGTGTCAAAAATATCGCGGTTGGCCTGAATATAAAATTCGTCGGACTTGACCTTCTCGATCACATCCGGGATGCAGCTCGGGTCGATGAGCATCGCGCCGATGACTGCCTGCTCCGCCGGAGCGGAATGGGGCGCCTGTCTGCCAAGCAGCTCCTCCATGACGGGTCCCTCCCTCGCCTGCGCGCGGTTTATTTGTCTTCGATGACCAGCACGTGGATCGTGCCGGTGACTTCATAGCCGAGCTTGCACTTGACTTCATATGCGCCGAAGCTCTTGATGGGCTCGGCCTGCACGATCTTCTGCTTTTCGATGGTAAGCGCAAACTGCTCGTGCAGCGCGTCACTGATCTCCTTCGAGGTGACAGAGCCGAAGAGCTTGCCGTTGCTGCCGGCCTTCGCCGCGATCTTCACCTGGATCGCGCCAAGCTTCTTGGCGTTTTCCTCCGCCTCCGCCTTTTCGCGGGCGATCTGCGCGGCCTTGGCCTTCTCCTTGAGGCGGAAGGCGTTGAGATTGTCGGCCGTCGCCTCCGTCGCGAGCTTGCGCGGCAGGAGGTAGTTGCGGGCATAGCCGTCGGAAACTTCCTTGAGCTCGCCCTTTTTGCCCTGACCCTTTACGTCTGCGTTCAAAATCACTTTCATAGCAAGATACTCCTTTGCTTAATTTTCCAGATTATCGTCGATCGCCGCGCGTGCCATCTGCACCGCCTGCGCGACCGACACGTCGTGCAGCTGCACGGCCGCCGACGAGCGGCTGCCGCCGCCGCCGAGCGCCTCCATGACAAGCTGCACATTCAATTCACCGATCGAGCGCGCGGAGATGAACACATCCCCGTTACCCATCGGGTAAATGACCAGTGACGCCGTGACTCCCGCGATGTTGAGCAGCTCGTCCGCAGCCTGCGCCGCGACGATGCGGTCCTGCGGCTCGGTAGGCGCGGCAATGGCGATGTCCGCGCGGTAAATGGACGCCGTCTGCAGGATCTTATAGCGGGCGACCGTGTGCTCCATATCCGTCTGCAGGAGCTTTTTCACCTCGGAGGTGTCCGCTCCTGCGCGGCGCAGGAATGCCGCCGCTTCAAACGTGCGCTCGCCGGTGCGCACGGTGAAGTCCTTTGTGTCGAGCATGATGCCCGAGAGCATGGCCTCCGCCTCCACGTGCAGGATGTCCGGCTGCTCGACCAGCTCCTCCAGAAGCTCCGCCATCAGCTCACACGCCGACGACGCATACGGCTCGTGGAAGCTCATGGTCACGTTGGAGATATAGTTTGCCGCGCGCCGGTGGTGGTCGATGACCGCCACGCGGGTGCAGGCCTCGAGCAGGCTCGCATTTTCCACCTGATCCGGGCGGTTGGTGTCCACCACGACGAGCAGCGTGCGGCTGTCCGCGTGCAGGAACGCCTCCTGCGGCGACAGGAATGCCTTGCTGTATTCCGGCGCGCTGAGCATCCGGTCGCGGAGCTGTCCGGCCGCCGTCCTGTTGGCATCCATGACGATGCGGCAGGGCGTGCCGAATTTGCGCGCGATGCAGCACACACCGGCGGCAGCGCCGAGCGTGTCCAGATCGGAGAATTTATGACCCATGACGTAGACCTTGGACGAGTCCTGAATGAGCTGGCTGAGAGCATTTGCCATGACGCGGGATTTGACCTTCGTGCGCCGCTCGACCTCACCGCCGCGGCCGCCGAAGAACTCGAACGTGACGCGGTTTTTCACAACGGCCTGATCGCCGCCGCGCGAGAGCGCCATCTCGGTGCCGAGGATGGCAAAGTTGTAGTTTTCATCGAGGCTCTCCCCGTCGCGGCCGACGCCGACGCTGACCGTGGCGCGGATGCCGCTGGGGCTGGTCACGCTGTGGACGATATCGAGCAGGGACGCAAACTTGTTCTCGCGCAGCTCGTCGAGGTGCCGCTCCTCGAACACGTACAGGTACCGGTCGCGGTCATAGCGGCGGAAGAAGCCGCCCTTGCCCTCGCACCACTGCAGGAGCTTATCCTCAATGGCGTCGCGCAGCTCGTTGCGCTTGCGGTCGGTCAGACCGCGGATGAGCTCGTCATAGTTATCAATAACGATCACGGCGATGATCGGGCGCGAGGCGTAATACTCCAGCCGGATCTTCTCATAGTCCGTCACGTCGACCCAGTAGGTGATGCCCATGTAGCTCGCGGCGTCGTCCGGGTTCGTGCGCACGAGGTTGCCGTGGATCTGGTACTTGCGCCCCTGATACTCCAGCAGCTCGGGACACTGGGTGTTTCCCTCGAGCAGCCAGCGGCCGGAAAACTCCGGGATCACGTCCGTAATGCGCATATCGACCGACGGCTTGTGCCGGCCGCAAAGATCGAAAAAGTTCTGGTTGGCCCAGATGACCTGCGAATCCGCCGGGCGAAAGACCGCCATCGGCAGCGGAAAATTCTGCAGGGTATTATTTCGCGCAGACTCCGTATCATAGGTGACAGATTCGATATACCGCTCGAGCGTGCGGCGCTTGCGCGCGCGCATGATGACCGAATAGATAATGAGCAGCAGAATGATGACGCCCTCACCGATCGACAGCCAGAGCCGGTCGGAGAAGAAAAACGTGAGCACTGCAAACACGATCAGAAACAGCAGAAACATCCGTGAATTGGGCATCAGCGCACGCTGCAGCTTGGATTCATTGGGTACATTGCCGGTTTTGGGATCTCGCATCGTCATACCTCCTTGCACCCCGTGGGCAAAACCTATTGCCCCCATAATAATCAATGATTATATCATCTTTCCCGAACGTTGACAATACACTTTCCCACCGAAGATTTGTGAAAGGAGCGTGCGCATGAAAGCAATTTTGCTGGCCGGCGGTCAGGGCCGGCGGCTGCGCAGCATCACGGGCAAGCTGCCGAAGCCCATGGTACCGCTCGTCGGCGTACCGGTGCTTGACCGGCTGCTCGAGCTGCTGCGGCGCAACGGCTTCACGGACGTGTGCGCAACGCTGTGTTACCGGCCGGAGGCCATTCAGGAGCACTGCGGCGACGGCAGCAGCTACGGCGTGCACCTGCGCTACCGCATCGAGACCGAGCCGCGCGGAACGGCGGGCGCCGTGCGCGCGTGCAGCGACTTTTACGACCGGGACGATTTTCTCGTCATCAGCGGCGACGCGGCGTGCAGCTTTGACCTGCTGCAGCTCTACCGGCAGCACCAAAGCTCCGGCGCCGCTGTGACGGTCGCGCTCTTTCCGGACGCAGAGCCGCTGCAATACGGGCTCGTTTTGCAGGACCGGCAGGGCTACGTGCGCCACTTCATCGAAAAACCGGACTGGCCGCACGTTGTGACCGATCTCGTCAACACCGGCATCTATATCGTCTCCCCGCGGGCGATGACCTATGTGCCGGAGGACACGCCGTTCGATTTTGCCAACGACCTCTTCCCGCTGCTGCTCGCGGCGGACGAGCCGATCCTCGGCGTGCCGATGGACGGCTACTGGTGCGACATCGGCACGCCGCGCGCCTACTACCGGTGCTGTCTGGATGTGCTCGACGGGCGGCTGAGTCCGACACCGCAGGAAGCCCCGGAATCACCGGACGCCCCCGCGCAATGCACAGACCCGCTCCGGCGCAGTGTCCCCTGCCGCGACCGCGCGCACCGGATGCGCACCCTGTCGGAGGCGATGATGGAGGCCGGCGCCGACTTCACCAACGGTCTGCACGTGCGCGACGGCAGCTGGGAGCTGACCGTCCGGCCGGATGCGGAAACCTCCGCCCTGCAGGTGGAAGCAAACACTCCGGACGCCGCCGCAGAGACCGCGCGGCTGCTCGAACTGATGGAGCAGCACGAGCAATAGAGACGCAAAAACCGCCGCATCGTTGGATGCGGCGGTTTTGGAGACTGTCAAAAAGTATTACTTTTTGACAAAGGGGGGTTGCGGCCTGACCGCAGCGCACGCGCCGTCCGCCCAAGGAGGACGGCGCGCACGTTTGCAGGCCGAGAAGTATTTTCTTCGCCGCGCATGTCGCCGAAGAAAATGATTGGACTTTCTTTCGCCGCACCGGCGGCGAAACTCTACGAGGTTTTTTTGCAAGCTGAAAAACCGCCGCATCGTTGGATGCGGCGGTTTTGGGATGCGTTATTGCTTATAATGGTGTGCGTCCTCGAGGACCATTTCCTTGACCTTCATCAGGCGCACCTTGGTCGAACTTTCGTTCTCGTCCAGCTTCATGGAGATGTAACGAATGTTCTGCTCCAGCTCCGGGATCATCACGTATTCGAGCGCATTGACGCGGCGGCGGGTCTTTTCGATCTCCTGCGCGAGCATCTGCGTGGTCTTTTCGACCTGCGCAAGCTCCAGCATATCCTTAAACACCTCCGCCAGCTTCTCGAGCGCATCGTCCAGCTCGCCGGACGTCTGCGCGAAGCCGTACGGGAAGATCTCGGACGGGTCGCTGTTGCGGGTCTGGAAATCGTAGACCGGCACGTTCACGCTCATGATGTTCTGATAGGTCATGCCCAACTCGACGCTCTGCCGCGGGTAGAGCAGCGACTGCTCGAGCATTTCCGGGGACATGATCGCGGACGCGACCGACAGAGAGCCGAACGCCTCCGTGAGTCCCTGCTCGACCTTTGCACGCAGCTGCTTGTTCAGGCGCACGTTGTCGAGGAACTGACGCATCAGCTCGTCACGCTTATCCTTGAGGAGCTTATGACCCCTGCGAGCAGTCTTCAACCGGCCCTTGAGCTGGTTGAGCACCATTCTTGTCGGGGTAATCGCTGTATTTGCCATCAAATCACCTCACTTGGTAAGTCTGCGGGACGGGTGCGGTCAGGTCTCGGGCATATACTTTTCGATCAGCTCGGGCTTGATACGCTTGAGCTCGGTGCGCGGCAGCAGACTCAGCAGCTCCCAGCCGAGGTTAAGGGTATCCTCAATGGTGCGGTTGGTGTTGTTGCCCTGATTGACGTAGCGCTGCTCAAACGCGTCGGCGAACTTCGCAAATTGCTTGTCGTCGTCCGACAGCGCCGCCTCGCCGAGGATGGTCATGAGCTCCTTGGCGTCCTTGCCGCGGGCATAGGCCGCAAACAGCTGGTTCATCGTGCCGGAGTGGTCCTCACGGGTCTTGCCCTCGCCGATGCCTTTATCCTTCAGACGCGACAGGCTGGGCAGCACGTCCACGGGCGGGATGATGCCCTTGCGGTACAGGTCACGGGAGAGGATGATCTGACCCTCGGTGATGTAACCGGTCAGGTCGGGGATCGGGTGGGTCTTGTCGTCCTCGGGCATGGTCAGGATCGGGATCATGGTGATCGAGCCGGACTTGCCGATGCGGCGGCCTGCACGCTCGTAGAGCGTGGCAAGGTCGGTGTACAGGTAGCCGGGATAGCCGCGGCGGCCGGGGACTTCCTTCTTGGCCGCAGAGACCTCACGCAGCGCCTCGGCATAGTTGGTGATATCGGTCAGGATGACCAGCACCTGCATATCCTTCTCGAACGCCAGATACTCGGCCGCGGTCAGTGCCATACGCGGGGTGGCGATACGCTCGACGGCGGGGTCGTTGGCGAGGTTCGAGAACACGACCGTGCGGTCGATGGCGCCGGTGCGGCGGAACTCCTGAATGAAGTACTCAGACTCCTCGAACGTGATGCCGATGGCGGCAAAGACGACGGCGAAGTTCTCGTTGTCGCCCAGCACCTTCGCCTGACGCGCGATCTGCGCGGCGAGGGCAGCGTGCGGCAGGCCGGAGGCCGAGAAGATCGGCAGCTTCTGGCCGCGGACGAGGGTGTTCAGGCCGTCGATGGTGGACACGCCGGTCTGAATGAACTCTGCCGGGTAGGCGCGGGCTGCCGGGTTCATCGGCAGACCGTTGATGTCGCGGTGCTCCTCGGCGAGGATCGCCGGACCGCCGTCGATGGGCTCGCCCATGCCGTTGAAGACGCGGCCGAGCATATCCTCGCTCACGCCCAGCTGCAGCGGGTGGCCGAGAAAGCGCACCTTCGACTGCGCGAGGTTGATGCCCTGCGCGCTCTCAAAGAGCTGCACGACCGCGTGATCGTCCTCGACCTCGAGGACCTTGCAGCGGCGGACTTCACCGTTCGGGAGCTCGATCTCGGCCAGCTCGTCGTAGGTCACGCCTTCGACATTCTTGACGATCATCAGAGGGCTGGCGATCTCCTGGATGGTCTTGTATTCTCTAATCACTGCTCCTCACCTCCGGCGATAATCTCTTTGATCTGTGCAGTCATATCCGCCGCGATCTTGGCATAGACCTGCTCGTACTCGTCGCTCGGCACGCTCTTGGCGCGGCCGATATCGACGCGGGCGGGAATGGCAAAGAGCTTGTGCATCGGCGCGTTCTTCTCGAGCGCGTCACGGCACTCGGCGTCATAGTGCAGGATGAGGCCGAGCAGCAGATACTGACGGCGGTACTCGGAGTAGCTGTCGATGTCGACGAAGGCGTTCTGCTGCAGGAAGTCCTCGCGGATCATCTTGGCCGTCTCCATCGTCAGGCGGTCGGCCGGGGACAGCGCGTCCTGACCGACGAGGCGGACGATCTCCTGCAGCTCGGATTCCTGCTGCAGGATGCTCATGGCCTTGTCGCGGTTGGCCATATATTCCTCGCCGAACGTGGCCTCATACCACGGCTTGAGCGAGTCGACATACAGCGAGTAGGACGTCAGCCAGTTGATGGCCGGGAAGTGGCGGGCATAGGCAAGGCTCGAGTCAAGCGCCCAGAACACCTTGACGATGCGCATGGTCGCCTGCGAGACAGGCTCGGAAATGTCGCCGCCCGGAGGCGAGACGGCGCCGATGGCGGTGACGGAACCGCGGCGGTCGGCATCGCTGCCGATGCAGCGGATGCAGCCGGCGCGCTCGTAGAACTGCGCGATGCGGGATGCGAGGTAGGCCGGGTAGCCTTCTTCGCCGGGCATCTCCTCCAGACGGCCGGACATCTCACGCAGTGCCTCGGCCCAGCGGGAGGTGGAGTCAGCCAGAACGGCGACGTCATAGCCCATGTCGCGGAAATACTCCGCGATGGTGATGCCGGTGTAGATGGACGCCTCACGCGCAGCCACCGGCATATCGGAGGTGTTGGCGATGAGCACGGTGCGCTTCATGAGCGGCTCGCCGTTGCGCGGGTCGGTCAGCTCCGGGAATTCCATGAGAACGTCGGTCATCTCGTTGCCGCGTTCGCCGCAGCCGATGTAGACGACGACGTCCACGTCCGACCACTTGGCGAGCTGGTGCTGCACGACGGTCTTGCCGCTGCCGAACGGACCGGGCACGGCTGCCGTGCCGCCCTTGGCGATCGGGAAGAGCGTGTCGATGATACGCTGACCGCTGTTCATGGGCTTGTTCGGGGCAAACTTCTGCGCATAGGGGCGCGCGATACGCACCGGCCAGCGCTGGATCATGTTCAGCTCATGATCGACGCCGGCAGCATCGGTGAGCACGGCGACGGTCTGGTCGACCGTGAAGTCGCCGCCGGTGATGCTCTTGATCGTGCCCGCCATCTGCGGGGGGATCATGATCTTGTGCAGGATGGCCGTCGTCTCCTGGACGGTGCCGATCACGTCGCCGCCGGAAACGGCGGTGCCGGGCTGCACGACGGGATCAAAGTGCCACACGCGCTCGCGGTTGAGCGCGGGCACCTCGATGCCGCGGGTGATGTTCGAACCGGTCAGGTCGCGGATCTCGGGCAGCGGGCGCTGGATACCGTCATAGATATTCTCCAGCATACCGGGGCCAAGCTCCACGGACAGCGGCATACCGGTCGTCTCGACTTTCGCGCCGGGGCCGAGACCGGAGGTCTCCTCATAGACCTGGATGGACGCGCTGTCGCCGGTCATATTCAGGATCTCGCCGATCAGGCGCTGCTCGCCGACACGCACAACGTCGGAGACGTTGGCATCGGCAAGACCGTTGGCCACGACCAGCGGGCCGGAAACTTTTGTGATAGTTCCGCTCAATTTCATTCTTCCTTTCCTTAAAGGATATCGGAGCCAACCGCTCGCTCGACCGCCGCCTTGAGTGCGGTCTGGCCGAGGCCGAGGGGGCCTTCCCTGCCGGGGATCAGGATGATGGCCGGCTTGGGAACATCTTTGAATTTGTCGATCTCGTGCTGAAGCTCCTGCGCCAGATTCTCTTCCACGTAGATGATGGCGTAGTCCTCAGAGTCCTTGGTCAGGCGGCGCAGCGTCTCGCGCGCCTCCTCGGTGTTGGCGACCGGGCAGGCCTCAAGACCGAGCGCCTTGAAACCCATGACGGTCTCCGCACCGCCGACAACTGCAATTTTAAGCATAAGTCTCACGCAGCCTTTCCCGGATGACCGCGGGCTGAAGCCCGGCGAGTCTGCCCGTCAGGATCATTCTGGCGGCCGTCGTCTCGTTTTCCATGGCGGCGAGATACGCCGACACGTGCGCCGCGCCGAAGCTGCGCAGCTTGGCAGCGCGGATGTAGTCCATGAGCGCGTTGTCGCACAGCAGCTCAAACGCCGTCAGCGCGCCGCCGCTCATGGCGGCCGCACCGGCAGACGCCGCATTGCTCAGCCACGTGTTGGCATAGAGCGCCGTGAGCGCCTCGGCCGACTCAAACGCCGCGAGCACGCGGTCCGTGCCGATCGTGCCGCCGGAGACGAGCGCGTTCCTGAGAAAGTCCGCGTCCTTGGCCATGCGGCGCGTGCGCACGGCGGCGCGCAGGTTCGCACCGTCGATCTGCAGCTGCACATAGCCCTTGGCAAAGCCGCCGTCACTCAAGCCGTCGCAGAGCGCGAGCATCTGCGCAAAATACGCGCGGTCAAGCGCAAAGTCCGCCGCCTGCGGATTGGCTGTGCGCGCGAGGATCGCAGCGGCATCGACCATGGCCTGTGCCAGAACGGGCGGGATGTCGCGGTAGTCCTCTTCATAGAACGCGGCGTGCAGCTTCTGCGGCGGCACCGTGCCGCGCTGCGACAAAATCGCGCCGCAGTCCGTGCCCATGGCCTGCGCCTTGATGAGCGCCTTGGCGTTGTGGTAGTCGTACTTGAGGCGAAACAGCTGCACGAGCTGCGCCTCCGGGACCATGCCCTCGACCTCGTCGAACAGCGCCGCGATGTGCGCCTCGAGCGCAGCTCCGGCGTCCTTCGCGCTCAGGCCGCTCAGGTCGCCGTAGCCGCATTCCTCAAGGATCTTGGCCGCCTCCTCGTTCGTGGGCGCATCGATCATGCGCTCCATACGCTCAGCAGAAAGCATCTTGGTCTCGCGGGCTGCCAGCATTGCCGTAATCGCAAGGTAGTTCGTATCTTTTACTTTAGACAATTCCGTTCCTCCTTCATGCGGCGCAGAGCCCTGCGCCCCATATAGGATAATTCATTCCCCCGCGTGGGGCGGGGCAGGTCATGCGCCGAACAAGACCTCGGCGACCTGAGCAGCCAGATCACTGCGGCAGAGCTCTGCGATCGTCTCCACCGCGCAGTTGACCTCGATGTCTCCCTGCTGGAGCACAAAACCGGCGCGCAGGTCGCGCGTGGCGGGGCTCACGGTGAGCCGCGCCTGCTTGCCCTGCTGCGCGAGCAGCGCGTTTGCAGCGTCCGCGACCGCCTGACCGCACGCGGCCTGATCCTTGGTGTTGAACACCAAGGCCTCGGTGCCGGTCGTCGCAGCCTGCGCCGCGAGCTTGGCAAGATAAGCCACGTAGTCCGCCTGCGGCATGGTGCAGATGCGCTCGAGCGCGGCGGCAAACGCCGCGTCGACCATCTCCTGCTTGAGGGCAAGGACGCTCTTTCTGGCTTCCATTTCCGCCAGACGTCCCATGCGCTGCACGCGATCCTCGCAGGTCTTTACACCGTCGCGCACGCGCGCCCAATACTGGTCTTGCGCCTGCTTGTCATAGTCGGCGCGGATCTCGGCGCACTTGGCCTCGGCGTCAGCCGCGATGGCTCTCGCCTGCTCCTGCGCGTCCGCCTCGATGCGGCCGGTGATTTTTTCAATACCATTCATAGATCTTCGTTCCCTTCTGTCGGAAGAGGATTTTGGATTACTTCAAGCCGTTGAGCATCAGGAACGACGCCAGCAGGCAGAGGATGGCGTAGAACTCGACCGTGATGCAGAAGATCATGCCCTTGGACCAGTCGTCCGGCTTCTTGGCCAGAATGTTCAGGGACGCGGCCGCGACCTTGCCCTGCGCGATGGCGGAGATCAGACCGCCGAGCGCGATCGGCAGGCAGGCTGCGAAGTACTGCAGGCCCTGCGCAACGGTCAGCGGAGCGGCTGCGTTGGCGGCAAAGATCTGGCTCTGAGCAAGGAACCAGATGACAAAGCCGTACAGACCCTGCGTGCCGGGGATGACCTGCATGATCATCGCCTTACCGAACTTGCTGGGATCCTCCGAGACGAGACCTGCGCCGGCCTCACCGGCGATGCCGGTGCCCTTTGCAGAGCCGATGCACGCGAGAGCCGCTGCGAGCGCAGCGCCGAGAAGGCCGAGAGCCAGACCACCGATGGATTCGAGAAATGCCATTTTCAATTTCCTCCTTAAATATCTCTTGAGTACGAATGTTTAGAAATTATGATTTTCCACGTCGACATAGCGCGTGTTGATCTCCAACGGGCTGAAGGGCTTGCCGCCGTCGACATAGAACTTACCGAAGAACTCCAGACACTGCAGACGCAGGTCGTGCACGAAGCAGCCGAGCAGGTTCAGACCGAAGTTCAGCGCGTGACCCACCAGGAAGATGAGGATAAAGACCAGCATCGACACGACGGTCACACCGCCGCTCGACGGCATCGCAGCGAGGGTGTTGAACACCTGCGCGATGACGCTGCCGGCCAGCATCAGAGCCATGAGTCGGGAATACGAGAGGATGTCGCCGAACCAGCCGGTCAGCCCGTTGTAGAGCGCGCCGAACACGGCCGTGACCTTGCCGAAGCCCTTGGCCTCACGGCCAGAGCCGTAGATCAGCATCAGACCGCCGATGCACAGCACGACCGGGACGCCGGCGATGTTGCCGATCTTGAGCACATACAGCGCAAGTCCCGCAAACAGGACCAGCCATGTGCCCTCGTTGAAGATCGCGTCGCCGACCTTGCCCTGGCGGCACTCCATGACCATGTTCACGATCATGCCGGTCACGAGCTGGATAAAGCCGAGCACCATAGCGCCGATGAGGATCGTCGTCGTGTCCTTGAGCGGGTCGAGCAGCGGGCTTGTCAGGATGCCGAGCTGGACATCGTGACCGAACATCCGCACGATCGTCGGCACGGCGTTTCCGAAGAAGCCGCCCGTCACGATGCCGAGCAGGAACGTCGACACGCCGCAGGCGAGCAGCAGCTCGCAGAAATACTTGCTGCCGCGTTTGGGCTTCATCTTGCCGAGCGCGATGAGCGCCGCGAGCACCATCACGAGACCGTAGCCCATGTCCGCCATCATGATGCCGTAAAACAGGATGAAAAACGGCGCCATGAGCGGGTTCGGGTCCACCGTGCCGTAGGCCGGCAGGCTGTACATGTTCGTGACCATGTTGAGCGGCTCTGTAAACTTGTTGTTCTTGAGCTTGACCGGCACCTCGGGATATTCATCCTCCGTGGGGTCGGCCAGATCCCATGCGCAGTCATACTTTGCGAGCACCGCCGTGAGCTTTTCCTCCTCCGGCGCCGTGAGCCAGCCGCGCATACACACGACGCTCTCCGTGCCGACCAGACGCTCCTCCGCCTCGGCGCGGCCGAGCCGGACGCTCGCGCGGTCGATGCAAAGCTTGAACGCATCGCGGTGCGGTGCAAAGGCGGCGATGTCCGCCTCCGCCTGCTCACGCTTGCGGATGACATCCGCGATCTGCTGCTGCGCGGTGTCGATGTTTTGCCTGGCCGTTCCCGGCGTGCCGCCGAGGTTTGCCAGCGTGAAGCCGAAGGTGCGCAGCGCAGCCAGCGCCTCCGTCAGCTCGTCCTTCATGCAGATGAGCAGCACATAGTGCTGTTCCCTGTCTGCGGAGATCTCATACATCTGCGACTCGGGCGCAGTCTCCGCCAGCGCCTTTTGCGCCTCGCCGAGGTCTGCCGCCGCCGGCAGCATGCCCAGCGTGATGCGCGTCGTCGCGGTCGAGCCCAGACTCAGCGGCAGGTCAAGCGTCTCCCACGGGCGCAGCGCCTCGACGCTGCTGCGCAGCTTTGCCTCCTCGCCGTTATAGCGGCGCACGTCGGCCTCCAGCTCCTCGAGCTGTGCGACCGCGTCGAGCTCCTTGCGGTAGGCGCCGACATCCAGAAACTCACGCTCCGTGACCTCCGGCCGGGAGCTGAGCAGCTTGGACTTGACCGGCGCATACTTATCCAGCAGCTTGAGTGCAGCGTTCAGGCGCGTCAGCTCGCTGCGCGTCTCCGTCACGTTGCCGCTCTCCTGACGCAGGACCGCGGCAGCCTCTGCATCCGCCAAAAGCGCGTCCGGTTCCGAGACCTGCACGCAGCCGAGCAGCATCAGGTCGCGCAGCAGAGCATCTTTCTGCCCGCGAACGACCATGAGCCGCAGCTTTTTCATGTGTACAATGGCCATCAGCCGTTCACGATCCTTTCCACGATAAGTGATGCAGCGCGATCCAGATTGGTCTTGGCCTTGATGCGCATGGCCGCTTCCTTGTTCTTGGTCTCCGCAGCCAGCTTTTCCGCATCTGCCTTCGCCTTTTCATCTGATTTGGCCCGCAGCGTCTGCAGCTCGCGCTGCGCCTTGCCGACGGCGGCCTCGATCGCCGCTTTGCCCTCGGCCTGAGCCGCTTCCACTGCCGCTGCAGCGGCCGCCTGCGCGTCGGCTTGGATCTGCTTTGCACGGTTTTCCGCGTCACGGATCGTTGTTATCGCCTCAAATGACATCCCTACACCTCCCTACAATTCGAAGTAGTATTATGCCGCGCACGCTCGCGTTAGCGAACTGTATCTACATAATGTATGTATTCTACCCTATTCATACCCGTTTCGCAAGCGATATTGCCCAAAAATGTATGTCAATTTTCAAACATCCGAGTGTTAAAAAACTATTGATATTGCTAGCTTTTTCACGTCATTGACGAAAAAATAACGTTTATTTTTTTACATGATTTCTTCCGATGATACCGATGCATTTTCCCGATCAAAAATCCGACAAAATATTTGGAAAAATTCAGTTATCATCATTTTAAATACTTTTTTACTTGCTATTATTTCGGAAATCACCTATAATGGTCTTATCAAAGTTAAAAAGTTTGAACTTTATTCGTATATTCGGAGGTATTTCCTATGGAGAGCAAACGCCGTCTCGGAGACCGCAAGGACGGTCGCCTGATCCATTCGCTCGCACCGTTTTACAAGTTCATGCCCTATATCATGCCCACGAAAAACGATGCCTGCAACCAGTTTGAGGACTGCATCGAGATCACGGATACCGACCGCTGGCTGCGTCAGAAGCGGCTCGAGGGCTACAAGGGTCTCGGCTACCTGCACCTGTTCATCGCGGCCTATGTGCGCATGGTCTCCATGCGTCCCGGCATCAACCGCTTTGTGGCCGGCCGCCGCATTTATGCGCGCAACAACATCGAGGTCGTGCTGACCGTGCGCCGCACCATGTCCACCACCTCGAACGAGACGACCATCAAGGCCGTCTTCGCCCCGACGGACACGATCTTTGATGTCTACCGCAAGATGAACGAGAAGATCGACGAGATCAAGTACGGCGGTGAGGACAACAACACCGAGCAGGTCGCGGGCGCGCTGCTGAAGCTGCCGCGCTTCCTGCTGCGCTTCGCCATCGGCTGCCTGCGCGTGATGGACTACTTCGGCATCATCCCGCAGAAGCTGCTCGACGCCAGCCCCTTCCACGGCTCGATGATCATCACCGACATGGGCTCACTCGGCATCCCGCCGATCTATCACCACCTGTATAACTTCGGCACCCTGCCGATGTTCATCGCCTTCGGCGCCAAGCGCAAGGCGGTCGAGCTCGACCGTGAGGGCAAGGCGGTCGAGCGCAAGTACATCGACTTTATGGCCGTCATGGATGAGCGCGTGTGCGACGGATACTATTACGCCTCGTCGTTCAAGTACATGAAGATGTTCATGCACAACCCCTCGCTGCTGGAAGTCCCGCCCGAGAACGTGGTTGAGGATCTGTTCTGAAGATAGATGCATACGAGAAAACCTCCTGCACCGCAGGAGGTTTTCCCATTTGTTCTGTGTTTGCGCTGCCGGGCGTCAGCGCCGCACGCGCAGCCGGGCACAGCAGCAGCATGATGAGCATGATCAGGATCACAAAGCGGAGTTGTTTCATATCGTCTCCCTCCTCGCTTTCGTTTGACACCAGTATACACGCACGCCGCGAAAAAAGCCGTCGTATCCTGCCGCCAACCGGAAAATGCGCGCAAAAGATCTCCCGGTGTGAGTCACCTCGCATCGGGGGATTTCTGCATATTAGTCGTTTCAGTCCACAGGCTGTGCCTGCACTGGTCTGGACTGTGTCAGCACATAGAACGACGCCACGAACTCCGTATCCTCCAGCTGCGCCTGCACCTGATCGTGCATGGCCGCGCCATCGCGCAGCCCGGACAGCGGCACGCCGAGCACCGCCTCCATCTGCGCGCGGGTGAAGGTGTAGCTGCCGTCGGAAAACGCATAGCGCACCGCGCTGAGATTATCGATGAGCGCGAACGCCGCCGCGGAATCATACACGAGGTCGCGCCGCACCTTGGCCGCATCGAGCTCAGCGAGCGCCGCCTGATAGCGCACGCACAGCGACGCGTCGTCCTCGATCTCAAAGCGGGCGGGCACATCGCCGAGCGGCAGGTGGTAAAACAGGTTCACAGTATTGCTGCTATTGCCGACATAGGGACTGGCATACACGCGCACCGCCGCAAAATCATGCGTGCGCGCGTCCGACTGCGCCGCGCGCTGCTGCGCCTGCTGCCGCTCCTGCGCGGGCAAAAGCCAAAACAGCGCCGCTGCCGCCAGCGCAAGTCCGAGTGCCAGCAGCGACACGATCCAGATATTTTTACGCTTCATCCGTCTCTCCCCTTTCACACTGCGCGATCAGAAGCGGAAATCTCCCGACCGCGATCGGAAACACGACCGTGCTCAGCGCGAGATAATACGGCGCCGCCATGACGCCGAGCGCATACGGCCCGTCGATGCGCACCGGGCGCGAAAACCAGACATTGCTCGAAAACAGCACCGCGCTCACGGCGGCAACGCACACTGCAAAGCACACGCCCCAGACAAGCCACACGGTGCGGCTCTGCCGGCGCAGCTGCACCGCGTCCACGGTCATCGTCACACACGATTCGCCCCGGAGGCTGCATAAATACCAAACGCCAAACACCACAGCCAGCACGAACGCCGCAAGACAGGAGATCTGCCCCCGCACAAGCAGCAGCGGGATCGTGAGCACCCAGAGGATCACGCTCGCCAGCAGCAGCGACTGCAGCCGCGCCGTGCGCCACTGCTGCGCGTTCACGCGCACGACCGTACCGAGCACCCCGTCGAGCGACGGCAGCTGCGCCTTAGCCGCGCGCACGGCCTCCGCCTCCGGCACGCCCTGCGCGATGAGATCATCCCGCCGCGCGGCCAGATTGCCGTAGATCTCCTCTTTCATCTCCCGGTTTTCCGCGGTATCCCCGCGGCGCGCAAAGAGCGCGTCTACATAAACTCTGAGTTCATCCATGTTCCTCGCCTCCGATCAGCACACAGTCAATGATGTCCCGCGCCGCGCGCCACTGCTCCACCGCGTCGTGCAGCAGCGCCGCGCCCGCCGGCGTAATGCGGTAATACTTCCGGCGCGCCCCCTGCGAGGCGTCGCCCCAATAGCTCTGCACACAGCCGTCGCGCTCGAGCCGCTTGAGACTCGTATAGAGCGACGGCTCTTTGAGCTCATAGCGCCCGCCGGTACGCTGCGTGATGGTCTTGATGATCTCGTACCCATAGCTGTCGTGCGCGCTGAGCACCCGCAGGAGCATCGCGTCGATGCTGCCGCGGATCAGATCGCTGCGAATGGTCGTCTCCGCCAAGGCCCTCGCCTCCTTTAAGTGCATTAAAACACAAATTACTATGCGTGTCAAGGTACTGTTTCAGAAACAAGGGCTATCCGTTTGGATAGCCCTGTGATTGGTTACGTCTCGTCGTCCTGATCCGTGCTGAACTCCGCCAGCGTCAGATCGGGGTTTTTCTGCTCCGCCCAGCGGATGCTCCACTCATTGTTGAAGATGAGCAGATTATGTCCGCGGAAGTCCTGCACCCACTTCGTATCCGAGGCGAGATTGAGCGCCGTGGGATCGGTGCCCTCGCTCGTGATCCAGCGGATATAGGAATACGACAGGTCACGGCGTCGGATGTCGATGTTGTACTCGTTCTTGAGCCGGTACTCCAGCACCTCGAACTGCAGCACGCCGACCGCGCCGACGATGACCTCCTCCATGCCGCTGTTCGGCTCGTGGAAGATCTGGATGGCGCCCTCCTGCGCGATCTGGGTGACACCCTTGACAAACTGCTTGCGCTTCATGGTGTCCACCTGCGAGATGATGGAGAAATGCTCCGGCGCAAACGTCGGGATGCCCTCAAAGCGCACGTGCATTTTCGGCTCGCAGATCGTGTCGCCGATGGAGAAGATGCCGGGGTCGAACACACCGATGATGTCGCCGGCGTAGGCCTCGTTGATGATCGCGCGCTCCTGCGCCATGAGCTGCTGCGGCTGCGCAAGCTTGAGCGTCTTGCCGCCCTGCACGTGCAGGTACTCATGGTCGCGCACGAACTTGCCGGAACAGATGCGCATGAACGCGATGCGGTCACGGTGGGCCTTGTTCATGTTCGCCTGGATCTTGAACACGAACGCGGAAAAGCCCGGCTGGAACGGGTCGACCGTGCCGTCGGCCGTTGTGCGCGGCAGCGGCGGCATCGTCATGTGCAGGAAGTTTTCCAGAAACGGCTCAACGCCGAAGTTCGTCAGCGCGGAGCCGAAGAACACCGGGCTGAGGCGGCCGGCGCGCACCTCATCGAGGTCGAAGGAATAGCCTGCGCCGTCGAGCAGCTCAATGTCCTCGGTGAGCTTTTCGCGCTGGCGCGGACCGATCAGTTCGTCGAGCCGCTCGACGTCCGTGAGCTCGCACTCGATGGGACGGATCTTGTTCTGCCCGCGGTGAAACTCCTGAAACGCGAGGATCTCGCGGCGATCGCGGTCAAACACGCCCTTGAAGTCGTGTCCGCAGCCGATCGGCCAGTTGACGGGGTAGGTGCCGATGCCGAACTCGTTTTCGAGCTGCTCCATAAGCTCAAACGGGTCGCGCGCCTCACGGTCGAGCTTGTTGATGAACGTGAAGATCGGGATGTGGCGCATGGCGCAGATCTTAAAGAGCTTGCGCGTCTGCGGCTCGATGCCCTTGGCCGCGTCGATGACCATGACGGCGCTGTCGGCCGCCATGAGCGTGCGGTAGGTGTCCTCCGAGAAGTCCTGATGGCCCGGCGTGTCGAGGATGTTGATGCAATAGCCCTCATACTCAAACTGCATGACCGACGATGTGATGGAGATACCGCGCTGCTTTTCGAGCTCCATCCAGTCCGAGACCGCGTGGCGCGCGGTCGCCTTGCCCTTGACCGAGCCGGCGAGCTGGATGGCCCCGCCGTACAGCAGCAGTTTTTCCGTGAGCGTCGTCTTGCCGGCGTCCGGGTGCGAGATGATCGCAAACGTCCGGCGGCGCTCGATTTCCTGTTTCAGATCCATAGTCCGCTCCTCTGTTGTTGTATGATCCAATATCAAAAATTATCAAACTTAGATAGTATACCCGATTATTCCCGCGAGCGCAACAAAAACCTGCCGCTCAGGCCGTCTGCTCCCGCAGATAGAGCGTGAGCGTGGCCAGAAAGATGTCCTTGGCATCATACCGCGGCGTGAGCGGGGCAAGCTGCGTGATAAAATGCTCGCTGCCGAGCGAGGCGCACAGCGCGTGCGCGTGCTCCAGCTCCGGCGTGTCCTCATCCTCCGCAAGGCGCATGGCCAACTCTGGCAGCAGGAGCTTGAGATCGTAGATCTCCCCGCGCGGATAGGCATATGCCTCCAGTACACACTCCACGCCCGCGAGCGCGCAGTCCGTCAGGTCGCCGGGGCGGTCGCTGAGGACGCGGTCGGTCAGCGGCGTGTCGCTGCGGAAAAAGTCGAGCATGGAGTCCGGCGGCGTCAGCTCCCGGCGCAGCAGCCAGAGCAGATAGTCGCGCGCGACGCCGTCGAGCAGCGTCTGTCCGTCGGGCGCAAACGTATAGGTGCGGCCGATATGATCGCCGAGCACGCGCAGCGTGTCCGTGTAGCCGAGGGCGATGCTGCGGCGCATCGCGTCGGGGTCAAACTCCAGCAGCTTTCCCAGCGGCTCTGCCGGGGCGATATAGGTCACGAGCGGGTGGTTTGCGTATTTTTTCTCCGGCGTCTCCGGCTTGAGGCCGATGGCGATGACGCGATCCGCGCCGAGTCGAAACGCCGTGCTGATGGGGAGGTTATCCGAATACGCGCCGTCGAGATAGTTCTGCCCGTCGATCTCGCACATCGGGAACATCGGAAAGCATGCCGACGACGCAAGGATCCACTGCGGCAGGTAGCCGGGCGCGATGTCGCGCTTGCGCACCTCGACTGGCTGGAACGACGGGAAGCGCGCCGTCATGAGCCCGAAATCCACGGGCGAGGCGAAAAAGCGCTCCTCATCAAGGTATTTGTGCACGAGCGCGCGGTACGGCGAAATGTCCGCCGTGCGGCGGTTGAGATCCGCCCAGTCCTTGACGCGCGCGATGAGCTGCTCCGGGTGTTCGGCCAAGGCCGCAAGCTCATGCTTTTCGTGCGGCGTGGCATCGTCGCGCTCGAGCATGATCTGCTCCTCCGTGATGTGCGTCCAGAGCTCCCACGCGCGGTCAAAATCGCCCTGCACCATCAGCGCCGCCGTGACCGAGCCGATGGACGTGCCCGTGACGATGTCGAACGGGACGCCGAGCTCCCGCATCGCCTTCCACGCGCCGACCTGATATGCGCCCTTCGTGCCGCCGCCGGCCAGCGCGATCGCCTGTTTCATGCACATCCCTCCCTGGTTTTTCTGGCCATATAGTTTACACGCTTCTGCGGCAAAAATCAATTCTTGCGCGCAAAAACGCCGGAGGGCAACCCGTCCTCCGGCGCGCTTTTTTACGCCCGCAGCAGGTCGCGGCGGGCTTTCCAGTCCGGCAGATAGCGCGCGATGAGCGCGTAAAACTCCGCGCCGTGGTTCATGTAGCGCAGGTGCGCCAGCTCGTGCACGACGACGTAGTCGATCGCCTCCGGCGGGTACTGCATCAGCCGCCACGAAAAGCAGATGTGCCCCTGCGAGCTGCAGCTGCCAAAGCGCGTGCGCGCGCCTGTGATGCGCACCTGCGTCGGGCTAAGACCCATCCGCTCGGAATAGTACGCCACACGCTGCGGCAGGCAGTCCTTTGCCCGCCGGATATATTCCTCCCGCTCGGCGTCCGTCGGCTCCGGGTGCGCGGCGGCGCGGGTCTCCTGTTTGGCCAGAGCGTGCGCGATCCAGTCGGTGTGCGCCGCGACAAAGCGGTCGATTGTCGCCTGCGATGTCCGGTACGGCGCGCGCACGATCACGCGCCCGCCGCGCACCTCGAGCGCCAGCGTGCGCCGGCCGGAGCGAATGAGTTCATACGGCTGCATGGTCTGTCCCCCCCTTTTTTCTGTGGTATGCCAAATCGGTCTTCCGGCAAGGTTATTCTGTCTGCTGCAAACAGCCGTCCATATACTGACGGATGCGCGCTGCGTCTTTCTTGCATTTCGCCTTGCTGCCACAAGTCAGTGCAACGACCCACGGCTGTCCGGCATCTGTTTCAAACGTCTGCCGGTAATTTACGGTTTGGCTCCTTTCTATCCACTGTCCGCTTATGTCCTGATTAGAAAAGCAGAGTATCTTCTCGTGGACCCAATGATGGCTATAGACGTCTCCTTCCATGCAAGTACACAGATGGATCTGCTCGCTCCATGGTACGAACACAGGTTCCGAACGCTTGGGATCTACAACCGCAAAACCCTGCTGGCTGACTTCAATCATCGTGCGGTATCCAGCTGATTTCATGACATAAACCAATGCCGCGGCGTAACCAAAAACGACCACCGTCACCAGTACACACTCGAAAACCAGTTCCCCTTTTGTAAGAATCTTGTATCCATCCGGGAACATGGCATAAGCAACATATCCTAGAACAAAGATAACCGGTATCGTGCAGCCGCTTATCACACCCTTTTTATTGGGTCGAAAAGTCAATCGTTCCACGCCATCACATCCTCCACCATCAAAACGAATCTGTAAACAGCATACACCATCCGCGGCGCGGTGGCAAGCTTGGCAGCCGCCGCACAATGTGCTATGATGGGGACATCCATTCTTTGAGGTGATCGTATGTTCCGGATCGGCTGTCACATTTCCTCCGCCGGCGGGTATCTCGCCATGGCAAAGCGCGCCGAGGCGCTGGGCGCAAACACGTTCGCGTTCTTCACGCGCAATCCCCGCGGCGGCAGCGCCAAGCCCATTGAGGCGGCGGACATTGCCGCCTTCCACGCCGAATGTGCCCGCGCGGGCATCGACCATCTGGTCGCGCACGCGCCCTACACGCTCAACCCCTGCGCAGCCAAGCCGCAGGTGGCGGAGTTTGCGCACATGGCCTTTTCCGACGACCTGCAGCGCATGGAGCGCACGCCCGGTCAGTTTTACAATTTCCACCCCGGCAGCCACGTCGGTCAGGGCATCGACGTGGGCATTGAGAAGATCGCCGCGCTGCTCAATGAGGTGCTCTTCCCGGGCATGACGACGACCGTTCTGCTTGAGACCATGGCCGGCAAAGGCAGCGAGGTCGGCGGCCGCTTCGAGCAGCTGCGCGCCATCATCGACCGCGTGCAGCTGCGAGACCGCATCGGCGTCTGCCTCGACACGTGCCACGTCTGGGACGCGGGGTATGACATTGCAGGCGACCTTGACGGCGTGCTCGCGGAGTTTGACCGCGTGATTGGGCTCGAGCGTCTGCACGCCGTGCACCTCAACAACAGCCTCAACCCCTGCGGCAGTCACAAGGACCGGCACGCGAAGCTGCGCGACGGCTGCATCCCGCCGGAGGCGCTCGTGCGCGTCACACAGCACCCGGCGCTGGCAGGGCTGCCGTTCATCCTTGAGACGCCGAACGATGACGCCGGCTACGCGCAGGAGATCGCATGGCTGCGCGCGGCGCAAAAATAAACGGCGCAAAGTGCTCACTGTCCTGATTATCGGACTCCATAGGTGATATGGTAGGTACAAAGGGAGAAATCAAACCACGATCACAACACGGGGAGGATACGATCATGACTTTGCGAACGTACATTGACCGCGCCATTCGCGACGGCGCCGACTTTGACGCCGTCATCAGCGGCTGCGACGTGCAGCAGACCTTCTGCTGGCAGCCGGACATGTGCATCACCGACGCCTGCGAGGCGGAATACCGGGCGCTTCTCGATGCCGAGGTGCGCGTGCTCGCCGCCGCGCCGGGCGAGCGCTTTTCCATCATCGAGATCTATACGGACAGGCTTTTTCTCGGTGACGCCTTTTCCCAGTGCGCGGCGGGCTATTGCAGTCCGCGCGAGTACCGGCGGCTGTTCCGCGCCGGATGATCCGATAAAACGGCCGCACGGCCCCGGAGCAAAAATGCTCCGGGGCCGTGCATTTGCGGCGAGATGGTGCTTGACTTCCGGCGCGGACAAGACTACAATACAGACCGAATTTCTAAAAGGGGTGCAAACTATGCTGCATCACTCGATCATCAAACCAAATCATATGCAGATCCCGTGGCACGACCCCATCCGGGATCAGAAGGAGCTGCCCGTTTCACGCGCGCCGCTGCCCATCCGCGCCGGTGTGGTCGGGCGTGTCGGTCTGCTGCTGCTCTCGTGCGGCACGGGCGCGTGGCGCGTGCGCAGCTCGATGAACGAGCTGTCCGAGGCACTCGGTCTCGTGTGCGCGGCCGACATCGGGCTCACGTCCATCGAATACACCTGCTCCGACGGGCAGGACAGCTTCTCCCAGACGCTGACGCTCACGGCGACCGGCGTCAACACCGCCAAGCTTGACCGGCTCGAGCGCTTTGTCAAGCGCTTTCCGATCGAGGGCGTGTACATGACCGCCGACGACCTGCACACCAGGCTCGACGAGATCGCGCAGACCGCCGGCAGCTACACGCCGCTGCAGCTCGGACTCGCGTCCGCACTCGCGTGCGGCGCGTTCACGTTCCTGCTCGGCGGCGGACCGATCGAGATGCTGCTGGCCTTTCTCGGTGCAGGCGTCGGACAATATGTGCGCGCACGGCTGACGCAGCGGCATCTGACGCTGTTTGGCTGCATCGCGCTGCCCGTCGCGGCGGCGTGTCTGGTCTATGCGGCGCTGTTCCGGCTGGCGTCGCTGCTCTGGCCCATCGACGCACAGCATCAGGCGGGCTATATCTGCGCGATGCTGTTTATCATACCGGGCTTCCCGTTCATCACGAGCGGCATCGACATGGCAAAGCAGGATATGCGCTCCGGGCTCGAGCGGCTGGCTTACGCGCTCATGATCGTCGTCGTGGCGACGCTGACCGCGTGGGGCATGGCGCTGCTGCTGCGGCTGCAGCCGATGGATTTTCTGCCGCTGGGTCTGCCTGTCTGGGCGCGCATCCTGCTGCGGCTCGCGGCAAGCTTCTGCGGCGTGTTCGGCTTCTCGCTCATGTTCAACAGCCCCGTGAAGCTCGCCTCCGCCGCCGCCGCGATCGGCGCGCTGTCGAACACGCTGCGGCTCGAGCTCGTCAGTCTGGCAGGCTTCCCGCCGGCGGCCGCCGCGTTTTTCGGTGCGCTGACAGCGGGCCTGCTCGCCTCCCTGTATAAGCGGCGCTCGGGTTATCCGCGCATCACGATCACCGTGCCGTCGATCGTCATCATGGTGCCGGGGTTGTATTTCTACCGCGCCGTGTACGATCTGGGCACGATGAACCTCGGCGACAGCGCGTCGTGGCTCGCAGCGTCGCTGCTGATCGTCATCGCCCTGCCGCTGGGGCTGATCTGCGCGCGTATCCTCACCGACGGCAGCTTCCGCCGCTGCACCTGAAAATAAGCAAAACCGAAAAAAGACCGCCAGCAGGCGGTCTTTTTCCTATACAACGGGTCACAGGCGTTTCGTATCGAGCGCACGGGCGGCGTTGAGCACGCACAGCACCATCACGCCGACATCGGCAAAGATGGCGACCCACATGTTCGCAATGCCGAGCGCACCGAGCACAAGGCACACGGCCTTGACCGCCAGCGCAAAGACGATGTTCTGCCAGACGAGGCGCATGGTCTTGCGCGAGATGCGCATGGCCAGCGAGAGTTTGCGCGGATCGTCATCCATAAGCACGATGTCCGCAGCCTCAATGGCGGCGTCCGAGCCGATGCCGCCCATGGCGGCGCCGAGATCGGCACGCGCGAGCACCGGCGCATCGTTGATGCCGTCGCCGACAAAGGCGAGGTATTTCCCGGGTGCGCCCTCGCCGAGCAGCCGCTCGACCTGTGTGACCTTATCCTCCGGCAGCAGCTCACTGTGCACCTCCGCAATGCCGAGCTCCTGCGCCACGGCATCGGCCGCGCGCTTGCGGTCGCCGGTGAGCATGACGACGCGCACGCCGTCTGCACGCAGACGGGCGATCGCCTCGCGCGCGCCGCTCTTCGGCTCGTCGGAGATGACGATATAGCCGAGATACGCGCCATCGGCCGCGACGTGGATGACTGTGCCGATCTCATCGACCGCAGGCGCGGTCAGGCCGAGGGTGGCCATCAGCTTCGCGTTGCCGGCGGCGACGGCGCGGCCGCCGACCTGCGCGGTCACACCGTGACCGGCGAGCTCCCTGGCGTCCGTTGTGACCAGCGTCTCCGGCAGCTGCCCGGCTGCGCGGCGCAGGCTCTGGCTGACGGGGTGGTCGGAAAACCGCTCCGCCGCCGCTGCAAGCTGCAGCAGCGCCTGCCCGGACAGCTCCGGCTGCGCGGGGTGCACCGCCGTGACGGCGAACGTGCCGCGCGTGAGCGTGCCGGTCTTGTCAAAGACGACGCGGTCCGTTTTGGCCAGCATCTCGAGATAACTCGAGCCCTTGATGAGGATGCCGCGCGCGGACGCGCCGCCGATACCGCCGAAAAACGACAGCGGGATCGAGATCACGAGCGCGCACGGGCAGCTGATGACGAGAAACGTCAGCGCACGGTAGATCCACTCGCCCCAGTCGGCCGGGATGCCCATAATAAGCCGCACGACCGGCGGCAGGATCGCCAGCGCCAGCGCCGCGCCGCACACGGACGGCGTATAGACGCGGGCAAACTTCGTGATGAAGCGCTCGGTATGCGCCTTTTTGAGCGAGGAGTTTTCCACGAGCTCAAGAATGCGCGCGACCGTGGACTCGGCATACACCTTCTCCACGCGCAGACGCAGCACGCCCGACAGGTTCACACTGCCGCTCACGACGGCGCTGCCCTCCGCGACGTCCACGGGGGCGCTCTCACCGGTCAGCGCGCTCATATTCAGCGCCGACGTGCCGGTCAGCACCGTGCCGTCGAGCGGGACGCGCTCACCGGGCTTGACGACGATCGTATCGCCGACGGCGACCTCCTCGGGCTTGACACGCACAATGCCGTCAGCAGTCTCCACGTACGCGAAATCCGGGCGGATATCCATCAGGTCGCCGATGTTTTTCCGGCTGCGGCCGACGGCATAGCTCTCAAACAGCTCGCCGATCTGGTAAAACAGCATGACGGACACGGCCTCGGGATAGTCTCCGAGCACCATTGCGCCGATGGTAGCCACAGCCATGAGCAGGTTCTCATCGAACGGCTGGCGGTTATAAATACCCTTGCAGGCATCGACGAGCGTCTCGCCGCCGACGAGCAGATACGGGATGAGGTACAGCACGAGCTTGAGCCAGCCCGTGAACGGCACAAAATGCAGCCCGATGAGCAGCACGGCCGCTGCTGCTATGAGCAGCAGCGACCTTTTCTGTTCGCGCGACATGAGATTCAGTCCTCGAAGCGGAAGTCCGGCTCGACCTTGCGCGCGGTCTTGAGGATCTCCGCTTTGGCCTCGGCTTCGTCCACACCGGGGGCATATTCCACCAGCATCTTCTGCGCCATGTAGCTCACGGTCACTTCCCGGACGCACTTGAGCTTTGCCACGTTGCGCTCGATGATCGCCGCACAGTTGGCGCAATCCACTTCAATCTTATAAGTCTTTTCCATGATGATGTACGCTCCTTCATCTGTCATTGAATGTTATTTGAAAAGATGGCCATGCCATCATTTTTCCAGAACATGCTCCATGCCGAGGGCCAGCACGGACCGGACGTGGTCGTCGTCCAGAGAATAGAACACGGTCTTCCCCTCCCGACGGAAGCGGACAAGGTTCGACGCCTTCAAAATGCGCAGCTGGTGGCTGACTGCCGACTGCGTCAGATTCAGCAGGCGCGCAATGTCGCACACGCACAGCTCGCTCTCAAAGAGCACATAGAGGATCTTGATGCGCGTCGAATCGCCAAAAACGCGAAACAGCTCCGACAGATCGTAGAGCGTCTCGTCGTCCGGCAGGGCCGCGAGCACCTGCGCCACTGCGTCCTCGTGCACGTTGAGGTATTCGCACGCCGGTGCGCTGTCTTGTTTCGGTTCTGCCATGAGATCTCCTCGCTTTCGTTTGAACATATGAATGATTGTTCATGCGTTTATATAACCACTTCTCCACCCGTTTGTCAATAGGATATTTGTGTTTTTTCCAAAAGAATTCCCGGATGTGTGCACATCCGGGAATGGGTCTCAGTTTTCTTCGTTTTTCGGGCTGCGGAAGGCGAAAAAGCGCTGGCCGAGGTAGTTGAGGCCGGTGAAGAACACCATGCCGGCAAGCAGGGCCACGTTGTCGCGCGTGCTCACCGAGGCGTTGGCAAGCAGGCGCAGACACAGCGGCTTGGCAGCGCCATAAGCGATCAGGTAGCACACGGCGATGTTCGCCGCGAAGCGCACGACCTGTCCCACGCTGCGCTCGCGGCTGCGGAACGTGAAGTATTTGTTGAGGAAGAAGCTCAGAATACTTGTCAGCACGTAATTGGCCGCCGAGGCCACCCAGTACGAGCACCCGGCGATGTTATACAGCCCGAACATGATCGCCGTGCCGACGAGCGTGTTGATCACACCGACAAGCAGGAATTTCCACAGCTTTGCATCAAAGAGCGCGCGCAATCGCTTCAAAGCTCCGCCTCCCGATCATCGAGCTCCGTCTCGATCCGGTAGCGGGGGCGTGCCTTTGTCTCGAGATAGATCTTGCCGATATACTCCCCCACCACGCCGATGGCCAGCAGCTGCAGCCCGCCGATGGCCCAGATGGACACAGCAAGGCTCGACCAGCCGGTGACGGTATGGCCGGTAAAATAGCGCACGAGAAAATAGATGAGCATGGCAATGCTGACAAGGAACATCACAACGCCGATGCGCGTGATGAGCCGCAGCGGCGACACAGTCAGCGACGACACGCCCTCCCACGCGAACGAGAGCATCTTGCGCAGCGGGTACTTGCTCTCGCCGGCAAAGCGCTTGCCGCGCTCGTAGTACACGACCGTGCTCGGATAGCCGACGAGCGGCACGAGCCCACGCAGGAACAGGTTCACTTCTTTGTACTCCGCGAGCGCGTCGAGCGCACGGCGGCTCATGAGCCGGTAGTCTGCGTGGTTATACACCACGTCCGCGCCGAGTGCGCGCAGCAGGCGGTAATACCCCTGCGCGCTGGCGCGCTTGAACGCAGAGTCCTGCTTACGGCTGGCGCGCACGCCATAGACGATGTCATTCCCGTCCCGAAAGGCCGCGAGCATGGCGTCGATGGCATTGATATCGTCCTGCAGGTCGGCGTCCATGGAGATGACGCAGTCGGCGCGATCGCGCAGCGTCATCAGTCCGCATAGCAGCGCGTTCTGGTGGCCGCGGTTGCGCGAGAGCCGGATGCCGGAAAAGACCGGGTCGCGCGCGTGCAGGTCGGAGATGATCTGCCACGTCTCGTCCCTCGAACCGTCGTCGATCATGCAGATGCGGCTCAGCGGGCCGATCGTCCCGGCGGCGCGCAGGGCAGTGAATTTCTCCCGTAGGCGGCGCGCCGTCTCCGGCAGCACCGCCGCCTCATTATAGCAGGGGATCGCAAGATAGAGCGTCACGGGCATGGCCGCGCCTCCCTTCGTCATAGCATTTCAGTCGATCGTGCCGCCGCCGAGCACCGTCTCCCCGTCGTAGAACACGACGGCCTGACCGCGCGTGATGGCGCGCTGCGGTGTCTCGAACGACACGTGCACCGTGTCCGCGCCCGTGACCGTGACGGTGCAGGGCTGCTCCGGCTGCCGGTAGCGGATGCGCGCCGTCACGCGCAACGGCTGCTGCGGCACGTCGCCGGAGATCCAGTTGCAGCCGCTCGCGTCCAGCTCAGTCGAAAACAGGTCGGCATTGCGTCCGAGCACGACCTCGTTGTTCGGCACATCAATGCCGCAGACGTACAGCGGCGCTTCGGCCGCGATGCCGAGCCCGCGGCGCTGTCCGATCGTATAGTGGATGATGCCGCGGTGCGTGCCGAGCACGTTTCTGTGCGCGTCCACAAAGCGCCCGGGCTCGCTACGCGCGCCCGTCAGCCGCTCGACCGCGGCGGCATAATCGCCGTCCGGCACAAAGCAGATGTCCTGGCTGTCGTGCTTGTGCGCGTTGCAGAAGCCGTGCGCCTCGGCGATGGCGCGCGCCTCGCTCTTGCGCAGACCGCCGAGCGGGAAGCGCGTGTGCGCAAGCTGCTCCTGCGTGAGCCATGCGAGCACATAGCTCTGGTCCTTTTCAGGGTCTGCCGCCTTTTTGAGCGTCCAGCGCCCGTCGGGAAGCTGCTCGATGCGGGCATAATGTCCGGTCGCCAGCACGTCGCACCCGAGCGCGCGGGCGCGCGATTCCAGCAGGCCGAATTTCAGGTAGCGGTTGCAGTCCAGACAGGGGTTCGGCGTCGCCCCGCGCTGATAGGCGGCAGCAAAGCGCGCCATGACCTGCTCACGAAACGCGTCTTTATAATTGAACACATAGTGCGGCATGCCCAGCGTGTAGGCCACGCGGCGGGCATCCTCCACATCGTCGAGCGCGCAGCAGGTGCTGCCGCGCGGCAGACCGGCATCCTCATTTTCATACAGGCGCATGGTCGCGCCCATGCAGGCATACCCCGCCTGCTGCATCAGGTATGCCGCAACGCTCGAATCCACGCCGCCGCTCATGGCGATCATCGCCTGCGGGCGGCCATTCAGCTCCGTCTGCATCCGTACACCTCGTTTCCTTTGGAATTCTATATAGTTTATACCGCAAGCCCCCGGCTTGTCAACGCAAAACACCCCGCCTGCACGCGGCAGACGGGGTGCGAAAAGGTGCAGACATCAGTGCTGCGGGTCGTTCGGGATGTCGGTGAACGAGCCCTCGATCACGTGTGCCCCGCCCCGCGCGGCGATCAGCCGGTTATAAAACCCGGCGTTGGTGATGGCGCGGTACGGGTCGAGCCAGATCGACACGGGCGCGAACATCGCGCTCAGCATCGCCCAGCCAAGAAAGCTCAGATCGAGCACGAACAGCTCCCACTTATGCCCGCTCATGAGCGCGCTGCTCTCGCGCAGACACTGCCACGCGGATCTTTCCGGGTGATCGAGCAGCAGATACAGCGCCTGCCGGTAACGGTAGGCCGCTACAATGCCCGGCACGACCAGCAGCAAACTCCACAGGAAGATCAGAAGCCCCTCCAGAATGCCGAGCCAGAGCACACGGAAAAAGAGGCCGAAGCCGTCAAAGAGGTTTCCGAACTCGGCCTTTTCGTCGCGGCTGATGTGCAGCGCGAAGATCACGAAGCCGACGCTGACCATGTAGCTCATGATCCGCAGCGCGACGACGAGCGCGATCGCAAAGCCGGACACACTGTAGTGCTCAAGGAAGCTGAGGTACGCCTGCTCGACCGCCTCCGTGCCGAAGCGCGCAGCATCTGTCAGCGCCGTGGCCAGACGATCCATGCCCATCAGGTACGACGTGAGCGTCGAGATGAGCATACCGAGGGCAAAAACGATCAAACCCGCGAGGATCGGACTCGGCTGACAGCTGACGGTGCGGCGGCGCGCATCCGCCTTGAGCATAACGCGATTTGAATCCATGAATATCACAACTCCGTTCCCGGCACGGCCGGGTCTCTTTTTCTTTTTAGTATAGCAGATGCCGCCGGATTTGAATACCCGGGCCGGTAAAAATTCACGTTTTCGACACACGTTGAGATTTTTTCGGGAAGTTGCGGAAAATACGCTTGACAATCCCCGCGCGAAATGCTATATTAAACAAGCTTTGATTCACAAAGCCCATGCGCGAGTGGTGGAATTGGCAGACTCGCTAGATTCAGGTTCTAGTGTCCACTCCGGACGTGCGGGTTCAAGTCCCGCCTCGCGCACCATGGCGAGTGTTCTTACAGCATTTGAAAAGCTGTGAGGACACTCGCTTTTTTCTGCTCAAACAGCAGGTCTGTCGTCAGTTGTGTAGCTCACGAACACGCCTTTTCTGGTGTTGACGGTGACGGCCGGGATGGGCAGTGCCGGTTCGTTGGGAATGTTCATTTCCCCCACGCAGTTGTAGTGGATGCGAAGCCGCTGTACCCATTCGCCGTCGATCTTCTCGGCATTGTAGACCTCGATTTTCTCCACCAGTTCGTTGAGCATCCGCGGCGTGAGCTTTCTGGCACGGGTGTATTTGCGGACGATGGACACGAACATATCCGTTGAGGTTGCGCGGCTGCTCTGCTTCTCGATCTCGGAACGGAGCTTTTTTATTTTCTCCGCCAGCTCCTTTTGCTCGTCCTCATACCGCCGGGACATTTTTGCGAAGCGGTCATCGGAGAGCTTGCCGGAAACATTGTCCTCATAGATGCGCTCGAACAGGCCGTCCAGTTCATCGTCGCGGGCAAGGAGTGATTTCAGCTCCTTCTCCTTCAGTCTGCGCTCCGTTTCCTCCGCCTGCCGGGAGTGACCGATCACTTCCTTGAGAAAATCGTCCTCGTAAAGGCCGGCATACTTCGTCAGACGACGGATTTCGCCGAGAACGACCTGCTCCAGAAAGTCCACTCGGACATAGTGCGTGGAGCCGCAGGTGCCGCGATTGCCCTTGTAGTTGGAGCAGTTGAAATACTTGATCTCCGGGTTTCCCTGATTGAAATGAAAATGAAGGTTGCTCCCGCAGTCGGCGCAGACCAGAAGCCCGGAAAACATGCTCCTTTCCCCGTCCTTCGCTTGACGCTTTCTCATCTTGCCGCGCTTTTGCTGCACCTGTTCAAAGACGGCACGCTCAATGATCGGCTCATGCACATCCTTGAAAATCGCCCAGTTCTCACGGTCATTCTCCAGTCGCTTCTTGTTTTTGTATGACTTGGAATAGGTCTTGAAGTTGAGAATGTCCCCGCAATACTCCTGCACGGAAAGCATCTTTATGACGCTGGAGCTGTTCCAATGGGTGGGCGGCAGATCCTTGACTTTGCCGGGGCGATTGATTCCCTTGGAGTGCCAGTAGGCGCGCGGGGTCAGGACGCCGTCCTCTTCAAGCTTCGCGGCAATCTGCTCCGTTCCGACCCCTTCCAGCGTCATGCGGTAAATCCGCCGAACGACCTGCGCCGCTTCCTCGTCCACGATCCAGCGTTTGGGGTTCTCAGGGTCTTTGATGTACCCGTAAGGAGGCTGCCCCATGGGTTCTCCGGCATATCCTATGCGGTTGGCCTCCTCCGGCGTAACCTCTCCCGGCTTGAAGGATTGCCGTATCTGATAAGCAATGACGTCGCTTTCCTGCACCCGCCCGGTCAGCTCCCGGTACTCCCGCTTGGACAGGGCAAATTCGGAAACGGCGGTCTCCGGCTCGCAGGCGAACGCGGAGATCAGCGCACCGCCCTCGGTCTTATCCGGGTTCATTCCGTACTCCGTCCGGTCGGCAAGGCACTGCGCCAGCGTCTTGCCTTTGTTTAAGTGCATGGGTATGATTCGTGTGGTCGCCATATTCCCTCCATGGAAAAAGGCGCAGGGACGAGCCTGCGCCTTTTCACATTCCGCATATTCCGTTTATCCGTAGATTCGCTCCCTGAGAAGAATCCTCATGCCGATAAACCGCGCTGTGAGCTTCACCGCCAAATAGTGCAGTCCGTAGGGGGAGAGCAGAAACGCAATGCCCAGACAGATGCAGCCGTTCTGCACGTTGCCGTCCACAAAGTAAAAAACACCTGAAAGCAGAAACAGGGCGGAGGCGATGACACAGACCACGGCGGAAGCCTTGAGCGCCAGCGTGAGCGCCCATTCCACGATCCACAAAACCAGCATAAGGGGCGCAAGCAGCAGTTTCAAAATGAATTTCATAGTCGTTTTCCGTCCTTTTTGATTTCATTATACAGAAAGAGCTGCCCTAAAACAAGGATGCCGGCAGCATGGGCTTATCGTATATTTCTGCCTGCTCACTGAATGGTGGACAGCTTCATAAGAATTTTGTTGGCAAGCCCCCATAGCTGCTTCTGCTTTTCCAGAATCTCCGCAAGGTCGGTGTCGTAGGCTCTGCCGCTCTCGTTGAGCCGTTTGGCGATCTGATTGATGTTGTTGCTCGTGTAGCGCAGAAGCGAGATCATCTGCTTCAGCTCCGGCAGATCCAGCCTGATCACCAGCCCGTCCAGCGCCATCTTCCGCAGGAACGCCTCCTGATTGGTAACGCCGATCCGCGCCATCTTTTCCTTCAGCAGCCGGTGCTCCTCCTCCGTCAGGCGAACGGAGATGCGGATGTTCCGGCGCATGAACTGCGCGCTCACAGGGACGGCTCCTTTGCCTTTTTGACTGCCTCCGCCGCCGCTTCGGGCGGTCTGCTTTTCAGTCTGCCGAGCACCGAGGGCCTGCGCTCATGCGCCCTTGCGTCCTCTCGCGCCAGCTTGGTAAACAGGTCAACCAGCCCGCTGTGGCTGTTCACCGCCAGATAGCAGTTCCGATCCGTCCCCCATGCGTCAGGGTTCTCCGAAACGGAAACGGTCTTTGCCCATTGTTTGTTGTCCGCTGAGAACCGCCCATCCCAATCCTTCTGCCGGATGGTAATCGCCAGCACATATAAAATGCGCTCATGCCCGAACTGCTCCGCCACCTGCGCAACGGCTTCCCTGTGCAGGACGTTATCGCAATAATGCTCGGAGATCGCCTTCTCAATGGCCTCCTTGCAGGCGGCGCTGGCCTTGTTGGAGGCACGGTAAAGCTCCAGCTCGCCGTTTTCACGGGCGTGCTCGGCGGGAAATCTGTAAACGGGAATATCCTTCATATTGGTGCATCCTTCCTTTCATTAAGCTGTAGTGAAGCGGCTCCGACAAAATCCACTCTTCGTCGGAGCCGCCGTTTTTTAGCGTTCCTCCTTGCCCCTGCGCTTGATTTTGTCCTCGGCGCAGGGCTGGGACAGCGGCGCTTTCAGCTTTGCCAGCACGGAGGGACGCTCCGCCTTTGCGCTCTGCACGGCGGGCGCGTCCTCCGCCATCTGCTCCATGGGCGTGCGGTCGTCGATGTTCAGCTCGGCGTTCAGCTCCGCAAGCCGCGCGGATTTTGTTCGCAGCTCATCCTCCTGGGGGAAGGGCTTGCCCAGCTCCGCCTTTGCCGTCTCCATCTGCGCGGTGAGCGCGTCCAGCGTGTTTCTGACATTCTGCAACCTGTCCGGCATGGCGTTCAGGGCGTTGTCAATGCGGGTGAGGTTGCCCCGCGCGTCCTTGCCCAGCGTCACGCGGTGGTTCATCTTACCCTTGAGGGTGAGAATAAAGTCCCGCCCGAAGTCCTCCACGGTCAGGGACATGGCAAAGCCCCGGTAGCTGCCGATGGGCACGGGCTCCATGCCCTTTGCGTCCTTGAAGGCTTCCAGAATGGCAGCGCCTGCGTTGTCCTTGTCAGTGAGAAGGTCGCCCTTGACCTCCATGCCCGCAAAGCCGTCCACAGGGTGCGGATGCCCGGCGAGCGTCTGCATATCGGCGGTGAAGCCCTCCACGAAGCTCTCGTTCTGCCGGATCTGTTCGGGGAAATGCCTGAGCAGATTGTCCTCCAGACGGAACTGTTGGCTCTGATGGCTGGCCTTCATGAGCTTCAGGCGGGCAACGTCCACATCCAAGTCCATCTTCTCTTTAATTCTCTCGTCTCCGGCGCACAGCGCCTTGATCTCCGCATAGGAAAGAGCAGTCTCATCCACATCCTCGCAGGAGCGAACAGGGGATTTTGAGGTCATGATCTGGGAGATGAACTTCTGCTTATTCTCCACCGTCTGCCAGAGGTAGGCGTCGAAGGTGGATTCCGTGACGTAGCGGTAGATATGCACTTCTTTGTTGCGGTTGCCCTGCCGGATGATGCGCCCGCTGCGCTGCTCCAGATCGCCCGGCCGCCACGGGCAGTCGAGGTCGTGGAGCGCCACGAGCCTGTCCTGCACGTTCATACCGGCTCCCATTTTGAATGTGCTGCCCATGAGCACACGCACCTGACCGGAGCGCACCTTTGCAAACAGCTCCTTCTTCCGCGTCTCGGTGTTGGCTTCGTGGATAAAGGCGATCTGCTCGCGGGGGATACCACGGGCTACGAGCTTTTCACGGATGTCGTCGTAAATCGTGAACGCCTGTTCTTCGGCTGCATCTTGCCCAATGACAGCTTCCAGCGCGTGAAGCTCCGGGCTGTCCAGGTTCCCGCCCGCCGTCTTTGCCGCCTTCGCCCCGGTCGCGCCGGTTTTCGGGGTGGACAAATCGCAGAACACGAGCTGGGTCAGCCTGTCCGCCTGTCCGTCCTGCCAGATGCGGTGGATGTTGTCCACGCAGCGATTGACCTTACTGTTCGGGTCGTCCGGCAGGTCGGGGTTGATGATGCGCTGGTCAAGCCCCAGCTTGCGCCCGTCCGAGGTGATCTTGAGCATATTGTCCGTGCCGGGGTCAACAAGCTGGGCGTGTACCCTTGCGGCGCGCTCGGACAGCTCCTGCACCATCTGCTTCTGTATCTCCGTGGGCTGCGCCACCTCGTTGTGATAGATGGGCGTGGGCGTAGGCAGGTTGAGCTGGTCGGAGGTCTTGATATCCGCCGCCTCCTTGAACAGGGTCATAAGCTCCGGCAGATTAAAGAACTTGGCAAAGCGCGTCCTCGCCCGGTAGCCCGTACCCTCGGGAGCCAGCTCAATGGCGGTCTGCGTCTCCCCGAAGGTGGAAGCCCAGCAGTCGAAGTGGGCAAGTCCCTTGCCGCGAATGGCATCGTGCTGGAGATAACGCATCATGGTGTAAAGCTCCGTCATGGAGTTTGAGACGGGCGTGCCCGTGGCGAATACCACGCCACGGCTGTCGGTGATCTCGTCGATATACCGGCACTTGAGCAGCATATCCGAGGATTTCTGGGCATCGGTGGCGGAAAGCCCCGCCACGTTGCGCATCTTGGTGTAGAGAAAAAGATTCTTGTAGTTGTGCGCCTCGTCCACATACAGTCGGTCTACGCCCAGCTGCTCAAAGGTCACAACATCGTCCTTTCGGGAGCTGTCCTGGAGCTTTTTGAGCTTGGCTTCAAGGCCGCGCTTGGTGCGCTCCAGAGACTTAATGGTGAACCGCTCCGCCCGCTGACTTTTCAGCTCCCGCAGTCCTTCCTCCACCTCGAAGATCTGCTCCGCCAAAAGCCGCTGCTGCCGCTCCATGGAGACGGGTATCTTCTCGAACTGCGAGTGGCCGATGATAACGGCGTCATATTCGCCTGTGGCGATGCGGGCGCAGAACTTCTTGCGGTTCTTCGGCTCGAAGTCCTTTTTCGTAGCCACGAGGATGTTGGCGGAGGGGTACAGCCGCAGGAACTCGCCCGACCACTGCTCCGTCAGGTGGTTGGGAACGACAAAGAGGGACTTGTGGCACAGCCCCAGCCGCTTGGATTCCATGGCAGCGGCTACCATCTCGAAGGTCTTGCCCGCGCCCACCTCGTGGGCAAGGAGGGTGTTGCCGCCGTAGAGCACATGGGCGACCGCGTTGAGCTGGTGCTCCCGCAGCCGTATCTCCGGGTTCATGCCCGCAAAGGTGATGTGGCTGCCGTCATATTCGCGGGGTCTGGTGGAATTGAACAGCTCGTTGTACCTTGCGACCAGAGTGTGCCGCCTGTCGGGGTCGCGCCATATCCAGTCCCGGAAAGCGTCCCGGATGGCCTGCTGCTTCTGCTGGGCGAGGGTGGTTTCCTTGCTGTTGAGTACGCGCCGCTCCCTGCCGTCCGCATCGTGCTTGGTATCGTAGATGCGCACGTCGCGCAGATTCAGGGTATCTTCAAGAATCTTATAGGCGTTTGCGCGCTCCGTGCCGTAGGTCATATATGCGGCAATATTGCTGTAACTGACCGCGTTCTTGTTCCTGATGTTCCACTCGGCGGTGAAGGCGGAATAGGTCACGTCGATCATGCGCTGCTGGTAGAAGGGCGTCTCGAAGGTCTCCCACATGAACTCCCGGATATACGAGGGGTCGATCCACGTTGCGCCCAGCCGCACCTCGATTTCGCTTGCGTCCAGATCCCTGGGCTGCGCCTGTCGCAGCGCTTCCACGTTTCCGGCGTAATCGCCCTCGAACAGATTCTGAGCAGACTGTGCGATGCGCAGCTTTTCCCTTACATTGCCGGAGAGGTACTCGTCGGCGGTCTCCCAGCGCTTATTTTCGGGATTGCGGAAGATAACACCACGAAGATCGGAGGCGAGAGCGTCCTCGTCCTTACCGGTGAGCTGCGCCATATACGCCATATCCACGCAGGCTTTTTCGGAGATGGACAGCGCCAGCGCCTCCGAAGCGGTGTCCACGCTGGTCACGGCCTCGTGCGCCCGTATGGTTCGCCTGGTGAACATATCCGCCTTGCGCTTGAGGTTTTTGTCCTCGTCCAGCTCCTCCAGAGAGCAGAGCAGATAGTAGGAGCTGTCCTCGGCAAAGGCCAGGGCGTTGGCGCGGGAGTTAATAAGCCCATACTTTGCGGTGAAGCCGTCGTAGAGGGTATTCAGCTCCGCCTGCGTCTGCCGGATGGTTTCATCCGAAATAAAGCCGTCCATCTGCTGAGAGATAAGCTTCTGCACGCAGTCCCGCAGCTCCACCATGCCCTTGGCACGCTCCTTTGCGGTGGCGTTGAAGTCGGGCTTGGTCATGATGCTGTTCTGCCGGTAGTACAACTCCCCGTCCACCACGGTGTAGGAGAAATTCCGCACATTCGGGTCTGCCGGGATGGTCTCCACGATGGTCTCATCCTCGCCCAGATCGGGCAGCTCCGCTTCCGCGTAGGTTCCACGGATATTCCGAATTGCGCCGCTGAGCTGCTCCGCAAGGTCTGCGCCCTCGATGGGCACAACGGTAAAGTCCTGCCTGCCGTACTGCGTGCTTTCCGAGGTCTGCCATCCCAGCACCATCTCCGGGTGGTCGATGAAATACTGATTGATGGCAAAGCCGTCCGCATTCGCTCCCGGGTTTCGCCAGATACCCGTGTGTACCCAATCGGGTTCGATCTCAATGGGTCTGTCCCGCTTTTGAAGAAAGATAATATCCGAAACGACATCCGTACCGGCGTTGGCTTTGAAGGCGTTGTTGGGCAGGCGGATCGCGCCGAGGAAGTCCGCGCGCTGGGCAATATACTTCCTTGCGGCGCTGTCCTTGGCGTCCATGGTGTAGCGGGATGTGACGAAGGCCACCACGCCGCCCGGACGCACCTGCTCCAGCGCCTTGGCGAAAAAGTAGTTGTGGATGGAAAAACCGAGCTTGTCAAAAGCCCGGTCGCTGACCTGATACTGTCCAAAGGGTACGTTGCCCACGGCGAGGTCGAAGAAGTCCTTCCGGTCGGTGGTTTCAAAGCCGGCCACGGTAATATCCGCCTTGGGATAGAGCTGCTTTGCGATGCGTCCCGTGATGGAATCCAGCTCCACGCCGTAGAGCCTGCTGCTTTTCATGCTCTCCGGCAGCATACCGAAGAAGTTGCCCACGCCCATGCTGGGCTCCAGAATATTGCCGGTCTGGAAGCCCATGTTCTCCACCGCGTCGTAAATGGCGCGGATAACGGTGGGGCTGGTGTAGTGGGCGTTCAGCGTGGAGGCGCGGGCGGCGGCGTATTCCTCCGGGGATAGCGCGCCTTTCAGCTCATCATATTCAACGCGCCAGCCTGCCTTGTCAGGGTCGAAAGCGTCCGCAAGACCGCCCCAGCCGACGTATTGGGAGAGGATATGCTGTTCCTCCGGTGTGGCGTTTCTGTTTTCGCTTTCAATCTGCTTCAGCGTGGCGATTGCCTTGATGTTGCGCCAGAATTTCTCCTTTGCACCGCCCTTGCCGAGATTGTCGTCCAAAATGCGGAAGTTTTCCGCAGGCGGCAGCGGTGCGAAAGGCTCGTCTATCTCGGCCTGAGAGATGGCATCATCGGGGTCGGATACAAATTCGCCCATTTCCGAAAGTGCCGCTCGGCCTTCCTGTTCCAGAAGCAGCGCTTCTTCCTCGCTCATAGCAGGAGGTTCAGGCTCGGCGGGTTCCGCAGAGGGTGGGTCATGCTCCGGCTCGTCAAAGCGCAGGGTGCGAATCTCCACATCATAGGGGAGGTTGTTTTTGTCACCGGGATATACCGCCACGGTTTCCTCGGTATAGGCGGGTTTTGGCTCTTTTTCGGGGACAGCCGTATTCTCTGCGGCGGTCTTTTCCGGCTGCGGATACCGCTCCATGAGCCGTGCGAAGCTCTCCCTGCTCTCCGCACGGGAGATGGGATAGAAAAGCGTCGGGTCGCTGAGGGTAATATCAAAGACGCCGACGCTCTCGATAATATAGGGCTTGCCGTTTTCCAGATACACCGTATCGCCTACGGAATACGGGAACGGTTCTCTCTGCGGGGCAGGAGCTGTTTCCTCCGGCGCGTGCCATCGGTATTGCTCCACATCCTCATCCGAAACATGAATGAGGTCGCTGAAATCGAGGTTTTCCAGCTCATTGGAAATAAGCTCCTGCAAAGAGGCGTACTGCCGGGTTTCCAGATGCTCATCGTCCAGATAGCGTTCCAGCCGGTAATTCACAAGGTCGATATTCACCTGAACGGGAATCTCATCGTCGGTGACGATGGTGTAGGCGACGCCGATTTTCGCCGGGTCGCTGAAATCCGCCTCCGAGCCGTATTCACTCCGGCAGAAGTCGGAGATCAGCCCCTTTGCACGCTCTAAAAGCGCCTGCTCCGCCTGTCCTTGCAGCTCCAGCCGGTACGCCTCCGCCTGCCATTCGCTTGCAAATTCCTCGGTCACGCCGTCTGCGTCCACATAATAGCCGTGGTTTTCATCGTCCCATACGGCGTACAGAGTGCGGAAGCCCCGGTCAAGGCTTACCACATGGAAACGGTCTGCGGGGTCAAGGGCAGGTTCTTCCTGCTGTGCCATTCTTTCCTGCGCTTCCTGCGCCGCGATCCGCTCCACATCCGCCATAACCTGCCGGATGAAGGGGCTGTTGCGATTAGCCTCCGCATCCACAACCTGCCCATTTACAATACCGCGTTCAGCAAGCGCTTCCCGGATGGCGATGGGGTCAATATTGTCAAAGTTGTCCTGTTCCTGCTCGGTGTAGAAGTTATCGGATTGAATGAGCTGCGCAATGCGCCGCTGCACCTTCGCCCATGACAGCGTGACCGGCTCGGAATTGCCCACGGAGAGTTGCAGCGGTTTAGAGGTATCCTTCAAGCCGTACTCCCGTGCCAGCCATGCGGCGGTGTCCCGGTCGCGGGCGTGAGCCTTCATATAGCGGACAACTGCGTGCTTGCTTTCAATCCTGCCGTTCCACTGCTGCAAGGCCGCGTCAATGTCCGCCTGCGTGACCTTGTAGGGCGAGGGCGTAACCGTCGTTGCCAGCGTGGGGTAAAGCTCGTCCAAAAGCTCCTGATGGAGCCGGTTATGAAACGCGGGCATATCAAAATAAAGCCGCGTGAGCTGCAAATCCTCAGACGCCATGACGATGCGCCGGATTGCCGCCGCCCCCTCCAGATAGGCGTTTTGACGGTCGGAATTGCGGCAGGCGTTGAGGAAAGCATCGTCCGCGACAAGCGCGTTGCCCACGCTCAGGCGGTATCTCTCGAACAGCTCCTGCACCGTGGGCTGAGCCTGCTCTGCGGCAGGATCGCGGAACACCCTCGTGCCGTCCGCACCGAACTCCGCTTCATAAGCATTGATTGCGGCTTCTGCTTCATGGTCGATAGAGCGCAGCGTGTAAATGTGGCGTTCACCTCTAAAGTCCGGCGCTTCGGCAATCGTCACATCATACTTATCGCGCAGTTTCTCTACATACATCTCTAAATTGTGCGACGGAAGACCGCACATCTCCACGCGCCCGGCGCCGGGGATACTGCGGGAGGTCATGTTCATATTCAGCAGATCCGACGCCTGTTTTGCATCCTCGCCATACAGCTCAAAGAAATCCCCCACCTGAAACAGCACGAGGTCGTCCGGGTGGGCTTCCTTTACGGCATTGTAGTCATTCCATGCTGCGCTTCGCGCTGCGGTCTGCCGCTGAAGCTGCTCAAAGCGCGCCTTTTCCTCCGGCGTCAGGAAACGGTCTTTGCGGATCAGCTCAGAGATACGCTTGGCGACGTTCGCCCAGTTCAGCTGGATTTCCGGGCAGTCCTGCTTTTTCAGGCTGACGCCCTTGCCGCTGTGATCCTCACCGCTGTGGGATGCGCCGGATACCGCGTGGGAGCGTCCCCCAATGCCGTATTCATCTTTCAGGAAATCCGCCTGCTCCCTGGGGCTGTGTTTCTCTTTGAAATAGGCGTAGATACGCCCCTTGCTCCCTTCAATATTGCTGCCGCGGGTCAGGGTCGCGGCGATCTCGTCCTCCGTAATGAACCGCTGCACGGCGGGGATTTCTGCCATTTCGGTGCGGTACTCCCTGCGGGGCAGGGACAGCTCCCGCAAACCCTGCTCGATTTTGTCCGGCTTGTGGTAATGGAAGCGCAGCAGGCTCCTGTCCTCCCGGTAGTCGGATCGGAGCTGTGAAAAATCATCCATGAGGACTTCGCGGAACGCAGGGTCTCTCAGCCGCTCGGCAAGCCGCGCCGTTTCCTCCGGGAAACCGCCGCCCCGCATATCCGACAGGCAGGAGAGATAGCCCTGCGCCCGCGCCTTTTCACTTAAATCCTGCCGTAGATACCAGATAGACTGCGCCAGCTCCGCGCGCTCGTGCCCCGGCGCTTCCGCCAGCTCTACGTTGGCGGCGTATTCGCCCTGAGTGAGAAGCTGCCCGATGCGCTCCGCCGCCTCCTGCCAGCTTACGACCTTTGCAGAGGTCAGGTATCTTGCCGCGTCCCCATTGGCGATGTGGATGCCGTCCTCGGCGTACCACGCGGAATATCTGCCGTTTTCGGTGACGACGCCGTTGCCGCCGTGGAAGCTGCTTTGAAGAAACGCCGCGATTTCTTCCACGCTCTTGCCCTTGGAGAACTCCGTGGCGATCTTCATGCGGGCATAGTCGGCGTTGCCCTCCATGCGCAGAATGTGGTCGATATCCGCCTGCGGGACGGACATGGAAAAAGCGGAGGGCGTGTAGCTCTCCGCTTCTGCGATATATGCGATTTGCTCTTCCTCCGTGGGGAACAGGCTCAGTTGGTATGCCTGCGGTATCGGAGGCTGCGCCGGTTCCGCTTCCGGCGCGTCATTGGTCAGTTGTACACCAGCTCGCTGAGGATGATCTCCTCCGCCTGCGCTTTCAGGCTGTTCATCAGCCCCACCCATTTCATCTGGTCGCGGGCTTTCAGCTCCTCCGTCACGCCCGCCGACTTCATCAGCTCCGGCATCATCTGCTCCAGCCTCCGGTTCGCCGTCTCGTCGATCTCCCGCAGGTGCGGGAACAGCTTCTCCGACAGCACCAGACGGCTGTAAAGCCCCGGTCTGTGCTCCTGAAGGTAGCTCCTGCGCAGTCTCCCGTACTTGCCCAGGGGTCTCGCGTCCTCCGGCGTCTCGCTCAGCGTCAGGTCGGGAATCAGGTAGTCCCCGTTCTTGGTGTAGGTCAGCTCTGTCATGAGGATCACAGCCTCGTCATCGTCAAGATTGCGGACGATGGCCGGTATGGTTTTCAGCCCCGCAAGGTCTGCGGCATGGAGCCGCCTGTGTCCGGCTACCATCTCGTATCCGCCCTCCGGTGCGGGGCGGATGATGGCGGGGTTGAGAACGCCCACCTGCATGATGCTGTCGATGGTCTGCTGCATGAGCTCGTCGTCCGTCACCTTGAAGGGGTGGTTCTTGAAGGGACGAATCTCTGAAAGCGGTATCTGCTGTACCTGTTCGTTGGGTTTCTGTTTCGGCACGGTCGCATCACCTCCTGAAAATGCCAAAGCCGCAGGCAATAACCTGCGGCTCAGATGAATCCCTCCGACATATCGTGGCTCACAAGGCTTCGGTAGTAGTTCCCGATGGTCAGAGGGGCGTTATACAGCGTGGCTAAAAGATACTGGCGCATATTGCGGATGCGGGTGGTGTTTTCCTTCAGCCCGCCCATCACAAAGCGGATGTGCTCGCTGTTCAGCTTCAAAAACTGGCTCCTGACCACCTCGGCGGGCTTATCGTCGCCGGAAATGCGGACGGAGCTTTTTGTCGTACAGACAACATCCACCAGCAGCTCCAGGATTTCTTCCAACGTGTCCTGCTCGTATGGATAGTCTGTCAGGAGTGCGTCGTAGGCGATGTTCTCCGCAATAAGTGCTCTGTACCGCTCTCTTAAAACCGCTTCGTTTCCTTTCGCTTCCCGCCCGTGATCCCTTCTGAACGAAGTGAAGGGAAAGGAATTCGTATCACTAAAATCAGTATCATTCTTATCAGTATAACTACCTCGTGATTTTAACGGTTCTTGATCCGTGATTTTCACTGCTCCTGATCCGTGATTTTCACGGTTCTGGAATCGTGATTCCGGGGAGGGAGTGGTACTGCCCGATGCGTTATCCATAGGGTTAACCGCATCCTTCTCCACAAAGTTCTTGACGTAGATGAGGTTGGGCTTGCCCAGCCCCTGCCTCTTGCGCTCGATAAGGCGGCATTTGCTCTCCAGCTCATGCAGCAGCTTTCCGGCCTTCTGGTCGGCGCAGCCCAGGGCGGTCATGACCTCCTCGATGGTGAAGATGATATACACACGTCCTTCTTTATCCAGCCAGCCGTTCTTGCAGCTCAGGCTCATGCGGTCAAGGAGCAGACCGTAGAGCACCTTGGCTTCTGCGGAAACGCTTCTGAACCGTTCCTCCGTGAACAGCACCTTGGGGATACGGTAGAAGAAGAACTGTTCCGCTTCCGCACCATAGAAATAGTCATACATGGCTTCTGTCACGCTCCTTTGGAAGCCCTGAGGCGCGCATGACCGCCTTGGTACACCATCCGATGCAGGGGGCAGCCCTTCCGTAGGGACAGCCCTCGCACTCCGAAACGGGAGCGGCGCTGTCCGCATTTGCTTCGTAAACTTGTTCTATGCCGTTCCGTCTTTCGGGCTTCTGCGGGACGGGACAGCAGCAGCCGTCCGGGTAGACGCAGCCCTTTAGCTTCCCTTTTCGGTACAGGCAGTACCGGCAGTCATATACGTTGTAGCCCCACGACTTCCCATATGCTTTCACAATAACACCTCCTTCGCCCGCATCTGGGCATAAAAACAGCGCGCCTGCCGACCCAAGCGCCACTTTGGGTAACAGACGCGCTATGTACTGATTATTGCAAGGGTGTCGTCTCCTTACCGGGAGATGAACCGAGCAATAGCTGCTGAAATTGACTGCTTCAAGAGGGCGGAATACAAGTAATTTCGCTGTTCGGGTGTCCTAAAACCATTGATATTACTGTGTTTTTTGAAAAATGCTGTATCACCACTCGCACCAAACTTTGTAAAATCCCGTAGTCGTTGAAACTACGGGATTTTCTTTATTTATCAATGCTTTGCACCGCTTTTCACTTGCGCATTTTTTCTCCATAGCGGCGAAAAATCGCACGTGAAAAGCCGCTTTTAACCCATCATTTTACGACAATTTTACGACGCCACTTCCGCACTTTCTCCAGCACCAGTTTTCTTTGCCGAAGTATACATCTTTTCGCCTTTCAAAAAGCGTGAAAAAATTAAGGAGAAAATAAAATAGGCATAAAAAGAACTGTAAGAGATATTCACCAGCCTTGTACAGACAAGGCTTATGCGACAAATAAATGTCACATCACAAAAATGCATTAGAGGTAGATGCGTACTTATTCAACCTTTAACATTAAGTCGTTGCCATTCCACAAGATTCCAACATTACCACAATAGTACCCATTTAATTCGTCTCCATTTTCCATATCAGAAAGCGCAACTTGAATATCAGATTCTGATACTGTTTTGTCCAAAATAGGGATGGAAACTTTAGCGATTTCTACAGCTTGCTCTAAAGAAATATCATCAGCATAAAGCCGGATATCATCTTTGCTCCATCCATATCCAACAATATCTATATTGACATCATCTATATTTCCAGTCACTGCGTATGAATTGGAAAAAGCACCCAGCCGAAACTCTGTCCTATAGTGACCGCTTTCCTTGTCGGTGACATTAACTTCCGTTACATTTGAAATTTGTGCAGTTGCAGCATCATTATATGCAGTGACAAAAGAACTGACAAGAGCTTTTACATCTGGTTCTTGGATTGGCTCTTTACCTTTGCTCAAATCAGCCGTATCTTGATAGGACTCGCTTGGAGAATCACTCGGAATTGAACCGGCTTTATCGTCAGTATTCCCGCACGCTGCACAAACCACGATCGCGAGTGACAGCAGAATAAATAAAAATGCTTTTTTCATAATATCCCTCCAATCTATAATCAATAATACTTTTTGTCATTCCAGATGTCACGGAGCTTTCTGACAAGTTCTTTTTCTGTTTCAGTCAGTTTTCTCATGAGCAGTCACCATGCCTCATCGAAATACCCGCATCGAACATTGCTTTGTGAGCATTATAACCTCCGGCCGTGCCGGTTTCAAGTATTTTCCGGAAGCAGGCAAACACGCGCTGCATCCCCCGCCGCATCTGCGCGGCGTTCCCAAAACAAACAGCGGCGCCGGTCTCCGAACAGAGACCGGCGCCGGTTTTTTATGCGCCGAAGCACGTGAACATGATGACAAGATACGCGATATAGAGCGCGCCGATGAAAAAGCCGACCCAGCGCTTGAACTTGCCCTGCACGAGCGCCGGAACGATCGCCGCCGCACTCACGGCAAGGCACGCCGGAATATCCAGCAGCATGCCCTGCCGCTCGACCGGCAGCGGCTTGCCGAGGATGAGCGCGCACAGCGGCATAATGAGCGTGAGGTCCATGATGTTCGCGCCGATGATGTTGCCCACCGACAGCGAGGACTGCTTCTTGCGGATGGCCGTGATGGTCGTGACAAGCTCCGGCAGCGACGTGCCGATGGCGATCATGGTCGCACCGATGATGGCATCCGGCACACCAAGCATCTGTGCGAGTGCGGTTCCGTTGTCGATCAGCAGCTGCGCGCCGAGCACGATGGCCGCAGCGCCGAGCACGAATTTGCCGATATTGATCGCGACCGTCCGGCCGTCCGTCTTGGGGCGGACATCCTGCTCCAGGGCCTCAAGCGACTGCTCACGCCGCGCAGAGACAAGGCTCTCGGCAATAAAGCACACAAAAATGACAAGGATCAAAACGCTCTCAAGGATGGACAGCTGCCCGTCACGCGTGAAGCCGAACAGAACCGCGATCGCCGCGAGCAGCAGCACCGCCTTGACCGCATACTGCCGCCGTGGCATGGTGCACTCCATGCAGATCAGCGACAGGCACATGATCAGGCCGGTATTGGCCGTCACCGAGCCGACGGCGTTGCCGATGGCGATGTCCGCATTGCCCTCCAGCGCGGAAAAGACGGACACGAGCATCTCCGGCATCGTCGTGGCAAAGCTCACAACGGTCGCGCCGATGATGAATTTAGGGATACCGGAGGCCTCGGCGATCCATGTGGCGGCATCGACAAACAGGTCGCCGCCCTTGATGATGCAGATCAGCCCCACCGCAAACAGCAGCAGGACAAGGAAGAGGGTACTGCCGGTAAAATCGAGGTTCATAACGCATTCTCCTTTGTGACCGCGCGCAAAAAATGAGACTTCCCGCACGATCATAGCATATGATGTGCTAAAAGTCTCATTACCTATCATCATAGGCGCATGACCACCGGCTGCTGCCGGGAGATTGTTGACCATGCGTTCGCAACTACTCCCTTTTAACGAGAAAGCATCTTAGCACACCGCGCAGGGCTTGTCAAGCAATGCCATATCAAAACCTGCCGTTTTTGCACACCGGCAAAAACGGTTTTATACGGAAGGAGATCACGGCCGCCGGTATTGTCTTTGCCGGGCAAAAACCTCACAGCGTTTGCCGGCGTATCGAAAAGGAAGCAGCGGCAAAACGCTGCTTCCTTTTTACATTTTTCCCGGGTTTGTCAGGCCGCCGGAAATGACGATCCGGCAGATCTCCGACGTGCCCTCGGCGACGGTCAGCATGTGCGCATCGCGGAAAAGGCGGTCAACGCCAGACTGCGCGCTCAGACCGTGCGCACCATGTATCTGGCAGGCGGCCTTGCACGTCGCAAATGCGCTTTCCGTGGCAAACAGCTTGAGCGCAGCAACGTCCCGCGTGTGCGGCATTCCGTCGGCCATCATGGAGGCGACTGTGTAGAGCGAATTTCTTGCCATCAGCGTTTTCGTGTACATATCCGCGATCGGGAATGACACGCCCTGATAGGAGGCCAGGCTGCGGCCGTACAGCCCGACACGTCCGGCAAAGCTCACGGAATCATCGAGCGCCGCCTGCGAAATGCCGACCGCCACAGCGGCCATATCGAGTCTGCCTTCGTTCAGAAGCGGCTTTATCAGCGGATAGCCCACATTTTCCTCACCGACAAGACAGTAATCGGGTATCGAGCACTCGTCGAGAATAATATGTCCCATCGGCGAGTTGTTGAGCCCGATCATGCTGCGGTTTTCCACGACCGTCAGCCCTGGGGCGTCTTTGGGAATGAAAAACATGCTCATACTGCGGCTGCGCTCGGCAGACGGGCTTTTTGCCGTGACGACATAGCCATCGGCGACTCCGGCATTCGTGACCCAGCATTTTTTTCCAGTAAGTATCCAGCGGCTGCCGTCCTTTACGGCAATGGTGTCCACGCCCAGCGCATCGGATCCGCCGCGCTCCTCGGATATGGCAAAGGCAAAGAGCAGCTCGCCGCGGCGCGCTGGCTCGATGACTTTTTTTTTCAGTGTCTCCGTGCCGCAGCAGGCGATCAGCTCCGTGCACTGATAGTGCGGGCTTACGATCAGCCCCAGTGAGGCCAGTCCACGCGACAGCTCCTCAATGATGATCGCGCCCTCAAGACTGCCGTATTTTGCGCCGCTGCCGATGTATTCAAACTCCGCATCCAGATAGCCCATTTTGCCAATGCGTGCGTACAAATCGTGCGGAAAGCCGCCTCGGTTATCCAGCTCTGTGGCCACTGGACACACCTCGTGGTCGACAAACTCCCTGAGCTCGGCTCTGAGCTTTTGCTGTTCCTTCGTCAATAAAAACATAGCTTTGTTCCCTTATCGTTCCGTAAAAATGAGCATAGCCTTTGCAAACGTTGCCGTTTCGGTATAGACCTCCGCTTCGACCGAAAAGCCCGCCTTACCGTTTGATGTGAGTGCCGTGCAGAGCATAAGCCCGCCGACCTGCGTTATCTGCTCAGGATAGAAAAACGAGCTGCTGCTCAAAGCGCAGTCAAGGCAGCCCTGCTGCGCAAGATGTTTATCGGCAGCGACGAGCATCAACGCAGTCGGCAGAATGTCCATATTCGCAAGCTCCGCCTCCGGGACGCGCAGCTCATACACCCTGCGGTCCTCGTTGGAATACTCCGGAGCCGGCACCAGAAACGACGCATAGTCAGACATGCTCTCCGTGCCCAGATACATGAAATAGCGGATCAGATCCGAGGCATAGAACACGCCCTCCATCTTATCATCGCGCAGAACCGCCGCAAACGAGCTGCCGGAGAGCATCATCTTCCTTGCCGCTTCGCGCACGGAGCTTTGTGCATCGACCGTCAGGAGCCTGGCGTCCTGCGACACGAGCGTCGAGAGTTTCTGCGTATGCCCGGCTGCAAAGGTGCGCGGGATATCGATCCCGCCGCACAGGTGCAGCTCCTCATCGACGACGGGAAAGGATCTCATGCCGGGAAATTGCTCGTCATAGTACCGCTGCCAGTCGGCGACATAATCGTTGCGGTAGAGGTAGTTCGGCGCCTGCATCCACTCGGACACAGGGGCATCCTCGTCCGCGAGCCTTGCCGAGGAAAACTGGCTGTCAAACAGCTTCATGATCGCATAGGTGTTCTGCAGCGCCGTGAGGATGCAGACGCCGTTTTTTTCAGCCTTGACGATGTGATAATCGCTCGGGCGGCCGCCGCCGGTGATCAGCATATGCGCACGGGACTGTATGATCAGGGTCTGGAAATCTGGGCGTTTGCCGACGATGCACAGCGTGCGGCTTGGATTCGCATATTCCAGGCGGCTCAGAAGCTGCGCCTCATCGCTGTCGCAGATCACGATATTATCAATGGTACAGCCGAGCGATTTTCTGCCCGCTGCACAGCTTACCCCGAGCGCCGACACGAGCTCGGAAAGCGTCACGGCGCAGCTGTCCGAGTCAACGTCAGACTCTATGCGGAACGTGCCGGATTTCGGCTTTGTGATGACAAGGCCGCGCTGCTCGGCCTCCTTTATGGCCTTATAGACCGTCCCCTCACTGACATCGAGTTCGGAGGCAAGGCCCCTTACAGAAATTTTCGTTCCCGGTTCTGTCGCCTCGATGCGCGACAAAACGATATCGTTTTTAATGGAAATGGTACTCCCCCCAAGCAAACTGTATCACCAAGTGATACTGATTATACACTCCGTGGGGAAGAAATACAAGAAAAATGATGAATGATAAAAGATTGTCGAGGTGTTGTATAACAATTTCGGTATCCGGAAGCGAAAACGCGACGCCGGCCGTGTAACTGTTATACAAAAACCGGCGCATACTGTTGTTGTCGTGAAACACACTTTGTTGCAAGCGCCAAAAAGCAAGTAAGTTCGCTAAAAACTGTTGACGAGCTGTGTTTTTGATGTTAAATTGTTCACATAGAAACCCAATGGCAAGGCCAAGCTTCGAAAAACAGTTCTAGCCTGTAGTAGTACAGAATCGGGTAAAAAGCAGTTAACAGCCACAATCTGTTGTATGACACTCGGAAGTAAACAGAAACGAACACTTTCTTAACGGAGGAATGCACAATGTACAAATTCACAGAAGAGCAGATCATGATCAGAGACATGGTCCGGGAGTTCACCAAGAACGAAGTCGCCCCCTATGACAAGGCAATGGACGAAACCTTCTCGTTCAACATGGAGGTCTACCAGCAGATCTACTCCAAGCTTGTCGAGACCGGTCTGATGGGCATCCACATCCCCGAGCAGTACGGCGGCGGCGGCGGCGACGCCATCACCTCTCAGATCGTTGTCAACGAGCTTGCAAAGGGCAGCGCGAGCATCGCCCTTTATCTCGACGCAAACTGGCTGGCTTCCGACATGATCCTCGTTCACGGCAGTGACGAGCAGAAGCAGAAGTACCTCCCCCTCGCAGCCGCAGGCAAGGTCTTCGCCTTCGGCCTGACCGAGGCCTCCGCGGGCTCGGATGCAGCGGGCATCAAGTCCATCGCCGCAAAGCAGGACGACGGCTCGTACATCCTCAACGGCGGCAAGGCCTGGATCACGAACTCCGGTGTTGCCGACTACTATCTCATCATGGCAAAGACCGATCCCGACGCAGGCGCAAGGGGCATCTCCGTTTTCATCGTCCCCAAGGATGCAGAAGGTCTGACCATCGGCAAGTTCGAGCACAAAATGGGCATGAGAGGCTCGGCTACCTGCGAGCTGAGCTTTGACAACATCCGTATTCCCGAGTGCGACCGCGTCGGCAGAGAGGGTCTGGGCTTCAAGGTCGCCATGATGGCGCTCGACGGTGCCCGCATCTCCATCGGCTCCATTGCTTCCGGCCTCTCCCAGCACGCGACGGAAATCGCCAAGGCATATGCCAACGAGCGCACCACCTTCGGCAAACCCATCAAGGCGTATCAGGGCATTTCCTTCAAATTTGCCGATATGGCGGCAAAGGTCCGCGCTATGGATCTGATGGTCTGGGATACTGCCGAAATGAAGGCGAACGGCCAGCGTCATTCGGCAGAGGCGGCGATGCTCAAGCTCATGAGCTCCAAATGGTGCAAGGAGATCTGCGATGAGTGCATTCAGGTGCTCGGCGGCAACGGCTACAGCGCAGAGTTCCATGTCGAGCGTCTGTACCGCGACGCGAAGCTGCTCGAGATCGGTGAGGGCACGAGTGAGATCCAGCGCATGGTCATCAGCGGCTCCGTCCTTGGATGACCGGTACACAGCACAGAGCAAATGGAGAGATAGAGATGAAAATACTTGTCTTCGTAAAGCAGGTGCCCGACACGGACGATGTCAAGCTTGACGAGCGCGGCAATCTGAAGCGCGACGGCGTTGCCAGCATGATCAACCCCCTCGACGCAAACGCAGTCGAGGCCGCCATCCAGCTCAAGGAAAAGTACGGCGCAACGGTCGTTGCGATCAGCATGGGGCCTCCTCAGGCAGAGGACGTGCTCAAAAAGGCGCTTGCGCTCGGCTGCGACGAGGCATACCTGCTGTCCGACCGTGCTTTCGGCGGCGCAGACACCCTCGCCACCGCTTACACCCTTTCCAAAGGCGCCGAAAAGATCGGCGACTACGACCTGCTGCTGTTCGGGCGCCACGCCGTTGACGGCGATACCGCTCAGACAGGTCCGGCGACCGCAGCCTTTCTCGGCATCCCGCAGGTTACCCTTGCATCGAGCATCGATGTAAAAGACGGCTGGGTCTACTGCGACCGCGTGCTCGAGGACAGCACCGAGAAGGTGCGCGCAAAGCTCCCGGCACTTGTGACGGTAACAGCGGAGATCAACACGCCCCGTTATCCCACACCGATCAACATTATGAAAGCGCTCAAAAAGCCCCGTGCCGTCTGGAACGCGCAGGATCTCGGCGCAGACACGGCGCAGACCGGCATCCCCGGCTCCCCGTCGTCTACCAAAGTCGTGTTCGAGCCGCCCAAACGCAATACCGACACCACCTACTTTACGGGCAGCGCCGAAGAGATCGCAGCAAAATTCGTTGACATGCTCGAAACAGAGCACCTGGTCTGAGGAGGTTTGGCAAATGGCTAAGGAAGATTACAAAGGCATATGGGTATTTGCCGAACAGCAAAGCGGAACGCTCAATCCTGTGACCTACGAGCTGCTCGCAAAGGCGCAGGAGCTCAAGGCGCATAACGGTGAAGCGATCACCGCCGTCCTTCTCGGCAGCAAGGTCGCGCATCTGGCAGCCGGTCTCATCGCCGGCGGTGCCGATCAGGTCATCGTCGCAGAGCACGAAAACCTTGCATCCTACAGCGCAAGGCCCTATCAGCAGGCGCTCACCGAGCTTGCGGAGAAGTACAAGCCCTCGATCATCATGTATCCGGCGACCAGCCTCGGCCGCGATTTTGCGCCGCGCATGATGATCTCCCTCAAGACCGGCCTCACCGCCGACGCCATCGACCTCGGCTACGATGAAGATGACGTGTTTTATCAGACCACGCCCGCATACGGCGGCAGCATCCTTGCGCACATCGTCATCCTCGAGTGCCGGCCGCAGATGGTGACCGTTCGTCCGAAGATCTTCACGCCCCTGGAGCCGGACGAAAGCCGCAAGGGCGAGGTCATCACGGAGCACGTCACGGTCGACAAGGAGGCGTGCTACGAGGTGCTGAATGTCGAGCCGAAGGTCGTTACCGGCGTGCCCATCGATCACGCAGACGTTCTCGTTGCCGGCGGCAGAGGCGTAAAGGACGCGTCAGAGCTCACGCTTCTCAAGGAGCTTGCAGACCTCCTCGGCGGTCAGCTTGCCGCCTCCCGACCCCTGGTCGACAACGGATTTCTGCCGCACGATGCTCAGATCGGCCAGTCCGGCACCGCCGTCAAGCCCAACATGATCATCAACGTCGCCATCTCCGGCTCCGTGCAGTATCAGGTCGGCATGCAGAACGCCAAGTGCATCGTCAGCATCAACCACAACGCAGCCTCTCCGATCTTTGACATCTCCCACTACGGCGCAGTGGCCGACTTCAAGGCCGTCCTGCCTGCCGTCATCGCAGAAATCAAAAACCGCAGAGCATAACAGACACACGCTGCGGTCACCGCACCCCCCGGCGGCCGCAGCATATCATGAGACTATTTTGTTAAAAAAATTATTACAAAAGGAGATTATTCAAATGAGCGAACGTAAACAGATCATCCCTCAGTACGGTCCTTTTGCAGGCATGCGCGTGATCGATTCCGGCTCTCTGATCGCAATGCCTTACGCAGCCACACTGCTTGCCGACTTCGGCGCAGAGGTCATCCACATCGAACGCCCCGGCGTCGGCGACACGCTCCGTGTCCTCGCTCCTTTTGCAAAAGAGGACGGCAAGACCGTCAGCACCTCCTGGGCGCAGGACGGCCGCAACAAGCTCTCGCTTTCCCTTGAGCTGAACCTGAAGCATCCCGAGGTCAAGGAGCTGTTCTTCGGCCTGATCAAGGAAGCCGACGTGTTCATGGAAAACATGGTTTGGCTCGAAAAGCTTGGCATCCGTGACGAGGAGCTGCTCGAGGTGAACCCCAAGCTCATCATCGCCCACATCAGCGGCTACGGCAACCCGAGATTCGGCGGCCTGCCCGAGTACTGCGACCGCGCATCCTACGACATGATCGGTCAGGCGTTCTCCGGCTGGATGGGCCTCAACGGCGAAAAGGGCGGTGAGCCCGTCGTCGGCAAGCCCTGGCTCAACGACTTCACCTCCGCATACGCCACCGTGTTTGCGGTTCTGGCTGCATACATTAACGTCCTCAAGGGCGGCGACGGCCAGATCGTCGACATCGCGCAGTTCGAGGTTCAGGCGAGCTACTGCTGCGACCTGTACACCTCCTACACCATGGCCGGCCGCGAGAACACCCGCTCCGGCAACAAGTCCGCAGCCTTCCAGCCCTACGGCCTGTTCAAGTCCAAGGACGGCTACGATGTCGCGCTCGGCGCGTTCGGCCCCGGCGTCTACAAGAGAGCCATTCAGGCAATGAATCTCGACCTTGAGTACTTCAACTACAAGGATTGCTCCTCCGGAATCGAAGCCGTCGCCTCCGAGAAGGGCAGAGAACTCGACGCAAAGACCATCGAATGGTGCGCAGCCCGCACCGCACAGGAGATCGAGGACGCAATGGCGCAGTTCAAGGTCCCGTGCAGCCGTGTCATGGGTGCAAAGGACTGCCTCGCAAACGAGCATTATCAGAAGCGCAACGACTTCATCAAGTACGAGGATCAGACGCTCGGCAAGGAAGTCACCGCATTCGGCATCGTCCCCAAGATGTCCGGCACCCCGGGCCAGGTCTGGCGCGGCGCTCCGAGCCTCGGTCAGGACACGAACACGATCCTCAAGGAGCTGCTCGGCTATGATGACGCCAAGATCGCAGACCTGAAGGAAAAGAATCTTATTTAAGTCATTTTCTTCTTCTCGTCTCTCCCCCTCGCTCCACAGGGCATCCGCCCTGTGGAGCACCATCCCGTGAGGCATGCCACTTCCATGCGAGGACAAATCCCATACCGCTCAGAGCATCAGCCAATCACGCCCACACATGAGCCTTTCATATACGCTGCACGCACCCTTTCATCCACAATTCCCCTTCCCCCCCATTCACACTCCTTCACCGGTTTGGTCTGCGTTTTCATGTGGCGCAGACAGCCAAATACCCCGACGATCTGCTATCGTCGGGGTATTTCTTTCTCCTGTGTGTGCCGCGCCGTCCGCCGTTCAGCGCACAAGCTTCATGAGCAGGCGCTCAAACTCGCCGAGCATACCCACGGAATCGGCAAAGAGGATGCTCTTTTCATACATCCGGCGGTAAGCGTCCACGTTCTCGTCCGTGCGCGCGGTGTAGATGATCGGGATCACAAGCAGTCCCCGGCGGCGCGCCGCCTGCACGGCCGTGCGCACGTCGTCGATCGCCTCCGCCTCGCTGAAATAGCCGGACGGCAGGCCGTCGGAAAGCACCACGAGGATCTTGCGGCGCTCGGTGCGCTTGGCGAGATCGAGCGCGGCGGCGCGGATGGAATAGCCGTCCTTATTGCCGTTTCCGGCGGCGATCTGCGTCATGGCATCGATGCAGCGGCTGCCGATCTCTTTCTGGTCAAAATCCTTGATGACGCAGTGCTGCACAGCGTTCGTGCCGCCGTCAAAGGCGACGATCTTCGTATAGGCGATGCCCTTGAGCGCCTCCTCCATGATCGCGGCCGTTGCCAGCGCCGTGAAGAGCTTGGACTGCCCGCCGCCGACGCCGGAGCCCATGCTGCCGCTGCGGTCGATGAGCAGGTAAAACGCCGTCTCGCGCTGCGACGGCGGCGCCTTGCGGCGAAAAACGTCCTTGGCATCGAGCGGAACTTTCCACAGCTCCCGCTGTGAGAGCGCACCGGTGCGCTGACCGGCACTGCGCTCACGCTGCTGACGCAGGAGCTTGTCAAGCCGGTGATGCAGCGCCTTGGCACGCTCGGAAAACGCCGGCGGCAGCCGACCGCCGGACGGCGTGATATACGTCTCGGTGAAGGTCAGACCGGCATAGCGCGCGGCAAGCTCCTGCCGCTCGCCTGCGTCCAGGCGCGCGGCGTGCGGCGCGGCAACGTTCAGCTGCCGCTCGATCTCTCTCTCGCGTGTGAGCTCCTGCGCGGCGTTTGAGAGCATGGCGTCCAGCTCAGCCGCGCTGAGCGCAAAGCCGCGGTGCGCGCTCCAGCCCGTGCCAAGCACCTCGCGCAGGCTTTCCGGCCCACCGGAGGCGGCCTTCTGTGCGGCGGAAACGCCGTCTGACGTGGTGGCGCTTGCTCCGCTCTGCCCGTGGTTTCCACTGCGGCCGACGCTCGACGAGCGCCCGCGGTCCTCCCTGCCGTTCGTACCGGCAGAGCCGCCCGACTTGACCTCCTGACTCGCAAGGCTGCCGCTCATGTCGCCATAGCGCTCGGAATTATCCCCGCTACCGCCGCCCGCGCTGTCGCCCTTGTCCAGCTCGGTGTCCTCTCCGTCGGCGGAGGGGCCGCTGCGCGCCGCGTCCTGCGCCTCGCTGCGCAGGCGGAGGCGGCCGTCGCAGCCGTCGCCGAGGGCTTCCGCGCGCTCTGCCTCGCTGAAGGCGTAATCCACGCACTGCGATGCGATGCGCGCGCGGGCATCATCGTCCGCCTCGCGGCACAGGCGCGCAAGCTCCGGCGCAAGCGTCGTGAGCGTTTGGCGGCAATGCTGCGCGCACGCGGCGGCAGAGGGCGCAAGGATCGCCGCCTCCACCTGCGCACACACGGACTGCAGCGCCGGCGTCCGGCACGGGATGCCCGTGAGGGCAAACGCCTCCAGCTCGTCAAGCAGCGCCTCGAGCGCGCTGCCGGGCGCAGCGGCTTCCAGCTGCGCATAGCACACGAAGCGCAGCAGCGGCAGATAGCCGGGAAAGCGGCGGCAGAGGATGTTATCCGTGCGCGCCTGCTCCAGAATGTTCAAAATGCGCTGACCGAGCAGTGCGCCGTGCTCCGGCGTGAGGGCATAGTGCTCGTGAAAATACGTACCGGAAAATGCACGCACCGCCGCGCACACGTCGCGGTCGGAGCTGCCGTCATGCTGAAGCTCGCGCGCGAGCAGTACGCGCAGTGCAGCTGTCCAGTGGCGGGCATCAAAATCCGCGCGCAGCAGATATGCAGCCCCGCCGACGGTGACGGACGTGCCGTCCGTCGTGCAGCGCAAGCTGTCGTCCGGCGTGACCGTGTCGATGCGGATGTTGTCCGGCACGAGCAGCGCGAGGCTGCGCCGGAGCAGCGGCGCGATGGGTTCACTCGCCAGAAACGCCCGGTAGCGCGCCAGTGCAGCGTCAAACCCGTCCATCCTGCGGCACCATGCTCTCGATAAGCTCCGTCAGCTGCAGGCGGGTATAGGCGTCCTGCGGCTTGGAGGCCACGTTGTCCAGCAAGCCCCAGCGCAGACCGAGCAGCGGCTCTGCGCGCAGGGCATCGATAAAGCCGCGGATCGTCATCGCGTCCGGCTCAAGGCCGCCGGCGCTGCGGATGCGGTCGCGGATGGCACAGTAGACATAGTCGCAGATGTTCAGGCTCACGCCGCTCGCCTCGGGCACGACGCGGCGCAGCACGTCCACAATGGTCTCCGGCTCTGCGATGTGGATGGGCGTGAAGCGATCGATCGTCGCCTCGTTCATGAAGTTCGTACCGGCGTAGTCCTCATTCATCGTGATCGTGAACGCCGAGTGCGGGTGCATCTGCACGAGACCGTAGCCGGGCACCTGGATCTGGCGCGCGGCGTCGGTCAGCGAGTGGAGCACGTCGGCGCACTCGGGCTTGATGGTGTTGCCCTCGTCGAGTACGACATCCGCACCCGCGGCCAGATAGCGCAGCATATCGCTCAGGCGATAGCGCATGGTGCCGTTTTCGATCGTCGGCCCGCCGAGCAGGTCGAGCTTGTCGAGCTCGGCATTGCCCTGCATGCGGTACTGCGGCACGTTGAGCAGCCAGTCCACCGTCTGGATGAGCGTGTTTTTGCCGCAGCCCTTGCTGCCGACCAGCCGCAGATGCAGCCCCGACAGGCGGTAGGCCAGCGCGCGCGTGAGCGCCCCGAAGCTGTCGGCCTGCACATAGCGCACCGGCGGGTCGGGCACCATTTCGGGGTACTCCGGCAGGGAGAACATTCCGGCGAACACGCGCAGGATGATTGCCTCCGGCACAGCCTGCTCGAGCAGGTACTCAGCGCGTGCGGTCAGTGCCTCCGCGCTCGCACAGCCGCGCGCCGCCGCCCCGTCGATCGCCGCACGCACCGCCGCGCTGAGTGCGTCGCCGCAGCGGTATTCGGCGAGAAAGCCCCACACATCCGGCGTGTCGCTGTCGCACGGCTCGCCCGCAGAATCGCACAGCGCCGTGATCCGCGCCCGCACGGGCGCAGTGCGCAGCAGCGCCGTGAGCGCCTCAGACGGCGCGGACACGATGCCCACACGCGAGAACAGGTCCCCCGCCGCCGCCTCGCTCAGGCAGCACACGGGCAGCGGCTCGCCCTCGACCCGGCAGAGCACGACCTCCGGCCACGCATGGTGCTCCTGCGCGCAGAGCGAGCGCAGGAAGTCGAGCTTCATCGGTGCTTTCAGATTGCTGCCGCCGCAGACGGCGGTCTCATATTGCAGCGTATGCATATCTCATTCCGCCTTTCTCAGTTGCCGCGCACGGCGCCCCACGGAAAGCCCTTCGCGCCGCCGTGGTAAATGACGCGCCGCACATTCAAAAACGCGCAGCGGCCGATGCGCTCCACGCCGTCGGGGATGACGACCGTGTCCAGATTGCTGCACTGGTAAAATGCCTCGTCGTGGATCTCGCGGACGCTGTCCGGGATGACGATGCCCGTCAGACCGATGCAGCGCGAGAACACGCCCTCCGGGATGACGGTGAGCCCCTGCGGAAGATTGACCCGGCGCAGGTGCACCTTATCATAAAACGCATATGGCTCGATCGTCTCGACACTGTCCGGAATGACGAGCGTATTTAAATATGTGTACGACACCATGGCGTAGGCAGCGAGCGTGCGCACGCGCACCCCGTCGACCGACGAGGGCAGCTCGAGCACTGTGCCGGCGTTGAAGCAACCGTCCGTGCCGATGCGCCCGGTCGCGGCGTCAAAGACAAAATTCTGCGCCGCAGCCTGCGCCGCCGTGACCGGATGGGTATCCCACGGGCGCTCGCGCAGCCAGACGGCAATATCCGCCTGCGTTTGCCGGCGCTTTTGCGCGAGGTAGTCCTGCATCTGCCGCAGCGAGCACTGCTGCGAGAAAAAGACCGCCAGATCCTCGGCCTCCAACGGGATGGAAAAGCCCTTCGGCAGCTCGAGCCCGAGTTGCATGGCAAGGATCCGGCGGACATCGCCGCACGCATCGTCATAGCGTGAGAGCACCTTCTGATCGCAGACGAAGGGCATGTCCAGCCGCGACGCCTCGATGCCGCCGGCCGTCAAAAGGCCCGCGAAGCCGTGCGCGCGATCCAAGATCTTTTTTACGTCGCGAAACTGCGTGCTCTGGTAAAGAAGCATCTCCATCGCGTGATCCCTCCCGTCGGTTCGGAACGCTTTTTGTTATAAAACTATCATACAGGTGCAAGGTGTATTCTTCCGTAACATTTGCTGCACAGATTTCGGTTTCCTTGTCTCTTTCCCGGCGGATCGGGTATTTTTTGTACACGCTGTACACAGTTTATTCACTGGACAGGCGTTTCCAGTTGTGGTAAACTAAAGTTACGTTACACGAGTCCGGAAAATGCACACGCAGTACACATATATTTTGAATAAAGGAAGCATACGCATGAATGAAGTAAAAAGCCCGAAAAAGCCGATGCTGTATTACTACGCCATGGCGCTGCTCGTGCTGCTGCTCATCAACTTCCTCGCCGTGCCGTGGCTGAGCCAGCGGCAGGTCAAGGAGGTCGACTACGGCACGTTCATGACCATGACGGAGAACAAAGAGATCGGCCGCGTGGAGGTGCAGGACAACCAGATCATCTTCACGAACAAAGACGACACCCAGATCTACAAGACCGGCCCGATGGACGATCCCGACCTGATCTACCGCCTGAAGGACTCCGGCGCGGAGTTCTCGAGCGAGATCGTCGAGGAGATGTCGCCGTTTCTGTCGTTTCTGCTGACGTGGCTGCTGCCGATCGTGATTTTTGTCGCCCTCGGCCAGTTCATGCTCAAGCGCATGACGAACAAGGCCGGCGGGCCGAACTCCATGATGTTCGGGCTCGGCGGCTCGAACGCAAAGGTCTATGTCAAGTCCGCCGAGGGCATCAAGTTTTCCGACGTCGCCGGTGAAGACGAGGCCAAGGAGAACCTGACCGAGATCGTCGACTATCTGCACGACCCGTCGAAGTATCAGGAGATCGGCGCGTCCATGCCCAAGGGCATCCTGCTCGTCGGCCCTCCGGGAACCGGCAAGACGATGCTGGCCAAGGCCGTTGCGGGCGAGGCAAACGTGCCGTTTTTCTCCATCTCCGGCTCGGAATTCGTGGAGATGTTCGTCGGCATGGGCGCGAGCAAGGTGCGCGACCTGTTCCGGCAGGCCAAGGAGAAAGCCCCCTGCATCGTGTTCATCGACGAGATCGACGCCATCGGCAAAAAGCGCGACGGGCAGGTCGGCGGCAATGATGAGCGCGAGCAGACGCTCAACCAGCTGCTGACCGAGATGGACGGCTTCGAGGGCAACAACGGCGTCATCATCCTCGCCGCCACGAACCGGCCCGAGTCGCTCGACCCCGCGCTCACGCGGCCCGGCCGTTTTGACCGGCGCGTGCCCGTGGAGCTGCCTGACCTCAAGGGCCGCGAGGAGATCCTCAGGGTGCACGCCCGCAAGATCAAGGTCGCCGAGGACGTGGACTTCGGCCAGATCGCACGCATGGCCTCCGGCGCCTCGGGCGCAGAGCTTGCAAACATCGTCAACGAGGCCGCGCTGCGCGCCGTGCGCGACGGCCGGCGCTTTGCCACGCAGTCCGACCTTGAGGAGAGCATCGAGGTCGTCATCGCGGGTTATCAGAAGAAAAATGCCATCCTCACCGACAAGGAAAAGTGGACGGTCGCCTACCACGAGATCGGCCACGCGCTCGTCGCCGCATTGCAGACGCACTCCGCCCCCGTGCAGAAGATCACCATCATCCCGCGCACATCCGGCGCGCTCGGCTACACGATGCAGGTCGAGGAAGGCAACCACTACCTCATGACAAAAGAGGAGCTGGAAAACAAGATCGCTACGCTCACCGGCGGCCGCGCCGCCGAGGAGGTGCGCTTCGGCATCGTCTCCACCGGCGCATCCAACGACATCGAGCAGGCGACGAAGCTCGCCCGCGGCATGATCACACGCTACGGCATGAGCGAGGAGTTTGACATGGTCGCGCTCGAGACGGTCACGAACCAGTACCTCGGCGGCGACGCCTCCCTCGCCTGCTCGGCTGAGACACAGACGCGGATCGACCATCAGGTCGTCGCGCTCGTGAAAAAAGAGCACGCCAAGGCCATCGGCATCCTCACCGAAAACCGCGCCAAGCTCGACGAGCTGGCCAAGTATCTCTACGAGAAGGAGACCATTACCGGCGAGGAGTTCATGGCCATTCTCAACCGCACCTGACGGACTGCAATGCGGTCGTGCAGCGATCCTGACCCCCGCGAAAGGAGGACCACCGCAACCGTATGAATGAAAAGCTGAAAGAAAAAGTAAAGGAATCTCTCTCCAGCGTCCTGCCGATCACCCTGATCGTGCTGGTGCTGAGCATCACGCTCGTCCCGATGGAGATCGGCACGCTGGCACTGTTCCTGACCGGCGCCGTGCTGCTGATCTTCGGCATGGGCTTTTTCCAGCTCGGCGCTGAAATGTCCATGACCCCGCTTGGCGAAGGCGTCGGCAAGACGCTGGCAAAACGTGAAAAGGTCATTCTGGTCGTGCTCGTGTCGTTTGCGCTCGGTACGATCATTACCATCGCAGAACCGGATCTGCAGGTGCTTGCAAATCAGGTCGCGTCCATCCCCAACAACGTCCTGATCTGGACAGTCGCTGTCGGCGTAGGCGTCTTTCTGGCGCTGGCCGTGCTGCGCATCTTCTATCGCGCGTCACTGGCAAAGTGTCTGCTGATCGCGTACGTGCTGCTGTTTGCGCTGACGCTGTTTTCCCCGAAGGATTTTCTCGCCGTCGCGTTTGACGCCGGCGGCGTCACGACGGGGCCGATCACCGTACCGTTTATCATGGCGCTGGGCGTCGGCGTGTCGGCGCTGCGCGCCGCGCAGGGGCACGATGACGACAGCTTCGGTCTGGTCGCGCTGTGCAGCGTCGGGCCGATCCTGATGGTGCTGCTGCTCGGCATCTTCTACCACCCGAGCGATGCAATCTATTCCGCCGTGGAGATCGCGCCGGTCGTCACGACGCGCGATGTGGCGCACCAATTCGCCATCGGCTTGCCGGACTACGCGAAGGAAGTGCTGCTGAGCATCCTGCCGATCGTGGCGGTGTGCGTGCTGTTCCAGCTGCTGACGCACCATTACCGCCGGCGGCAGCTGCTGCGCACCGGCGTCGGCTTTCTGTACACCGTCATCGGTCTGATCCTGTTTCTGACCGGCGTGAACATCGGCTTTACGCCCGTGGGCAACCTGCTCGGCTCAGGCCTGGCGGACAGCACGTACCGCTGGGTGCTCATACCGATCGGCGCGCTCATCGGCTACTACATCGTCAAGGCAGAGCCCGCCGTGCAGGTGCTCAACAAGCAGGTCGAGGACGTCACCGGCGGCACGGTGTCGCAGAGCATGATGAACACGGCGCTGTCCATCGGCGTGGCCTGCGCGGTGATGCTGTCAATGGTGCGCGTGCTGACCGGCATCAGCATCTACTGGATCCTTGTGCCGGGCTACGCGCTCGCGCTCATCCTCGCGCGCTATGTCCCGTCCGTGTTCGTGGGCATCGCCTTCGACTCCGGCGGCGTGGCGAGCGGACCCATGACCTCTACCTTCCTGCTGCCGCTGGCCATGGGCGCGTGCACCGCGCTCGGCGGCAACGTCGTCACGGACGCTTTCGGCGTGGTGGCGCTCGTCGCGCTCGCGCCGCCGGTCGCCATTCAGATCATGGGCGTCATTTACGTACACAAAGCCAAAGCCGTGGCGGAGAACAAAGCTGACCTGCTGCCCGATGACGGTGTCATCGACCTGGAGGACGAAGAGATATGATACATTCCGAAAACCGACTCGCACCGCGCATGGTGCTCATCATTACGAGCCATGAATACCGCCGCAAGCTCGAGCAGACGTTTCAGAATTTCCGCATCCCGATCTACTACCAGTGTCAGGGACACGGCACGGCGCCGTCGGAAATGCTCGACATCTTCGGGCTGAGCGGCAGCAGCCGCCTGCTCACGATCGGGCTGCTGCCGAAGTTTCTCGTGCGCGACCTGCTTGACGCGCTGCAGCAGCGCATCCCGCTGCATAAGCGCGGCGGCGGCATCGTGCTGACGATCCCGATCACGGGGCTGCAGCGGCCGCTGCTCCAGCTCATGAACGACCAGCTGCGCGAGACCATAGAACAGAAGATCGAAGAAAGGGTGTGTAGCGAAATGTCCGATATGCAAACCGGCGCAGGTTACGCCGCCATCTGGGTCGCGCTCAGCAACGGCTACAGCAGCGACGCCATCGACGCCGCCAGAAGCGCGGGCGCCATGGGCGGCACGATCCTCAAGGGACGCCGCCAGAATTCCGAGCGCATCAGCCGCAAGCTCGGCATCTCCATGCAGGAGGAAGAGGAGTTTGTCGTCATCGTCACGCCGCGCGAGAAAAAGGCCGCCGTCATGAACGCCATCAGCGACGCCTGCGGCCTGCGCACGGACGCGCACGGCATCATCCTCTCGCTGCCGGTGGACGAGGTCATCGGTCTCGAGACCGGCGAGAACACGCTGTAACATTCCTGAATAAGAATCGCAAATGCCGCAGGCAGCCGCCTGCGGCTCTTTTCTTTTTCTATTCCCTGCAAGCACTTCATTTTCGAATCCCGCGCACGAGCGCCATGACCGCGCCGTAGAGCACCCCCGCGACCGCCCAGAGGATCCATGTGTCCTGCGGCTGCGCGTCCCACCACGGGCCGAATGTCCAAAGCAGGTACGCCGCTGTGGTCACGAGCCAGTAGATGCCGCTGACCGCACCGACGACGCCGTTCTGCCGCTTGCGCGGCCGGACATAGTCACCCTCTTCAAGCAGGCGGTCCATCGCCGCCCAATACACGCCGCCGGAGACAAGCACCGCGCTGCCGATGCCCGCCAGCACGAGCAGCAGGCAGACCGCCCCGACATACAGCAGGTCCGGCCCGTCCAGGCAGACGGCGATAAACAGCGGCACTGCCGACAGGATGCACAGCACCGTGCCCACGACCTTTCCGCGCGTGTGGCGCGGTGCGAATGCCGCCCGGCACTCGCGCACCATACCGGTCACGCCGCAGGCCGTCTCAAACGGTTCGCTCTCCAGAAAGGCATATGCTTTCACCTGCGCGGCGCACGTGATGAACACCGCCACCGCGACCGCCACGAGCACCATCAGCACGCACAGGCCGATGCCCGCCGCCGCATTTTCCGAAATAGCCGCGCCCGGCCGGTCGCTGAGCGCGGCGAGCAAAAGCAGCGCCGCCGGCGAGAGTACGCACAGCAGCGTCGCCAGTGCGAGCTTCGGCGCGGCCGCCTGCCGCAGCGCCAGATAGTCCGCCGCCTGCTCCATGGTCACGCAGCGCAGCGGCGCATCCGGCTCGGCCGGGGCCGGTTCCGGCTCGCCGAGCTCTTCTTTTAATAAGTAATCGGTCGTGACGCCGAACAGGCGGCTCATCTGCACGACCTTCTGCATATCGGGCACGGACTGCGCGCCCTCCCATTTCGACACCGACTGGCGCGACACGCCCAGCTGTGCCGCCAACTCCTCCTGTGACCAGCCGGCGCGCTTGCGCAGGGTCACGATCTTATCTGCCAATAGCATAAGCGGCTTCCTCCCGTATTGTTTTTCCGTTTCCGGCTGAGGACAGGATACCAGATCGGCCGGTTGCGCACCACCAAGGCGACTGTCAAATGTGTCAACCGGCAGTTGCGGGGGTATGATTTCAGCAATTTCAGCATATCGTGCCGCCGCGCAGCTGTCAAGCCGAACGGCGAAAACCTTTCAGGCACTGTAAGTGGATTTTGCGCGCCGGGTGTTGTACCATGGCAGCAGAAAGCAAAGGAGGTACATGCAATGGAACCCATTCTCGAAATTGCAGCCCTGAAGAAATATTACGGCAAGGAGCCGAATCTGACCCGTGCGCTCGACGGCATCTCGTTTCAGGTCATGCCGGGCGAGTTTCTCGGCATCATGGGCAGCAGCGGCTCCGGCAAATCGACGCTGCTCAACTGCATCGCGACCGTCATCGCGCCGACCGCCGGCGCCGTCGCGCTGCATGGCAAGTGCGTCACGACGCTGTACGGAAAAGCGCTGGCCGACTACCGCGGCAAGGAGATCGGCTACCTGTTTCAGAACTTTGAGCTCATCGACAACCTCACCGGCCGCGAGAATATCCTCCTGCCGCTGTCGCTGCACGGCGTCTCCGAGTCCGAGAGCCGCGCCCGGCTGCAGAAGCTCGCCGATTATCTCGAGGTGACGGACGTGCTCGACAAGTTCCCGGCGCAGATGTCCGGAGGGCAAAAGCAGCGCATCGCGGCGGCTCGTGCGCTCATCCTCGACCCCGAGATCGTGCTGGCGGACGAACCGACCGGCGCGCTCGACTCGAAAAATGCGCGCTCGCTCATGGAAAAGCTCTCCGGCCTGAACGCGGACGCCGGCACGACCATCCTCATGGTGACGCACGACTGCAACGCGGCGAGCTACTGCAAGCGCATCCTCTTCATTCAGGACGGCGTGCTCTTTCACGAGCTGCGGCGCGACGTGCCGGACGAGACGCAGCAGGCATTCTACGGGCGCATCCTGTCCGTGATGGCGCAGCTGGGAGGGGGCAGTGCCAATGTTCTCTGAACTTGTCAAGCGCAACAGCCGCCGCAGCCGCCGGGAAAACGGGCTGTTTTTCACGTCCCTGCTCATTGCGATCATCGCGTTTTACATCATCCTCTCCCTGTCGCATCAGGATGTGATGGTGTTCCTGCAGCGCATGGAGAGCGACGCCGTGAACCGGCTGCTGACGCTCGTCCCGGTGCTGTACGGGCTGACGCTGTTCATTTTGTTCTTTCTCGTATACTACGCCAACCGCTTTCAGCTTGCGCGGCGGCGGCACGAATTCGGCGTGTACCTCATGCTGGGCATGCAGCGGCGCAAGCTCTTCGGCATGCTGCTGGCGGAGGATCTGCGCTCGAGCCTCATCGCGCTGGCCATCGGTCTGCCGGCAGCGCTGCTCATTTCGGAGGTCATCAGCCTCGTCACGGCGCGGCTCGTCGGGCTCGGCATCGTTGGGCACCGCTTCGCGCTGTCGCTGTCCGCCATCGGGTGGACGGCCGTGGGCTTTCTTGCGATCAAGTTGCTGGCCTCGCTCATCCTCAGCGGGAAGATCGTGCGTCAGGAGATCGGCGCGCTGCTCACTGAGACGCCGGAGGGCACGAAAAAGCAGCGCCCCGCCGTCGTTTACGCCGCGGCGCTCGTGCTGGGCGCGGCGCTGCTCGCCGGTGCGTATACGTTTGCCATCCGCGGGTACGCGTGGAGCGGCCTGCGCTACATGGCGGGCACGCTCGCGCTCGGCGTGGCGGGCACGCTGCTGCTGTTTTACGGGCTGCGCGTCATCATCGACCGGCTGGCCCGGCGCGGAGACCGCGCGGGAAAACTGCGGGTGTTTAACTTCCGGCAGATCGAGGAGACGGTCATCCACCGATCGGGTACGCTGGCGATCAGCTCCCTGCTCATCCTTGCGGCGCTGTGCTGCTTCGGCGCTGGCGTTGCGACCGCGCGCTCATCCAGAGCCGAGACGCACACGCTCGACTACACGTTCCGCTCCGACGGACAGAGTCTGGACGACCTCCGCCAGACGCTTGCCGCAGGCGGGCTCGACAGCGCTTTTTCCGACATCTTCGAGATGCGCATCGGCCGCGTGCGCACGAGCACGAACTACCAAAACACCGTGAAATTCCCCGCCTTGCAGCGCACCATCGATGCCATGCCCGTCTCCGACGAGCAGCAGCAGCTGCAATACCTGCTCGAGGCCGTGGGCTATCCGCACCTCATCGCGCTCAGCAGCTACAACCGCCTGCTGACGGCTGCCGGCCTGCCGGAGCTGACGCTTGCGCCCGACGAAGCCGCCGTCTACTGCGACAGCGATGTGTCGTCGGCAGAAAACACGGCGCTGCTTGACCGCCTGATTGCGGACGGCGCTGCCATCACGATCGACGGTGCGCCGTTCACGCTCCGCGGGCAGGTGCAGTCGGTCAGCGTCGTCACCGACCGCTCGATCACGATATCGTTTGCGCTCATCGTGCCGGACGCCGCGTTCGACCACTACACGCAGGGCGACTATGACGTCTACCTCGACGCTGTGCTCGCCCCGTCCGTGACGGAGGGCAAGAGTCTCATGCGCGCCATTGCGGACATGAACGAGCAGCTTGACCCGCTCGGGCTGGAATATGAGAGCTACCTGCAAAACCTCGGCCGGGAGCTGTTTTACATCGTTGCGGCGAGCTACCTAACGATTTATCTCGCCATCATCTTCCTCGTCGTGGCCAACACCATCATCGGCGTGCAGTTTCTCATGGGCCAGCAGAAGGCCGCGCGCCGCTACCGGACGCTCGTGCGCCTCGGCGCAGAGCACGACACGCTCTGCCGCGCAGCAAAGGCACAGATCAACTGGTACTTCGGCCTGCCGGTCGGCGTGGCGGCGGTCAGCAGCGCATTTGGCGTGCGCGCGCTCTTCACCGGCATGCTCACCGCACAGGCGCAGCGCGGCATGACAGATCTGATGATCACCGCCGGAGCTATGATTTTGCTGCTGTGTGTGGTAGAATGGATCTACATGGCGGCCGTCAAGCGCTCCAGCAGCAAATACCTGCTGACCCTGATGGCGCCGGAACGCGAAGAATAACGCAGAAAGGGGGCGGCGCGATGAAGCACATCGCCGTCGTGGAAGATGAGGCGCTCATGCGCGAGGAACTTGCGGATATGCTGCGCCGCGCGGACTACGCCGTCACGGAGATCACGGACTTTTCCGCCGTGACCGGGCAGCTGCTCGCGCTCGCCCCTGACCTGGTGCTGCTGGATCTGAATCTGCCGGAGGTGAGCGGCTTTCAGATCTGCCGCGACATCAAGCGGCGCAGCGCCCTGCCGGTGCTTGTGCTGACCTCACGCGACCAGCTGCGTGACGAGGTGCACGCGCTCGAGCTCGGCGCGGACGAATATCTCACCAAGCCCTATCGAAAGGAGCGGCTGCTGGCGCGCATCGGAAACGTCCTCAAGCGCTATGAGGGGCGGCCGAATCTGCTCGAGGGGGCAGATTTCCTGCTCGACCGGCAGACCTACACGCTCTTTATCCACAATCAGTCCGTCGTCCTGCCGCCGAATCAGGGCAAGCTGCTCGAGGCGCTGCTGACGCACGGCGGGCAGACCGTCACAAAGGACGACCTGAGCCGCGCGCTCTGGGGTACGACGGAGTTCATCGACGAAAACGCGCTGCAGGTCAACCTCACGCGGCTGAAAAAGACGATGGCGTCCCTCGGCATGCGCCAGCAGCTCGTGTCCGTGCGCGGCGTCGGCTACCGGCTGGAGGTGGCGCATGAAGCATAACGGAAGCTATCTGCGGCAGTATCTACCGTGGCTGGGGCTGCTGCTGGGGGTAGACGCGCTCGCCGCACTGCTGCTCTGGCTGGCGGACGCGCGGGCCTTCGCCGCCATGGCGGCCGTGATCGTGCTGGCGACGGTGTTTCTGTTCGCCGGTGTGTGCGCTGTGCTCTGCGCGCGGGCAAAACGGCGGGAGCAAGCCTTCACGGCCTTTCTGGCCACACCGGACGCGGCACACGAACAGGCGCTGTGCCGTCTGCTCTCCCCGTGCGAGGCGCAGAGTGCACACCTGCTCGGCGAAACGCTGCGCGCGCAGCAGCAGACCATCGCACAATTGCAGACGCAGATGGACGACTATGAGGACTACGTGGAGCTCTGGGCGCACGAAGTGAAAACGCCGCTGGCGCTGCTGACGCTCGTGCTCGACAATCGGCGCGACACGCTGCCGGAGGCGGTCGGCTTCAAGCTCGACTACGCACGCAACCGGATGCAGGCGTTCATTGACCAGATGCTCTACTATGCGCGCCTGCGCGGCGCGCGGCGCGACTATCGGTTCGAGCGCCTGACGCTGCGCAGCTGCATTGACGAGGTGCTCGACGATTACCGTCCGCTGCTCGAGGAAAAGCACATTCGTATCGAGCGGCAGCTTACGGACGAGACCGTATTCACCGACCGGCGCGGGCTGTGTTTCCTGCTCGGACAACTCGTAAGCAACAGCGTAAAATACACAAGCGATGCGCCGGTACTCACGTTTTCGCTCACGTGCAGCGCGGCCGAGACCGTCCTCACCGTCCGTGACAACGGGCCGGGCGTGCACGCGTGCGACCTGCCGTATGTGTTTGAAAAGGGCTTCACCGGTGACTCCGGTCACGAAAAGAGCAAGGCCACCGGCATGGGCCTCTACCTCGCACGCGAGATCGCAAAGGAGCTCGGGCTCACGCTCAGCGCCGCGTCCGACTGGGGCGCAGGTTTTGAAATTCGTGTCACATTCCCGGTCGTAGAAGAATGAATATTGAAGATCCGGCGCCGCTGTTCGCGGCGCCGGATTTTTTCTGCCATGCCTTGCACCCTCGGGCTCCCCCGCTGCTCAGTCGCCGCGCACTGCAGCCATACACCCAACTGCGCAAGATGCCCCGGCAGCCGAGGCTGCCGGGGAAAGCCCGATCAATCGAGCTTTCCTGTGATCTCATTCGAGGCGGGTCTTGCCCCCTCGAGCTCCCCCGCTGCTCAGCCGCGGCACACTGCAGCCGCACACCTGCTACGCAAGATGCCCCGGCAGCCGAGGCTGCCGGGGCAAAGGGGGATGCGACATCTAACGGGTGGTACGTCAGACGATGTTATACTTCTTGAGCAGATCCACCACGACGTTGTTGACCAGCGGCTCCTTGACGAGGTCAAGCAGCGGCAGCACCGACGGGAGCAGGAACTCCAGCGGCTTCTTGCCGTCGAGCAGCTTGCTGGTGGCGTAGAGCAGGTCGCGGATATCATACACGCTGCCCCAGACCTCGGGCACGCCGCGGTCGACGTTGCAGAGCGTATAGACCGCTTCCATCGCGGTGCGGATGGAGTACTCGGTGGTGAACACGGTGTCGCGCGGGGTATCGGCGAACTGGCCGACGAACGCGAGGTTGACCGAACCGTCGGGCACGACCTTCGGGCGGTCGCCTTCGGCTCTGGGCTCAAAGAACGTGGTGACGTAAGGCATCATGCACGGCGTGGTGTTGCATTCGTTCGTGGCCAGATCCATGATCTGATCCTCGGGGATGCCGATGTGGTACAGCCACTCTGCCGCCAGCTCGATGCCGGTGCAGTCGCACATGTTCTTCTTGATGAAGTCGCCCTTGTCGTCCCAGCAGTTGAGGCCGTAGACCCAGATCAGGCAGTGATCCTTCGGCTGCTCCTGGAACTGACCCTGACGGTTGATGGTCCAGCTGATGAGCCAGCTCGAATCGCGGCAGGTGACGATGCCGCCGGTGACGACCTTGCCGGAGAGCGGGTCGCGCTTGCAGATCTTCTGGATCGCATCGAGGATCTGCTTGTTGGCCGTGTCGACCGTCCAGGACTCCCAGCTGGTCTCCTTGATGTCCTTGAAGAACTTCTCGGGATGACCGAACGCCGGATCCTGCGCGGCGAGCTTCTTCCACATCTCGACGGACGGGCCTTCGCCGTTCTTGACCTTCACGACCGGCGCGTGGGTGTTGTCACCGTAAGCGGACGCGTCGCCCTGGCAGCCGTTGGTGCAGATGACGAGATCGTTCTCGGTCAGCTCGATGACCTTTTCCACGCCGCCCTGCGTGTACTCGATCTTCTTGGCGACCTTCTTGTCCTCGGTGCAGTCGCAGACGATGTTCGTGACCGTGGTGTCGAAGAGCACCTTTCCGCCGTGGTCGGTGATGTATTTGCACATCGGGAGGATCATCGACTCATACTGGTTGTAGCGGGTGAAGCGCAGCGCGCTCAGGTCGGGCAGACCGTCAATATGGTGGATGTAGCGCTGCAGGTAAAGCTTCATCTCAAGGGCGCTGTGCCACTTCTCGAACGCGAACATGGTCTGCCAGTAGGTCCAGAAGTTCGTGGCGTAGAACTCATCGTCAAACACGTCATCGATCTTCTTGTCCTCGAGGGACTTGTTGGTCGCCATGAACAGCTTGAGCAGCTGCGTGGCGGCGCCCGGTGTCAGGCCGTACTTGCGGTCGGTATGGGCGTCCTGGCCCTGCTTCTCGGTGACGCGGCACAGGGAGAAGTTCGGGTCTTCCTTGTTGAGGTAGTAGTACTCGGAGAAGATCGTCTCGCCCGGGTTCACGATCGACGGGATGGACTTGAACAGATCCCACATGCACTCGAAGTGATTGTCCATCTCACGGCCGCCGCGCATGATGAAGCCCTTGGTCGCATCGTAGATGCCGTCGCAGGAGCCGCCGGCTACGGGCAGGTGCTCAAAGAGCGTGATGTGCTCGCCGGGCATCTGTGCATCGCGGATCAAAAAGCAGGCCGCTGCCAGACCGGCCAGACCGGTGCCGACGACGTAAGCCGACTTGCCCTCGATGCCTTCGGGTTTTTTCGGCGTTGCAAACGCCTCATAGTTACCGCTGCTGTAATACATTCTGTGTACCTCCCATTCATGATGTGTTTTCCGTATTTTTTGTGCAGTCCGTCTGCACGACTTCTTCTGTTACTGTCACTAACACTTGCTTTGAAAAAAAAGAAGCTTTTCGTTTGACAATTATCAATATAGCGCATTTTGCCGTCTTTACTGCACCATTTGTTACACAAATGGCCGTAATTAAACATGACCGTGCGGTTTTGTTGAATGCCACAAGTTTGACGACATTTCATTGTGCACTTTGACTGTTTTTCACCGCGTGTCCGATTCAAATGTGTCGTTTAGCACAAAAAAGAGGCTGCTTGGAAGCGAAATCACGCTTCCAAGCAGCCTTGCCATCTATGAGATCGGAGAAAAAACTGCCTATAAATTGGCCATACTCTCGAGTGCGGAGCGGTCGAGCACGTAAATCTTCCCGCGGCCGGTCTGCAGAAGACCCATCTGGCGCATGCCCTCAAGCTCTCTGCTGATGACCTCTCTGGTCGTGCCGAGGTGGTGCGAGATCTCCTCGTGCGTGATACGCGCGAAGCCATCCTCGGGGTGTGCATCGGCTTTTTCAAGCACGACGCGCGCGATGCAGCTACGCAGCGGGTGGAAGAAATAATACTCAATGTTATTGAGCACCTTCTGTACATTGCGCGCCGCAGTGCTGCGCAGAAACTGCTCCACGGCCGGGGCCTCGGCACAAAGCGGACGCAGCGCAACGATGTTGATATAGGCAAACACGGCATCACTGCTCGCCTGCAGGATGGGCATTGTGTCGCCCGGCTCTGCGCTGTCGAGCGTGTTGAGCACGCAGCAGCCGCCGCTGACGACCGACAGCAGCGTGATCTCGCGGCCGGTATCCGTCGCGATAAACACACGCAGTCCGCCGGAGAGCACGAGGAAAAGTCCGTTTCGCTCCGGCATGGAAAACACCACATTGTCCCCCGCGCGGTATGAGCGGACGATGGTGTTCAGGCGCAGCATCTGCTGCTGGGAGCTTGTGAGCGCATCCCAAAACGGCAGACACGGCGTGAAATCGTAGGAACGCTTGGTTCTGTTCTTCTCCGTACTACTCACCTCCGCGGTATTTGTCCATATGTTACTGTCACTAACACATCTGTGTAAAAAAAAGAAAACCAGATGATATTATTTTATCAAACCGGCGTGTCCGCTCTGTATCTTTTGTTACACATCTTGCGTTTTTTCAGTTTTGTTACACAACGCGGGTGTGCTCGGCTCATTTTTGATGTAGTTGACGAGCAGCTCGCCGGTGAATTGCACGACCGCGACCGGAGAGACGCCGAAGGACAGGTTCTCATAGATCGTCGTGCCGGTATATGCGTTGAGCAGGCACTGGTACACGGCATAGATGTTCACATCCGGCCGGATCGACCCGTCGGCCACGCCCTCGCGCAGCGCCTTGAGCGCCGGGACAGGAATCTCGCGGTCGTAATACTTCCAGAAGACATTGTTGACGTCGTTGCCCGTCCCCTTCTCCGAGTAGACGGAGAACATCTCACGCGTGTAGTCATACCACTCCGGCCGGCGGTCATAAGTGCGAAAATAGATATGCATGCAGACGACGAACTTTTCATACCCATTCTTGCAGGACGCGGCCTCGCGGGCATACTGCGCCATGAAATCCGAGAAAAACGTCGCCAATGCATCGCGCCACGCGGCAAAGACAAGCGCGTCTTTGTTGCGGAAATAGCGATACAGCGACGTCGGTGTCAGGCCGGCGACCTCGGCGATGCGGCTGATGGGCGTCGCGGCGATGCCGTCGGCAATGAACAGCGACTGCGCCACATGGATGACCCGCTGGATGTTCTGTTCGCGTTGCTCGCTGCGTTTCATGGCTGCACCTCCCGTGCAAAAAAGTTGCTTACAGTATGCCATGTTTCCCCGTCGTTTGCAACAGAAAATGATGCGTGCCCGCTGAAACCTGCCCCGGAAAGCGCAAAAAGAGCACTCTGCCGAGGCAGAGTGCTCTTCGTTTGGGTTGTTCTGTTTTGGCTGGTTGGTGCCGAATCAGGCAGCCTTCTTCGCCTTGGACTGCGCTGCGAGCGCCTTGCTGCCCTCGATGACGAGGTCGATGGCAAGGATGACAAGCAGGATGGCCAGGATCGCGCGGATGTAGCACCAGGCAAGGCCGGTGCCGCCGGCGATGATGGCAGTGATCTGGGACTTGATGGTGAACACCAGAGACGTCAGCGTCACGAGGATCATGAAGATCATCGGGAAGTAGAACATCTTGTTGTTTCTGCCCATCTTGCCGAGCCATGCGGCGACGGCCAGCAGGCCGAGACCGGCCAGGAGCTGGTTGGCAGCGCCGAACAGGGGCCAGATCTTTGCATAACCGGTCATGCCGAGGGCAATGCCGAGCACGACGGTGATCGCGGTGGAGACGTACGGATTGCAGAGAACCTTGCGCGCGCCGGTAACGGTCGCATCGCCGGCCTTCTCACCGGGCTTGAGCCAGAACTCCTGGAACATGTAGCGAGCCAGACGGGTCGCGGTGTCCAGAGAGGTCAGGCAGAACACGGACACGGCCAAGACCATCAGCGTGTAGGTGACGGACACAGCGCCGGAGCCGAAGATCTTGCCGAGCATCTGGGACAGGCCGGTCGCGAACACGACGGTCGGGGTGACGGTCGTACCAGCCTGGTAATCTTTCCAGATGTACGCAACAGCGCACAGGGAAACGATCGCGAGCACGCACTCAATGAGCATGCCGCCGTAGGCGATGGGCTGCGCGTCCTTCTCATTGTTGAGCTGCTTGGCCGTCGTGCCGGAACCAACGAGGGAGTGGAAGCCGGAGATGGCGCCGCAGGCAATGGTAACGAACAGAGCCGGGAACATATAGCCAAGGGAGCTGCCCGTCGGGGCGATGGTGTCTTTGAAGCCGGTGAACGCAGGCATATCCAGCGTCGGATGGCAGCCGATGACACCGATGATCGCGAGGATCATCATCGCGTACAGCAGGAACGAGCTGAGGTAGTCACGCGGCTGCAGCAGGATCCACACAGGCGTGACGGAAGCGACCAGAATGTAGATGCCGCAGATGATCATCCAGGTCTGGTAGCTCAGGTAGATCGGATGCCACTTGATGCCAAGCCACATCACCAAGGCAATGGCCACAACACCGATGACCGTGGACACGCCGATCGGCGCATTTCTGCGGTACACAAAGAAACCGAAGAAGATAGCCAGGACGATGAACAGCAGCGAGATGATCGCCGTGGTCGCGTTGGCAGCAGACTTCGCCACATCGACAGCGCCGCTCTCCAGATAGGTGGCCTTGAACGTGTTGGCAACGATGGACGCGAACGCGGCCACGACCAGGATCAGGGTCAGGTAAGAGAAGATGAGGAACAGGCGCTTGGCCTTCTTGCTGATGCTGGTCTCGACAACGGTGCCGATGGACTGGCCGTTATTGCGGACAGAGGCAAACAGCGCGCCGTAGTCATGCACACCACCGAAGAAGATGCCGCCGATGAGCACCCACAGCAGCACCGGGACCCAGCCGAAAACAGCGGCCTGAATAGGACCGTTGATCGGGCCGGCACCCGCGATGGAGGAGAAGTGGTGTCCCATCAGGACAGGGGCTTTTGCGGGGCAGTAGTCCATACCGTCTTCCAGCTCGTGAGCCGGGGTGGAACGGGACGGGTCGATACCCCACTGTTTGGACAGCCATCCGCCGTAGAACACATAGCCCAGGGCGAGAATGACAATACCAATAATCAGAATTACAGCAGCATTCATTGAATTAACTCCCTTCTTTCATATTCTTAAACAGTGTTGTCTTCAACAACTGTGCTGTACTGCGTCCGCTGCCGTTGGCAGCCGTTTTGCCGGTGCTCAGCTCCGCAACGCCGGTGTGGTAATCCATCCAGCCGTGGAAGGCGAGCTTGAAGCTCTTATAAATGCGTGTGCGGCGCAGGGCGCGCAGCGCATCCGGCTCACAGGTGTCACACAAAAAGATCGCCGTGATATAAGAGCACATATGGTTCGGACCCGGCTCGATCCGCTGCAGGCCGTCAACACGCGCCTGCTCACGGCACTGCTCGAAGATCTCCTTCGTGAGCACGGGCACCGAGAAAATGTAGACATATTCGTTGTTGTCGGCCTCCCAGAGCTTGGCGGCCTTGACCAGAACATATTTCTCAGAATGGATGTGCAGCCCGGCCTCCGCGACCAGATGGCCCTTCGGCTCTTCGTGGCGCACAACATCAAAATATCCCGAATAACTGTGGCACAGTTTGTCGAGCGCTTCTTCGCGGGTCATTCGCTGTCCTCCCCGTTCGATGCAGAATTTTCATAGTATGCTTTCATGCAGGTCATGAACAAACTAAGAACAAAGTGTAAACACATTGCTAAGATTATGATAGCGCGCACACCAGAATCTTTCAAGTGAAAAGAATGACAAATATCCGGTTTCTTTTTTGTCGACTTTTCATAAGCATTGCACAAAAACACCGAAAGGTGTTATGTTATGTAAACCGTTTTCGTTCAAATCATACAAGTCTGGTGGGGAACGCAATCTCATGATTTTTCAGCAAAAACATTTGTGAGTCATGAAATTGACGAACTTTTCTTCTGTTTTGCTCATCATTATGTAAACCATGCACAAAACGTAAATTTCTGCCGTGTTAAGAGGCAGGAATTTCGTCGAAAAATGATTGACAGACGGAATGATTCCTGATAAAATTAAGCGTCTCAATTGGAATGATCTTCAGAGTCTTTCCGAAGCAAGATGCGACCGCCGCCGTGCCCCGCACGCCGGCCAAGGCCATACGGACAGCCGGGTCGAATGCCGCAAACCGCACGCATGTGCGGTGGCAACTTCTGTTGCCTTATTGATTGAGTTAAAAGCTCAAGTTTTATAAGTTGGTCACTTAAAACCAGGCTGCTTTCAGCATCCAAACTTGTGAAATGGTCAATAAGAGTAGTAAAAGTAATCTTTGCTATATAGACTCTCAAGACACGACATTCTGTTGGGAACGGTGTGCACGGGCCGGACGCGGCTGCGTGCCGACGTGCGCCAATCGGATTTGTCTCGCTCACAAGCGCCGCTGCTGACTTTGCAGCGGCGTTTTTTGTGCCTGAAGGGGGACATCAACCATGAAAAAAGTCATTGAGCTCCGGGGCGTCACCAAACAATTTGACGGCGAAACCGTTCTCGACAGCATCGACCTCGACATCTACGACAACGAATTCCTCACGCTGCTCGGCCCCTCCGGCTGCGGCAAGACCACGACCCTGCGCATGATCGGCGGCTTTGAAACGCCCGATCAGGGCGACATTCTCTTCCTCGGAGAGCGCATCAACGACATTCCGCCGCACAAGCGCAACATCAACACCGTCTTTCAGCGCTATGCCCTCTTCCCCCACCTGAACGTGTTTGAAAACGTCGCTTTCCCGCTGCGCGAGCAGAAGCTACCGCGCGACGAGATCGAGCAGAAGGTCAACGAGATGCTTGCGCTCGTCAAGCTCACGGGCTTTGAGCGGCGCAACGTCACGCGTCTGTCCGGCGGCCAGCAGCAGCGCGTCGCCATCGCGCGTGCACTCGTGAGCCGTCCGCGTGTGCTGCTGCTCGACGAGCCGCTCGCCGCGCTCGACCTGAAGCTGCGCAAGGACATGCAGCAGGAGCTCAAGAACATCCAGAAGGCCACCGGCATCACGTTCGTGTTCGTCACGCACGATCAGGAGGAGGCGCTGAGCATGTCCGACACCATCGTCGTCATGTCGGAAGGGCGCATCCAGCAGATCGGCACGCCGATCGATATATATAATGAGCCGGAAAACGCTTTCGTGGCCGACTTCATCGGTGAGAGCAACATCGTCGACGGCATCATGCGCAAGGATTTCAGCGTCACGTTCTCGGGCCACACGTTCACGTGCGTGGACAAGGGCTTTGCCAAAAACGAGAATGTCGATGTCGTCATCCGTCCGGAGGATGTGGACATCGTGCCCATCGAGCAGGGCATGCTGCGCGGCACAGTCACGTCCATCACGTTCATGGGCGTGCACTATGAGATCATCATCGACATCAACGGCTTCAAGTGGATGATCCAGACGACGGACTATGTTGACGAGGGCGCGGAGGTCGGCCTTTATATTGAGCCCGACGCCATCCACATCATGAAAAAGTCCGAGTATTCGGGCATGTACGGCGACTACTCCTCGTTCAGCAACGAGCTGGACGAGCTCTCGGACGCAGAAAGTGAGCCGGACGAATGAGCAGCCGCATCCGTACCGAAAACCGCCGCGCCTCGCTGGCGCAGCGTCTGGCGCTCGCACCGTATTCCGTGTGGGCGGTCATCTTCGTGGCCGTGCCGCTCGTATTCGTGGCCTACTATGCATTCACGGATGAGAGCTTCCGGTTCACGACCGAAAACCTGACAAAATTCTTCACCGCCGTGAGCACGATCACCGACGACAGCGGCGCCACGCGCGAGGTACACACCTACCTGCTCATCTTCTGGCGCTCGGTGAAGCTGGCTGTCATCTCCACGGCCGTCTGCCTGCTCATGGGCTACCCCATCGCATATATCATCGCGCGCGCCGCACCGCGCACGCAAAAGACGATCATCACGCTCATCATGATCCCGATGTGGATGAACTTTCTCATCCGCACCTACGCGTGGATGACCATCCTGCAGGACACGGGCCTGCTCAACGCGCTCTTCTCCGCGCTGCATCTCGGGCAGGCGCACATCATCGGCACGGAGGCCGCCGTCGTCATCGGTATGGTCTACGACTACTTCCCGTATATGATCCTGCCGATCTACTCGGTCATGGCCAAGATGGACACACGCCTGATCGAGGCCGCGCGCGACCTCGGCTGCAACAGTCTCGGCGTGCTGCGCCGGGTCATCTTCCCGCTGAGTCTGCCGGGCGTCGTGTCCGGCATCACGATGGTGCTCATCCCGTCGATCAGCACCTTTTATATCTCGCAGAAGCTCGGCAACGGCAAGTTCTTCCTCATCGGTGATGCCATTGAGGGGCAGTACGTGGCCAACAACCTGCACTTCGCCGCCGCCATTGCCTTCATCCTCATGCTGATCCTGCTGGCGGCCATGGCGCTGATGAAGCGCGGCACGAACAAGCGCGTCTACGGAGGTGTGTGATATGAAACGAGCTGCAAAAATCTACACCGCCCTCATCTTCGTGTTTCTGTTTGCGCCGATCGCGATCCTGCTGGTGTTCTCGTTCAACGACGCAAAGAGCCTGTCGGTCTTTTCCGGCTTCTCATTGAAATGGTATTACGAGCTGTTTCGTGACGCCGAAACGCTCAACGCGCTCAAAAACACGCTCATCCTCGCCGTGATCGCATCGATCGTCTCGACCGTGATGGGCACGGCCGCCGCCGTGGGCATGAATAAGCTGCGCAACAAATATCTGCGCGCCGCGCTCGACACCGCGACCGACATCCCCATGATGAATCCGGATATCATCACCGGCATCTCGCTCATGCTCATGTTCGTGTTCTTCGGACGGCTGCTCGGCGCGACCACGAGTCTCGGCTTCTGGTCAATGCTCGCGGCGCACATCACGTTCTGTCTGCCGTATGTCATCATGCAGGTGCTTCCGAAGCTGCAGCAGATGGACCGCGCGCTGCCTGAGGCCGCAATGGACCTCGGCTGCACGCCGGTGCGCGCTTTCTTCCGTGTGGAGGTGCCGGAGATCCTGCCCGGCATCATCACCGGCATGATCATGGCCTTCACGCTCTCGCTCGACGACTTCGTCATCAGCTACTTCACGCAGGGCAGCGGCTTCCAGACGCTCCCGATCCGCATCTACAACATGACGAAAAAGACCGTCACGCCGAAGATGTACGCACTGGCGACGATCATCTTCTTCGTCATTCTCGCGCTGCTGCTGCTGACCAACCTCGTCGACGAGGACGACACGCAGCGTATCCGCGACGCCCGCCGCGCCAAGCGCGAGGGCAAGCCCGCCCGTCCCAGATCGGAAGAGCGTCGTGTAGGGAAAGAGTGTAGATCTCGGTGGTCGCCGT
>UQSF01000006.1 GCA_900543625.1 uncultured Eubacteriales bacterium
GCTCTGGGCGCTGCCGAGTATGCCCGTCAGAAGGGTCTTGCCAAGAAGTAAGCCACCGCGTCTATCCCAATCGGAGGGGGAACCGTAACCGGTTCTCCCTCTTTTTGCTTTTGTGTAACAAAATGCGCGCAGATGTCGAGAACTTCTATAAAAAATTCATCGTTTTTGAAAGAAGTATTTGCTTTTACGATCAATATAGTTTAATATATGTACGTCGTAAGACAGTTGACCGGTTGATTGGAAGAGAGCCAACCGGTCAAAGCCAATTTATTAGGAGTGAGAATAACCATGGATAACCTGTTCTGGATCGGCTTCGTCGGAGCCGCGCTCGCCCTGATTTTCGCCTACCTGCAGAAGTGCAAAGTTATGAAGTGCTCTGAGGGCGACGAGAAGATGGTCAAGATTGCTTCTTCGATCCGCGCCGGTGCCAACGCCTATCTGAAGCAGCAGTATTCTACTGTTGCAAAAGTATTTGCAGTCGTTTTTGTCATCCTGCTGATCATTGCCTTCGCATCCAAAGGCCAGATGCTCTCCAGAGTGACGCCGTTTGCGTTCCTGACCGGCGGTATCTGGTCGATGCTTGCCGGCCTGATCGGCATGAAGATCGCCACCGCTGCCAATGCACGCACGGCCAATGCCGCGCATGAGAGCCTGAACCACGGCCTGAACGTTGCCTTCTCTTCCGGCACGGTCATGGGCTTCACGGTCGTCGGCCTCGGCATTCTTGACATCACGCTCTGGTTCATCGGTCTGCGCTATATCGGCAAGATCACCGATCCCACTGTCCTCGCCAATATCATGGTCATGAACGGCATGGGCGCTTCCTTCATGGCACTGTTTGCCCGTGTTGGCGGCGGTATCTACACCAAGGCCGCTGACGTCGGCGCTGACCTCGTCGGCAAAGTCGAAGCCGGTATCCCGGAAGATGACCCGCGCAACCCTGCAACCATCGCGGACAACGTCGGCGATAACGTCGGTGACGTTGCCGGTATGGGCGCTGACCTGTACGAGTCCTATGTCGGCTCGATCCTTGCCACTTTCGCGCTGAGCGCGGCCGCCAACTACGGTTGGAGCGGCATGCTGCTGCCGGTCGCACTGGCCGTTTGCGGCATCATCTGCTCGCTGATTGGCTCTTTCCTCATCAAGACGAAGGAAGACGCCACCCAGATGTCCCTGCTCAAGAGTCTGCGTACCGGCACCTACACGGCTGCCGCCCTCTCTGCTGTGCTCGCCCTGCCGCTGTCCTATCTCATTCTTGGACCTGAGCAGCACTGCTGGGGTGTTTACATTGCCATCCTGTGCGGCCTTGTCGGCGGCTGCGCCATCGGCTACTTCACCGAGTACTACACCTCCGACAACTACAAGCCCACGCAGCAGCTGGCTGCAGCCTCCGAGACCGGCTCCGCCACGATCATCATCGGCGGTATCTCCCTTGGCCTGAAGTCCACCATGGCCTCCATCCTGATCGTCTCTGTTGCGATCCTGCTCAGCTATTTCTGCGCAGGCGGCACCACCACGATCATCGACGCCAGCGGTGCGTTCACTGCTGAGTTCAACCAGGGCCTGTACGGCATCGGCATTGCCGCTGTCGGCATGCTCTCCACTCTCGGCATCACGCTTGCGACCGACGCTTATGGCCCTGTGGCCGATAATGCCGGCGGCATCGCCGAGATGTCCGGCCTTCCGGAAGAGGTCCGCGACCGCACTGACGCCCTCGATTCCCTCGGCAACACCACCGCTGCCACCGGCAAGGGCTTTGCAATCGGCTCTGCTTCCCTGACGGCTCTGGCACTGCTCGTGTCCTATGTCAACATCGTGCAGACCCGCACTCCTGAGACCCTGAACTTCACGCTGACGAGCCCGTCTGTTCTGGTCGGCCTGTTCATCGGCGCGATGCTCACCTTCGTCTTCTCCGCGCTGACCATGAGTGCTGTGCAGACTGCTGCACAGTCCATCGTCGTGGAAGTGCGCCGTCAGTTCCGCGAGATCGTCGGCATCATGGACTACAAGGCAGACCCCGATTACGCGGCCTGCGTCAGCCTGTGCACCAAGGGCGCCCTGCACGAAATGGTCGCTCCGGCGCTGCTGGCCGTCATCGTCCCGATCGTCACCGGCCTTATTCTTGGACCCACAGGCGTTGTCGGTCTGCTCGGCGGCGTGTCCGTCACCGGCTTTGCGATGGCTGTGTTCATGTCCAACGCGGGCGGCGCATGGGACAACGCGAAGAAGTATATCGAGCGCGGCAACCACGGCGGTAAGGGCAGCGAACAGCACAAGGCTGCTGTCGTTGGCGACACCGTCGGTGACCCGTTCAAGGATACTTCCGGCCCGTCCCTGAACATTCTCATCAAGCTCTGCTCCACGGTCTCGATCGTGTTTGCCGGCTTGATCATCGCGTTCAACCTCATGAACGTGCTATAAATTCAAGAAAAGAAAAGCCCGTTGGCAGCTGCCAACGGGCTTTTTGATCGAAATATCAAACAATCTGGAACAGATAGAATTTCAAATAATCCGTCTCCGGCACATTCCAGAGGATCGGGTGATCCGGTCCCTGCTGACGCGCCTCGATCTGGCGCAGAGAGACCTGCGCATCCTTGGCGGCATCCGCCAGCATGGCACGAAACCGGTCGTCCGTCATAAAATGCGAGCAGGAGCATGTGGCCAGATACCCACCGCGCGGCAGAATGCGCATAGCCTTGAGGTTGATCTCCTTATAGCCGCGAATGGCGTTTGCCACCGTCGCGCTGCTCTTGGTAAAGGCCGGCGGGTCGAGGATAATGTAATCATACGCACCGCGCTTTTGCTCGGCCAGTTTTGTGAGCAGGTCAAATACATCGGCGCAGAGATACTCCACATGAGCATCCAGCCCATTGAGCGCAGCATTGTGCCGCGCAGTCGTGAGCGCGTCCTCCGACACATCGACCGACACGACGGATGCAGCACCGGCTGCCGCGCAGTTGAGACCGAACGCCCCGGTATGCGTGAAGCAATCGAGCACGTGCTTTCCCGGTGCGAGCTGCGCCGCTGCGCGGCGATTATACTTCTGGTCGAGGAAAAAGCCTGTTTTCTGGCCATGGATATAGTCAACATCGTACAGGATACCGTTTTCGCGGATCGTCACATGGCCGTCCAAGTCCGTCTTCAGGTCTTCGAGTATTACGAAGCCGGTTCCCTGCTGCATGCCCTCTTTTTCCCGCAACTTGACATCGTTGCGCTCGTAGATCGCCTCGATCCGCTCGCCGCAGGCACGCAGTGTCTGCAGCAAGAGCGCAAACAGCTGCGTCTTGCGCAGCTCCATGCCCAGCGAGAGCACCTGCGCGACCAGAATCGGGCCGAAGCGATCAACCGTCAGGCCGGGAAACCCGTCCGCCTCGCCAAAAATCAGGCGGCAATTGTCAAAATCCGCGCCCATGACCGTACGACGGTAATCGATCGCATACTGGACACGCCGCGCCCAGAAAGCCTCGTCAAAGCGATCGTTCGCATTGCGTGAGAGCACGCGCACGCGGATCTTGGATGCGCTGTTATAAAAGCCAGCGCCGAGCCAATGACCACTGCGTGTGGTCACATCTACGATCTGTCCGTTCGTGCAGGCGGCGTCCGCACGCAGCACCTCATCGGCATAGACCCATGGATGCCCGCTGCGCAGGCTGCGTGCCGCCTTGTCCGTGACACTGATGTTCGGATAATTTCGTTCCATAATTGTTACACTCCAGTTTTAGTCGCTCTATTGTACTCCGAACGCAGCGTGCGGGCAAGAGCAAAATGCGATATTTACATTTCCAGACCGGTCGTATATAATATTGGCATCTCTGTTTTGAAAAAGGTGACGCCATGAAGCTCTCCAAATCCGGTATCTTTTTGATCGTTGTACTCGTGATCGCCATAGCTCTCAGCGCGTGGGTCGCGGTTATGACGTGCAATGTACTGGCAAAAGAACCGATCACAACGCCCAGCCGCGCCAGCGGCGGTGACACACCGCAGCCTGTGCAGCCCATTGAAAAGCCGAAGGAGCCGGACACACTTGTCATCTCCATGGTCGGTGACTGCACGCTCGCCTCCATTCAGACCGGGCGCGACTTTGACAGCTATATCGGCAAAAGCGGAACGTCTTGGCCGTTTTCCGGTGTGCTGGAGTATCTGAGCAAGGACGAGTTCACGCTCGCAAATCTTGAGTGTTCGTTCTCGGACGAGGCGCTCAAGTCCTCTTCCCTGTTCTATTTTCGCGGGCCGTCATCGTATGCTGACATTCTCGTGCAGGGCAGCGTGGAGTGCGTCACGCTCGGCAACAACCACACGAATGACTTCGGCGCGAAAGGCGTCGCGGATACGAAGGCTGCTTTGGATGCAGCGGATGTTGCTTGGACTGCCGGCAGTGAATCCAAGGTGTTCACGACCGAGCACGGTCTGAAAATCGGCGTCTACTGTCCCGGCTGGACGGGCTTGAGCAAGAGCAACATCACGGCCGGCATCCAGAAGCTCAAGGATGACGGCGCAGATATTTTGATCTTCGCTCCGCATTGGGGCACCGAGGGCAGCTATCAGGTAACCGCCAACCAGGAGGCGCTCGCGCACGCAGCGATCGATGCAGGCGCACATATTGTCTGCGGCACGCACCCGCACGTGCTGCAAAAGATGGAAAGCTACAACGGCGGCTATATTTTCTACAGCCTCGGAAACTTCAGCTTCGGCGGCAACACCGCGCCGCGCGATGTAGACACCGCAATCGCACAGGTGACCGTCAAGAAAGACGGCGACGGCTGGGTCGTAGACGGCTACGGCCTGATCCCCTGCCGCTTGTCGAGCACTGACAGCAAAAACGACTACCGGCCGCGTCCTTATGACAAGGATGAGGACGGCTACGCACGCGTGATTAGCAAGCTCGACGGTTCCTGGACAGGCAGTGACCTGAACGTGGACTACTCCTTCATGTACCAATAATATATAGCAAAACGGTCATCCGTAACTCGCGGATGACCGTTTTCTCGTACGCATATATTGCCATTTAGTCCTGCGGCAGAGGAATCTTGCCCTTGAGCAGCACCTTACCAAAGCAGCAGATCGTAATGCCGGATGAGGCCGGAATCGTTACATCCGCATCTCTGCGTGCACGGTTGAGCGAGAACAGATACACATTGCCGAGATAATCCTGGCAATATTGCTTGCACTTCATATCGCCGTCGACGAAGAACAGACCAATGTCCCCGTCAAAGATCGTTGCGCCGCGCTTGACGAGTACGATGGAATCGTCGTGGATATAAGGCTCCATGCTGTCGCCGGCGATGCGCACGGCAAAGTCCGCCTCCGAATCCGCAGCGACCTCATAATCCTCATAATCATCACCGAGCGCCGGCGAGGCATATCCGGCCGCTGCCGGCGTCATATACAGCGGGATGATCTTATTGCGCTCCGGCTGACACTGTGCAGCCTGCAGACGCGCACACTCGGCATCAAGGAGCTGCAGCGTCACAAAGCGGCCGTGATCATCCAGACGGCGCAGCTTCCAGAGCGTCTCCCACTCCTCAGGTGTCGGCTGACCGGTACTGCCCGTACCGCAAAACGTCTCAAGCGGAACGTGCAGCGCATCGCAGATGCGCAGCAGCAGCTCAAAATCGATCTTCATATTGTCGCGGCGGATAATGCTGTAGAGCGTCTGCGCCGGCACTTTGATCTGCCGCGCAAATTCGTTGACCTTGATCTCGCGTTCATCCAGCAAATTTTTGAGCGTGGTTCCGATCATATACAACACCTCTTTGGCCTCATCATAACGAATTTACTGTTCTATGTCAAGGAATAAAAACGGCATTGAAAATTATGAAAATGAAAATTTTCGTCGGATTTGATTGAAATGGTTTACTTTACTGTGAAAATGTGCTTAAATATGGTGAGACGTAATCGATGCTCTTGTACATCATTACCAGCAAAATAAGGAGGAAATTTAGAAATGGTACGGTTTTCCACACGAATGAACCTTCTCAAGGGTTCTGCGATCCGCGAACTGCTGGCGCTTGCCAACAAGCCGGAGATCCTTTCGTTTGCAGGCGGTATGCCCGCACCCGAGCTCTTCCCTGTTGACAAGATCAAGGCTGCGACCGATGCTGTCCTTGAGGAGCAGGGCAAAGTCGCGCTCCAGTACTCCAGCACCAACGGTTTTGAGCACTTCCGTCAGCAGATCGCTGACCGTATGGAAGCGAAGCTCAACATCAAAACCACTGCTGACAACATCCTCGTGACCTCCGGCTCTCAGCAGGGCCTGGACTATTCCGCGCGCGTGTTCTGCGATAAGGGCGATGTGGTCATCATTGAGAGCCCCTCCTATCTCGGCGCGCTGAACGCATTCAAAGCCTGTGAGCCGAACTTTGTTGCCATCCCCACCGACGGCGACGGCATGATCATGGAAGAGCTGGAAAAGGTACTCGCCACGACGGAGAATGTCAAGATGATCTACGTCATCCCCGACTTCCAGAATCCGTCCGGCCGCACCTGGCCGCTCGAGCGCCGCAAACAGTTCATGGAGATCATCAACAAGTACGAGATCCCCGTTGTTGAGGATAACCCGTACGGTGAGCTCCGCTTCGAGGGCGAATACCTGCCCGCGCTCAAGAGCATGGACACCAAGGGCCTCGTTGTCTTCCTCGGCACGTTCTCCAAGATCCTCGCGCCCGGCTACCGTCTTGGCTGGGTCTGCGCCGACGGTGAGATCCTCCAGAAGTACAACTTCCTCGCGCAGGCCGCTTCCCTGCAGGCTTCCACCGAGGCACAGCTTGTTGTGTCCAAGTTCATCGATATGTTCGACCTTGATGAGCACGTTGCCACCATCAAGGAGTGCTACCGCAAGCGCCGCGACGTCATGATCCAGACCATGGAGCGCGAATTCCCGCCCGAGGCGAAGTTCACGCACCCCAACGGCGGTCTGTTCACTTGGGTCGAGCTGCCGGACTACATCAACACCAACGAGATGGCAAAGCAGTGCCTGGCGCGCAACGTTGCCTACGTCCCGGGCGACGGCTTCTTCCCGGACGCCGGCCACAACAACTGCATCCGCCTGAACTACTCCTGCATGCCCGAAGAGAAGATCGAGCAGGGCATGACCATTCTGGGCGAAGTCATCAAGGAAAACATCAAGAAGTAATTTCCGCATCACAAAAAAGACCGTGTTCTCCGGAACACGGTCTTTTTTCACGAATTCAAAGTGAAACTCCATGCAGAATATGTGTCCGGAGGAACGCCGCCACACCGTCACGGTCGTTGGTATCCGTCACGTAGTCACAGACAGCGCGCACCTCTGGCGCAGCATTGCCCATGGCAACGCTTGTGCCGGCGGCACGCAGCATCCGCAGGTCGTTGGAGCTGTCCCCAAAGGCAACCGTATCCTCCGCCGGGATGCCCAAGTGCCGCGCGAGTGCAAGCAGAGCCCTGCCCTTATCCGCATCGGCAGCATTGAGCTCTAGGTTGTTGCGAAACGACGACGTGACCAGAACATCCGGAAACGCGGCCGTGATCTCCGCGCGCGCCGTTTCACGCTCTGCCATGTCCCGAAAACACAGCTGCACCTTCTGCACCGGCTGACCGTTTGCGCGCACAAACGCTTTCAGATCCTCGACCGGTGCACGTGTGCGCCGCAGGAGCGTGACCACTTCCTCATCGGCGTTATAATACCGCACACGCTCAAGAAATGCGCGGTCTACCCAGCCGGTGTCGTTCCAATAGCAGTCATACATTGCGTCATAGCGTCCGGCAAAGTCCATCAGGCGCAGGCAGGTATCCTGCGGAAGCACAGCACGCAGGAGCGTCTCCCCCGTCCGCGTGTCGGAAACCTTCGCGCCGTTGATCGTAATGGCATACCGCAGAAACGGCAGCGCCATCACCTGCTCCGGAATCGCGCGCAGCGCGCGCCCCGTTGCCGGGACGATCACATGCCCCTGCTCCGCCGCAAGCGAAAGCGCGGCAAAATTCCCCGCCGAGATGACCTTCTCGCTGTTGAGCAGTGTTCCGTCGAGATCCAGAGCGATCAGTTTCATGCGCACCTCCGAAAATGAAAAAACCTGCGTTCAGAGAACACAGGTTTTTATGGTGGAGACTAATGGGCTCGAACCATCGACCTCATGCGTGTGAAGCATGCGCTCTAACCAGCTGAGCTAAGCCTCCAAAAGTGGTGACCCGTACGGGACTCGAACCCATGTTACCGCCGTGAAAGGGCGGTGTCTTAACCACTTGACCAACGGGCCTAAGATGGGATGCTGCGGGTGCAGCATCCCCTTGGTAGCGGCACCTGGATTCGAACCGGGGACACTTCGGGTATGAACCGAATGCTCTGGCCAACTGAGCTATGCCGCCATGTTGTGAGCGTCTCGCGAACCGCTAAACGCAAGGAGCATTGTACCAAACAATGCTCCCTTTGTCAATAAGTTTTGCGTCACTTTTTTAATTTTTTTGCGGCAAATAATCCAGAGGCGAAACGCTCTGCCCGGAGACCGAAACCGACAGATGCAGGTGGCTCTCCTGTGCCGATTCGCAGCCAGCGGAATCGCCGACCGAGCCGATCGTATCCCCTGCCGAGACCGAATCGCCGACGTTTACCGTGGGGATCGCCTCCAGATTCGCATACGTGCAGCGCAGGCCGTCGGCGCGTTCCGTGACGACGGTCATGCCGTAGCGGTCGTCGTGATACACCTGCGTCACCGTGCCCGACGCCATGGCCGAGACGACCGCGCCGTAATCCGCCGCAATATCAATGCCGTCATGCGTGCGCCAGTCAGCCATTGTCTCATCATAGGCCAGCGCCGTCATTGCATAGGCGCGCGTCACCGCGCCATCGACCGGCCAGAGGTACACATCCTGCGCCGCCGTTTCTGCAGCTTCCTCCGCCGGAATTTTCGGCTCAGGCGACAGCTCCGGCGTCGGCTGCGGTGTTTCCGGCACGGGTACGACCGGTGTTGGCACGACCTCCAGCACCGCGCTGTGTGCACGCTCATCATCCATAGTCTTCGTATCTGCCAGCAGTGACCACGCAGAGACGCCGATCACCGCCGCGCAGAGGACGAGGGCTATGTAGAAGCCCTTGCCTTCGATGAAGCGTACAGATCTTTTTTCGGGGTTTTTGTCCTGATTCGGTTCCATTGTATTTCCCTCCAAGAAAAAAGGTGTTTGCATGGGTATTGTCACCCACGCAAACACCTTTTATACCGGTTTGGGAAATTACTTCTTGATGCTGAAAAATGCATCCTTTCCGGGATACTGTGCCACGTCGAACAGCTCGTCCTCGATGCGCAGCAGCTGGTTGTACTTCGCAACGCGGTCGGTGCGGCTCGGAGCACCGGTCTTGATCTGACCGGCGTTGACGGCCACGGAGATGTCCGCGATTGTGGTGTCCTCGGTCTCGCCGGAGCGGTGAGACACGACGGCCGTCCAGCCGGCGCGGTGCGCCATCTGGATCGCGTCGAGCGTCTCGGTCAGCGTGCCAATCTGGTTGAGCTTGATGAGCACGGCATTGGCTGCGCCGAGCTCGATGCCCTTCTTGATGCGCTGGACGTTCGTGACGAACAGGTCATCACCGACGAGCTGGATCTTCTTGCCGAGGCGATCCATGAGCATCTGCCAGCCTTCCCAGTCATCCTCGGCCATGCCGTCCTCGAGGGAGATGATCGGGTACTTCTCAACGAAGTCGGCGTACATATCGACCATCTGCTCGCGGGTCATGACCGTGCCGCGCTTCGGCAGGTGGTAGCAGCCGTCCTCCGCGTTGAACCACTCGGAGCAGGCGCTGTCGATGGCGATCATGAAATCGTCATACGGCTTGTAGCCGGCAAGCTCGATGGCCTTGACGAGCGCCTTGAGCGCGTCCTCGTCGCTGTCGAGGTTCGGAGCGTAGCCGCCCTCGTCGCCCACGCCGGAGGCCGGAACGACCTTCTTGAGCACGTGGAACACTTCCGAGCACATACGCAGCGCCTCGGCGAAGCTCTTGGCGCCGACGGGCATGATCATGAACTCCTGGATGTCAACGTTGCTGCCGGTGGCGTGTGCGCCGCCGTTGAGCACGTTCATCATCGGCACAGGCAGCGTCTTAGCGTTGCAGCCGCCGATGTAGTTATACAGGCTCTGGCCGGTCGCCAACGCGCCGGCCTTCGCGCACGCGAGGGACACGCCGAGAATAGCATTGGCGCCGAGACGGGTCTTGTTCGGGGTGCCGTCCAGCTCGATGAGCAGCTTGTCGATGGAGGTCTGGTCGAGGACGTTCATGCCCTGCAGCGCCTCAGCGATCTCGACGTTGACGTTCTCAACTGCCTTGAGCACGCCCTTGCCGAGGTAACGGCTCTTATCGCCGTCGCGCAGCTCGCAAGCCTCGTAGATACCGGTGGAAGCGCCGGACGGAACGGCAGCGCGGCCAACGGTGCCGTCGTCAAGCGTGACCTCGACTTCCACGGTCGGATTGCCGCGGGAGTCCAGAATCTCTCTGGCACTTACATCCACAATTTCAAAATAGTCCTTCATGTCAATACTCCTTTATGATTTTTCGATAAGGCTCTCGCCTGTCATTGCGGGTTTCGGCTCGATGTGCATCAGCTCGAGCATGGTCGGTGCGATATCGGAAAGACGGCCCTGCGCGCGCAGCGGCAGCTCTCTGCCGACGAGCACCAGCGGCACAAGATTCGTCGTGTGCGCCGTATTCGGCGAGGCATCCGCCTCGACCATGCGGTCGGCGTTGCCGTGATCAGCAGTGACGAGCAGCGTGTAGCCCATCTCCTGCGCCGCCGCAACGACCTCGCCGAGGCAGCGATCCACGCACTCGACCGCCTGAATGGCGGCCGGCAGTACACCCGTGTGGCCGACCATGTCACAGTTGGCAAAATTGCAGACGATCATGTCATACGCACCGGTACGGATGCGCGCCACGAGCTCGTCCTTGACCTGGACGGCGCTCATCTCAGGAACGAGGTCGTAGGTCGGAAATTCGCGCGGCGACGGGATGAGCACACGATCCTCGCCGGGATACTGCGTCTCCGTGCCGCCGTTGAAGAAGAACGTGACGTGCGCGTACTTTTCCGTCTCCGCGATGCGCAGCTGGCGCAGACCGTGTGCACTGACGATCTCGCCGAGCGTGTCGTGCAGCTCCTCGGGCGGGAACGCGATCGGAAGATCGGTGAGCTTCTCGTCGTAGCGTGTCGTGCAGACATAGTGCAGGTCCTGCGCAACGACCTTGCGCCGGAAGCCGTCAAAATCGCTCTGCGTGAGCGCATAGGTCATTTCCCGGGCGCGGTCGGGACGGAAATTCATGAAGATGACACTGTCACCGGAACAGATCTTCCCATCAGGAACACAGACGACGGGCTTGACGAACTCATCCGTCACACCGGCGGCATAGCTCTCCTCCATCGCGTGGATGGGGTCGGGGTCCTGCACACCCTCACCGCAGACCATGGCATTGTAGCTCGCCTCGATGCGGTCCCAGCGCTTGTCACGGTCCATGCCGTAGAAGCGTCCCTGCAGCGTTGCGATCTTGCCCGTGCCGAGCTCGGCACAGTAGTCATGCAGCTGGCTGACATAGCCCGCGCCGCTCGTCGGCGCGACGTCGCGCCCGTCAAGGAAGCAGTGCAGATAGACGCGCTCGATGCCGCGGTCATGCGCCATCTTCACCATGGCGAAGATGTGCTGGATGTGGCTGTGCACGCCGCCGTCAGACAGCAGACCGAGGATGTGCAGCGCCTTGCCGTTTGCAGCGTTATCAAGCGCCGCGCCATAGACGGGGTTTTCAAAAAACGAGCCGTCGGAAATGGCGTTGGTGATGCGCGGCAGATCCTGAAACACGACGCGGCCCGAGCCGATGTTCGTGTGACCGACCTCGCTGTTGCCCATCTGTCCGTCCGGCAGGCCGACGTCCAGCCCGGAGGCAGAGAGCTTCGTGTGCGGCCAGCGCTGCAGGAGGCTGTCCATCACCGGCGTTTTGGCCATATAGATGGCGTTTCCCGCATTCGGCTCGCCGATGCCGTAGCCGTCGAGGATGATGAGTGCGACTTTTCTGTTGCTCATTCGCAGGCTCCCTGCGCCGTCGCGGCAATGATCTTCGAGAAATCGACCGGCTTGAGCGACGCGCCGCCGATGAGGCCGCCGTCGATGTCCGGCTGTGCCAGCAGCTCGGCTGCGTTGCCCGCGTTCATCGAGCCGCCGTAGAGGATGCTGATCGCCTTGGCCGTGTTGGCGTCATAGAGCTTGGCAAGCGTGGCGCGGATGGAGGCGCAGACCTCCTGTGCCTGTGCGCTCGTGGCGGTGTTGCCGGTGCCGATGGCCCACAGGGGCTCATAGGCGATGACGCAGCGCACTGCCTGCTCCGCCGTCAGACCGGAGAAAGCGGCCGCGACCTGATAGGCAACATAGGTCTCGGTCAGGTCATGCTCACGCTGCGCAAGGCTCTCGCCGACGCAGATGATCGGGATGATGTGATTCTCCAGCAGAATTTTCGTCTTGGCGTTGACCTGCAGATCGGTCTCGCCATGATAGCTGCGGCGCTCACTGTGACCGACGATGCAGTACTGTGCGCCGAGATCGCTGAGCTGCTCGGCGGATACCTCGCCGGTGTACGCACCGTGCTGATGCTCGGACACGTCCTGTGCGCCGACGCCGAGAGCGCAGCACTGACCGGCAGCCTCCAGCGCACCGATCAGCGGGTACGGGGCACAGATAACCACGTCACAGCAGCGCTCTGCCGGAAGATTCGCCTGCAGCTCCTGCGCGAAGGCCGGGATCTCGGCCACGCGCTTATTGAGCTTCCAGTTACCGGCGATGATTGCTTTTCTCTCTTTGATATTCATATCCTAATTTCCTTTCCAGCGCTTACTTATCCAGCAGGCACGCAACGCCCGGCAGCTCCTTGCCCTCAAGGAACTCCAGTGAAGCGCCGCCGCCGGTGGAGATGTGCGTCATCTTATCGGCGAAACCGAGCTTCTCGACCGCAGCCGCCGAATCGCCACCGCCGACGATCGTGACCGCGCCGGACTCCGCCAGCGCTGCCGCAATGGCTTCCGTGCCGGCGGCAAAGGCCGGGAACTCGAACACGCCCATCGGTCCGTTCCAGACGACCGTGCCGGCGCCCTTGACGGCATCCGTGAACAGCTTGATCGTCTCAGGGCCGATGTCAAGACCCATCCAGTCGGCCGGTATGGCGTTGGTCGGCACGACCTTGCGCGCGCAATCTGCAGCAAACTGATCGCCGGCCATAGTGTCAACGGGCAGCAGCAGCTTCACGCCACGCTCCTTCGCCTTCCGGATCATCTCGAGCGCATAGTCCATTTTGTCAGCCTCGAGCAGAGACGTGCCGATCTCGCCGCCCTGCGCCTTGACGAACGTGTAGGCCATGCCGCCGCCGATGATGATCGTGTCGGCCTTTTCGAGCAGGTTATTGATGACGCCGATCTTATCCGATACCTTCGCGCCGCCGAGGATGGCGACGAACGGGCGCTTCGGATCTTCCAGCGCCTTGCCCATGACGGACAGCTCTTTCTCGATCAGCAGACCGGCATATGCGGGCAGATACGCCGCGACGCCGGCAGTAGAAGCGTGTGCGCGATGCACCGTGCCGAACGCATCGGAGACATAAAGCTCAGCCATGCTCGCGAGCTCTTTTGCGAATTCGGGGTCATTTTTCTCCTCACGGGGATCAAAACGCAGGTTCTCCAGCAGCAGAAGCTGACCCGGCTGCAGCGCGGCCGCCTTGGTCTTGGCATCCTCGCCGATGATATCCTTGGCAAAGAGCACGTCCATACCCAGCAGCTCCGTCAGGCGCTTGGCCACCGGCGCGAGCGTGAGGCTCTCTTTCCACGTGCCCTTCGGCTTGCCGAGGTGCGAGCAGGCGATCACGGCAGCGCCGTTATCGAGCAGGTAGCGGATCGTCGGCAGCGCGGCCACGATGCGCTTGTCGCTCGTGATCTCGCCGGTCATCTTGTCCTGCGGGACATTGAAGTCACAGCGCAGCAGCACTTTTTTACCGGAAAGCTGGACGTCCCTGACGGTCATTTTGTTGTAGTTCATCTTGCTTCCTCCTGGTTTGTGATTTCACACAGGCGTGTGATATGGTATTCAAAGATCCAGATCGATCTGTCCGAGCAGATTCTGCTGACGCAGCGCCTCATAGCACAAGATCGCCGCGGAATTGGACAGATTCAGACTGCGCGCCTCTGCGCGCATGGGGATACGCAGGCAGTGGTCGGCATAGCGTTCACGCAGCCACTCGGGCAGCCCCTTCGTCTCCTTGCCGAACATGAGCGTCACGTTCGCGGCAGAGAGATCAGCGTCGGCATAGCTCACCTTCGCCTTGGTCGTGAGCAGCCAGAGATTTTCATCCCCATTTTTGGCGAAGTACTCGTCGATGTTCTCATATACCGAGATATCGACCAGATGCCAGTAGTCAAGTCCGGCGCGCTTGACGGCGCGGTCGGAAATATCAAACCCGAGCGGTTTGATCAGGTGCAGCCGCGAACCCGTGCAGGCACAGGTACGCGCAATGGCGCCGGTGTTGTTCGGGATCTCCGGCTCCACCAAAACGATATCTACCATAATGCTTCCTCTTCGTTATTTTTTTCAAATTCACAGCCGATTATATCTCTGTTATTGTATTACTTTGCTGCTTTTTTTGCAATCGCCCTTTTAAATAAAGCTGTCACTGGAAATCGCTGCATTTCTGAACTTTTCGTGAAACATGCCGAAGACCATTGCATAATGGATGAAAAAACTTTATAATATCCACAGAATCTATCGATTTCACGCAAGATTCTATGCGTGGGAGGTACTATGACGCAACTTTGTTCCGTCTGTCCGCGCGGCTGCGGTGTTGACCGCGCAGGCGGACAATTGGGCTTTTGTGCAGTTCCGGATGCACCCATGGTGGCGCGCGCAGCGCCGCATTTCGGTGAGGAACCGTGCATATCCGGCACACGCGGCAGCGGCGCGGTCTTTTTCTCCGGCTGCAATCTGCGGTGCGTATTTTGCCAGAACCGCGACATCAGCCGCGGCGAACACGGAAAAGAGATCACCGTCGCGCAGCTCCGCGCTATTTTTTTGCGCCTGCGGGACGAAGGTGTGCACAACATCAACCTCGTTACCCCCAGCCACTACACGCCGCAGATCACCGAGGCGCTCACGGGTCTGTCCCTTGGCATCCCGGTCGTGTGGAACAGCTCGGGCTACGAGTGTGTGGAGTCGCTGCGTATGCTCGAGGGGCTCGTGCAGGTATACCTGCCGGACATGAAATACGCCCTGTCCGGACCGGCAGCACGCTACTCCGCCGCCGCGGATTACCCGCAGGTCGCCCGCGCCGCCATTCTGGAAATGTACCGTCAGACCGGTCCGTTTCAGCTCGATGACGACGGGATGCTGCAGCGCGGCGTACTCATCCGGCATCTCATTTTGCCGCATCAAGGCGAAAACACCCGCCGCGTCATCGACTGGGTCGGGCAGACGTTTGCGCCTGGGCAGGTGCTCTTCAGTCTCATGAGCCAGTACACGCCCGTCGGCGATCTGGCGCAGTGGCCGGAGCTGCAGCACCCCGTCTCCCCCGCACTCAACGATGCCATGTACGAATACCTGATGGACAGCCCCATCACAGACGGTTTCTATCAGGATCTCGATGCCGCGACCGACGACATGATCCCGGCGTTTGACGGCACGGGCGTTTCGGCAGCAAATCCATCAATACAGTAAAGATATATGGAGGTACCCTCATGGAGTACAAAGAGATTCTCGAAAGCGCACGCACTTGTATCGGCCCGTACTGCAAGGCCTGCCCGGTGTGCAACGGCAAGGCCTGCGGCAACCAGGTCCCCGGCCCCGGCGCAAAAGCCCCCGGCAACGGCTTCACCCGCAACTACGATGCGTGGCAGAAGATCTGCGTCAACATGGACACCATATGCCCGAACGAGCCGGTCGACACGGCTGTGGAGCTGTTCGGCACCATGTACCGCTACCCGTTTTTTGCAGCCCCGCTCGGCGCGATGAAGATGCACTACGGCGACAAGTACAACGACCGTGAATATAACAGCATCCTCGTCAATGCCTGCGCCGACAGCGGTATTGCCGCCTTCACCGGTGACGGTGTGGACGCTGCGGTGTTCCAGGGCGCGATGGAAGCCATCCGCGCAGCCGGCGGTGTCGGCGTGCCGACGATCAAGCCGTGGAGCCAGCAGCTGGTTTTTGAAAAGCTCGATCTGGCCAGAACCAGCGGCTGCAAGGCCGTCGCCATGGACATTGACGGCGCGGGCCTCCCCTTCCTGAAAAATCTGACACCGCCGGCCGGCAGCAAGTCCGTGCAGGAGCTGGCGGAGATCATCCGCTACGCCGCCATGCCGTTCATCGTCAAGGGCATCATGACTGTGCGCGGCGCGCAGAAGGCCGCAGAGGCCGGCGCCGCTGCGATCATCGTCTCGAACCACGGCGGCCGCGTGCTCGGCCAGACCCCGGCCAGCGCGGAAGTGCTCGCCGAGATCGCCGACGCCGTCGGCGGCAGCATGAAGATCTTCGTGGACGGCGGCATCCGCACCGGCACGGATGTGTTCAAGGCGCTGGCGCTCGGCGCGGACGCCGTGCTCATCGGGCGTCCGTTCGTGCCGATGGTCTACGGCGACGGCGCGCAGGGCGTAGCGACGTACATCGAAAAGATCGGCAGCGAGCTGCGCGACACGATGGCCATGTGCGGCGTGCACACGCTCGGCGAGATCACGCGCGACTGCGTGCGTGTGCTCTGAGGCAAAACAACATACAAAAACCGAGGGAGCTACTCCCTCGGTTTTTTCTGTGTCTCAATCTTCCCAGACCATGGTCGCAAAGTAGTCCTCCGGCGTCTCGGCGCGGCGGATCAGGCGCGTGGAACCGTCCGGCTGCAGCAGCACCTCTGCGCAGCGGAGCTTGCCGTTGTAGTTGTAGCCCATGGCAAGGCCGTGTGCACCGGCATCATGGATGACAAGCAGATCGCCGATGTCAATGCCCGGCAGCATCCGGTCGACGGCAAACTTGTCATTGTTCTCACACAGGCCGCCGACAATGTCGTACTTGTGGTCGCAGGGCGCGTCCTCCTTGCCCATGACCGTGATATGGTGATACGACCCGTACATGGCCGGACGCATCAGGTCACATGCGCAGGCATCTGTGCCGATGTACTCCTTGTAGATGTGCTTTGCGTGGATCGCGCGCGTCACGAGATGACCGTACGGTGCGAGCATAAAGCGGCCGAGTTCGGTGTACAGCGCCACATCACCCATGCCGGCTGGCACAAGGATCTCCTCATACGCCCTGCGCACGCCTTCGCCGATGACGGCGATGTCATTGGCCGGCTCATCCGGCCGGTACGGGATACCGACGCCACCAGAGAGGTCAATGAACGTGATATGGCAGCCGGTCTCCTGCTGCAGCTCTGCCGCCAGTCGGAAAAGCATACGCGCCAGCGCGGGATAGTATTCGTTTGAGAGCGTATTGGAGGCCAGAAATGCATGAATACCGAACTCCTCCGCGCCCTTTGCCTTGAGCAGCCGGAACGCCTCAGCGATCTGCGCACAGGTCATGCCGTACTTGGCATCGCCGGGATTGTCCATGACCTGAAAGCCTTCACGTGTTTCACCGAGCGAGAACGTGCCGCCGGGGTTGAAGCGGCAGCCGATCTTCTTCGGGATATAGCCGATCGCGCGTTCCAGAAAGTCCACGTGTGTGAGATCGTCCAGATTGATGACTGCACCCAACTTTGCCGCCAGCCGGTAATCCTCGGCCGGGGTCTCATTGGAAGAGAACACAATATGCTCACCGACACAGCCGATGCGTTCGGCCATCATCAGCTCCGTGAGTGATGAACAGTCGCATCCGCACCCCTCCTCCTGCAGAACCTTCATAATTGCAGGCGTAGGCGTCGCTTTCACCGCGAAATACTCGCGAAAACCCGGATTCCATGAGAAAGCAGCGTTCAGGCGGCGGGCATTTTCCCGGATCCCCTGTTCGTCATAGATGTGAAACGGTGTGGGATACTGCGCTGCAATTTGCTCCAGCTGTGCTGCGGAGACAAACGTTTTTTTATTGGAATTCCTCCCTGCGAAAACCGAAATTGCACCCATTGTAGGAGCCGCTCGAGTCCATGTCAAGAAGGCAAAAACACTTTTGCCGTTCCATGCACACGCACTGCAAAATTGTCTGTCCGCTCCGTCATTTTGCCCGGAACTGATAAATCTTCTCTCAAATATCGTCGAGTGTCTCCGTCTCCACCGGCTGCGCCGCCTCGACAAAGCGCACCTGCAGCACCGCCTGCGGCCAATTGACCGAAATGGCAGCCGCTCGAGCGCGCGCATGCGCCGCTGAATCAATCTGTGTGCACAGGTCAGTCAGCACCTCGCGCGTCAGATAGCCGCCGCGCCAGTGAAACACCAGCCCCGGCTGCTTTTTGCGCAGCGCCTGATCGACCCGGCGCGCAACCTCCTCCGGCTTTGTCCACGACAGGTGCTGTACCCTATAATAGAACTGACCGCCGTCCGCGCAGGCCGGCGCGGGATACAGAAGCTTGCGGTGATCGCGGAAGATCTTTGCGTCGTCAAGATTGAAGTAGTCATAGCGCAGCACACCGTGCTTGCTCAGCGAATTGTCAAACGTGGCGTCAAGGTGATAGCACTGCCCGCCGAGCTGCACGATGTTCCACGCGTGCAGGTAGCGCTCGCCGTTGGCACGGTCGCGGTCACTGATCGCGATCATGCACGGCAGGCCGAGCCCGTCGCACAGGAGTTTGACCGTTTTGGCCATGCCCTCGCAGACGCCGACGCCGTTGGTCAGCGGGCCGATGACCTCGTGCGAATACGGCTTTTCAAGCTTATCGTAGCGAACGTTTTCAAGGATGAAATCGTGAATCGCACGCTCCTGCTCCGCCGGAGTCAGGCTGCGCAGCGGGCGCAGCAGCCGCGCCGCGCGTGCCTCGATCGCCTGACGGTGCTCGCGGATGCGTTTTTTGTCAAACCGATACTCGGGGCAAAAGTCCACAAACTCCGCCTCGGGCACGGCGCGGCACGAAAAACCGACGGCGTAGAAGATCTCCGGATGATCCAGCCGCAGCTGGAAAAAGATCGTGCCGAGCGTCTCCATCGAAAGGCGAGGAATGCGCGCCGACGGCGCAAGCTCCCGCAGGCAGGTCAGCATACCGTGATACGCCGCGCGCTCCGGCGGCGGAAGCTGCTGATAATAATATTGCGGATGCAGCTGCATAGTCACTGCGCTCCTTTCGTCTGGTCGGCACGGGGGCTGACCTGAAACCGTTTTTTATACGCCCGTGAAAACGCGGAGTAGTCATGGTACCCGCACTGAAAGCAGGCATCCGTCGTGCGCATCCCCTGCGCGATGAGGTCGCGCGCCACGCGCAGACGCTTATCCGTGAGGTAGCCGTGGATAGTAAAGCCGGTCTCGGCACGAAACAGGCGCATCATATAATATTTACTGAGGTAAAAGGTGTCCGCGAGGGCATCAATGCTGATGTCCTCGGTCAGGTGCGTGTTGAGGTATTCGAGTATAGCAGCCGTCTTTTCGTTGCAGTGTTCCGAGGGGGCGTAGCTTGACCCGTCGTCATTCAGGCCGCGGCCGAGCATGACCAGCAGCTGCAGCATCTGCGCGCGTGAGAGCAGATCATGTCCGTAGGCCGTGCTTTGCTCCTCCGCCTCGAGTGCGTCCAGTGTGCGCAGCAGCGCAGTACGGCGGTCAACGTCCGGGCGCAGGACAAAGCTCTCCCCATCTGCCGGCAGATGAAAACAGGCATCGAGCGCAGACACTGCCGTTGACTGCGCGCGCAGAAAGTCCGGTGATATGTAGAGGATCACGCGCTCATAGCGCTCGTTCGGGTCGATCTGCGCTTTGTGGATCGCGCCCTGCCGCACAAGCACCACATCATACGGCCGCAGCACATGTGTGCGCCCTTCGACGATATAGTTTCCGCGCCCGGCCAGAAAGAACACCAGCTTATGAAATTCGTGATAGTGGAAGGCCGTATCCTCAGCCAGCGCACTGCTCAGATGGAACAGACGGTAGTCCTCATGCAGGTATCCCCTGCGCTCATAATCAGTCTGTTGCATAGCTCGCCTCCAAGAAAGCATCTTTTGCAATATATGATAGCATTTTTGTACAATTATTGCAAGATAAAACTCTATATACTGTCACCAAAGCGCTGTTTCGGCGCAAACTACGCACTGGGAGTGTTGCATTTATGTCCAAGACAAACGGTTCCAAGTCGTTTTTTAAGACTTACGGATTCCTGATCTTCATGATCTCCGGCATCGTGGCCGGCTGTCTGGTGGGCGCTTTTGCCCCAGATTTCGGCGGCAAGATCAAATTCCTCGGCACGCTGTTCATCAACATGATGTTCTGCGTGGTCGTGCCGATGGTGTTCTGCTCCATCGCCTCCGCCATCGCCAACATGAAGAGCGTCAAGCGCGCCGGCAAGATCATGGGCGTGACCATCGCCACGTTCCTCGTCACTGCTGCCATCGCCGGCATCCTGATGTATATCGTCTGCCGCATTTTCCCGCTCGTGGATGGACACTACACCATCACGGAGGGCGAGATCGGCGACACACTTGGCTTCGGCGACATGATCGTGAACTTCTTTACCAAGCCTGACTTCACGGAGCTGCTGAGCCGCAAGGCCATCCTGCCGCTGATCGTTGCGGCGGTCATCTTCGGCTTCGGCATCCAGATGAACGGCGGTCCGGAAACCAAGACCGCGAAGCTCCTCGAGGACATTACGGGCTGCATCATGAAGACTGTGAAGCTCATCACCTACTATGCCCCCATCGGCTTCTTCGGCTTTTTTGCCGATCTGGTCGCCACCTACGGTCCGGAGCTGGTCGCGGATTACAGCCGCACGCTCATCATCTACTACGTCATGAGCTTTGCCTACATGTTCGTCTTCTTCCCCATCTACGCCCAGTTCGGCGGCGGTAAGGGCGGCGCGAAGATCATGTTCTCCAAGCTGTTCCGTCCGGCAGCCGTTTCCTTTGGCACGTGCTCTTCCGTTGCGACCATCCCGACCAACATGGAGGTCGCGGATGAGACCGGCATTTCCAAGGACGTCACCGACATTGTCCTGCCCATGGGTGCCACCATGCACATGGACGGCTCGGCCATGTCCGCCATCATCAAGGTCGCATTCCTCTTCGGCGTGTTCGGACTGGACTTCACGACGGAAAAGGCCATTCTGGCCATCGTCGTGGCGGTGTTCTCCTCCGTCGCCATGAGCGGCATCCCCGGCGGCGGCGGCACGGGTGAGCTTGTGGTCTGCACCATCTTCTTCCCCGATCAGCTGGCCGTTGCTTATCCGATCGCGCTTGCCATCGGCAACCTTGTCGACCCCCCCGCCACCATGGTCAACTCCGCCGGCGACTACGTCGTGTCCTTCATCGTCTCCCGCTATGTAGACGGCAAGGACTGGCTGCAGAAAGCCTTCGCAAAGAAGAAGGAAAACGCAGCCATCGAGCAGTAACCCGCTCGGAGATATGCCAATGTATCAAATTCCTCCCACCCGGAAACACTACGCTGTACCGGATGGGAGGAATTCTTATGCTTGGAAAAGTCGAGATCTGCGGCGTGAACACGGCGGATTTAAAAGTTCTGAGCAGCGATGCCTGCCGCGCGCTGCTCATCCGTGCAAAGCACGGCGACCGTGACGCGCGCGAGCAGCTCATCGCGGGAAACCTCCGGCTGGTGCTGTCCGTGATCCAGAAATTCACCGGCCGCGGCGAGAGTGCGGACGACCTGTTTCAGGTCGGCTGTATCGGGCTGATCAAGGCCATCGACAATTTCGACGCGGAGAACCACGATGTGCGCTTTTCTACCTACGGCGTGCCGATGATCTCCGGCGAGATCCGGCGCTACCTGCGCGACAACAGCCCCATCCGCGTCAGCCGCTCCACGCGCGACACGGCATATCAGGTGCTGCAGGAAAAGGAGCGCCTGACCGCCGCAACCGGCCGCGAGCCGTCACTCGATGAGATTGCAAAGTCGCTCGGTCTGCCGCGGCAGACAGTGGTATTTGCGCTCGATGCGATCAGCGATCCCATCTCCCTCTACGAACCGATCTACACCGACAGCGGCGAGAGCATCTGCGTCATGGACCAGGTCGGCGACACAAAAAATACCGACGAGCAGTGGCTCGAGCGGCTGGCGCTCTCGAGCGCGATGGGCACGCTCAACGCGCGCGAGAAAAAGATCCTCTCTCTGCGCTTTTACGCCGGGAAGACACAGATGGAGGTCGCTGGTGAGATCGGCATCAGTCAGGCACAGGTGTCGCGGCTTGAAAAGCAGGCTATTGGCAAGATCCGCGGTAGCGTCTTCCCCTCATAAGCTGCGGTGCCGCGCCATAGACTGTTACGAAAACGCTGCGGAGGTGTCCCCATGAAATGTTGTCTATCCGACCTGCGATATAAAGAAGTCATCGATCAGAGCACCGGTCAGCGGCTCGGCTACGTCTGCGATGCGGAAATTGACTTGGATGACGGCAAGATTGTGTCGCTCATTGTACCCGGGCAAAAGAAGCTCGGCGGCCTGCTCAGCGGCGACGACGACTACATTCTGCCGTGGGGGTCTATCTCGCGGCTGGGTGAAGATATCATTCTCGCCGAGGTCTCGGGGCAGCAGCCGCGGCGCCGACGCGAAAAGCGCCAGAATCATCTCTGAGCACACGCAAAAAATGCAAAAAACCGGCCAAATCCTCTTGCATTGGCCGGTTTTCTCTGGTATAATACCAGAGCATTACGCACGGGAGTGGATGTGCGACCATGTGGTTTCGGCCTGGTCGGGCACAGAAGAAGCTCCCGGAGGTAGCAACTAATTAAAGGAGGAAACAAAAAACTATGGCAGTCGTATCTATGAAACAGCTTCTTGAGGCCGGTGTCCACTTCGGTCACCAGACCCGCAGATGGAACCCGAAAATGGCGGAGTATATCTACTGCGAGCGCAACGGTATCTACATCATCGACCTGCAGAAGACCGTCAAAAAGCTCGAGGAGGCTTACAGCTTCGTGCGCAACCTCGCGGAGAATGGCCAGACCATCCTCTTCGTCGGCACAAAAAAGCAGGCTGCAGACGCTGTGAAGGAAGAGGCTTCCCGCGTCGGTATGTACTACGTCAACGCCCGTTGGCTCGGCGGCATGCTCACCAACTTCAAGACCATGCGCACCCGCATCGACCGTCTGGCTCAGCTCAAGAAGATGCAGGAGGACGGCACCTTCGATATGCTCCCGAAGAAGGAAGTCATGAAGCTGCTCGGCGAGATGGAGAAGCTCGAGAAGTATCTCGGCGGCGTCAAGGAAATGAAGAAGCTCCCCGGCGCTCTGTTCGTCGTTGACCCGCGCAAGGAGCACAACGCCATCGCCGAGGCCCGCAAGCTGCACATCCCGATCGTCGCCATCGTCGACACCAACTGCGACCCGGACGAGATCGATTACGTCATTCCCGCCAACGATGACGCCATCCGCGCCATCCGCCTGATCGCTTCCACCATGGCCAACGCCGTGCAGGAAGGTCGCCAGGGCATCGACGCTGAGGATGCCGCTTCCGAGGAAGAGGCTCAGAAGGTCGAAGAGTAATCGGAAACTGTAAGGGCGGGCCTCGTACCCGCCCTTCTGATAAAAATAACAAAGGAGAAAGAATTATGGCATTTTCTGCTGCTGATGTGAAAAATCTGCGTGAAATGACCGGCGTCGGCATGATGGACTGCAAAAAGGCTCTGACCGCTGCCGATGGCGATATCGATAAAGCCGTGGAATGGCTCCGCGAAAAGGGCCTCGCCGCCGCTCAGAAGAAGGCCGGACGCATTGCCGCCGAGGGCATGGCTTACGCCGTTGACATCGACGGCATCGGTGTGATCATCGAGGTCAATGCCGAGTCCGACTTCGTGGCCAAGAACGACCTGTTTGTGGAGTACGTCAAGGGCGTCGCCGCTGTCATCGCCAAGGAGAACCCGGCTGATCTTGACGCGCTGTACGCCTGCGCTTACGGCAACGGCAAGACCGTGCTCGAGGAGCAGAACGACAAGGTCCTCGTCATCGGCGAGAACATCAAGGTCCGCCGCTTCGCGCGCTACGACACCGGCCTGAGCGTTCCCTATGTCCACATGGGCGGCCGTATCGCCGTGCTCGTCAACCTTGAGACCGAGTCCACCGACGCTGCTGTCATCGAGCTCGGCAAGGACATCGCCATGCAGATTGCGGCTCTGAACCCGACCTACATGGACAAGAGCGACGTCTCCGAGGAGTTCATCGCCAAGGAGAAGGAGATCCGCCTGGCTCAGGCCAAGGAAGATCCGAAGAACGCCAAGAAGCCCGACGCCATCATCGAGAAGATCGTCATGGGTGGTATCGCTAAGTACTTCAAGGAGATCTGCCTGCTGCAGCAGCCGTTCGTCAAGGACGACAAAGTCTCCGTTGAGGATCACATCGCCGCTGTCGCAAAGCAGATCGGTGCCTCCATCAAGCTCGTGGGCTACACCCGCTTTGAGAAGGGCGAAGGCATTGAGAAGCGTCAGGATGACCTCGCTGAGGAAGTCGCCAAGCTCGTGAAGTAAGCTTTTGAGCTGACAATATCGATTTTCCGGTTCCGCAGTTCTATCCGAGCTGCGGAACTTTTTTGCCTTTGGGTAGCCAGCATCCGATTTTCTTCCTATTTCCGTCTGTTTCTGGCGGTAGAGTGACTCTACACAGCAGTAGAGACGCATATTTTTGTGTAGAGGCTGAAAAAATGGAACGTAGACAGGAAAAAATGACAGTAGGTTGAATTTACACACCCAAGGGTGTATGGATAAAGAGCGCACAATGTGCAGCACTTTGAGCAAAACAAAGGAGCACCCATATGATTCAGATCTTTACCGATACGTCGGCGAACCTGCCGGCCTCGTACATTCAGAAATATGCCCTGCGCGTGATCCCGCTGACCTACCTGATCGATGGTGTCGAGGCGCATCAGGACCCGACTGTGGACTTTGACGGCAAGGCCTACTATGACGCAATGCGCAGCGGCACGTCCGTGACGACCGCCATGATCAACATCGCCGGTTTTCTCGAACCGCTGCGTGAGGTGCTTGCGGCCGGCGACGATGCGATCTACATCGGTATGTCCGGCGGAATCAGCGGCACGGCACACGCTGCCTCCCTCGCTGTGGAGGAGCTGAAGGAAGAATTCCCGGAGCGGAAGGTCGCCTCCATCGACACATATGCCGCCTCCCTCGGCGAGGGGCTGCTCGTGGTCGAGGCTGCGCGTATGCTCGAAAACGGCGCGTCCTTTGACGAGATCGTGGAGAAGATCTCGCAGCGCCGTCATGTGATGTGCCAGTATTTCACGGTCGACGACCTCGCCTATCTCGAGCGCGGCGGCCGCGTGAGCAAGGCTGCCGCTATCGTCGGCACAGTGCTGAAGATCAAGCCTCTGCTGCGCGGCGACGAAGAGGGCAGAATTGTCCTGTGCGGCAAGACGCGCGGGCGCAAGCAGTCCCTCACTTCCCTTGCTGACTTCTATGAAAAGCTGGTCACAGACAAGACGGAAGAGATCGGCATCGCGCACGCGGATGACGCCGAGTGTGCGCAGTTTCTGCTCGACGCGCTGCGCAAGCGCGGCTTCACCGGCGACTGCCTGACCGTATGCTATGAGCCTGTCACGGGCTGCCACGTCGGCCCCGGCACGGTGGCGCTGTTCTTCTACGGCGTGCACAGATGATCGGACATGATAAGATCCCGGAGCGTGATTGTTGACACGCTCCGGGATCATCTTTTTATGTGTCGCTCCGATCGACCTGCCGGATCATTTTTTCAAACTTTGCACGCGGACCCATGACCTCGCGACCGCAGCTCAGACAGCGGAGCTTAAAGTCCGCGCCGATGCGCAGCACCTCCCAGCGCTTTTCACCGCAGGGGTGCTGCTTTTTCATCGTCAGAATGTCACCGACTCGAATGTCCATCGCTCACTCTCCCTTGATGCGCTGCCAGTAGGCGCGCGCGGCCTGCTCGGTCTTGTTGTCGCCGTACTTGTAATAGTGTTTTCCCTTGAGCTCATCGGGCAGATACTGCTGCTGCACCCAGTGCCCCGGGTAGCTGTGCGGATATTTGTAGCCCTGCTCGCGCTCAAAGCCCGTTCCGTCGGCGTGGACAATTTGCAGCTCACGCGGGATTGGCCCTGCCTTCCCCGCCCGCACGTCCGCAATCGCGGCGTCGATGGACATGACGACGGAGTTGGACTTCGGCGCGGTTGCCAGCAGCAGCACCGCCTCCGCCAGCGGCAGACGCGCCTCCGGCAGGCCGAGCTGCAGCGCCGAGTCCACGCAGGACTTGACGATCGTGGCGGCCTGCGGATAGGCAAGGCCGATGTCCTCGCTCGCCGAGCAGAGGATGCGCCGGCAAGCGCCGATCAGATCCCCGGCCTCGAGCAGGCGCGCGAGATAATGCAGCGCCGCGTCCGGGTCTGAGCCGCGCAGCGACTTCATAAGCGCAGACACAACGTCAAAGTGATCATCACCCGCGCGGTCGTAGTGCATGGCGCTGCGCTGCGTGATATTTTCGGCATCCGCGCGCAGGAGCTGAACAGCCGCACCGTCACGCGGCGCTGCAGAAAAGAGCAGTTCAACTGTGTTGAGCGCCTTGCGCACATCGCCGCCGCAGACAGAGGCGATATACCCCGCTGTGCCCGGTTCGATGTCCGCCGTGACGTTCTCACGCGCGCAGAGAATGGACACTGCGCGCAGCACCGCCTTTTCCACCTCGGCAGCCGGCACTTGCTTGAACTCGAACACCGTGCTGCGGCTGAGCACCGCGTTGTAGACGTAGAAATACGGGTTTTCCGTCGTGGAGGCGATGACCGTGATGCGGCCGTCCTCCATGAATTCGAGCAGCGACTGCTGCTGCTTTTTGTTGAAATACTGGATCTCGTCAAGATACAGCAGTACGCCGCCGGGTGTGAGCATGGTGTCGAGCTCCGCGATGATATTGCGGATGTCCGAAATGCTCGCAGTCGTTGCGTTCAGGCGGCGCAGGGTGCGGTTCGTGCTGGCAGCGATGATGCTCGCGACCGTGGTCTTTCCGGTGCCGGACGGGCCGTAAAACACCATATTCGGGATCTCGCCGGACGCAACGATGCGCCGGAGCATCCCGTTGGGACCAAGTATATGTTTTTGCCCGACCACATCGTCGAGCGTGGTCGGCCGGATATCATCGGCCAATGGTCTGTACATAGTGCGCCTCCTGTGTTGCGATGGCGATATTATAGCGCATTTTGCCCGCCTTGGCAACTCGCCGCACTTGGCAGGCGGCGTAAAATGTGCTACACTGCCGGAGAGGTGAAGAAAATGCGCACACCCGAACAGGTTCGGGAGATCCTCCGCGCGCTGGCCCAGGCCTACCCCGCGGAGTGCTCCCTGCAATATCAGAAGGATTACGAGCTGCTCTTCGCCGTGCGGCTGGCAGCACAGTGCACGGACGAACGCGTCAATCAAATCACACCAGCACTGTTTGCGCGCTTTCCGACGCTCGAGGCGTTTGCCGATGCCGAGCCGGAGGACGTCGAGCCCTATGTGCGCTCGTGCGGGTTTTTCCGCGCAAAGGCGCGCGACATCGTGCTGTGTGCGCGCAAGCTTGCCGCAGAATACGGCGGCCGCGTGCCGGACACGATGGAGGCACTCACTTCCCTGCCCGGCGTCGGGCGCAAGACAGCAAACCTCATCCTCGGCGACGTATATCACAAGCCCGCCGTGGTCGTGGACACGCACTGCATCCGGCTCTCAAACCGGATGGGGCTCGTCGACGGGCTCAAGAACCCCGTCAAGATTGAGACCGCGCTGCGCAAAATCCTGCCGCCGGAGGAATCGTCCGACTTTTGCCACCGGCTCGTCCTGCACGGCCGCGCCGTGTGCACCGCGCGCAAGCCGCTATGCAGCACGTGCTGCGTGCGCCACGTATGTCAAACCGCAGAGGAGATGGAGCTATGAGACCGATCGCACACATCCACAGCGATTTTTCCACCAAATTCGGCATCCCACGTCAGAGCGGTGTCGTCGAAAGCCTGCAGGCCGAGATCGTCTTTGAGCCGGAATTCCGCAGCCGTGAGGCCGTGCGGGGGCTGGACGGCTACTCGCACATCTGGCTGATCTGGGAGTTTTCTGAAAACGTTGATGCTCCCTGGTCGCCGACCGTGCGACCGCCGCGACTGGGCGGCAATGTGCGCATGGGCGTGTTCGCCACGCGCTCCCCGTTCCGGCCAAACCCCATCGGCCTGTCGTGTGTGCGGCTCGAGCGCGTCGATCTCACTGATCCGCGCGGGCCGGTGCTCCACGTCGCAGGGGCAGACCTCATGGACGGGACACCGATTTTTGACATCAAGCCCTATGTTGCCTATGCCGACTGCCATCCGGAGGCGGCCGAAGGCTTCACCGGTCAGGTGGAGATGCAGGAGCTGACCGTGACGATCCCGCCGGAGCAGCTCTCCCGCTTCCCTGCCGACAAGCGCGACGCGCTCATCGGCGTGCTCACGCAAGACCCGCGTCCCCGGTATCAAGCAGACGCCAGCCGCGTCTACGGGCTGGAATTCGGCGGCTATGAAATCAAATTCCGCGTTGACAGTCAGACGCTGACCGTCACGGACATCATAAAAAAAGGCTCGTGAAAATCACGAGTCTTTTTTGTATTTGAGCTGATACAGGTCCGTTCGCCGCGCGCGCAAAACCGGGATCTGCGCCCGGACGGCATCCGTCTGTGCAAGATCAATGTCGCAGATCAGCAGCTCCGGTGCTGCATCGGCCTGTGCCTGCACGCGCCCCCAAGGGTCACACATGAGCGAGTGGGCATAGGAGACATAGCCCGCCGTCTCGTCCCGCGCCGGGGCGCAGCCCGCGACAAAGCACTGGTTATCGAGCGCCCGCGCGCGAAACAAAAGCTCCCAATGTGCCGGACCGGTCGTCATATTGAACGCCGCCGGAACAACGATCAGCCGCGCGCCCTCGAGGGCGAGGATGCGAAACAGCTCTGCAAAGCGCACGTCAAAGCAGATGGCGACGCCGACCTTGCCGAACGGCGTGTCAAAGAGCATATAATGCTGTCCGGGCGAGAGTGTGTCGGACTCAAAAAACCGCTGACCTCCCGCCACATCAATGTCAAACAGGTGCACCTTGCGGTGTTTTGCCTGCTGCGTCCCGTTCGGGTCAAAGACATAGCAGGTGTTGTAGATCGCATCCCCGTCCCGCTCCGGAACAGAGCCCGCGACGAGCCAAACGCAGCATTCCCGCGCAGTGTCGCGCAGCAGCTGCCACGTCTGGCCGCCCTGCGGCTCGGCGTATTCAACAAACGCCGCGTTGTTATATGGGCAGCACCACATCTCCGGCAGCACGACCAGATCACAGCCGGCAGCGGCGGCATCGCGCACATAGCGGCGCATGGCCGCGTGATTCTCCTGCTGCGACGCCGTGACCGGCATCTGGCACAGACCAAGCTTCATGGTATCCCCCGCTTTCACACCGTTATGTGACCAGCATAGCGAAAAACGGCGGCGCTGTCAAACATTTCTGCCCGCGCGCACGTCACTGCCGCAGTGCGGACAGTACGTCTTTTTGCCGGAGAAAAACATCATACCAAGGTAGCGGCGGCAGAACGGACAGCGCTGCGTACACAGGGCGATGATCACACCGGCTATGACGCACCCAAGCGCTGCATATACCAGCGCCCGGATGCCATACCAGCAGCTGCTGCCGTATAAGGCAAAGCCAAATAAAACCAGAATCGTCGAAACACTGTCCCAAAATCGTATCCGTTTCACGCAGCAACCTCCCCGATGTTTTGGGGACAGCATAGCACATCCCGGTCAAGACCGACACCAAAACCGTGTAAAAAGCGGGTGAAATGCAGTGCCTGCATTTCACCCGCTGCGTAGGATTCGCCCAGAAAGGCAAAAGTGATGGAGAGATACTAAAATCTCTCCATCACGATCGCTGATAAAGCTGATAAAACAGAAACAGGCGCTCACTCTTCCCAGTTGTGCCAGACGTTCTGGACATCGTCGTTGTCCTCGAACATATCGAGCATCTTCTGGAGATTCTTGATGTCGCCCTCGTCGGTAAGCTTGATGGTGTTCTGCGGCACCATCTCTGCCTGCGCGCTCAGCAGCTCATAGCCGTCATTCGTGAGCGCCTCGGCCACCGAAGCCACATCATCGGGATCAGTGTAGACCGTGTAGACACCCTCGTCGGGCGCAAAGTCGGCTGCACCGGCTTCGAGCGCATCCTCCATGACCTTGTCTTCCTCGAGCTCCTGATCTTCATCATTGATGACGATGACGCCCTTTTTGTCAAACGACCACGACACGCAGCCGGTCGCGCCCATGTTTCCGCCGTACTTATCAAAGTAATGGCGCACCTCGGAGGCGGTGCGGTTGCGGTTGTCAGTCATCGTTTCAACGATGATGGCGACACCAGACGGGCCATAGCCTTCGTAGGTAATGGACTCGTAGTTATCGGTGTTGCCGGAGCCGAGCGCCTTATCGATCGTGCGCTTAATATTATCGTTCGGCATGTTGGCGGCCTTCGCCTTTGCAATGACAGCTGCGAGGCGGGAATTGTTATTGGGGTCGCCGCTGCCGCCCTCTTTGACGGCCACGATCATCTCGCGGGCGATCTTCGTGAACGCCTGCGCACGCTTGGCATCCTGCGCGCCTTTGGTTTTCTGTATGTTATGCCACTTGGAATGTCCGGACATAGTTACAACTCCTCTTGCTAAAATGCTTTGAACATTTTAACACAAACAGAGCCGCGTGGCAAGGAAAATCCGCATTTTTGCGCGAAAACTACGCCTCCGTCTTGGGGATGAGGAGATATTGCGGCAGTTCGACCGGTACGTCGTCATCCAAGAGGCCGTTCGTCTCGCGGATGCAGCGCTCACTGGAGCAGTAACGCTTCGAGAGCTGCCATAGCTCTTCCCCATTCCAACGAACGATCGTCAGCGACGGCACGGCTGCATACGGGCAGACGCGTTCCTGCGCCGTCACGCCGGTGACCTGCCGGAACTCAGACGGACAAAACCGCGCCACACTGACCGTGACCGCTGCACGCAGCTGAAAACCGTCTGCCGTTGCGGTAACCGTCGGCGTTTCCGGCAGCGCATACAGCAGCTCTCCCCGCGCGCCGCCGGTCTCAAACTGCAGGTGCAGCCGTTTCTCCAAGCAGGAAACGTGCTGCTCGGCGTCCGTCACGAGCAAACGCACAAGCACATCGCAGCCATCGGACGCAGCGCCGCAGAGCTCAGCTCGCTGCGCGCGCACCGTCAGCATGGCGGCATCGCACGCGATCACGCCCTCAGCAGCAAGATGCAGCGGCTCTGCCTGCTGCACCGTTCCGGCCGGGATCGTCTCCCATTCGAGCTGCAGCTGCGCGGTATTGCAATAGGCGTCCGTCACGCACTCAGCTGTAAGCTCACCAAAGCATACCGTCTGCGCGACCAGATGGTATTCCGCCTCCAGCGTCGCACCGTCGGCCGCGGTGCTCATGTTCAGATAGGCAGCTGTCAGGCTGACACTTGCCTGCGCCATGCATGGCTCGGCATCCGCCGGACAGTCGAGCAGCTGCGAAAACGGCGTCTCGAACGTCTCAGCGACCGGACAGGACTGCCCCTGCTGCAAATAGCTGACCGACGTGCACACGCGCCCCTGCACAACTGCACGCCCGTCGGCGATGTGCACCTCGTCGAGCAGCACGGCCTCCGCATGGCACAACAGGCGGTCCGTTTCCGGCTGCCCGTCGGAAAAGCGGTGCACTTGCGTTGCGGTGAATGTCTGTTCCTCCACGGCCACCGGCACGTGCACGCACAACGGTTCTGAATGTGTGAATACGGCACCGCTGTCACTCTCGATCCGCTCCGTGAGCGCGAGCTCCGTCTCCCGGTAGGCGCGCAGGCACAGACTCAGCCGCGCCGTCACGCGCACCTTGCGGGAATTGACCGCGCGCGCATCCAGCGCAGCGAGCGTGCAGCGCAGCCACGGGCGCACGTCCTCTGCGAGTGTCTCACCGCTCATATGTACCTTGACCGGCAGCTCCACGGGGAAGCTGCGCAGCGCGCCGCTTTCCTCGGCATAGACGACATCCGCCGCAATGCAGCCCTCGATCTGTGCGCTCTTGTCCGAAAACGCGAGATTCCAAAGGCAGAACGTGCCCTCAGTGACCACGAGTGCGCTGAGATCGCCGAGCGCGTCTGGCACGACGGCGTCCAAGCTGCACGTCTCTTCCTCGGTGCGGTCAAAGACCCGCGTGTACATTCTGTGCTCCTGCTTGCCCAGTTGTAGTTCCATAAAGATGTGCTCCTTATCGTTTTTTGTACATCCTTATGCCGGGCACACGGCGGTTATGCCGCCATCAGCACCGCAGCAGCCACACACCGGCCGCAATGAGTGCGCCGCCGAGCGCAAACCACCAGAATCCCGCCGGCAGCACGAGCGCCAGAATGATGAACACCCCGGTGACCACGCATGCAATGCCGATCCAAAAACAGATCCCCCGCCGTCGAAACATAAAGCACCGCCCTCCGCTTGCAGGTTATCCCTACAGGATATGCGGAGGACGGTGCGTTTGTGCGTTATTTTTTCTTTTCCCAGTCGCAGACCTGCGCCGAGAGCGCGTACAGGCGCGCATAGCTCTCGTGGCGCTCGGGCGCGATCTCGCCCGCCTCCACGGCGGCGAGCACCGCGCACCCCGGCTCTTTCAGGTGCGCGCAGTCACGAAAGCGGCACTTGCCGATATATGGACGGAATTCCCGGAATGCATACTGCAGATTCTCGCACGAGATGGGGTCGACCATATCCACCTCAAAGGACGCGAAGCCCGGCGTGTCGGCGACAAACGTGTCCTCGCCGAGCGCATAGAGCTCGACGTGGCGCGTCGTATGCTTGCCGCGGCCGAGCCGCTCGCTGACGGCGCCGGTCGCAATGCCGAACGATGCGTCGAGCGCATTGAGCAGACTCGATTTGCCGACGCCGGAGTTGCCGGTGAAGGCGCTGGTCTTACCGCGCAACGTATCGCGCAGTTCATCCATGCCGAGCCCGGTCGCAGCGCTCGTGCGCAGGACGCGAAAGCCGATGGAGCGGTAAATGTCATAGAGATGCTCCGCCGGGTCAAGATCGCACTTATTGAGGCAGACGACCGGCTCGCAGCCCGCGTTTTCCGCGATAGCGACCACACGGTCGATCAGAAACGGATCCGTGATCGGATTGACGTTTGCGCCGATCATGATAAGCTGGTCGATATTCGCCACAGCCGGGCGGATGAACGCATTGCGCCGCTGCTCCACCGCGTCGATGCGCCCCTTGCCGTGCGCGTCGAAGCTCAGCTGCACCCGGTCACCGACCAGTGGGCTGCACCCGTCGTACCGGAAGCGGCCGCGCGCCTTGCACTCCACGATCTGATCGCCGGCGGCCACATAGTAAAAGCCGCTGAGCGCCTTGATGATGACACCCTGCACCATAAGCAATGTGCTCCTTTGTCTGTTACGGTTTTTCCGGCCCGTCGGAGATCCAGATGTAGACCTTGCTGTACTCCGTGAGCTTTGTGTTGGCCGGTGCGCTCTGTTTGAAGACCGTGCCCTGCTTTGCATCATTCGCCTCTTTGTACGTGCCGCCGTAGCAGAGACCGCTGCTCTCGATGCGTGCGATTGCGGCCGACTCCGTGAGCGTAGACAGGTCGGGCACTGTGACCTCCCGCAGCGTCGGTCCGCCGCTGACGATGAGCTTCACGCTCGTGCCGACTGCCGTCTTTTCGCCCGGCGCAGGCTCTGAGCGGATGACATACTTCGCCGTCACATCCTTGGACGCCTGAAACTCCGTCGTGACGGTAAAACCGGCTTTTTCGAGCATCTCCGTCGCCGCCTCATAGTCCTCATTGACCACATAGGGAACTTCCGCCATGACAACACCGGTGCTGACGGTGAGCTGTACACTGATGCCCTCCGGCACGCGCATGCGGCTCTTTCCGGCTTCCGGGTCCTGAGCGATGATGACGCCGTCCGGCACCTCGGGGTCAACGGTATACACGACGGTAAAGCGATAGTCGGAATACTGCTTGTCGTTGACAACTGCCTCGTAGGATTTCCCGGTGAAATTCGGCACATCCACGCGCTCCGCGGTACGGAACAGATCCTCGAGCCAGAAGTTCCACAGGAACACAAACAGCAAGACGGCAAACACGCCAACCGAAAAAATGCCCGTGAAGTAGCTCACGCGCTTGGCGCGCTTGCGCCGCCGTTGATATTCTTCTTCCGTGAGGTCGTGCCCTACGCCGAAGAAGGACTCTTTTTTCTCTGCGTTCTCCTTGCGCCGCTCGGCGAGCGGACGCTGCTGGTTGAGGTGCTTTTTGCAGGCATTGAGTGCTTTGAGCAGCTCCCCCGCCGACTGATAGCGCTTGCGTAGGTCGGGCTCCATCGCCTTGAGCGTGATGCGTTCAAGCTCCTCCGGGATGTCACTGTTCCACTCCCGCGGCGGCTTGGCGCTGCCGGCGATGTGCTTGAGTGCGATCTCCTCCGGAGTGTCGGCGTCATACGGCAGGTGGCCAGTCGTCATCTCATAGAGCACGACGCCGAGCGAATACAGGTCGCTGCGCGCGTCTGCATTGAGGCCCTTCGCCTGCTCGGGCGCGATATAGTGCACAGAGCCGATGGCCTGTCCGCTGCGCTCCTCGCGGATATTTTCCAGCGCGGCGATACCGAAATCCGCCACCTTGACCATGTCGTCATTCGTGATCATGATGTTCTGCGGCTTGATGTCGCGGTGAACGATGCCGTGCGCATGCGCGTGCTGGAGCGCTTTTGCGATCTGCGTGGCATAGCTCAGCGCCTCCTGCGCGCTGAACACGCCGCGCTCCGCGAGGCGCTGCTTGAGCGTCACGCCCTCGATGAGCTCCATGACGATATACTCCGTGTCGCCGCTGTGCCCCACGTCATACACCGAGACGATGTTCGGCTGCGAGAGCATGGCGACGGCGTGTGCCTCCGCCTGAAAGCGGTTTTTCAGCTCGGCATCCTCCGCCATCTCATCACGCAGGATCTTGACGGCGACATAGCGGTGCAGCTTATGGCACATGGCCTTATAAACGACCGACATGCCGCCGCTGCCGATGACCTCCAGGATCTCGTAGCGATCGTCCAGCATCTGGCCGATATAACGATTCATTGATTGTTCCATAGTGTTCCCCCGTTGCCGCGCTTAGCGGAAAAGAACCAGCGCGGTCACATTATCGCGCGCACCGCGCGAGAGCGCCGCCGCGATCAGGCGGCAGCAGATCTGCTTTGCGTCTCTGGAACTGCGGCAGAAATCATGCAGCTGCACATCCGTGAGCGTGTTGGACAGTCCGTCCGTGCACAGCAGCAGCCGCGCGCCCAGCGGAAACGGCATGCTGCGGCAGTCAGGCTCGACCTTGGCCCCGACGCCGACAGCGCGCGTGATCACATTGCGGCGCGGGTGACGATGTGCCTGCTCCGGCAGCACCTGCCCGCTCGCGATCAGCTCCTGCACAAGCGAGTGATCCGTCGTGATCTGCTGCATACGGCGCAGGCCGACCAGATATGCGCGGCTGTCACCGACGTGCAGCACCGTGAGCCGTCCGTGCCGCACGCAGGCGGCGACGATCGTCGTGCCCATGCCGCGCAACTCGGGATCGGCACAGGCACGACCATAGACCGCCTGATTGGCAGCGTCGCAGGCTGCGCGCATCGCAGGCTCGACCGCGCTGCCCGCCATCATCTCCCGGCGAAACTGCGCCAGAAAGGTCGACGCGGCAAGCTCGCTCGCAAGCTTCCCGCCGGCAGCGCCGCCCATACCGTCGCAGACGACGCCGACAACGCAGCCCTTGCGCCGGATGCGCGCACCGGCAGCACGGTCCTGATTCTCCTTGCGGACAGCACCCCTGTCCGACTTTGCAAAGCATTGCATGGGCTCTCCCCCTTCAGGCGCGGTGATCCGCGACCTTCTTGCGCAGCTGGCCGCAGGACGCGTCCACATCGCTGCCGAGCTTGCGGCGCACGGTCACGTTCACGCCGGCCTGCTCCAAAATGCGTATGAATGCCTTGAGGTGCTCCGGCGTGGACGGCCGGAACGCACGCTCCTCCACATGGTTGAGCGGGATGAGGTTCACATGCGCGCAGACGCGCCGCGCGTGCTTTGCCAGCAGCCGCGCGTGCTCGGGCGTGTCGTTCACGCCGTCGATCATCGCGTATTCGAAGGAAATGCGCCGCCCGGTCGCCTGATAATATCTGGCGCAGGCATCGATGAGTGCCTGAACGCCGCGGCCGCGGTTGGCCGGCATGATCTTCGAGCGGGTCTCGTCATCCGGGGCGTGGAGCGAGACCGAGAGTGTGAGCTGCAGGTCGCGCGCCGCCAGATCATCAAAGCGCTCGATAAGCCCGCACGTGGACAGTGAGATGTGCCGCATACCGATATTCTCTCCATCTGGGTGGTTCACCAATTCGAGAAAGCGCATCACATTATCAAAGTTATCAAGCGGTTCGCCGATGCCCATGAGGACGATATTCGAGATCTTGCATCCAGATTCTCGCTCGGAATAAAGCACCTCATCGAGCATCTCCGAGGGCTCAAGGCTGCGGATCAGGCCGCCGATCGTGGACGCGCAGAACGCGCACCCCTGCCGGCAGCCGACCTGCGAGGAAATGCAGATGGTGTTGCCGTGCTTATAGTGCATGACGACCGTCTCGACGGCGTTGCCGTCATCGAGCTGCCAGAGGTACTTGATCGTGCCGTCAATGGCGGACACCTGCTTGCGCAGCATCTCAAGCCTGGAGATGTAAAACTGCTCCGCGAGCGCTGCGCGCAGATCCTTGGACAGGTTCGTCATCTCGTCAAACGACGACGCACCGCGCGCAAGCCACTGGAAGATCTGCTTGGCACGGTATTTCGGCTGCCCCATTTCGGCGAGCGCCGCCGCGATCTCTTCGGGGAGCATGGCTTTGATGTCTCTCATTCGTGTCTCCTCAGCTTACAGACAAAAAATCCGTCCGTTTCATGTTCCTGCGGCCAGAAGGTAAACATTCCGCCCGCCGTATCCGCCGCCGGGAGCGGCAGCGAAAACGCCTCCGGTGCAAAGTCCGGATGCGTGCGCAGAAAATCTCGCACCACATCCTCATTCTCGCGCGCAAGCACCGTGCACGTAGAATACACCAGCACACCGCCGGGACGCACGCACGGTGCGAGTCCCTCGAGAATGTCGCGCTGGATGGCCGGCAGCTGTGAGAGCGCCGCCGGGTCTTTGAAGCGGATCTCCGGCTTCTTGCGGATAACGCCCAGTCCCGAGCACGGCACGTCCGCCAGCACGACGTCCATCGTGCCGAGCAGATCGGCATCCGGACGGCGGGCATCCATCGTGCGCGTCGAGATGCACGACAGTCCCAGCCGCTCGGCACCGGCGCGGATACGCTTCCATTTATTTTCGTGTATATCGCAGGAAATCATACATCCCTGATCGCGCATCTGCACTGCGGCAGCAAAGCTTTTACCCCCGGGTGCGGCGCAGGCATCGAGCACACGCATCCCCGGACGGACACCGGCGGCAAGCACTGCGCAGTGCGCGGCCGCGTCCTGCACATAAAACCAGCCGTCGGCAAAGGCGCGTGCAGCCGCAAGGTTCCCGCCGCGGCACAGCAACGCGTCCGGCAGCCACGGGTGCGGCTGCGTCTCGATGCCATCGGCGCGCAGAGACGCAGCCAGGGCATCCGGTGTTGTTTTCAGGGTGTTCACCTGCAGACAGGCAGGCGCGTCGGCGTTGTTTGCCGCAAGCGCGCGCTCGGCAAAGTCATAGCCGTGTGCGTCGATGAGCATCTGCGCCAGCCACTGCGGATGACTGGTGCGCACGGAGAGATAGGACGCCGTACCCGCCCCCGAGATCTCCGGCAGCGCGTCACGGTGCTCCGCCACGCGGCGCAAGACCGCATTGACCAGCCCTGCTGCCCGCGCACAGCCGCCCTTACGGCAGAGCGCGACCGCCTCGTTCACCGCCGCGCGCGGCGGCACTTTATCGAGCAATACGATCTGATACGCCGACAGCCGCAGCAGGTCAAGCACCTTCGGCTCAAGTTTTTGCAGCGGCGTCGTGCAGTACGCCGCAAGGTAATGATCCAGCAGCGCCAGATTTTGCAGTGTCCCGTAGCAGATACGCGCTGCGAGTGCAGCGTCACGCGGCGCAAGCTGCGCATTCTGCAGCACGATGTTGAGCGCAGCATCCGACCATGCGCCGTTTTTGCGCCAGCGCTGCAGCGCGGTCCATGCCGCTTCCCGTGCAGTCATAGCCATGCTCAGCCCTCAACGGGCAGCGTGTGCCCAAGCAGGTAGTCGGCTGCGGACATACGCTTTTTGCCCGGCGCCTGCAGCTGCGTGATGCGCACCGTCTGCCCATCGGCACAGGCGACGGTGACACCGTCCTTACCGGCTGCCACGATCGTTCCGGGGGCTTTGTGTGTCGTGCGGTCAGAATAATCGGCGGCGTGGATCTTAAACGTCTGCCCGCCAAGCTCCGCCGTAGCGACCGGCCACGGCTCGAGGCCGCAGATGTGCTTGATGATCGCGCGCGGGCTCTGATCCCAGTCAATGGGCGAATCGTCGCGCGTAAGCGGGCGGGTATACGTCGCCGCGCTGTGATCCTGCGGCGTGCGCGGGGCAACGCCAGCGTCAACATCCCGCAGCGTGCGCACGAGCAGATCCGCACCCATGACGGCCAGCCGGTCAAAGAGTTCACCGGCGGTCTCGAATTCACCGACCGGCGTCTGCTCGGTGTAGATCACATCACCGGTGTCCATCTCGCGGTCGAGGTACATCGTCGACACGCCGGTCACCGCATCGCCGTTGAGCACCGCCCACTGGATGGGCGCTGCCCCGCGATACTTCGGCAGCAGCGAGCCGTGCACATTGATCGCGCCGTAGGGCGCGGCGGCAAGCAGCTCGTCCGGCAGGATGCGGCCGTAGGCCACGACGACGAGAATGTCCGGCTGCAGGCTTTGCAGCGCTGCCAGCGCCGTGCCGTCACGCATCTTTTCCGGCTGAAAGACCGGCAGGCCGTTTGCCAGCGCGATCTCCTTGACCGGGCTCGGCTGGAGCTTCATGCCGCGGTTTTTGGGCTTGTCCGGCTGTGTGAACACACCGACCACGTCAAAGTGGGCATCCAGCAGGCGCTGCAGCGACACAGCCGCAAAATCCGGCGTGCCCATGAATACGATGCGCATGCGCCTCACCTCTTCGTCTGCTGCTCCAGCTCCTCGGGAGCGAGCATCCGCGTGGCCTTGTCGATGAACAGAATACCGTCAAGGTGATCGAGCTCATGGCAGAATGCACGCGCCGTCAGACCGTGCCCCTCGACCTCAAACCATTCGCCGTGGCGATCCTGCGCGCGCACCTTCACATAGCCCGGGCGCGCAACGATGCCATACTCATCCGGCACGCTCAGGCAGCCCTCTGCGCCGACCTGCTCGCCTGCCGTTTCGACGATGACGGGGTTGATGAGCTCGATCATATACTCGTCCTTTTCATCAGGGACGTTCGTTTCCAGCACAATGACGGCGCGGCGCAGCACGCCGACCTGCGGCGCGGCGAGGCCGACGCCGTTGGACTCCGCCAACGTCTGGCGCATATCGTCGAGCAGCGTGTGCAGACGGGGATTAAAGTCCTTGACCTCATGGCAGTGCTTGCGCAGCTGGGGGTCGCCGTTTTTCAGGATCATTCTTGTAGCCATTGTATACCTCTCCTTAATCCAGCGGGTTGTCATCGGCAAAGACGGTGACATCGCGGAATGATTTTTCAGTGTTGCAGTACATGACGATATTCGCCGCCGCGCGGCGCACCGCCTTGCTCTGGTTGCAGTAGAGCGTGACGCGGTAACGGTAGCGGTTATTCATGCGCACGACCGGCAGCGGCGCCGGGCCGAGCACCTCCGCGCGCTCACCGACAGTCTGCCGGAAGTAATCACGGATATAGGCGCAGCAGCGCACGACCGCATTCTCCTGCGCGCCGGAGACCGTGACGGCCAGCACCTCGCTGAACGGCGGCGTGCCGTTGAGCTGCCGCAGCGCGATCTCCGAGCGGTAAAACGCATCGTAATCCTGCCGCGCGGCCTGACGGATGGTCTCGTTTGCGGGCGTGAATGTCTGGATCACGGCGCGGCCGGGCGCATCGCCGCGTCCGCTGCGGCCGACGACCTGCGTGATGAGCGAAAACGTGCGCTCATTGGCGCGGTAGTCGCCGACATACAGGCTCTGGTCGGCATTGAGCACGCCGACGAGCGTGACATTTTCAAAATTCAGCCCCTTCGTGATCATCTGCGTGCCGATCATGATGGGGATGCGCTCTCGCGCGAACCGCTGCAGCAGCGCCTCGTGCGTGCCGGCCATGGCGATGGCGTCGGCATCCATGCGCAGCGTTTCCACGCCGGGAAAAAGAGCGTGCACGTCTGCCTCGATGCGCTCCGTTCCGTCGCCGAGAAAGCGCAGCTCCCCGCCGCAGACCGGACACCGGTCGTCGACGCGCTGCCGGTAACCGCAGTGGTGGCAGACGAGCATCTGATTGCCCTGATGGTACGTCAGACTGACGCTGCAGTTCGGACACGAATACGTCGCGCCGCATTCAGCACAGGTGACGAGCTTACTCGCACCGCGCCGGTTGAGAAACAGAATGCTCTGTTCACCGCGGCGGAGGTTTTCCTCCAGCTCGGCATAGAGCACGGAGCTGATCGAGCCGGAATTCCCGTTTCGCAGCTCCTGCTTCATGTCGGCAATGATGACATCGGGGAGCTTGCGCGCGTTGAAGCGATCCGGCAGCGTGAAATAGTGATAGCGGCCGGTCTCGGCGTAATAGCGGCTGACAACGTCCGGCGTCGCCGAGCCGAGCAGCAGCAGCGCGCGATGCTGCGCACAGCGAAATTTTGCCACGTCGCGCGCATGGTAGCGCGGTGTGCTCTCGGATTTGTAGGTATCCTCCTGCTCCTCGTCAATAATGAGCAGGCCAAGGTTCTCCATGGGCGCAAAGACGGCGCTGCGTGTGCCGACGACGACGCGCGCAAGACCGGCGCGAATGCGCTTCCACTCATCGTAACGCTCCGAGAGTGGAAGTCCGCTGTGTAAAACGGCCACCGCATCTCCAAAGTACGCGGAAAACGCCTCGATCATCTGCGGCGTCAGCGAGATCTCGGGCACGAGCAGGATTGCCCCCTGCCCCGCCGCGAGCGCCTGCTCGATCAGGTGCAGGTACACGAGTGTCTTGCCGCTGCCGGTCACGCCGAACAGCAGCGCCGCCTGTGCATCCGGCGAGCGCAGCAGCGCCTGCAGACCGGAAAACACCTCTGCCTGCGCCGCCGTGAGCGCAGGGATGGGCTTAGGCTGCCCGGTATAATGCGTCGGACGGCGGAAATAGGGCTCCGTATCGATGTGCACGAGCTCCTGCCGCACAAGCGTCTTCATAGACGACTTCGGTGCACCGGTAAACTGACACACCTCGTCGGCCGAGGCGCGGCCGATCGTGCACAGCAGCTCCAGAATTGCGACCTGATGCGGCGCGCGTCTACGGCGGCGAATCTCCTCCTGCGCCTCCTCGAGCGAGACGGCAAGGCTCGCATACTCGAGCTGCTTGTCACGCACGACGCGCTTTTCCGCCCCCTCGACGGTCAGGAGCTTTTGCTCCACAAGCCAGTGCAGCGTGCTCGCGGGATCTTTGTCACCAAACGCCGTCTGCAATGTTTCCAGCGGGCAGCGCCCACCATGCGCAAGCACGGTCTCGAGCGCCAACCGCCGCTGCTTGGAGCGGCCGCACAGCGCAAGCGCCGCATCGGTATCCAGCTCCGGCGCAGCGCAGTAGACCGTGCTGACCCGATACCAGACACCGGCAGGCAGGATCGCGTGCAGCGCATCGTAGATGGTGCAGAAAAAGCGGTCATGCATCCAGATGGCGAGCCGGATCAGCTCCGGTGAGAGAATGGGCTCAGGGTCAAGCTGACGCATGATGGGCTTGAGTTTTGGGTCATCCTGCGCCTGATCGAGCGCGAGCACCATGCCCTCACACGGGCGGTTGCCGCGCGAAAACGGCACCATGACGCGGCAGCCGGGGCGGAGCGTATCCGTCAGCGGCTGCGGGATCTTATACGTATACGGTCGGTCAAACGCAAACGTTGCAGCCAGAACGGCGACCTTTGCGACCGGGATCTGCAGCATCTGCGCGCCTCCTCTCCGAAAAAATCAGGCGGGTAGTGCCCGCCTGAAGGATTATTCCTTGTGCACGACCTGAAGGCGGCCGTCATACACCTCGTCGATCGCCATGGACACCGGCTTGGTATCCAGCGGCTCGCCGGCGGCCTGTGCGGCGGCGGCAATGTTGCGCGCGCGGCGCGCGACCAGGTTCACCAGAAGATAGCGGCTGCCGGCCTTTTCGGCCAGAACGCTCATGGGGGGATACAGCATCATTTTTCAAGCACCTCTGTAAAATAGTTTTTCCGATCGGGATAGCGGCAGCACTCTGCCGTGATGATGGCGTCGAGCTCCTTGGCTGCAACGTCGGGATCGTCGTTGATAACAACGTAATCATAGGTATACGCCAGCGCGCATTCACGCCGCGCCTGTGCCAGCCGCTCGCAGATCTTCTGCTCATCGTCCGTATGGCGGCCGCGCAGGCGGCGCTCAAGCTCCGCAAAGGACGGCGGCATCATAAAAACGCGGATCGCGTCCGGCCGCTTCTCGCTGATCTGGTGCACACCCTGCACGTCGATGTCCAGCAGTACATGCACACCCTCAGCGCAGCGCCGCTCGACATAGCTCTTCGGCGTACCGTAGCAATTGCCGACATATTCGGCATGCTCAAGCAGCTCGTCCGACGCGACCATAGCGTCAAACGTCGTGCGTGTAACGAAGAAGTAGTCCGCTCCGTCGACCTCGCCGGGGCGCGGGGCGCGCGTCGTGGCAGAGACGGAAAAGCACACGTCATCGCGCAGGCGCATCAGGCGCGAGATGACCGTGCTCTTTCCGGTGCCCGAGGGGCCGGAGATCAGGATCAGCTTCCCTGTCTGGTGGTTCATATCATATCTCCTCCGGTTTCCGTATCTGTGGCCTCAACACGGGCCTGCACCGCATCCGGCGGCAGCGCCGAGAGCACGGCGTGGCCGGTATCCATGATGAGGACGGCCTGCGTTTTTCGGCCGTAGGTCGCATCGATGAGCATGCCGATCTCCCGGCTGTCCTGCACGATGCGCTTGATGGGGGCGGAATCCGGACTGACGACAGCCAGCAGCCGCTCCGAGGAAACATAGTTTCCGTATCCGATGTTGATGAGTTTCAAGTCGCCGCTCCTTACTCGATGTTCTGGATCTGCTCACGGATCTTCTCGATCTCGGACTTGAGATCCACGACCACCTTTGCGATGTCCGCGTTCTGGCACTTGGAGCCAATGGTATTCGCCTCGCGATTAAATTCCTGAATGAGGAAGTCCGCCTTGCGGCCGACCGGCGAGCCGGAGGCAAGCATCTGGCGCAGCTGGGCAATGTGGCTGCGCAGGCGCACCGTCTCCTCGTCGACAGCGACATGGTCGGCAAAAATGGCGGCCTCGGCAATGATGCGTGCCTCGTCGATATCGGTCGCGGCGAGCACCGCCTCGAGCTTCTGGCGCAGACGCGCCTCATAGGCGGCAGCCGTTTCGGGAGCGGCCGTTTCGACCTGCGCGACGAGCGACTCAATGCGCGCGAGCTTTTCAGCCACGTCCGCACGGAGCTTTTCACCCTCACGCTCACGCATCTGGTCATAATCCGCCAGAGCCTGCTGTGTCAGCTCGATCAGGCCGGAACGGATCTTATCCTGATCCGCCTCCGCTTTTTCCACGGACAGGATGTCCGGAAAACGCATGAGCGACATGAGCGACATGTCGTTTTTCAGATCATAGCGCACGGCGAGCGCGTTGAGCGTGTCAATATAAGCGCGCAGCAGCGGCTCGTTCACACGCAGGACGGTGTCCTCCGCCTGCGAGGAGTCGATCGTGACGAACACGTCCAGCTTGCCGCGGCTGACGTGCTGCTGGATGGTGGATTTGACCGCGTCCTCGGCGAAGAGGAAGTTGCGCGGCATGCGCACGGCAATATCCAAGTAGCGGTTGTTGACGCTCTTGAGCTCGACCGTAACGCTCAGTCCCTCGACGGTGCCCTTCGCGCCGCCATAGCCGGTCATACTTCTAATCATTTGCTCTTACCCTTCTTATCTCAAGTCTCCAGGACCTGAATGATCTCAAATGTAATGGGGCTCGCTTTCTTTCGGCGCTGGTACACGACATTGCACGCCACGCCGAGCGCGAAAAACGCAAAACCAATCAGCACGCAGCCGCCCTCACCCCAGCCGAGCGCGCTGCCGATGGCATAACCCAGAAACAGGAGCACAAACGGCACCAGATACAGCAGCGCAGCCGCGCCGAGCACGTCCGACGTCTTGCTCTCAATGACAACCTTCTGACCCGGCAGCGCCGAAACCTTATTGAGCGCCTCGGCCCGGATACGGCTCTGAAACACGCACGCCTCGCACGACTCACACGTGCCGCCGCAAGCCGTGCCGCGCTCCACCTCTACCTCCGCCACATGGCGGCTGATCAGTTTGGTCACCACAGCATTCTGCGTCATCGTATCATCCTCCTGTAAAACGCACATTCACGACATACTCTCCGACCGCACCGGCGTTGGAGAAGCCGTCCACATAGATCTTCGCCGGAACAGCGACCGTGCCGCTCGTGGCCTTATAATTGGTCAGATCCACGACCACGCGCACGTTCTCCGCCGTGATCTGCGAGATCACATCCTCCGGCGCGCGCACGGTCACAGCCAGCGACGTCGTCATGATCTCAACACTGCGGGTCGTGCCAGTCGTCGTGATATTCGTCGCCGTGATCTTCTCCGTCGCCAGGCCTCGGACAGAGACGCGCACCGTCGCCTCCGTAACGCCGCTGAGGTTGCGCAGGTCATTTTCCAGCGGGATCGTGACCGTCTTCTCATACGACGTAGCAAAGCCGGACAGATCGATCGTCGCAACGACGATCTGATTGAGCTTGCTGAGCACATCCGTGTCGCCGGCGACCTGAATGCTCTTCGGCTCGATATCGACGACGCAGTTTTCCTCTGTCGCTCCGGCGCCGCCCACAAGTGAGACCTTGAGCGGCAGCTCCTTATTCATCAGCACCGGCATCGACACGCTGACCGTGTCATAGTTGCCGGAAATCTCCTTTGGCTTGAGCTTATTGCCGTCCTTATCGAGCAGGACATAGGGGCAGTTGGTCGGTGCGATGGACTTATCCAGATCTGTGCGCGTGACATACACACAGATGCTGTCGACCTCGTCGAGCTCCTCCTGCGGGCCGTAGAGCGTGATGGACGACGGCTCCACCTTGATAGGCTCAGCTGTGTAACCCTCCTTGACGCTGCCGGTAAAGACACCCTTGACCTCCAGCGTCTTGTTGGCCTCCTGCACGACGGAAAAACTGATGGTCTCTGGCGACTTGCTCAGGACCGTGATGCTGCTCTTGTCGACATTGGTCGGATACTGCAGCGAATAGCTCACCTGCATCTCGCGCGCCTGCGAAATGCCGGACACGTCAATGACCGCAGACAGATCCGCAGAGCTGAGATTTCCGAGCACACGCCGCGTGCCCTTGAGACGCACGGTCACACTGTCGGCGTCGGCATCCGTCACGATCAGGCCGCGCGCGGCGCGCAGATCGTCCGCGCCCTGATACACGACCTTGACATTGGAAAACGTCTTTTCGATCGTCGTCTCCTCCGTGGACATGATGTACATCCACAGCAGGAACGAGCCCAGCAGCGAAATGATGATCCAAAACGCCTTACTGCTGATGATTTTGTTGATTGTCGTCTTTTTTGTCATAGCGGTTCTCCCGGCGAAGCGGATTGAGTTTCTTCACGAAATCGACAAAAACGTCCCAGCGCCTGCGCTGCTGCTCCTCCTCGGGCAGAAGCTCACTGCGCAGGATCGCCTCAAAGGTCTCTGCGGAAAGGCGGCGCTTGAGCATGCCGTCCACAGCGATGGAGATGCCCCCGGTCTCCTCGGAGACGATCACGACCACAGCGTCCGAATGCTCGCTCATGCCGATGCCCGCGCGGTGGCGCGTACCGAGATCGGGGCTGAGATTCGTGTTGCTCGTCAGCGGCAGGACACAGCCTGCCGCCGCAATGCGGCCGTCGCGGATCACGACTGCGCCGTCATGAAGCGGCGCTTTGGGATAGAAAATATTCTTGAGCAGCTCCGCCGTCACATCGGAATTGACGGTCGTGCCGCTGCGCATCTGCTCGTCGAGCGTTACACCGCGCTCAAAAACGATGAGCGCACCGGTCTTGGTCGATGACAGCTGCGTGCACGCGGCGATCGTCTGCGAGATGACGTTATCCATACCCAGCGTTTCGAGCGGCTTTGACCCAAAGCTCGGGAACGTTTTGCTGCCCATGCGCTCAAGCAGGCGGCGCAGCTCCGGCTGGAAGATGATCACGAGCGCGATGAGTCCGAGCTCGACCGTCTTTTGCAGGAGGCGGTTGAACATCGTCAGCTTCAGCACGCCCGAGAGCCAAAGCGCAATCAGGATCAGCAGAATACCGCGCGCAAGACGGAACGAATTCGTCTTGCGGATGAGCATGATGATATTGTAGATCAGATAAGCGACGATCAGAATATCCACGATGTCCGAAAACCGCATCGTCGACACCAGCATCGTCAGCTTCGCCCAGAAGGCTGCAAGTTGTGCCATAAGCATTCCCTCGGCTGTTGGTTTCCGTTTTGCGGGCGCAAAACGCCAATCTTATGAATTATAATATTATACCCTACAAGCCCGTGAATTTCAATACAAGAATCCGCTTTTGCCTGTACGCAGGATGTCATGAAACGCGCGTGCCGTGTGTGCAATGTCCGCATCCGTCGTAAACGGCGACAGGCTCAGGCGCACCGTTCCGGTCTCGAGCGTACCCGCAGTGCGGTGCGCGACCGGCGCACAGTGTAGCCCCGCGCGCACGGCAATGCCGCAGCGTGCAAGCGCCTGCGCCAGCGTCTCGCAGTCCATATCGCGGCAGCGGACAGACAGCACCGCCGTCTGGCAGGATGCATCCGGCGACGCGAACACCTCCAGCCGCGATTCGGCTCGCAAACGGTCGATCAGGACCTGCGAACGTCTTTGCTCCCGCCGGGCGATATTGTCAACGCCCTGCGCGGACACATAGCGGATGCCCGCCAGCAGCCCTGCAATGCCGGGGACGTTGTGCGTGCCCGCCTCAAGCCGGTCGGGCAGCTGCTCCGGCATGGTCTGGAGCATACTTTGCGAACCCGTGCCGCCATACAGCAGCGGCTCCGGCTGCGCGAAGCACAGCAAAATACCCGTACCCTGCGGACCGAGCAGTCCCTTATGCCCCGGCATGGCGATAAAGGCCGCGCCGAGCGCGGCAGCATCCAGCGCGACGCAGCCGGCCGCCTGCGATGCGTCCACGATCAGCGGAACGTGCGCCGCAGCGCACAGCTCCGCGATCTCTTGCACCGGCAGCAGATAGCCGAACACGTTCGACACCATCGTGCACACGGCCGCCTTTGCCCCCGGCAGCGCACGCCGGAAAGCATCGACCGCCGCCGCAGGATCGAACAGTGGGCTCGCCGCAACGCGCACCTGCGCGCCCAGAGCATGCAGCGGGCGCGTGACGGAGTTGTGCTCATAGCCCGAGATCACGACCGGATCTCCGGGCGAAACGAGCGAATGAATGGCAATATTGAGCGCGTGCGTCGCGTTTGCGGTGAACACGACGCGCTCCGGCTCCGGCACATGAAAGAGCGCCGCAGCCGCCTCCCGGCAGGCAAAGACCGTGTCGGCCGCACGCATGGCGGCACTGTGACCGCCGCGGCCGGGGCTCGCCATCGTGCGTATGGCCATCGACGCTGCGTGCGCCACCGACGGCGGCTTGAGCAGGCTCGTGGCCGCCGAGTCCAGATAGATCATACCGTCACCTCCTGGTAAGTGTCATCTTCCAGCAGGCGATAGATTTTTCCCCGCCGGATCGCTGCGCGGTCCAGGAGCGGCAGTGCACGTTCCAGTTGGGATTCCTTCAGTTTGACGCAATACGTGCATCCGGTTTTGGAGACGCTTTGCGGTGCTTTGAGCACGGCGGCAGTGATGCCCGCGCGCTCAAGCACCCGTGACGACCGCTGTGCATAGGTCAGCGACCGGCACAGGATCAGACAGTAGCGCTGCATCATGAGCTCCCTCCCACATGGTGATGCACCATTCTATGCGGGAGCGGTGCAGGCGTTTACGCCTGTTTTTCGATCAGCACGACCGCGTGCGCCGCAATGCCCTCGCGCGCGCCGGTAAAGCCAAGTCCCTCCTCGGTCGTCGCCTTGATGCTGATACAGTCCGCGCCGATGTCCAGACACTTGGCCAGATTGCGGCGCATCTGCGCAATGTGCGGCGCGAGCTTCGGCGCCTGTGCAAGCACCGTGCAGTCAATGTTGCCCACCGTATACCCCTCTGCGCGCAGGCACGCCATCACCTCACGCAGCAGCGCCAGACTATCCGCTCCGGCAAATGCGGGGTTATTGTCCGGGAAAAGATGACCGATGTCGCCCATGGCAGCCGCGCCGAGCAGCGCGTCCATAACGGCGTGTGTGAGCACATCGGCATCCGAGTGACCGAGCAGACCGGTCTCGTGCGGAATGTCCACACCGCCGAGGATGAGCCTGCGCCCGTGTACGAGGCGGTGCACGTCATATCCGTGTCCAATGCGCATCATGCTCTGCCGCGCCTCCTCAGAATGAGCTCAGCGAGCTCGATGTCGATCGGCGTCGTGATCTTGATGTTCTCCTCCGAGCCCTGCGTCACGACGGGCTTCACGCGCAGCTGCTCGACCGCCGAGCAGTCGTCCGTGATGGCCAGATGCTTGCGCATGGCGTTGGTAAGCGCAGCCTTGATGAGATCCGCCTGAAACACCTGCGGCGTCTGAATGGCGGAGAGCGTCGAGCGGGCGGGTGTGCCGGTGATGATCCCGTCGGCCGTGACCTTGACCGTATCGCGCACCGGGATGCCGGGCGCGGCCGCACGGCTCTTTTGCGCCGCGCAGACGGTATCGGTAATGATCGCATCCGTCACAAGCGGGCGCGCGGCATCATGGATGCCGATGAGCGTGGCACGGCTGCTCGCTGCCAGAACGCCGGCCAGCGACGACTCGGCGCGCGTCATGCCGCCGACAACGACCTTGGTCATCTTTGTCAGAGCATAGCGGTCGCGCAGCGCAGCGATCTCCTCGAGGCGCGACGTGCGCGTGACAACGATCAGCTCGTCGACCGCGGCACAGTTTTGCATCGCCTGCAGCGAGCGCACAAGCACCGGCACACCGCCGACCTCCATCATCAGTTTGTCACGCCCCATACGTTTGGACGAGCCTGCCGCCAGTACGACCATCGTGCAAAACGGCTTGCCGCCGAGCTTTGCCCTGATCTTCCCGTAAAGTGCCATAGGATCGCTCCTTTCTTTCCGTTGCTGTTATGTACATACACAGTTGTTATGGTTTTATTATAATCAGAAACACGCCCCGGCGCAAGGTGCGGGCAGCAAAAAAGCATCCCTGCACGCGAGTGCAGGGATGCTTTCAAAACCAATTACTCGTCGACATCGTCGAAGTCGATCTCAGGGATGTTGCCGGTGGCCTCACCGGTAGCAGAGATCTCGTAGACGAGGGCGTCCGCCTCGGGAGCCATCGGCTTCTTGGCCGGGCGCTCACGCACCGGAGCCGGCTCGGGAGCGGTCAGCGCGCGGATGGACAGGGAGATCTTGTGCTTCTCCTCGTCGATCGCGGTGATCTTCGCATCGACAATGTCGCCGACGGTGAGCACCTCATCGGGCTTGCCGATGCGGCGGTTGGCGATCTGGGAGATGTGGATCAGGCCGTCAACGCCGGGCAGCACCTCGGCAAATGCGCCGAAGGGCATGAGCTTGACGATGGTGACCTTCGCCACGTCGCCGACCTGGAAGGTGGACGTGAACTTGGTCCAGGGGTTGCCGTTGGGGTCCTTGTAGCCGAGGGAGATCTTGTGGTTCTCCGCGTCGAAGCTGATAACGTAGACATCGACCTCGTCGCCGACGGACAGCACGTCGGACGGCTGCTTGATGCGGCTCCAGCTCAGCTCGGAGACGTGCACCATGCCGTCAATGCCGCCGATGTCAACGAACGCGCCGTAGGACGTCAGGGACTTGACAACACCGTGATAGTGCTTGCCGACCTCGATCTCGCTCCAGATCTTCTCGGCGCGCTCGCGGCGCTCCTTCTGGGCGACAGCGCGGATGGAGCCGACAACGCGCTTACGGCCGCGATTGACCTCGGTGATCTTCAGGCGCACGGTCTGGCCGACGAGCTCGGACATGGCCGCGTCCTTCGGCAGGCCGGACTGGGAAGCGGGCACGAACACACGGATGCCCTTGACGGACACAACGATGCCGCCCTTGTTGTCCTCGGTGACCTTGCCTTCAACGATCTCGCCGCTCTCCTGTGCCTCTTCAATGGCGGCCCAGTTCTTCACGGCGTCCAGACGCTTCTTGGAGAGCATCGCAGTGCCTTCGACATCGTTGACGCGCACAACACTCGCCTCAATGCTGTCGCCGACGTGCAGGACATCTTCAACCTTGATGCCGTCGTCGGTGAACTCGCTGGTCGGGATGAAGCCGGAATACTTGGTGCCGATATCGACACTGATCTCGGTGGCGGAAATGGCCACGACCGTACCGGTTACCTTTTCTCCATTATATATAGGCTTGAGAGATGCCTCCAGCATTTCATCAAAATTTTCAGTCTCCATGGGATTTTCTTGAGTCAGGATCTCGTCGCTCATCTTTTGTTTTACCTCCTTAATGATCCATGCAGGCACGGAGGCCCCGGCTGTCAAGCCGACCGTATCCGCATGTACGAACGCGCTTGTATCAAGCTGCGCTGCGTTTTCAATAAATTGCACGTTTGCACACGCACTGCAGCAGATCTCGTAGAGATGGCGGCTGTTTGCACTGTGGCTGCCGCCGACAACGACCATTGCATCGCAGTTGCGGGCCATCTGCGCGGCCTCTGTCTGACGTGTAAACGTAGCACCACATATTGTATCAAACAATTTGGCGTTTGTACACTCTTTTTTTATAATTTTCTGACATTCCAGCAGTTTTTCTTGCGTTTGGGTCGTCTGGATGACAACAGTCAGCGGTTTTGCACAGTCGATGGTGCCGTCAGCGATACGCGCGGCGAGCTGTGAGGCGTCATTGACCACAATTGGGGATATGCACCAGCCGCAGATCGCACGCACCTCCGGATGGTCGGCAGCTCCGATGATGACCGGCTGCCGCCCCTCAGCGGAAGCCTCCGCCACGATCTCATGGATGCGCTTGACCTTTGGGCAGGTCGCGTCATACACCGTCGCGCCCGTATGCTGCACGGCCTCAAACTCTGCACGGCTGACGCCGTGGGAACGGATGATGACCGACGCGCCCTGCGGGATCTGCTCCGGTCCGTCCGCGACCGTGAGCCCCTCTGAGCGCAGGTGCTGCACAACGTCGTCGTTATGGATCAGCTCGCCGAGGCTGTAGCAGTTCGCCTCGGCCGCGAGCATCTCCTCGGCCATTTTGACCGAGCGGCTGACGCCGAAGCAAAAACCGGCAGACTTGGCGACGCGCAGCTCTCTCATGCGTCCGCCTCCAGTCCGAAGCGCGTGCGGACTGCTGCGCACACGGCGTCGATGCTCTGCTCAAGCGTGAGCTCGCTCGTGTCGATGTGCACAGCGTCCGGCGCTGCCTTGAGCGGCGCGATGGCGCGGTGCGTATCGTCATAGTCGCGCTGCTCGAGCTCACGCAGCACGTCGGCATACGGCTCCTGAATGCCCTTTTCCTGCAGCTGACGCCAGCGGCGCTGCGCGCGGCACTCCGCCGAGGCGGACAGAAAGATCTTCAGCCCGGCATCCGGCAAAACGACCGTACCGATGTCGCGCCCGTCCATAACGACGCTGTGCGTGCGGGCAAGGCTGCGCTGCATATCAAGCAGGAACGCGCGCACGACCGGCAGCGCCGACACGCGCGAGGCCAGCAGTGACACCTCCGGCAGACGGATCGTATCCGAAACGTCCTCGCCGTTGAGCAGCATCCGCTGCTCTCCCACCGCATCATACACGAGCTCGATGCGCAGCGCCGGCAGCAGCGCCTGCATGGCATCAGCATCCGAGCAGTTCACGCCGGCGCGCTCTCCGGCAAGACCGACGGTGCGGTAGATCGCGCCGGTGTCCACATAGATCAGACCAAAGCGACGCGCAGCCGCGCGGGCGATCGTACTTTTTCCGGCACCGGAGGGGCCGTCAATGGCAACGGTAATATGAGTATCCAAAACGTTCGTTTCCTTTCCTCGTTATGTGCAGACGGCGCTGCCGGCCACATAGCCGGTGCTCCACGCGATCTGCAGGTTATAGCCGCCGGTATAGGCGTCCAGATCGAGCACCTCGCCGGCAAAATACAGCCCCGGCATCCGCTTGGATGCCATGGTGCGGGGATTGATCTCCTTGACCGACACGCCGCCGGAGGTGATGATCGCCTCACTGATCGGGCGCGTACCGCACACGGAGACCGGGAAGTGCTTGAACAGCTCCACGAGCTTGTGCCGCTGTTCGCGCGTAACAGTGTTGACCTTCGTATCCTCCGGAATACCGGACAGGCGCACGAGCACCGGGATCATGGCATGACCCGCAAGATCATAGAGCGCGTTCTTAAAGTCCCGGTTGGCATATTTCTGAAAATCACGCAGGATGCGCGCGTCGAGCTTCTTTTCATCCAGCGCCGGCTTCAGGTCGATGGACAGGCGATAGCTGTGCTGCGAGAAGTCGCGCATATGCGCGCTTGCCGACAGGACCAGCGGGCCGGAGACACCGAAATGCGTGAAGAGCATCTCGCCGAGGTCGGAATAGACCTGCTTATTGTGCTCATCATAGACCGTGAGCGTCACGTTGCGCAGGGAAAAGCCCTGCATCTCGGCGCACCAAGGGTCATTGGATTCCAGCGGCACGAGCGAGGCGCGCAGCGGCGTGATCGTGTGGCCGAATTGCTGCGCAAAGCGATAGCCGTCGCCGGTCGAGCCGGTGAGCGGGTACGACATGCCGCCGGTGCAGACAACGGCTGCATCGCAGTCAATCGTGCCCTCCGTGGTCACGACGGCGGAAACTGCGCCGTCGCGCGTCAGAATATCGGTCGCAGCGGCGTGCAGAACGCGCCCCCCTGCGTGCGCATAGGCGCGCTCAAGCGCATTGGCGATGTCGTGCGAGCGGTCGGAGACCGGAAACACGCGGTTGCCGCGCTCGGTTTTGAGCGGCACGCCGAGGGATTCAAACAGCGCCATCGTGTCGCGCGGCTCGAAACGGTTGAGCGCGCTGTAGAGAAAGCGTCCATCACCGGGGATGTTTGCAAGCACGGTTTTGATGTCGCAGTTATTTGTCACATTGCAGCGGCCCTTGCCGGTGATGCGCAGCTTCTTGCCGAGCATCTTGTTCGGCTCGAGCAGCACGACGCTCAGCCCGCGCTGCGCCGCTGTGAGCGCACACATGGACCCGGCCGCACCGCCGCCGATCACGACTACATCAGCTTTCAACGGTTCCATACACCTCGTATTCTTTCCAGACGTTCTCCAGCTTCCGGAAGGTCTCGAACGTGCGCGCACGGTCGCGCGCGCTGACCGCCATGATGAGCGCGTTGATCATGCTCAGCGGTGCAACGAGAGAATCCAGGAACGAGACCATCTCACTTTTCGTATACAGGCAGACATCCGAGATCTCATTGAGCGGCGAAACCTTGCCGTCCGTCAGGCCGAGGCAGCGTGCACCGTGGTCGCGCGCAAACTTCATGGCGCTGATCGTGCGCTTGGAATAGCGCGGGAAGCTGATGCCGATGATGAGGTCGCCCTCACCGATGCGCAGCAGCTGCTCATAGACCTCGCGCGCGGCGATCTCCTTGACAACAGTGACGTCATCGAGCAGGAGCTTAAGATAGATTGCCAGAAAATCAGCCAGCGTCGTGGACGTGCGCATGCCGATGATGTAGATGTGCTTTGCAGACAGGATCATATCGACTGCCTGATTGAAGTAATCCTGATCGATCTCGTCGAGCGTGGCCTGAAGGTTATTGATGTCGGCACGCAGCACCGCTTTGAGTACATCGTGCCCGTCCATGGTGCTCTCAGCCGCCTCGATGCGCTCGACCGAGGTCAGACGGTTGCGCACAATCTCCTGCAGCGCTTTTTTCATGCCGGGATAGCCCCGATAGCCGAGGTCGGCCGCAAAGCGCACGACGGTCGACTCACTCACGCCGGTCACTTCGCCGAGGCGCGCCGCCGTCATGAAAGCCGCCTTATCATAATTCTTGAGAATAAACTGCGCGATCGTCCGCTGCCCCTTCGAAAAGGAGGGAAATTTATGTTCCAAAACAGACAATATATCCATTTTCATATGTTCACCTTGCAAATACGCATTTTTTGCTGCTATGTCGCAGCGTATTTTTATATTTTAAGCAAATGCCGGGTATTTTGCAAGTCACATCTGCAACTTTTGCGCGAAAAACTTGCATAAACTTCCTCACCTCAAAGGTGCGATTTTAGGTAGGCGACCTCCTCGTCAGTCAATTCCCGCCACCGGCGCGGCGCGAGTGTCCCGAGGTGCAGCTCTCCCTCCGCCACGCGCACAAGGCGCAGCACGCGCAGACCCGCGAGTGCGCACAGGCGGCGCACCTGCCGGTTGCGCCCCTCATGGATCGTGACGGACAGGCGGTCAGGCGCGAGCACCGTCACCTCCGCCGGGCGGACGCGATAGCCCTCCAGCTCCGTGACGGCGTGCATGACCTCTGCTGCCGCTGCAAGATCGCCGCCCGCAACGTCGACCTCATACGTCTTGGTGATCTCGTGCGACGGGTGCATGAGGCAGTTTGCGATCTCGCCGTCATTGGTCAAAATGAGCAGCCCCTCGGAATCCAGATCCAGCCGGCCGACCGGATACAGCCGCTCCCCCGCCGAGGCCACAAGATCCGCCACCGTTTTGCGGCCGCGCTCATCGTGCAGCGTCGTGACATAGCCGCGCGGCTTATTGAGCATTATGTACCGCTTCGGCGCTCTGGACGGCAGCGGACGGCCGTCAATGCAGATGACGTCGGTCTCCGGGTCTGCCTGCGCGCCGAGCTGTGCAACGCAGCCGTTGACGGTCACGCGGCCTGCGGAGATCATTGTCTCCGCCGCGCGGCGGGATGCAACGCCCGCCTCAGAAATGCACTTTTGCAGCCGCTGCTGCATGGTCATCACCTCAAAATTCAGGATAGTAAGCGGAAAAATACCGGCTGACGCGCGTCCACAGGCGGCCGAGCCGTGCGAGCGGCGTGATCTTCACATCCGGGTCGAGCGCCGCGGGTTCGGCATAGCAGAGCGCCACGGAGACGCTTTGCCCATCCGGCCCGGTCGCCGTCAGCGTGCCCGCCCGCGTCCCTTGCTGCACCGGTGCAAACGCAAAGCGCGGCAGCTCCGCTGTGAGCGTCACCGTGTCCTCCGGACGCAGGAGCAGATAAGCCTCCTGTTCCGGTGTTACCGCGCAGACCTGCACCGTGCCGGAGAGCACCGGAACAGCATAGACCGGCGTATCTCCGGCGACGGCGCGATACGCATAGTTTTCAAACGCCCAGTCGAGTAGGCGCGTGTGATCATTCCAGTCATCCGGATCCGAGAGCGTCACGCAGACAAAACGCGTCGCGCCGCGCTGTGCACAGGACACAAGCGTGCGTCCGGACGCCTTCGTGTAGCCGGTCTTGACGCCGACCGCGCCGTCATAGCAGCGCAGCAGCCGGTTGTGATTGACGAGCGTTTGCCCTCCGATAGTCGCGCGCTCGGTGGCCACGATGGTACAAAATGTATCGTTCGCCATAGCCGCGCAGGTGAGCGCCGCCATGTCGCGCGCCGTGGAATAATGCCCCTCGGCATCCAAGCCGTTGGGGTTTTGAAAGGCGCTGCCGGTCATGCCGAGCGCACGCGCCTTATCGTTCATCATGTCTGCAAATGCCTGCACCGAGCCCGCCGTGTGGCATGCGAGCGCGAGCGCGGCGTCATTGCCGGACACGAGCATCATGCCGTAGAGCAGCTCCTCGACCGTATACGTCTCTCCGGCGCGCAGATACATCGACGAGCCCTCGACCGCCGTGCATTCCGGCAGGATCTCGACCGATTCCCCGAGCGCACAGTGCTCGAGCACGACGAGCGCCGTCATGATCTTCGTCGTGCTGGCGATGCCGAGGCGTGCGTCCGCATTCTTTTCATAGAGCACCGTTCCGGTCTCGGGATGCACAACGATGGCGGCCTGTGCCGTATTGTCCGTCCCGGCAGCGTAGGCGCGCGGCGCACACGGAAAGAGCATGGCGAGCGCGCACAGGAGCGCAAATATCGTCCGTTTCAAAACAAGCACCACCCTTTTGAAGTTTCGGGCGGTGCTTATTGTGTGCGCTCAGAGCGTGGATTATGCTTTGTCGGCCTTGCGCTGGTCGATGAACCGGTCGATGCGGTCAAAGACCTGCGGGGTCATGTCGATGAGCCGGTCGAACGTGTTCGAGGCGGGCGGCATGACGTTGAGCATACGCACATTGCCGTCCTTGACGATCAGAAAGCCCATCGGCTCGACCTTGACGCCTGCGCCGCTGCCGCAGCCGACGCCGTTTTTGTTCTCCTTCATCGGAAACTCCGACCCGCCGCTGGCAAAGGCGAAGCTGACGCGGGAGAGCGGAATGAGCGTGATGTCGTCCGGCGTCGTGATCGGTTCGCCGACGACGGTGTTCGTGTCCACCATTTCCTTGATCTTGCTCATGGTCGCAGTCATGACTGCGCTGATTTGATTATCCATTGCTGACCTTCCTTTCCTGCGTGTCCGGCGCGGTCTTTGCGCGCGCGGCGCGAGCCTTCTTTGCCTGCAGCTTCTGCTTCAGATATCCGGCGCCGAATATGAGCGCGACGGCGACGATCTGCCCGATGCGGATCGTGCAGACGATGCGTGCGTCGATGCGCGGACGCTCGGCGTCAAAATCCACGCCGGTCTGAATGTCCCGCTCGTCGATGCACAGCGTCCGCTCAGCCAGCGGCGTGAGCGCTCCGAGCGCGGCGTTGACATAGCCGAACGCCAGAGCCGTGTCATACGGGTCGGGCGCGCCGGATACAAACACCAGCCGCAGCAACCGCACGTGCAGCTTCTGCCGCAGACGATCGAGCGCCTGCAAGCCGAGCTCCGCCAGCTTGAGCAGCGTCTGCGCGTCCGGCGGCGCAGACTTTTTCCTTGCTTTTTTCTTCTTCGGTTTCTTGGTTCTCGCCTTCCCGGGCTTTGCATCCGGTGCCTTCGGCAGCAGGTGCAGCCGCGCCGGACCGATGCGCGCCGCGAGGAAAAATGCCCCCTCGGCATACGCCGCATCCACGCCGACCGGCAGCAGATTCAGCAGCGTCAGCGCCAGCGCGATCGCCAGGATGATCCACAGGGCCGTCAATCGGCATCACTCCCCTGTCGGTTTTTCCTCCGTATCGGTCAGCTCCATCTGTTCGCCGCGGCCGCGCAGCTCCGAGATGGCCTGCTCGAGCTTGTCCGCGCCCTCATCGGACGACAGGTCCGGCAGCACAGGCAGCTCGTCGAGCGACTGCATACCCATGGTGCGCAAAAACAGCGCGCTCGTGCGGTACAGTGACGGGCGGCCGGGTGCATCGAGCTTGCCGCAGGACTCAATGAGCCCGCGCTCCAGCAATGTCGTGACCGTGTAGGCGCTGTCCACGCCGCGCACCTGATCGACATATGCGCGCGTGACCGGCTGAAAATATGCCACGATCGCCAGCACCTCCAGCGCCGGCTGCGAGAGTTTGGGCGGCTTGCGCTGCTCGAGCGTGCGTCGGATGTAGTCGGCATACTCCGGGGCGGAGCAAAGCTGCAGCAGATCGTTCATCTGCACCAGACGCATGCCGCAGCGGTTTTCCTCATACGCCGCAGCAAGGTCCTTGGCAGCCGAGATGATCGTCTGCGTCTGCTCACCGGTGACAAGCGCGATGCGCGACGCCGGCACGGGATCACCCGCTGCAAATAAGATGGCCTCAATGACCGAAAGCAATTCATCGTGTTCCATAAAAACTCTCACTCAACAATGGATTCCAGAATATCGTCCGTCGTGCCGCCCGTGAAGCTTGCGACATACTCGCCGTTTTGCTCCGAGAGCATCAGGTGGCCAAGACTGCACAGCTCGAGCACGGACAAAAAGGTCGCCACGATCTCGCTGCGGCTCGCGCACTGACCGTAGAGCGCGTTGAGCGGCATGCTCCCCCGCTCACGCAGCTCGTCAATGAGCGTGCGGCACTTATCGCGCACACTGTAGATGATGCGCTTGGGCGCTGCCAGCTGCAGCGTATCCGTCGACGCTGCACCACCGCGCGTAAAAACGGACAGCAGCGCGCGCAGAAGGTCGGCCTCCTCGATGCGGTAGCGGTACTCCCCCGCCGCCTTCGGCAGCGGCTCCGGCGGGCGCGACAGATAGTGCAGCCCGTTCTGCGCCGCGGCCTCGAGCATCGGCGTGACGGTCTTGACCGCCGCATACGTATCCTTGCACTTGAGCTGCTCGAGCGAGGCGATGAGCTGCTCAAGCTCCGTGACCTCCTTCTCCTCGGTGAGAAGCATGCGCGTCTTGATATAGAGCAGATACGACGCCATCTGCACAAACTCGCTCGCGATCTCGAGATCGAGCTTTTCCATGGCGTTGAGGTACTCCAGATACTGATCGAGGATGTCCGAGATCTTGATGTCGCGGATCTCGATCTTATTCTTCGACAGCAGCAGCAGGATCAGGCTCAGCGGACCTTCAAAATCCGCCATCTCGCTCTTGTCATGGATGATGCCCTCGAGAAAATAAGTTGGATCGCCCGGCTTAGCCGAAGATGCCGATAAGTTCATAGCCCCACTCCGCAAATACAAAGAGTTTGTCAAACGCGGCATCCGTCACCGTGGTGAGCGGCTTGCCAAGCACGCCGGTCGCGACCAGCACGAGCAGCAGAATCATCCCGTAGCGTTCATAGCGCATGAGCTTTGCATAGGCCGCGTCGGGCAGCAGCGCAAAGAGCACCTTCGACCCGTCGAGCGGCGAGACCGGGATGATGTTGAAAATGGCCAGCGCCAGACTGATGTACGCCGTCAGCCAGATCATGTCCAGCAAAAACTGTACTGAGTACAGCGCCCGGTACAGCAGGCCGTACAGAAACAGAAACACCAGCGCGAGCAGCACATTGGATGCCGGCCCGGCCAGCGCCGTGAGCGCCATGCCGCGCTTGGGATTGCGAAAGCGCATCATGTTCACCGGTACGGGCTTCGCCCAGCCGAACTTGAACACGACCATCATCAGCAGACCCATCATGTCGATATGTTTGAGCGGGTTGAGCGTGAGACGGCCGGCGTCCTTCGCCGTCGGATCGCCGAGGCGATACGCGACCCAGCCGTGCGATACCTCGTGAAACGTGATGCACAGCAGCGCCGGAACGACCGACAGCACGATATTGAGCAGATATGACCAGTCCAGCCCGTGCCAGATCGATTGCAGTGTGTTCACGCACGCACCTCCCATTCCTACAAAATTGCATTATAGCAAGTCCCCGCCGAAAAAACAAGTGCAGAGCGCGCAATCGCACGCTCTGCACAGCGTTTCTGATTCAGCCGACGGCACGCAGGATCTCCCCGAGCAGCACCTCGCGCCCGGTGCCCTTCTCCGCCGAAAACGGCAGCAGCACCGCGTCATCCGGCAGCAAAAGCGTCGCGCGGATGCGCGCGAGATTCGGCTCAATCTCCGACTTTTTGAGCTTGTCGCACTTGTTGGCCACGACGACCATCGGGCAGCCGGTGGAATGAAACCACGCGGCCATCGTCTCATCATCCGCCGTGGGTTTGTGGCGGGCGTCGACGATCATGATGCCGAGCGTGATGCGCGCAGGGTCAGCGAAGAAATCCTCCATGAGCTTACCCCAGCGGTCGCGCTCCGTTTTGGCAACGCTGGCATAGCCGTAGCCCGGCAGGTCGACAAAGTACGCACGTCGGTCGATGCAGAAGTAATTGACATGGACGGTCTTACCGGGCTGCGAGCCGACGCGGGCAAAATTTTTGCGGTTGAGCAGCCGGTTGATGACCGAGGACTTGCCGACGTTCGACTTGCCGGCAAAGACGATGCACGGCAGGTCAGCCGTCAGAAAGCCGGACGGGCTGACGGCGGACTTGAGAAACTCCGCCTTATTCAGGTTCAGGGTCGGCATATGCTCACCTCACTGGCGCAGGTTGACGTTCGCGGTATCGGCGTGCGCGTCGGAATGCGCCGCCTTGACGGCCGCGGCAAACCGGCGGCCGAACGCAACATCGAGGATCTTATCCACGTGGTCGGTCGTGACGAACTTGAGCGCGCTGCGCACGGTCGGGTCGATCTCCTCCAGATCCTTTTCGTTCTCACGCGGGATGATGACCGTCGTGATGCCGATGCGCATGGCAGCCATCGTCTTTTCCTTCAGGCCGCCGATCGGCAGGATACGGCCGCGCAGCGTGATCTCGCCCGTCATGGCGAGGTCGCGGCGCACGGGCGTGTTCGTGAGCGCGGAGATGACCGCGATGCAGATCGTGATGCCGGCTGACGGACCGTCCTTCGGCACGGCACCCTCCGGGAAGTGGATGTGGATATCCTTGTTCTTATAAAACTCCGGGTCGATGCCGAGCAGCTGTGCACGGCTGCGGATATAGGTGACGGCGGCCTGCGCCGACTCCTTCATGACGTTGCCGAGGTTGCCGGTCAGCTCGAGCTTGCCCGTGCCGTCGAGCACGGCGACTTCGACATCGAGTACTTCCCCGCCGACGGACGTCCACGCAAGGCCGCGCACAAGGCCGACCTCATCCTGCGCATAGACACGCTCCGGCTCGTAGCGCGCGGGGCCGAGATAATTGGCCACGCTGCCGGCGCGCAGCTGCACGCTCTTGCACTCACCGAGCGCGATGCGCTTGGCGGTCTTGCGGCAGACGGCGGCAAGGTTGCGTTCAAGCACACGCACGCCGGACTCGCGCGTATAGAGCGTGACGATCTCACGGATGGCATCGTCGCTCACGCGCAGCTGCGCCTGCTTGAGACCGTGCTTTTTGCGCTGCTTGGGCAGCAGATGCTGCTTTGCGATCTGCAGCTTTTCCTCATCGGTATAGCTCGAGAGCTCAATGACCTCCATGCGGTCGAGCAGCGGGCGCGGGATGGTGTCGAGCGTGTTTGCCGTGAGAACGAAAAACACGTCCGACAGGTCGACCGGGATCTCCATGAAGTTATCCCGGAAGTGATCGTTCTGCTCCGCGTCGAGCACCTCGAGCAGCGCCGAGGACGGGTCGCCGCGGTAGTCGCTGCCGAGCTTGTCGATCTCATCGAGCACCATGACGGGGTTCATGCTGCCGGCGATGGTCAGACCGTTAATGATGCGGCCGGGCATCGCACCGACGTACGTCTTGCGGTGGCCGCGGATCTCCGCCTCGTCGTGCACGCCGCCGAGGGAGATGCGCGAGAGCTTGCGGTTCGTGGCATGGGCAATGCTCATGGCGATGCTCGTCTTGCCCGTGCCCGGAGGGCCGACCAGACACAGCACGCCGCCCTTGACATCGGGCGCGAGCTGGCGCACGGCCAGATATTCCGTGATGCGGTCCTTGACCTTTTCGAGACCAAAATGCTCATCATCGAGCACCTTGCGCGCAGCGCGCACATCGAGCCGTTCCTCGGTGCGGGTGTTCCACGGCAGCTCGAGGCAGACATCCAGATAGTTGCGGATGACGGACGCCTCCGACGAGCCGAACGGCTGTTTTTTGAGTCGGTCGACTTCCTTGAGCAGGCGCTGCTCGGATTCCTCCGGCAGGTGCAGCGCCTGGATCTTCTCCCGATAGGCGGTGCTCTCGGAGTCGGGGTCGTCCGCCTCGCCGAGCTCTGCCTGAATGATCTTCATCTGTTCGCGCAGCAGATACTCCTGCTGCGTCTGGTTGAGACGATCCTGCGCCGCCTCCTCAAGCTGATGCTGCAGGCCGAGCACACTCGTCTCATGCAGCAGCATTTTCGACAGCAGCGTAAGCCTGCGGCTCGGCCGCGTCTGCTCAAGCAGCTCCTGCTTCTGCTCGGGACGCAGAAATACGTGCTGCGCGATGAAGTTGGATACAAAGCCGGCGTTCGTGCTGCCAAGCACCGTGATGACCGACTCCGGCGCCATGTTGCCGGACACGGTCACATAGGCATCAAACAGGTTGCAGCAATGACGGATGAGTGCCTCGATCCGCGCGGTCTTGCGCTCGGCGACGTCCGGCATCGGTTCGACCTCCGCCACAAAACAGGGCATATCGGTGCGCACGGCAAGCGTCCGGCCGCGCTCGATGCCCTCGGCCATGACGCGGACGGTCTTGCTGCCGGGCTGCTTCATCATCTGCTTGATGCGGCAGACCGTGCCCACGCCGTAGACGTCCTCCGGGGTGGGGATATCCGTCGCAATGTCGATCTGCGGCACCAGATAGATGATCTGATCGTCACTCATGGCCATGTTCAGCGCCGCGATGGACATGCTGCGCTCGACCTCAAAGGTCAGCATCATGCCCGGGAACACGGTCAGGCCGCGCAGTGCCATCATCGGCAGGCTGCGCCGGTCGGTAAATTCCACATGATCCATAGAATTTGTGTTATCCATTCAGATTCCTCTTTCGCTCAGGGGTACAAGGGTGCAGTCAGCGCCGGCTCACTGCTCCCGATGCTCGATGCGCGGCGGCTCGGTGCCGTCCACGCACGCTGCGGTGATGGTGATCTTGCTGATCGTCGGGTCGGACGGCACGGAATACATCAGATCCGTCATGACGCCCTCCATGACGCTGCGCAGGCCGCGCGCGCCGATCTCCATCGCGATCGCCTTATCCGCAATTTTGCCCAGCGCCTCATCCTCAAATTCCAGCTCGACGTCGTCAAACTGCATCAGCGCCTGATACTGCTTGGTCAGGGCGTTTTTGGGCTCTTTGAGAATGCGCACCATATCCTCACGGCTGAGGCTCGCCAGCGCCGTGATGACCGGCATACGGCCGATCAATTCCGGGATGATGCCGAACTTCAGCAGATCATGCTGCTGCACATTCTTCATGATCTCGGTCAGGTTGCGCTCCTTGGCGCTCTGGATCTCGGCGCCGAAGCCCATGGACTTTTTGTCCATGCGGCGCTCGATGATCTTATCCACGCCGTCAAACGCGCCGCCGCAGATGAAGAGGATGTTCGTCGTATCGACCTGAATAAACTCCTGCTGCGGGTGCTTGCGTCCGCCCTGCGGCGGGACGTTTGCGACCGTGCCCTCGAGCAGCTTGAGCAGTGCCTGCTGCACGCCCTCGCCGGAGACGTCGCGCGTGATGGACGTGTTCTCGCTCTTGCGTGCGATCTTATCGATCTCGTCGATATAAATAATGCCGCGCTGCGCACGCTCGACGTCAAAGTCCGCCGCCTGCAGCAGCTTGAGCAGGATGTTCTCCACATCCTCACCGACATAGCCGGCCTCGGTGAGCGTGGTCGCATCCGCAATGGCAAACGGCACGTCGAGCATCTTGGCCAGCGTCTGGGCGAAGAGCGTCTTACCGCTGCCGGTCGGTCCGATGAGCAGAACGTTGCTCTTTTGCAGCTCGACGTCACTGTCCTGATCGCCGCGCAGGATGCGCTTATAGTGGTTATACACCGCCACGGACAGCACCACCTTGGCACGGTCCTGGCCGATGATATAGTCGTCGAGCGTCGCGCGCATCTCAGCCGGCTTCGGCAGCTGGTCGCGCCGGAGCGTGACCTGTGCCGTAGAGACGCTCTCAGGCTCGTAGCCCTCGTCGATGATGCTCATGCAAAGGCGCACGCACTCATCGCAGATATAGACGCCGTTACCGGCAACAAGCCGGTTTACCAGCGACTGCGGTTTCCCGCAAAAAGAGCAGCGCACGCTCTTCTTTTCGTCATTTCTGGCCATAAAAACCTCACATTTTCTACATTTGAAACAGGGAGGGAACGGCGGTTCCCTCCCCTGACAGATTATCGCTTATAGATGACCTTATCCACCAGACCGTAGGCCTGTGCTTCCTCTGCGGTCATGAAGTTATCGCGCTCGCAGTCCTCGGCGATGGTCTCGACCGGCTTGCCGGTGTTGTCCGCGAGGATGTGATTGAGGCGATCCTTGATGCGCAGGATCTGCCGTGCCTGGATCTGAATGTCCGTGCACTGCCCCTGACTGCCGCCGGATGGCTGATGGATCATGATCTCCGAGTTCGGCAGCGCCAGGCGCTTGCCCTTCGCGCCGGACGAGAGCAGAAACGCGCCCATCGACGCAGCCAGGCCGACACAGATGGTGGAAACATCCGCCTTGATGTACTGCATGGTGTCGTAGATGGCGAGACCCGCAGTCACACTGCCGCCGGGGCTGTTGATATAAAACTGGATGTCCTTATCGGGATCCTGCGCCTCCAGATACAGCAGCTGCGCCACGATCAGGCTGGCGGTGGTGTCATTGACCTCCTCGGACAGCATGATGATGCGGTCATTGAGCAGGCGGGAAAAAATGTCGTACGAGCGCTCCCCGCGGGAGGTCTGCTCGACAACGTACGGTACTAAACTCATGGTACGCTCCTTTCGGTGTTTCGCTTATCCAAGAGAGCATAACCGTTCTGCCCGGAATCCAAACAGCTCTCTGGGAATTACTCGGCTGCCTCTTCCTTCGCCTCGGGCTCCTTGTCCACCGCGGTGTCGCGGATGAGCTGAGCGGCCTTGCGGCGCTTCATATCCAGAACGATGATCTTCTCGTCAACGTACTGCTTGATCTGGTCGACTTCCATCTTGTACTCGTCGGCCATCTTCTGGTACATCTCGTCGAGCTCGCCCTCGCCGAGCTCGATGTTCTCTGCCTTGACGATCGCATCGAGCAGCAGATCGGTGCTGATCTCAAACATGGCCTGCGGGCGCATGATCTCCTGGAAGGTCTTCTCGTCGAGACCCATGGAGGCAAGCACCTGCTCACGGGTGAGCTCGGGGCTGACACCCATGGTGGAGATGTAGTTGCGCAGCTGCTCATCGAGCTTGGCCAGAACCATGGGCTCAGGGATCTCAACGGTCATGTTGTCAACGGCAGCCTTCATGAGGCGGGTCGCATAATCGGACTCCTGCTCCTCGTTGAACTGCTTTTCCAGATCCTCACGGACATGGTCGCGGTACTCGGCGATGGTCTCGTAGTCGGAGATGTCCTTCGCCAGCTCGTCGTCCAGCTCCGGAAGCTCAGGCTCCTTGACGCTCTTGACGGTGACCTTGAAGGTGGCCTCCTTGCCGGCCAGCTCCGCAACATAGTTCTCGGGGAAGGTGACGACGACGTCGCGCTCGTCACCGGCCTTCATGCCGACGATCTGCTCCTCAAAGCCGGGCACAAACGTGTTCGAGCCAAGCTCGATGTCATAGTTCTCAGCCGTGCCGCCGTCGAACTGCTCACCGTCGATGAAGCCGGCAAAATCGATCGTGGTGTGGTCGCCCAGCTTCGCCTCGCGCTCAACGTCGATCAGACGGGCGTTGCGCTTCTGGACATTCAACATCTCCTCGTCGACCTTGCTCTCGTCGAACGTCTCATGATTCTGGGGGACTTCAAGGCCCTTGTACTGGCCGAGAACGACCTCGGGATAGACGGCGACTTCAAAGGTGTAGATGAGCTCCTTGTCGTCGTTGATCTGCTGATCGAGCAGGCTGGGCGCGCCGACGCACTCAAAGCCGCACTCGGCACGGCCGGCCTCAAAAGCCTCCTGCGCCAGCGTCTCGATGGCTTCGGGATAGAACACGTCCTTGCCGTACATGCCCTCGATGACGGCACGCGGCGCCTTGCCCTTGCGGAAGCCGGCCACATAGAGCTGGCTCTTGTTCTTTTTATATACTTCGTTGACCGCGTTATCAAACACGTCGGCCGGGACCTTCACCTCAAAGGTCGCCATATTCTTTTCTTTCTTTTCGATGTTCTGGATGTTCATTGGATTTCCTCCTCAAATCATTTATCGCCGGGTATCTTGTGTACATAAAAATTGGTATGAAAGAACATGCCTAAATACTATAACAGATTCGCATCTCAAAATCAACACCTGTTTCACGGGAGAATCCTGCGCGGACAAAAGGAAATGTAGTCCGCCGACAGCAGCCGAAACTCCGTCTCGTGATACATTCCCTGAAAGGCGCTGCGGCAGCCGCGGCTATGGATATGCCCGTAACAGCACAGCGGCACATGGTAGGCATCGAGCAGTGCCAAGATCTCCGGGCACTCATAGCCCAGATACTTCGGCGGGTAGTGCAGAAAGACAAGCTTGGTCTTGTCCCCCGCCGCCTTGAGCGACGCCTCGAGCCGGCCGACCTCACGCAGCATGATCTTGCGGTCATGCGCCTCACCCTTGGCCTCCTCGTAAAACCAGCCGCGCGTGCCGCAGATGGCATAGTCACCATAAAAATAGCAGTTATTGTTCAGAATATCCATGGTGTGCATGTCATGCGCCTCGAAAAAATCGTAAGCTTTTTTCGCCGTGCTCCACCAGAAGTCGTGGTTGCCCTTGAGCAGGATCTTTTTCCCGGGCAGCGCCTCGATAAACTGAAAGTCCGGCAGCGCCTGCTCCATCGTCATGCCCCACGCAAGATCGCCGCAGAGCACGCAGACATCGTCGTCATGCAGCGCCGAGAAGCCGAGCCGGATCTTTTCCACATAGTTTTCCCACGGCCCGCCAAACACGTCCATGGGCTTGTCAGCACCCAATGACAGATGCAGGTCGCCGATCGCATACAATGCCATTTGCGTTCCTCCGTATATTTCGCGCCCCGCCGCACACAATAGATCTGACCGGCAAAGCCGGAATCTGATCTGGAGGCACGATCATGAGCGACCATACCAAAGACTGCTGTGAGCACAATGTCGCGTGCGATGTGAGCAACTGCGCCTACAATGCCGACGGCAAGCGCTGCCACGCGAACCACATTCAGGTCAAAAACACGCAGGGCACCTGTTCCTGCAAGGATGAGACGTTTTGCAGCACCTTTACCAAGAAAGGCAGCGCGGCGTTCTGACCCGGCGGACGGGTCTCCCGTCCGTTACATATTCTTTCGTTATTTCAGGAATTCGTCCACCGTGTGCAGCATCTGCGTCCGATCCACGCAGCCGCCGAAGCGCACCGGGCGCGCATCCAGGCCAGTCAGCGGCGCGGGCGCATCGATCTGTGTCTCGCAGGTCAGGCGGCGGATCAGCTCCGGACCGAAGGCGTCGGCCGTGCCGCCAATGCCGCGCAACACCTGATCGCAGAACTTGAAGGGGCTCGCCGTAGACACGACGACCGTCGGGGCGGCGTCGCCGGTCTCGCGGCGGTATTCATCGAGCACGTGGTAGGCGACGGCCGTGTGCGTGTCGATCAGATAGCGATGGTCGCGCCACGCGCGGCCGATCTTCTCGCGCGTCTGGATGTCGTTGCAGCAGCCGCCGACAAATGTCTCACGGATCTTGGCGAGCAGTGCGTCGGAAACGGTATACCGTCCCTGCTCACGCAGCTGCTGCATATAGCCCGCGACCTCCGTGTCGCTGCCGCAGAGCGAATAGAGCAGCCGCTCGAGGTTGCTCGACACGAGAATGTCCATCGACGGGGAGGCCGTGGTGTGAAACGGACGGTTTTTGTCATACGTGCCGGTATGGATGAAATCCGTGAGCACGTTGTTTGCGTTGGACGCGCAGACGAGCTTGCCCACCGGCAGACCCATCCGCTTTGCGTACCAGCCGGCGAGGATGTCGCCGAAGTTGCCGGTCGGCACGACGAAGTTGAGCTTGTCGCCCATCGCGATCATGCCGCCGTTGACGGCATCGCAGTATGCCGAAAAATAATAGACGATCTGCGGCAGCAGACGGCCCCAGTTGATGGAGTTGGCGGAGGACAAAAACCAGCCGCGCTGCGAGAGCGCATCGGCAAACGCCTTGTCGCCGAAGATCTGCTTGACGCCGGTCTGCGCGTCGTCAAAGTTGCCGCGTACCGCGCTGACCGCGACATTGCCGCCGGTCTGCGTGACCATCTGCAGGCGCTGGATCTCCGACACGCCGCTGTAGGGATAAAACACGAGGATCTTCGTGCCCGGCACATCGGCGAAGCCCTGCAGGGCGGCCTTGCCGGTATCGCCCGAGGTGGCGACGAGGATGCACACCTGCCGCTGCTCGCCGCACTTTTTCAGGCTCGCCGTGAGCAGGTACGGCAGGATCTGCAGCGCCATGTCCTTAAATGCGCAGGTCGGCCCGTGCCAGAGCTCGAGAAACGCGGTGGTATCATCGAGCCGGCGCAGCGGCGCAACGGCCGCATCGTCAAACTGGCTGCCGTAGGCTGCGGCGGTGAAGTGCGAGAGCTCGTCGTCCGAGAATTCGCTCAGAAACGGGCGCATGATCTCGACGGCGCGCTGCTGATACGTCATGCCGCACAGCGCCTGAAGCTGCTGCGCAGACACCTCCGGCAGCGTCTCCGGCACGAACAGGCCGCCGTCGGGCGCGAGGCCGCAGGCGATCGCCTGCGCGCCAGAAACAATGTGCTGATGGTCTCTTGTGCTGAAATAGTTCATATCCGATCCCTCATTATTCAAATGCATTTTCTATCTGGTTGATCCTGCGCTGGCGGCGCGGGGTGTCCGCATCGCCGTAGATCTCGATCACGTCAAAGCGCGGCTGCAGCTCCGTCTCGTGCTCCGCCAGCCAGAGCGACGCCGCCGTGCGGATGCGCGCCTGCTTTGCCGGTGTCACGTACGCGCCTGCGCGCACGAACCGGTCGGACGCGCGCAGCTTCACCTCCACGAACACGACATAGTGCTGGTCGGAGGCGATGATATCGATCTCGCCGAAGCGGCAGCTATAGTTGCGCGTGAGGATGCGATACCCATGCCGGCGCAGGTAGACCGCCGCGTAATCCTCACCCCACGCGCCGCGCGTTCCCCTGACTGCACCGGCCATATCAGTGCATCTTCTTCAGGAACGACGGCCGGTGGATGGGACACGCCCCATATTCCCGGATGGCCGCATAGTGCGCCGCCGTTCCGTAGCCCTTGTGCTTTTCAAAGCCGTACTGCGGATAGGTCTGCGCCATGTCGCGCATATAGCGGTCACGCGTGACCTTGGCGAGCACGGAGGCTGCCGCAATGTCGGCGCATTTGCCGTCACCGCCGACGATACAGCGGCTCGGCACGGTGATGCCGGTGCTGCGGTTGCCGTCGATGAGTGCAAGCCCCGGCTGCGGTGTCAGCTGCGCGATGGCGCGGTTCATGGCCAGAAACGTCGCACCGAGGATGTTGTATTCCTCGATCTCCTCCACGGTCGAAAACGCGATGCCGTAGCTGAGCGCCTGCGCGCGGATGGTGTCATAGAGCGCCTCACGCTTTTTCTCCGAGAGCTTTTTGGAGTCGTTCAGCCCCGGGATCACCAGTCCCGGCGGCAGCATCACCGCCGCCGCGCACACAGGCCCGGCCAGCGGGCCGCGCCCGGCCTCGTCCACGCCGCACAGCGGCTGTGTATCGGGCGTGCAGAGCTCTGCCTCCAGTGTCCACAAATCGACCTGCGTCATGCTTCCGCCTCCGGCATCTCGAGTGTGATGCGGCCGAGCTTGCCGCCGCGGTATTCATCGAGCAGAACGCCCGCCATGCGCTCAAGGTCATACTCCCCGCCGGAGATGAGAAAGCCGCGCTTTTTCGCCGCCTGCTCCAGCAGCTCAAAGCCGTTGCACGCAGGGTCCGGGCGGAACTTATAGCGCTGCTCCACGGCATCGGGATAATACCGCGCGAGCCGGAGCATGAAGTTTGCCGCCAGCGTCTCGCGGTCAAGCACCTCGGCCTTGATCGCACCGGTAATGGCCAGCAGCTCGCCGACCTCCTGACTGTCAAAGCGCGGCCAGAGGATCCCCGGCGTGTCCAGCAGCTCCAGTCCCTGATCGACCGTGATCCACTGCTTGCCGCGCGTGACGCCCGGCCGGTCGCCGGCGGCTGCTGCCTTGCGCCGCGCCACCTTATTGATAAACGTGGATTTGCCCACATTCGGGATGCCGAGCACCATGACGCGCATCGCGCGCCCGACCTGCCCCTTGGCGGCATACGCCTCGATCTTATCGTGCAGTGCCGTGCGCACCGCGCCGGAAAAGCCGTTGACGCCCTTGCCGCTGCGGCTGTCGGTCTCGAGCACGGTCATGCCCTGCCGCTGAAAAGCGGCGCGCCACCGCGCCGTCGCCTTCGGGTCGGCGAGGTCGGTGCGGTTGAGCACGACGATGCGGGGCTTATCGCCCGCGAGACGGTCGATGTCCGGGTTGCGGCTCGCCATCGGGATGCGCGCATCGAGAATTTCGCACACGGCGTCGACCTGCTTCATGTGCTCCTCGATCATGCGCTGCGCCTTGGTCATGTGTCCCGGAAACCACTGGATATTCAGTTTTTCAAAATCCTGCGCCATATTATTTCACAACTCCGATATTCTTGACCGGGAAGAGCGTAAAATACACCCTGCCCATGATATAGCGCGTATCCACGCAGCCGAGGCGCGCGTCGCGGCTGTCAGTGGAAGCATTGCGGTTGTCGCCCATGACGAACACACTGCCTTTCGGCACTGTGATCTTGCCCTCAAAGTTTTCACGGTCGTGCACGGGCGCGTTCACATACGGCTCGTCGAGCGCCTTGCCGTCCACATAGACGACACCGTCGTCAAAGTCGATGTCCACGGTCTGTCCCTCGGTCGCAATGATGCGCTTGACGATGGGCTCTTCCATGAGTGTCTGCTTGCGCAGCACAACGATGTCCCCCTGCTTGGGATGATAAAACAGGTTGGAGATGATGACCTTGTCGTTTTGCTCAAGCGTCGGCACCATGGAGTGACCGACAACGTTGACCATGCGCGCACCAAACACAAACAGCAGCACGCAGAAAACCAGCGCAAAGATGATGCACTGGATCCAGTCATACACTTCGGCGCGGGTATTGGCGCCGTTCGGATTTTTGCTGTCCATTTCTCAATACCTCGGTGTCAAAAATTCGTAAATTACATTATACACGCTCAGACCCGTTTTCGGCAACTAAAATTGTGTGAATTCTTTTCCGGCCGGATCGTAAAAACACCCTGAAAATGCAAAAAAGAGGCCGAAGCCTCTTTTTTTGCAGTATCCACTTAGATAAGCTCTTTGACCTTGGCTCTCTTGCCCACGCGGTCGCGCAGGTAGTACAGCTTGGCTCTGCGGACTTTGCCGCGGCGAACGGTATCGACGGACACGATCGTGGGAGAGTGCACCGGGAAAACCTTCTCGCAGCCGACACCGTAGGAGATGCGGCGGACGGTGATCGTCTCGTTGATGCCGCCGTGCTTCTTGGCGATGATGGTGCCCTCGAAGGCCTGCGTACGCTCACGGTTGCCCTCGTTGACGCGGACAGTGACACGCACGGTGTCGCCGACGCGCATGGCCGGCAGCTCGGGTTTCATGTACTGCGCGGTCAGAGTTTTGATGAGATCCATAATGAAATCCTTCCTTTATCAGACGTTCATACCGGTGGACAGAGCCGGTCTCGGCAGCGGACCGTCGTTATCTTGCGAAACACTGTTTCGCACAAGCCATAAGATGATAGCACATCTTTTCTGCGATTGCAAGTGTTTTCAGCGGAAAATTTGCATATCTTCCGTATAAACCTCCTGCCGGGTAAAGGCTGCAAAATCCGGCGCCAGCTCCGGCGCCAGCTGATGCAGCGCCGCGACGAGGTGGTCGGGATTGAGCGTCGGCTCCTGCGCGGAGACGACGGCCTCGACCGTCACGCATGTCTCCTCCGGGCGGATGTGCAGCTCCGCGATCGCGGGCACGATGTCCATCTGCCCCTCCCCGCGCTTGGTCTTGCGGGTGATGACGATGGCATCCTGTGCGTAAAACACGCAGAGCTTTTCCGCCATGTCCACAGGATCGGCGTTGTCGTATTCATAGCGGCCGGTCACGCGCAGCCACTTGAGCTCGCGCACCTTGCGTCCGGCCGGATATGCCTCGAGCGCGCGGATGCCCTCGGGCATGACCGCCGTGAGCCGCTCGGGAAGCGCGGCGAGATCCACGTCCTCACGCAGCTGAAAATCCATCAGCTCGCACACGCTCCCTACGCCGACGGACAGCGGCAGCAGGATGGAAATGAGTGCGTGCGGGTTAAAGCCCTCGGAATACTTCAGCGGGCAGTCGGCGCGCAGAAACACGCGCTGCATCGTGCGCATGAGGTCAAGGTGCGAGATATAGATCGCGCGGCCGGTCTTTTCAAACCTCAGTCTGAGTTTTTCAGGCATCGCACTTGCCCCCTTCCGTCATGAGTGAGAGCGCACCGCAACCGGTGCACTGCTTGCGGCAGTCGGGTGAGAGCTCGGCCTTATACGCCTGTTCACGCTCGTGCCACAGGTGTGCGCGGCGCACGCCCATATCCACGATGTCCCACGGCAGAAACTCATCCTTGCCGCGCTCGCGGCAGGCGTAGCGCATCGGATCGACGCCGCAGGCATCCATGGCGGACATCCAGCGCTCGAACGAGAAGTAATCGCCCCATGCCTCGAGCTTTCCGCCGCGGCGCCAGACCTCCTCGATCACGTCGGCAATGCGCCGGTCACCGCGTGAGAGCACGGCCTCGACAAAGCTCGTATCCGGATCGTGCCAGTTGTAGGTCACGTTCTTGGCCTTGATGTTTTCACGCAGGAGGTTGACCTTGCGTTTGTACTCGTCCATCGTCACCTGCTGCTCCCACTGGAAGGGGCTGTGCGGCTTCGGCACGAAGCAGGACGTGCTGACCGTGATGCGCACGCCGCGCGCCTTGTTCGTCGCGTACATACGCCACGTGTGCAGCACCTGATTGGCCAGCTCCGCGATGCCGAGCACGTCCTCATCCGTCTCCGTCGGCAGACCGAGCATGAAGTAGAGCTTGATGCCGTTCCAGCCGCCCTCGAAGGCGACACGGCAGGAATGGAGCAGATCTTCCTCGCGCACGTTTTTGTTGATCGCATCGCGCAGGCGCTGCGTGCCGGCCTCGGGCGCGAAGGTCAGGCCGCCCTTGCGTACCTTCTGCAGGCGGCTCATGATGTCCATGGAGAAGTTGTCCGCGCGCAGCGACGGCAGCGCGAGACTCATGCTGCGCGGCTCACAGTATTCCAGCAGCCCGTCGCACACCTCGTCGAGCGGGCGGTAGTCGCTGCTCGAGAGCGACAGCAGTGTCGCCTCCTGATAGCCGGTGTTTTTGAGCGATTCGATGCCCTGGCGGATGATCGTCTCCGGTTTGCGCGGGCGCACCGGGCGATAGACATACCCCGCCTGACAGAAACGGCAGCCGCGGATACAGCCGCGAAAGAGCTCCACATTCACGCGGTCGTGCACGATCTCCGTGCTCGGGACGATGGGATCGGTCGGATAATAGCAGGCGTCAAGATCCTGAATGATGCGCTTGGTCACGCGCGCGGGTGCGCCGTGCGTCGGGGTCAGGTCGTGCAGCGTGCCGTCCGGATTCCAGTGCGGGACGTAAAACGACGGGACGAGCACGCCCTGGATCTTGGCTGCTGCCTCGAGAAACTGCGTCTTGCTCCAGCCGGACTTCCGCGCCTGCCGGAACAGCTCGAGCACCTCGTTATTGACCTCCTCGCCCTCACCGATGATCATGAGATCGAAAAACGGTGCCATCGGCTCGGGGTTGCTGCACGCCGTGCCGCCCGCCATGACCAGCGGCGTCAGCTCCGGACGGTCGGCACTGCGCAGCGGGATGCCGGCGAGGTCGAGCATATTGAGTACGGCGGGATACGCCATCTCATAGCCGAGGGAAAACGCCACGACGTCAAAATCGCTCACGGGGTCGCCGCTCTCAAGTGCGTAGAGCGGGATGCCGGCCTTGCGCATCTCCTGCTCCATATCGCCCCACGGTGCAAACACGCGCTCGCACCAGACGCCGGGCATCTGATTCATTGTGGCATAGAGGATGCGCATGCCGATGTTCGACATACCGATCTCATAAATATCCGGGAAGCAAAAAGCGAGGCGCAGGTCCACCTCTGCCTTGTCCTTGATGATCTGGCGGTATTCGCCGCCGGTATAGCGCGCGGGCTTCTGCACGCGCGGCAGGATGCGTTCCAATCGCTGATCCATACTACACTCCTACATTTGATAGTAGGAGTATTTTACATCATGTTGTGCGCCTTGGCAAGTCATTCCCGGCTGCAAAAGTGCCAGCCACGCGCCGAACACCCCCAGTGCGAGTCCGAATCCGCGCGCAAACAGCGCCAGACCAAGCACCATGAGCGCGACCGGCAGCACCAGACCGAGCACGTCGAGCGTCCGCTCCGCCGCACGCTCCCCCGCCAGTGCCGCGAGTGCGGCATACAGCGCGCGCCCGCCGTCAAGCGGCAGCACCGGCAGCAGATTCACGCACGAAAAGAGCAGACTCAGCTCCGCACACGCAGTATAGCCAAGCCCGCGCAGAATGCAAAACAGCCCTGCACCGGCGGCCGGGCCTGCCAGCGCCGCCGTGACCGTGCGCAGCGCGCCCTCCGGCGGCGTGCACCGCAGTACAAGACCGCAGCCTTCCATGCGCAGACCGCAGACCTGCGCGCCGCACAAGATCAGCGCCGCGACGTGCCCGAGCTCGTGCGCCGTCACGGTCAGCGCCAGACGCGCACACCAGCGCAGCGGCAGCAAAAAATACAGCCCGGAGAACAGCATGGCTGCCCCCGGGCGCACCTCGAGTGAAAAGCGGCGGCGTTTCATGCGGCAAGGTAAAACTCCGGGTTATAATAATACCCGTCGTGCATGAGCTCGAAGTGCAGGTGCGGTCCGGTCGCCTTGCCGGTCGCACCGACGAGCGCGATCGGCTGACCGAGCGTCACCGTCTCACCGGCGCGCACGAGCAGCTTGCTGCAGTGACCGTAGAGCGTTGCATAGCCGCCCGCATGACCGAGCTTGACATAGTTGCCGTACCCCTCGCTCTGCCCGGCGGCGAGCACCGTGCCGTCAGCAAAGGCACAGACCGTCGTGCCGGAATTGGCCGCGAAGTCTGTGCCGTAGTGAAATTTGACCTTGTTTTCCAGCGGGTGCAGCCGGTAGCCGAAGCCGGACGAGGTGTAGCCCACGACCGGCGAGCCGTGTGCAAACGGCAGCTCGCTGACCGCGTAGCTGACGTTCGCCGGGACGGCATAGCCGGAATAGACCGCCTGCGCGTCGAGAAACGCCTCGCGCGCAGCGAAGGCGGCCTGCAGCTCCGGGCTCTGCGTCGGTTCCGGCGTCGGCTCAGGAGTCGGCTCAGGAGTCGGCTGCGGGGTCGGTTCCGGTGTGGGCTCGGGCGCAGGTGTCGCCCATGCGGACATATCCACGTCCGGCAGATACGGCTGCAGCCGCACATCCTGCTCCCCCACCTGTGCGGTCGAAAACGCACTGCGGATCTCGGCGAATACGGCGCGGTAATCATCGTCCGCACCGATGGCCGGAACGAGCACCGCGCGCGCATCCGCAGCAGCCGCCGGTGCGATCATCTTCACCGCCGTCAGCAGCAGAAACACCGCCGCGCAGCCATAGACCTTCCAGCGTTTCATGCACATCACCCCCGATAACAGGAGTGTATGCAGACAGGCTGGGGGTTAATACAGAAAATGAAAATCAGAAGCGTTTTGCAGCATACTCTTTGAAACTAGTCGGCTTGAAGCAGACACCATGCGATATCCACTCTTCTCCTGTTCGGATAGCATAATCTGAATCGATCATATACTCTTCATGTTTTTCGTAGCGCTTTGTTTTTGCAATACAGTCAGCACCCACGACATATTCCCACCAGTAGTTATTGTTCTCGTCCATTTGCGAGTAAAGCAATTCCATGGGCTTCAAACAGTATTGCCACTGTGTATTGAACTGGCACTTTTCATAATTTGCATATGCAGCCCCACTAGAACCAGAACGATATACATAGCCGTCACCGCCTATAACAAACCGGTCACGTTCCTGCCCCTGAAAACTCAGGATGGGGCTACTGCCAGAGAGTGTATAAACAGCAAATACATAGCCATCTTCCATTGGGCAAAACGAACCGCCAATCCAGCCCAACATGAGCTCATTTGCTCCGTCTTGATTCAAATCCCAAAAGGCATATCCAATCCGCGCCAGAACATCTTCCGCGTTTTCCCAAGACCAATATGGGTTAACAATGCTCTCCGCCAAACCAAGATTCAGTATGTAATTACTCGAATCCCAGTGTGTAGCCGCTGCTTGATGCTCACGTAACGCCTGATAGTACAAATCTAAAACACCGGCATACCGTTGTTCATCAGCGCTCAACAGATTAACATGCTCTATTCCCGGAGTCTCGGCCGGACGCTCGTTAACGTTCGGAGTTTCTGTAACAACGGGTACAACCGTTACTTCTGTTGGTTGCTCTGTTCTTTCTGGATCTGCACCAACATCTTGCGAAGAGGAGCAAGCACCGAGTAAGACGAATAAGCTAAGTAGAAAGCAAATTGCTACAGTTTTGCATATTTTCACGCCGCAAATCCTCGCATATTTTGGCTTCAAATGTGTAACGACTCACTCAATGCCCTGCTGCTTGCACCAGATGTCCATGACGGTGTCCACCGGCAGGAACTTGACCAGGCGCACCTGACGGCGCACGGGATGGCCGAGAATGGAGACGCTCTTTTTCTTCTTGAGATCCTTCATGGCCTGCGCCGCCACCTCATCGGGGCCATACCACTTATCCACGTAGCGGATGAACTCATCGTGGTGCGCGACCTGCTGGAACTCTGTCTTGATCCAGCCGGGGCAGACGCACATGACATGGATGCCCTGCGGACGCAGCTCACGGCCGAGCGCGCGGGAAAGGCTCAGAACATAGCTCTTGCTCGCGCCGTACACCGCCTGAAACGGCACGGGCTGCCAGGCGGAGTTCGAGCCCATGTTGATGATATTGCTGCCGGAATGCATATACGGCAGGCTCGCGTGGCACATGCCCGTGAGCGCGAGCGAGTTGAGCTGCGCGCTCGAGATGAGCTTCTTGCGGTCCGCCTCGGCAAACGGGCCGAACACGCCGCAGCCGGCGGCGTTGACCAGCATGCGGATCTCGGGCCGCTCCTGCTCGAGCAGCGCCTGATAGGCGTCGATGCTGCTCAGATCCGAGAGGTCGAGCGCGATCGGCCGGATGGGATTGCGGCACTTGCCGCGCAGCTCCTCAAGCCGCTCTTTTCTGCGGGCAATGACCCAGATCTCGTCATATTCCGCGTCCTTGTCCACAGCGTAGACGAGCTCACGGCCGATGCCGGCAGATGCGCCGGTGATGACAGCAATGTTCATAGTTTCTCCTCCGTTTTTCAATATCGGTGCATCTATCATACCGCCTTTGCACCCGTTGCGCAAGCGTGTGCCGGAAAGAAGCGGTGCAGCCGCCGGAAAAAAATCCGGCGGCTGTGTGCATTTTGCGCCGCAGAGCGGGCTCAGCGTTTCCCGCCGTGCTTTCTGGCACGGAAATCCTCGTCGATGCGCTCCTTCCATGCTGCACCCAGCGGCGCACTGCAGCGCACGGCGGACACTGCCTCGCTCAGCACCTCATAGTTGAGCTGCGTGCCCGCGCGGTCGGCGTGGTAGTTGACCGCGCGATCCGCGCCGATGCCGAAGCGCCCCGCCGTCTCGACGGCGTCGATATTCGCGCCGAGGAACAAAAACTCCCAGCCGTGACGCGCCTTTTGCCGTTCGATCATCAGTTTGACCCGTTCGCTGTCATAGCAGCGGCTGGCATTTTCCATACCGTCGGTCGTGATGACAAAGAGCGTGTGCTCCGGTACATCCTCGGTTCTTGCGTACTTGTGGACGTTGCCGATGTGGTGGATCGCGCCGCCGATGGCATCGAGCAGCGCCGTGCAGCCGCGCACATAGTAATCCCGCTCTGTCATCGGCGCGATATTCTGCACCGGTACACGGTCGTGGATGACAACGCTCTCATCGTCGAAGAGCACCGTCGAGATCAGCGCCTCACCGGACTCTTTTTTCTGCTTTGCGATCATGGCGTTGAACCCGCCGACGGTGTCCGCCTCCAAGCCGGACATAGAGCCGCTGCGGTCGAGGATGAATACGATCTCCGTCAGGTTCTTTTTCATGCTGCATACCTCCGTATAAAAAATATGACTGCTTGGCTTTACCTTACAGTCATATCTTACGACAGTATGCGCTTTGTCCGGTCGCATGGCAGGCGACATTTTCCGGACACGCTGCGTCACGCGCCGATCAGGCTCTGGTCAAACGCAAACAGCGCCTCGTTGATCTCAAAGACATTGTAGTTGCCACGCGCGACGAAAAACTCCACGATGATATCAAACTTATTCGAATGCGAGAGCGCGAAGCCCGCCTTGCAGAGCATATCCTGCAGCTCATTAAGCGGCAGCTCCAGAGCGATGGCAAAGGCAATGACCGTCGGCTTGGAGGGCTTATAACCCTTGTCCGAGCGAATCTTCGAAAAGAGTTTGCGGTCGATGTTCGCCTTTTTGTAGCACTGCGCGTCCGTCATGCCGCGCTCGTCGATCTTGCGCAGGAGCATCTCGGAAAAGCTCTCATCGAGCTGCTCAAGTGCGTCTTTGAGCGTGCCTGGGTGCAGCGCTCCGACGGCGCGCGGCGCCGGCGCTGTGTCCGCCTGCATACACACGGATGCATCGCAGACCGGATACGCCTCCATGCGGCGCTGGCGTGCACGGCGCTCATCCGAATGCGCCGCGGCATAGCGGTCGTCAATATATGCCGTGATGTCCGCAAATAGCTTGCTGCCGATCTGATACGCCTTGCGGTCAAAGATGACGAGGTAGACGGTCATATCGTGCGCAAGCAGGAAATCGCCGATGGCATCGATCGCCGTCCTGAGCGCCAGATCCTTCGGAAATCCGTAAACACCGGAGGCGATGAGCGGAAACGCGACCGACGCACAGCTGTGCTCCAGTGCGAGCGCAAGCGACGACCGGTAGCAGGCAGCGAGTAGCTCTCGCTCTCCGTGCGCGCCGCCGCACCAGCGCGGGCCGACCGTGTGGATAACATACCGGCACGGCAGAGCATAGCCCTTCGTGAGCTTCGCGTGCCCAGTCGCGCAGCCGCCGAGCGCTTTGCACTCTGCCAGCAGCTCCGGACCGGCGGCGCGGTGGATGCAGCCGTCCACCCCACCTCCGCCGTCTGAGAGCGAGACGTTCGCGGCGTTGACGATGGCATCGACCTGCATATGTGTAATGTCGTTTCTGACAATCTGCAGCGGCATGGTATGTCTCCCCTTCGTTCAAAGCGGCATCGCCGTGCGGGCAAGCAGAATGACGACCACAACGGCGAGCGCGAATGCCGCGACGCCGATCAGCACGGCTGTTTTCTTCCCCAAGCGTTTCTGCGATGCCCGCGCGATCAGCGCGGCGGCGGCCACGCAGACCGCTGCTGCCGCGAGCGCGATGCCCAGCAGCGTCCATAGCCAGGACAGCTCATAAATGATCTGCATACGTTCACCTCGTCCTTTCCACAGCGCACACGACATTTCCGTCACTCTGTTCATTACCCGACGCCGCATAACCGGCGCCGATCACTGCATAGACAGGCAACAGGAAAAACTCATCGAAAAACAAAATGTCCAGCGCCATCCACGGCAGTACAACGCCGACACACATGAGCAAAAAGGCATTTCTCCGGCAACCGCTCCTGCCGCCTGCCCGCTTGAGCGTCATTGCCAGCCACGCACACAGCACCGGAAGCCCGATCAGGCCAAACTGGAACACGCTCTGAATGATGGTATTGTGCGAGGCCTTTGTTCCGAGCGTGACGCTCGTAAAGCCGGAGCCGAGCAGCATCAGCACGGGATCGTGGCTAATGTCATGCAGATACATCCGCCATATTTCCGACCGGTGTGTCGTCAGATCCGAAACGTTGGCCGCATTCGAAAAGCGGGACATCACCATGCGCAGCAGGTCTTGAACCGCTGCGGACAAAAGCATGACCACAGCCGCGCACGCAACACCTGCAAGGATAGCGATGCCTCTTTTCACATGACCTCCGGTGAGCAGGACCGGAACCCAGACAAAAAACAGGCAGGCCAAGACGACCACGAAGGATTTCGAAGCTGAGAGCAGCCCGCAGTAGACAAGAACCATCATAACGCCGATCCAGACGATCTGCCGGCTGCGCCGCCGTTCCCTGCTCATGAGCAGCTGGACGCCGGCGAGGCAGGCGGTAATATGCGCGCAGTAGAAGTTCGGGTCACGGTAATAGCCGGACAGCCGCGTGATCTTCAGATACGAATCTACTTTGATGTACTGAGAAATGTTCGGATACCCCGCGATCTGTCGGGCGGAAAGCGCGGCCACAATGATGCCGCAGGCAAAAAACAGCGTCAGTCTCGAAAAACTGACTGCGCCGGAAAGTCCCTTTGCCACGCACGGGAACAGCAGAAGCATCATGAAAAAGAACAGATAGTGATTCTCAATGGGGTTCGACTGGATCGCCTTCGCGATCAGCGTCGTGACCGCGAGAAATGCCGTCACCAGGATCTGATACAGCGCCAGACGAAAACCGCCTCTCTGCCAATAATACAAGCATGTCACAAGCAATGCAATGGTAAAAAACGAGATGCTGCCGCGATCTGTCCGCAAAAGCGGGCTCCAGGGGAGAAAAAACAGCAGCACGCACATAGCGTCATTTTGAAAACATGACCAAAAATGAAAGGCCAGAAAGACAGCCAAGCAGGCCGCGATCAGCATCTTGCTCCCGCTGATCTGCACAATGCAGAGCAGCAGCGCGATCAAAAGGCAGCCAAACAGCGTACCGGCACCACCAATGCCCGTCCTTACAACACCGCCGTGATCAAGTTGTGTCTTCATCATAACCGTTGATCAACTCCGAAAATTTACGTTTTGCCGCTGTCACATCAAACGCAACTCCGCCAAGTGCCTCACGCTGCGTCCGCAGCATCTGCGGTGCATCCAGCAATCGCCGCAGCCCCTGCGTGATACCCGCTTGCGTGTTGGGGCACACCCAGCCAAAGCCCGTGTCTTTCACCATCTCGACCGCAGATGAGGTCTCAGTCGTTAAAATCGGTGTACCAAGCAAAGCGGACTCATGTATGACCATCGGTGCAGCCTCTGAAAAAGATGGGATCAGGAGCACATCCGCCGCCCGCATATAGCCGTATGGATTTTCCATCGCGCCAAGCAAAACGACTGTATCGTCAAGCCCCAGCTCTGTTATGACCTTTTGCGCCTCGGCATACTCCGGCCCGTCTCCGATGAGATAGTAACGCATCCCGACGCGCTGTGCCCCCAGTGCAGCCACTGCATACAGCGCGCGCAGGATCCCCTTTTCGCGCCCGAATCTGGCTACAGACAGAACATTCAGCCGTCTATGATCCAAATTGACCGCCCGCGCTTTTGCCAAGCGAGCAATCGCCGCATCATTCTGGAAATTCGGAATAACGCACGTTTTGCCCGCGAGCTGCGGATGGACATTCAAAAACGCGCGCCTGCAGCCGTCGGAGCACGCCACGATCTCGTCAAACCGCCGGTAGAGACCGGCATTATACGCCGAAGCGGCGCGGATCCGTCCGTAATCGCAGTGAAGATACGTGATCTTCTTTTTCGCATCCACGCAGTTGAGGACAAACGCATTGCACCCGCCGTAAAACGTATGCGCCGCCCCGCTGTGCAAAAAAGAGATCGCCGCATCAAACCCCTGTATGCGCTTTTGCAGCAAACAGGCGAGCCGTGTGCTGAAGGGCATGCCAAACACGCGCGTCACGCCTGCCCAAAACGCGCGCAGCAGCCGGTCACGAACCGTCAACACATCGTTTTTCGTCATGCCAAAATAGCGAAACGCACCATCTGCAGCGCACACGCGCACATCCGAAGGCACTTCGTTGAGCAGCGCGCCGCCGCAGTAAAACAAAAGCAGCGTGATGTCGTAATCGGCATGCAGTGTCTGCAGCAGGTTCAGCAGCGCTTTTTGCACACCGCCGATGTGCATATTGTTATTCACGATCAGAATCCGTTTCATATTTTGCTTCCCTCAAGCGCTTCCAACAATAGAATGCGGTCGGAGCGCCAACCGCTGACAAGGTCGCAAGTCCCCACAAAACCCATTGAAAATAGTTGTCGATCGCAATGCCTTGCAGCAGCCGGCAGCCTGCTGCAGCGAGCACCCCCAGCAGCGCGGCAGCCGCCGCGAACCGTACCAGCAGCTTTGAAAGCGGAATGTGCAGGATGTGTCTGCCGGAATAGGCCATGTAGTAGACGCTGCGAAACACCGTTGCGGTCAAGGTACCCAGCGCAACGCCGATCAGCGGACTCCAATGGATCAAAGCGCAGGAAAGAATGATATTGATCGCCGCTTCCCCATAAGCACCCCAGCGCGTTTGCCGAAAACGGTTTGCCGCGGCCGGCAAGCCGGAGCACGGCAGCATCATGCAGTTGACAGCCTCCGCCATCAGCAGGGCCAACGCAAACACCGGCTGTATGTAGTCGGCATCGGTAATTCCCTTGGTATAGAGACGGACGAAGGGCACGATCAGGGCCCCCGTGCAGGAAAACAGCACGACCGAGACAGAGACGATCAGCGTCTGATACCGCCGGAAAGCACGCCGCAGCCGGTCAAGCCGTCCTTTTGCAATCAGTTCTCCAAACTTCGCCTCCATGCCGCTGGAAAACGATTCCGTGATTGCGCGAACACTGCCGATGACCATGTTGTAAACGGCATATACTGCAACCAGCTTCACATCCGCAAACAACGTAAGCAGCACGATATCGGTATTCATGTGCAAAAAATACGCGATGTGCTGACCAATCCCCGTCCATTTCTGGTCCAAAACCGCGCTTGTCTTTCCGGCCTTCGGCAGCGGATAGTGCTTTCTCACATAAAGCCGGTACAGCAGCGGCCGCACGGCAAAGATCAAACTGCTCCCAAGCTTCACCCAGAGCAGCTGCGTCTTGAGCTGCGTCAGCAAAACCACTGCGGCTGCATTGACGACCGCAGCTGCGATCATGATGCAGTTGTTGACATACTGCCTTTGGTCGGCAACGATCAGTGTCAGGTTCGCCAAACCGCCCATATATTTTGCAAGCGTTGACAGGCCGATCGTGAGCACCAGCGCGAAAATATACGGTCTGGAATAAAGCGTTACGCCTGCGAGATCGTGATAGGTCAAACCGAGCAAAACACTGTAGACAACAAATGCGGCTGCAACATAATAAAAAAAGTGCCGGATCGCATTGTATACCGCGCTGACCTCGCACATATCGCGCCGAGCCAGCGGTGCATACAGTTTTGCGCGCGCAACGCCGCCGATCCCGCTTTCAAGCAGCATGATGTAGGAAAGAAACTGTGTAATGGACGCACATATGCCGTACGCCTCCGAGCCGAAGGACGCGAGCAAAACACGCAGAGTAACGATCCCGCAGGCAGTCGTGATCAGCTGGTTGCACAAAGCCGTTGCTATATTCCGTTTTGCTCTGTCATCTCTTGCATCGACCATTCTGCTCATACTCCTGTCACGCGCATTGGAGAGACGCACAAATGCGTCCCCGTTCGGATCGGAGGCATAGTCATGTGCGCTCCACTCATTGCGCTCCGGTACCGCGCTGCGGCCGCTTATCTCTCGGCGTCTCACGTGTGCCCCGGTACATCGCCCGCAGAGCACGGAAGAAGGTCATTTCTCCCCGGTACGCACTGTACCGCTTCAGGCAAAAGCGCAGGCACAGCGGCGCTGCAGCCGCACCGAACGCCGCCCGATACAAAACGCCCTGATCGTGAAAATACTTCTCATCAAAGCCGTGAAAGCAGGTGGACGCGTCCTTGGCGCAGGTGCCGAGGCAGAAGCTGCTCGTATACACCCGAAGCCCCCGGCGAAACGCGTCGCACAAAAACAACGTGTCCTCCCCGTGGGCATAGTTCGTGCCGCCGCCGAAGAGCGTGGAAAACCAGATGTTTGCCCGGCGCTGACTGTCTCGGCGGATGGAGCAAACGCACGTCCCATACCGCAGAGCGCGGTGAAAGCGCAGGCGTCCGTCGCGGTTTTTGATCCGGCGGATCACACGCCCGCCCTGCGTTATGTCCAGGGAAAAAAGGATCATATCCGCATCCGGATGCTGCGCATAGGCGCGGCGCACACCGTCGGCATAACCGTCGGCATAGCTGATATCATCGTCGGCAAAAAGCAGGATATCCCCGGTCGCGTGCAGCAGCGCAATGTTGCGGTTGACGCCGACGCCCCGCGTGTCCGTGGTGATCATGCGCAGTGTGCGCCCTGCGTTTGACTGTGTCTCTTTGCGGTATCCGTCGGCCTGATTGCCAAACACGGCATCGCCGGTAATGTGCATTTTATCCGCGATCGTCAAGTCCTTCTGCCCCATGGTGACGCAGACAACCTCTACTCTATCCATACATTCCTCCGGCAGTCAGCGGATGCTCCGCGTGCAGACATCAATACGCATTGCCTGCTGTGCAGCGAGATAGTCCGTGTAGGAGCGCTCGAGATCGATGATTGCCGCGTGCTCCTTACACCTGCGTGCCTCCGGAGACGGAAGCGTATGCCAGTTGCCGTACAGCTGCGTCAGCAGCGCGTCATAATGCGCCGTGACCGGGAACACGCCATCTTCAAACGGGAGCCCGACCGACTCCGTCAGCCACTCACGCGGGAGCAGATTTTTTTCATACCGTTTTCCGGCCGCCAGAAACGAATGCAGCAGCGCGGTCCGGTCGTCTCCTCTGCGCATGCAGAGCGTTTCCAACGCCCGGCGCGGCAGCGGACGGCAAAGCTGCATGAACACTTTTTTCGCCACGCTGTCCGTCTCATAGCCGCGCGCATAGAGTGCCTTGGCAATGATCGCCCTAGACGCCGCAAACTGCAGCCGCCGCATCAGCGGCCGGTCCGAAAGATTGTCGCACGGGAAAATGTCTAAGTAGACGCCCTGATGGACAAGCGGGTCTTTCGGATGATATTTTTCGATGCAGGCCGTGTGATTTCTGCGCAGCTTGGAAAACTGCATGGGCCAGTGCGCGCTGTTTTCCCGCTGCACATAGTAGCGCTCAGGATCAAAGTCCCCCGCCGCTTCTGCGAACAATCGGTCATATTCGCTGCGCATGAGGATCACATCCACATCGTCGTCCCACGGGATGAAGCCGTGGTGACGGACGGCGCCCAACGCCGTTCCGGCGAAGAGCTGATAGGATATGTGGTGCCTGCTGCACACAGCGTCAAAGTCCTTGAGCATCTCCAGCAGGAGCGTCTGATGCGCAGTCAAAACCTTCACTTCTCCCATGGTTAGATTCTCCCGTGCTTACGCATGCCATGGAGTGCGTAAGAAAAAAACGCGCAAGCGGATCGTGGCAGCGAGAGCCGCTCAACATCCCGGTAGATCCGCCAACGGTATCTGGCAGATTTGAGCTTATCGCTCGAACGAGAGCCCTTCGCAACACGGTAGTCCGCCAAAGTTTCTCTACTCGCCAAGGTCCGGAAGCCGGAACGCATCAGCTCCAGCCAGAGCGCATAGTCCTCGTGATAATACTGCGCACAAAAACGATGGTCACGTAAAGCATCCCGCCGAATCAGCACAGTGGAACAGCTGAGCACACTTTCCTCGAGCATGGCATGATAGGACGTCGTTTCCGGAACGATGAAATCCGACAAATGGCAGCCGTTTTCATCTATCATCGCATACGAACAATAGACAATATCCGCATCCGAACTCCTCGCCACGGCAAGCTGTTTTTCCAGCTTCTGCGCACGCCACCTATCATCACTGTCAAGCAGCGCGATCCATTCCCCCTGCGCGAGATCAAAGCCTCGGTTTCTTGTGCGTGCAACACCCATGTTCTGCGGATTGCACAAGACCTGAATGCGTGCATCCTGTTGTGCATAGCTCTCTGCGATCTCTACTGTGCGGTCAGCAGAACCGTCATCGAGGATCAGCAGATTCCAGTTTTTATACGTCTGGGCGCACACGGAAGCAATGGCTTCCCCGATGTATTTCTCAGCATTGTATGCGGGCATGATCACGGAAACCAGCGGCTGCTTGTCGGCCGCACCGGTCAGAGTATCTTGTTTCATGGCACTCTCTTTTCCAGCAGCCTTGCACATTTCTCCCAATCCTGATAGCCGCTGCCGAGCATATGGATGTCGCTGCCGAGATAGCGCACGCAGCCGCCTTCGATCCAGGTGAGATAGCGCTTGCGGTGCAGCGGCTTTGTCAGGCACGCGGCATTGAGCTGCAGCGGCACACCGTCGCGCGCCAGCTGCTCAATGTCCGCAGCCGGATAGCGCTCGGCGTGTGCGAGGATAATTTGTATATCCTGCAGATCCAGCAGCTGATACAGCGTGTCCCAGATAGACTCCGGCCACGCATAAAACGGCATTTCGAGCAGCAGCTCATTCGTGCCCTCGCGGCACAGACGGTGCAGGCCCTCAAGCCGCTCCATCCCGTCGCAGATGAGCACCTCCGCACCGAGGCAAATCTGCGGCGCTTGTTCCGGCAGATGCGCACGCAGCAGCTGCGCGCACTCCTCCCTGCGGCGCAGGAAGGATTCCGCCGATTCCTTGTGCGGGTAAAAGTGCGGCGTCGCGCAGACCGTTCGGATGCCGGCCGCAGCTGCCATATCCAGCTGCCGCAAAGACGTCTCAAGCCTGTCGCTCCCATGGTCACAGCCGGGCAGGACGTGTGCATGATAGTCCAGCGACAGGTCGATCCCGCCGTTACTGCGCTTCATAGGGATCGGAATACGAATACTTATATCCGTACTTGCCGCCGTATTTGTACTTATACTTATAGGCGTATTTTCCGGACTTCATATTCATGTCGTTGAGCACCACGCCGCACAGGTTCCCGCCTGCGCGCAGCACGGCGTCCTTGGCGTCGCTGAGCTCGTCCGTGGTCGTCACACCGGATTTCGTCACGAGCACCACACCGTCCACATAGGTGGAAATGATCTGCGCATCCGCCACCGTGTTGATTGGCGGCGTGTCGATGATCACATAATCGTAGGTCTTGGCACTCTCCGCCACGAAGCGTCTCATCCGCTCGGACGAGAGCAGCTCGGACGGGTTGGGCGGGATCGTACCGGTGCAGACGATCCACAGCGGCAGATCCGTCACCTTCACAAGCTCGAGCCGGCTGATCTTCGCCAAAAAGTCACACAGGCCGGCAGTGCTTCGCACTTTCCACAGACGCCGCTGCGTCGGCTTGCGCATATCCGCATCGACAAGCAGCACGCGCTTGCCGAGCATGGCGTAGCTGATGGCGATGTTCGCCGCCGTGAGGCTCTTGCCCTCTGAGGGCTTTGCGCTCGTGATGGCAAAGGTCGAGCAGGGGCGCTCCTTATCCGCCGTCATGCAAAACAACAGGCTGGTGCGCAGCTTTACATAGGCCTCCTTGATCGCAAACGGCGACTCATTGGTCAGCAAACGCTTCCGGTTTGCCCGAACCGTTTCCCTCGTTGTTTTCCGAACATTTTTCTTTTTCATGGTAAAGCACCGCACCTCCTTCCGTCAGCGCCCACTCCGCACAGGCGTCATTTGTGATGTTGATCTCCGGTATCATGCCGAGGATCGTCACATTCGCCGCGCATTCAATATCCTCCGGCAGGTAGATCGTTGTATCCGCCAGCATACGCAGCACAAGAATGACCGAGATCACGATCACGCCAATCACAAAGCCGATCGCACTGTCAAACACGGTTCTCGGCGCAGTCTTTTCCGACGCGACCTCCGGCTGGTCGACGACCTCCACACCGCCTGCCTTGGTGATGCGGATGATCTCTGTCGGCGCGACCTTCGCAAATGCGCCCGCGATCCGGCAAGCAAGCTTTGGGTCGGTAGAAGTCACCACCACCTCCAGCAGCTGCGTGTCCGAAATGACGGAGACCTTCACCATGCGATTGAGTTCTTTTCTCGACAGTGCCGTCTCCCCACGGATATCCGTCAGGACGGAATCCAGGACGGAATTGCTCTCCAGGATCTTGGAATAGGTTGTAGCAAGGCTCTCCGCAGCCTGCAGGTCGCTGTTGTTGATCGTTCCTTGCGCGGTATTATTCGTACTGTTGTAAACGTAAAAGCTCACGCGGGACTCATAGGTCGGCGTGACAAACACGCTGATCGCCATGTAAACCAGCGCAGCCGCAACGATGCCCGCCAGCAGCACCCAGTGGAGCTTGGACAGCAGGATCTTCGCAACGTCCCACAGCGACAGTTCCGTGCCACTGGCAGGTCTATGCGTTCTTTGACTTTCATTCATACAGTGGGTCGTCCTCCAAATGTATTTTCTTCATCGCGCGCCGTCTCCGCAAAAAACCACGCGGATCGTTTTCAGAATACAGAGCAGATCCATCCAAACCGACCTGTGTTCGATGTACTCCATGTCGTACACAATCTTTTCCTCCGGCTTGAGGTCGTAGCCGCCGTTGACCTGCGCATAGCCGGTCAATCCGGGCGTCACGGCCAGACGGTTGGAAAAGCCGACGATGTATTCCTCAAACAGCCTGTAAAAACACGCGCGCTCCGGCCTCGGACCGACAAAGCTCATGTCGCCCTTGAGGATGTTCCAGATCTGCGGCAGCTCATCCAGCCGCGTCCGGCGCAAAAACGCACCAAAGCGCGTACAGCGCCCATCATCCGCGTCCGCCCAGCGCGGTCCGTCCCGCTCGGCGTCTTGGCACATGGAGCGAAACTTATACATAGTAAACGGCTTGCCGTCCTTGCCCAAGCGCTCCTGCCGAAAGATCGGATCGCCCGGCGAGTCGAGCGCGATGATCAGCGCGATGACCGACATCGGAAGCGTAAACACGATCAGCCCGATCAATGCAAAGCAAGTGTCAAGCGTCCTCTTAACGGTTAGATATACCCACTTTCCGGCGACGCAGGGCCGCTCTATGTACATCACACGCTGCACGGTATCATTTTTCGCGCCCGGATAGAATATCGCCGTCTCCATCATTCTCTCCCCATCTCTCATTTCTCTTTTCTCTTCGCATTTGTATCCGTGGAGTTGCCGCCAAAGCGCAGGTCATTTTCTTATGTTTTAATGTAAGAACACGTTATGGGTAGTAGATTTTGGTCAATTATAACACATTTTTGCCGGCAAACAACTTCTACGTGCGTCAAAATAACATATTTTTTGTATTTTTGTGCACTTTTTTAGCGAATGCGCACATAAAATGACATGGAAAGCGCCAAAAGTGAGCTGGACAATGGTCAAGATGCAGGAAGTCCGCGCTTACGTTTCCCTGCTGCCGCACATTTTTCTCTCTGTGCGCACACGCCGAACAGGCGTGCGGATGCGTAAAGGGGCGCGGCGCTTGCACATATCAGCGAAAAAAAGCTGCGAACAGATGGAATTTTTGTGTCGTGCTCCCATGGAAAATGCTGCGTCGGGAATTGACTTTTCCCGCCGCGTCTGAGATAATGAACACATTGAAAGCACAGGCAACTGACGGAGCGTGGAGCACACCACATGGGAGCCTGCTGTAATACGAACTGTCGACCGTCTGGGCAAACCTGTAACCATGGGATTCCATGGGCAACGGGTTTACCCTTTTTTTATGTTCATTTCATCTTTTAAGGAGGATCTCATGAAAAAAGCAGCAGTCATTATGGGCAGCGATTCCGATTGGCCGGTCGTCAAGGCGGCCTGCCAGCAGCTCGACGCCTTCGGCATCCCCTACGAGGCGCACATCCTCAGCGCGCACCGTTCCCCGGCCGCCGCAGCGGACTTCGCCAAAGACGCCCGCGCCAACGGCTTCGGCGTGCTCATCTGCGCAGCCGGAATGGCGGCGCACCTCGCGGGCGCATTCGCCGCCAACTCCACCCTGCCGGTCATCGGCATCCCCATGAAGGGCGGCGCGGTCGACGGGCTCGACGCACTGCTGTCTACCGTGCAGATGCCCAGCGGCATCCCGGTAGCGACCGTGGCCATCAACGGCGCAAAAAATGCCGCCGTGCTCGCGGCGCAGATCCTCGCCGTCAGTGACGAAGCGCTGGCCGAAAAGCTCGATGCGCAGCGTGTCGAGATGGCGCAGCAGATCGCCGCAAAGGAAGCCAGGCTTCAGGCGGAGCTGTCCTGCTGAGCGACGGCGCAGCGCCCCCTTTTCAGGACAACGAACATCCACACAACCCCGATCAACAATTATTTTGGAGGTATCATCATGGAACTTGTTTACACTGGCAAGACCAAAAATGTTTACGCGCTGGAAAACGGCAACTACCTGCTCAAGTTCAAGGACGACTGCACCGGTAAGGACGGCGTGTTTGATCCCGGTGAGAACGCCGTGGGCCTGACCATCGACGGTGTAGGCGATGTGAACCTGCGCATGAGCATCTACTTCTTTGAGAAGATCAATGCCGCCGGCATCAAGACCCACTTTGTCAGTGCCGACCTGAGCAATACCACCATGGAAGTCCTCCCCGCCAAGGTCTTTGGTCACGGTCTGGAGGTTATCTGCCGCCGCAAGGCCGTCGGCTCGTTCATCCGCCGCTACGGCGACCTCATCGAGTCCGGCGCCGACCTGCCCTACTACGTCGAGACGACCCTGAAGGACGATGCCAAGGGCGATCCGCTGATCACCAAGGACGCGCTGGTCGCGCTGGGCGTGATGACCGACGCACAGTACGAGGATCTGAAAGCGCAGACCCAGCAGATCACGAAGATCGTCGCCGACGACCTGAAGGAAAAGGGCATGGAGCTCTACGACATCAAGTTTGAGTTCGGCTACGCGCCCGACGGCAGCGTCATGCTCATCGACGAGGTCGCCAGCGGCAATATGCGCGTCTATAAGGACGGCCAGTACGTGGATCCCATGACGCTCTCCGAGCTGTTTTTCGCGTAATGGGCGGATATTTCGGAGCGTTTTCCCACCGTGAGGTGGGACTGGATGTGTTTTTCGGCACGGACTACCACTCCCACCTCGGCACACGCCGGGGCGGAATGGTGGTCTACGGGCACGAAAACGGGTTTGTGCGTGAGATCCACAACATTGAAAACACGCCTTTCCGCACAAAGTTTGAGACCAACCTGCACGAGTTCAAGGGCTACGTCGGCATCGGCTGCATCAGCGACACGGACCCGCAGCCGCTGCTTGTGCGCTCGCACCTCGGTCTGTATGCCATCTGCACGGTCGGCATCATCAACAACATCGACGAGCTGATCGACACCTACTTCTCCGACCACGGACACCAGTTCATGGCGCAGAGCAGCGGTAAGGTCAACGTCTCGGAGCTGGTCGCCGCCCTCATCAACATGAAGGAAAACCTCGTGGAGGGCATTTTGTACGCGCAGGAGATGATCCGCGGCTCCATCACGATCTTGCTGATGACGCCGGACGGCATTCTGGCCGCCCGCGACAAGCTGGGACGGCTGCCCGTTCTGGTCGGCAAGCATCCGGACGGCAGTCTGTGCGTCTCGTTTGAATCGTTCGCCTATCACAAGCTCGGCTATGAGGACGCCTACGAGCTCGGCCCGCGCGAGATCGTGGCGCTGACGCGAAACGGCTACGAGACCGTCTCGCCCGCGGGCGAGGAGATGAAGATCTGCGGCTTCCTCTGGACGTACTACGGATACCCCAACTCGAATTACGAGGGCGTGAACGTCGAGGTCATGCGCTATCACAACGGCGACATCATGGCGCGGCAGGAGCTCGCGCAGGGTCGCCTGCCCGATGTGGACTACGTCGCGGGCGTGCCGGATTCCGGCGTGCCGCACGCCATCGGTTACGCCAACCGCAGCGGCAAGCCCTTTGCCAGGCCCTTTGTCAAGTACACGCCCACATGGCCGCGCTCGTTCACCCCGGACAATCAGGAGGTGCGCAATCAGGTGGCCAAGATGAAGCAGATCCCCGTGTCCGAGCTCATCGAGGGGAAAAAGCTGCTGTTCGTGGACGACTCCATCGTGCGCGGCACGCAGCTGCGTGAGACGGTGGACTTCCTCTACGAGTCGGGCGCAAAAGAGGTGCATATGCGCTCTGCCTGCCCGCCCATTATGTACAGCTGCAAGTACCTGAACTTCTCGCGCGGCAACTCCGACATGGAGCTGCTGGCACGGCGCGTGGTGCAGGAGCTCGAGGGCGACGAGGGGCAGAAGCATCTCGACGAATACGCCGACGCCTCTACCGAGCGCGGAAAGTGCCTGCTGAGCTCCATCTGCGAAAAATTCGGTTTTGACTCGCTCGGATACCAATCTCTTGACGGCGTGCTGGAGGCCATCGGCATCGACCGGGATAAGGTCTGCACGTACTGCTGGAACGGAAAGGAATAATCGACATGGAAAACTCTCGATCCGCCGCTTACGCGGCAGCCGGTGTGGACATCACGGCCGGTTACGAAGGCGTCAGGCTCATGCGCGATGACGTCAAGCGCACCCACATTCCCGGCGTGGTGTCGGATATCGGCGGCTTCGGCGGCCTGTTCGCCCCCGATGTCTCCGGCATGAGCGAGCCCGTGCTCGTCTCGGGCACGGACGGCGTCGGCACGAAGCTGCGTCTGGCCGAGCTCATGGGTAAGCACGACACCATCGGCATCGACTGCGTGGCCATGTGTGTCAACGACGTGATCTGCTGCGGCGCAAAGCCCCTGTTTTTCCTTGACTACATCGCCATCGGCAAGAACGTGCCCGAAAAGGTCGCGTCCATCGTCTCCGGCGTTGCCGAGGGCTGCGTGCAGGCCGGCTGCGCCCTCATCGGCGGCGAGACAGCCGAGCACCCCGGCATGATGGCGGCCGACGACTACGATCTGGCCGGCTTCACCGTCGGTCTCGTGGACAAGCCGAAGGTCATTGACTCCGGCCGCATGGCGGCGGGCGACGTGGTGCTGGCTCTGCCCTCGTCCGGCTTCCACTCCAACGGCTATTCGCTCGTGCGCAAGGTGTTCGACGTGGAGAACACCGATCTCAACCGCTACTATGACGAGCTCGGCGAGACGCTGGGCGAGGCGCTGCTGCGCCCGACCGTGATCTACGTCAAGCCAGTTCTGCGCTGCATCGACGCTGCCGATGTGCGCGGCGTGAGCCACATCACCGGCGGCGGCTTCTACGAAAACATCCCGCGCTGCATCCCCGACGGGCTGTGTGCCCGCATCGACAAGGCCGCGATCCGCACGCCCGCTGTCTTCGGTCTGCTGCAGGCCAAGGGCGGCATCGACGAGCACGATATGTTCAACACCTTCAACATGGGAGTTGGCATGGTCGTCGTCGTCAGCCCCGAGACCGCCGAGGCGGCGCTCGGCGCGCTCAGGGCCGAGGGCATCGACGCCTACGTCTGCGGCGAGATCGTCACCGGCGAGGAAAAAATCAGTCTATGCTGAAACAGCATGCCGGCAAAGGAGAAGACCTGATTATGAACAAAGCGAAGATCGCCGTGCTGGTCTCCGGCGGCGGTACAAATCTGCAGGCGCTGCTCGACGCACAGGCAGCGGGCACGCTTGCCCACGGTGAGATCACGCTGGTGGTCTCGTCCAACGAAGGCGCTTACGCGCTGACGCGGGCGGCCAATGCCGGCATCCGCGCGCAGACGATCTCACCGAAGCAGTGCGGCGGTCAGGCCGCCTTTGAGGCGGCGCTGTCGGCACTGCTGGCGGAGTGCGAGATCGATCTGATCGTGCTGGCCGGTTTCCTGACCATCCTGAGCGCGGACTTCACCGCGCGCTGGCCGTCACGCATCCTGAACGTGCACCCCTCCCTGATCCCCGCGTTCTGCGGCAAGGGGATGTACGGTCTGAAAGTCCACGAAGCGGCGCTTCGAACGGGCGTGAAGGTCACGGGCGCGACGGTGCATTTTGTCAATGAGATCCCGGACGGCGGACGCATCCTGCTGCAAAAGGCGGTGGAGGTCCTGCCGGATGACACGCCGGAAACACTCCAGCGCCGGGTCATGGAGCAGGCGGAATGGCAGCTCCTGCCGCGAGCGGCGGAGCTGGTCTCGGAACAAATCGTAAAGGAGAAGCGCAATGCTTGACTTTCTCACCCTTCTGCGGGAAAATCCCTATCCCGGCCGCGGCATTCTTGTCAGCCGTGACCTCGTCTACTATTTCATCATGGGCCGCAGCGCCAACAGCCGCAACCGCATCTTTGTCACGACGCCCGACGGCATCCGCACCGAGGCGTATGACCCCGCGAAGCTGGAAGACCCCAGCCTCATCATCTACCACCCCGTGCGCACCATGGGCAGCGCGCTCGTGGTCACGAACGGCGACCAGACGGACACCGTCTGCCGGTACGGCGACTTCCGCAAGGGGCTCATGACCCGCGAATACGAGCCGGACGACCCGAACTGGACGCCGCGCATCTCCGCCATCCTCAACGCCGACGGCTCGTTTGAGCTCTCGATCCTCAAGCGCAAAAACGGGCGCTGCCTGCGCGAATTCTTCTGCTATGAGGGCGTCGAAGCCGGACAGGGATACTTCATCAGCACCTATCAGGGCGACGGCAGTCCCCTGCCGACCTTCGCCGGCGAGCCGCTGGAGGTCACCGTGCCGACGCCGGAGGAAGTCTGGCAGGCACTCAACACGGACAACAAGGTGTCCCTTTACACGAACGTGAACGGCGAGGTGCGCCTGTTCAACAAAAATCTGGGCGATTAAGGAGGCCGTAACGATATGAATGCGCTGGAACTGAAATATGGCTGTAACCCCAACCAGAAGCCGTCCCGAGTCTTTATGCGCGACGGGTCTGACCTGCCGTTCGCCGTCCTCAACGGCAAGCCCGGCTACATCAACCTGCTCGACGCGCTCAACTCCTGGCAGCTCGTCAAGGAGCTCAAGGCCGCCACCGGTCTGCCCGCCGCTGCCAGCTTCAAGCACGTGTCCCCCGCCGGTGCGGCCGTCGGCATGCCGCTGAGCGAGGTGGACAAGAAGATCTACTTCGTCGACCCGTCCGCGGAGCTCACGCCCATCGCCTGCGCCTACATCCGTGCGCGCGGCGTTGACCGCCTGTGCTCCTACGGCGACTGGGCGGCACTGTCCGACACCTGCGACGCCGCGACCGCGAGCTACCTCAAGGATGAGGTGTCCGACGGCATCATCGCCCCGGGCTACACCGACGAGGCGCTGGAGATCCTGAAGACCAAGAAAAAGGGCAACTACAACGTCGTGCAGATCGATCCGGACTATCTGCCCGCCGCGACGGAGCACAAGGACGTGTTCGGCATCACCTTCGAGCAGGGGCGCAACGACCTCGTGATCGATAAGGAAATGCTCACGAACATCGTCTCGGAAAATAAGGATCTGCCCGAAAACGCGAAGATCGATATGATCGTCGCCCTCATCACGCTCAAGTACACGCAGTCCAACTCCGTCTGCTACGTCAAGGACGGTCAGGCCATCGGCGTGGGCGCAGGGCAGCAGAGCCGCATCCACTGCACGCGTCTGGCCGGACAAAAGGCGGACAACTGGTATCTGCGCCAGCACCCGAAGGTCCTCGCGCTGCAGTTCGTGGACGACATCCGCCGTCCCGACCGCGACAACGCCATCGATGTCTACACCTCCGACGAGTATGAGGACGTGCTGGCCGACGGCGTGTGGCAAAACACCTTCAAGGTGCGCCCCGAGGTGCTGACCGCCGAGGAAAAGAAAGCCTGGATCGCAACGCAGACCGGCGTCACCGTCGGCAGCGACGCGTTCTTCCCCTTCGGCGACAATGTCGAGCGCGCGAGAAAATCCGGCGTGACCTACATCGCAGAGCCGGGCGGCTCGATCCGCGACGACCACGTCATCGCCACCGCCGACAAGTACGGCATGGTGCTGGCCTTCACCGGCGCGCGCCTGTTCCACCACTGAGTCATCACATGCATATCCGTTTTTGCCGCCGCACAGATCCCGCTTGGCATTTGCGCGGCGGCAAACAAAAATACTAAGAAGATAGAGGGAGAGCGCCATGAACCTTCTGGTCATCGGCGGTGGCGGCCGTGAGCACGCCATCGTCAGAAAACTGAAAGAGAACCCCGAAGTGGAGACGATCTACTGCCTGCCCGGAAACGGCGGCATCGCGGCCGATGCCGTGTGCGTTGCGGACATCGGCGCGAAGGACATCCCCGCGCAGGTCGCCTTTGCCAAGAGCCACGATATTGATTTTGCCGTGGTCGCACCGGACGATCCGCTGGTGCTCGGCGCGGTGGACGCGCTGGAGGCCGCCGGTATCCCCTGCTTCGGCCCGGAAGCGAAAGCCGCCATCATCGAGGGCAGCAAGGTCTTTTCCAAGGATCTGATGAAAAAGTACGGCATCCCGACAGCGGAGTATCAGGTGTTTACCGACGCCGGTGCCGCCATGGACTATGTCAAGACCTGTCCCCTGCCCGTCGTCGTCAAGGCGGACGGTCTGGCGCTGGGAAAGGGCGTGCTCATCGCGGAGGATCGCGCGGCCGCCGTCGCAGCGGTCGAGACCATCATGCTCGACCGTGCCTTCGGTAACAGCGGCAGTCAGGTGGTCATTGAGGAATTTCTCACCGGACCGGAGGTCTCCGTGCTCGCCTTTACGGACGGCAAGACCGTCGTGCCCATGGTGTCCTCGATGGACCACAAGCGGGCGCATGACCATGACGAGGGGCTCAACACCGGCGGCATGGGCACCGTCGCCCCGAACCCGTATTACACGGATGACATTGCCCGTACATGCATGGACACCATTTTCCTGCCCACCATGCGCGCGATGAACGCCGAGGGGCGCACGTTCCGTGGCTGCCTGTATTTCGGCCTGATGCTGACGCCGAACGGCCCGAAGGTCATCGAATACAACTGCCGCTTCGGCGACCCCGAGACGCAGGTCGTCCTGCCGCTGCTCGAGAGCGACCTGCTGACGATCATGCAGGCCTGCCGCAACGGCACGCTCGCCGAAACGGAGGTCAAATTCTCCGATGGTGCCGCCTGCTGCGTCATCATGGCGTCCGATGGCTACCCGGAGCACTATGAAAAGGGCTTTGCCATCACGATGCCCGCCGAGACCGCCGCGCACACCTATGTGGCGGGCGCAAAGCTGACCGACGGCAAGCTGCTGACCAACGGCGGGCGCGTGCTCGGCGTGACCGCAACGGCGCAGGATCTCAGGAGCGCCGTGGAAAAAGCATACACGATGGTGCAGAGCGTGCAGTTTGACAATGCGTTCTACCGCCATGACATCGGCCAGCGCGCCCTCAAGGCGCTGGAACAGTGAAGGGAGAGAGCGCAGGCATGGTTTACAGAGTATACGTAGAAAAGAAGGCGGCGCTGGCGAACGAGGCGCGCGCCCTGCTGGAGGATCTGCGGGCATTTCTGGGCATCGAGTCCCTGACGGGGCTGCGCCTGTTCAACCGCTATGACCTCGAGGGCATCAGCCGGGAGCTGTTTGACTACACCGTCAAGACGGTGCTGTCCGAGCCCCAGCTCGACATCGTGACGGACGCGCTGCCGCAGGGTGACGCGGTGTTTGCCGTGGAATATCTGCCCGGTCAGTATGACCAGCGCGCCGATTCCGCTGCGCAGTGCGTGCAGATCCTGTCGCAGGGCGAGCGTCCGCTCGTGCGCACCGCGCGCGTGTATGCGCTCGAGGGCAAGCTGACGGATGCCGAGATCGCCGCAATCAAGCAGTATGTCATCAACCCCGTCGAGAGCCGCGAGGCATCTCTGGAGCTGCCGGAGACGCTGCGCATGGAGTATGACATCCCCACCACCGTGCGCACCGTGGAGGGCTTCACCGCGATGGACAGCGCCGCGCTCGATGCGCTGCGTGATGAACTCGGTCTCGCTATGGATCTGGACGATCTGACGTTCCTGCAGCGCTATTTCCGCGACGATGAGCGCCGCGAGCCCACCATCACCGAGATCCGCGTGGTAGACACTTACTGGTCCGACCACTGCCGCCACACCACCTTCTCCACCCACATCGACAACGTGGAGATTGACGATCCCGCGATCCAGGCCGCCTACGAGCGGTATCTGGCCGCGCGCGTAGAGGTCTACGGCGAGGAAAAGGCCGCCAAGCGCCCCCAGACCCTCATGGACATCGCCACCATCGGTGCAAAGGCCCTGAAAAAGCGCGGCCTGCTGCCGGAGCTCGACGAGAGCGAGGAGATCAATGCCTGCTCCATCCACGTCACCGCCACGGTCGACGGCGAGGCGCAGGACTGGCTGCTGATGTTCAAAAACGAGACCCACAACCACCCCACCGAGATCGAGCCCTTCGGCGGCGCAGCCACCTGCATCGGCGGCTGCATCCGCGACCCGCTCTCCGGCCGCGCCTATGTGCATCAGGCCATGCGCGTGACCGGCGCGGGCGACCCGAGAGTTGCGCTCGACAAGACGCTGCCCGGCAAGCTGCCGCAGCGCAAGCTGTGCCAGACCGCCGCCGCGGGCTACTCCTCCTACGGCAACCAGATCGGCCTTGCCACCGGTCATGTGGCGGAGCTCTATCACGAGGGCTACATCGCCAAGCGTCTGGAATGCGGCGCCGTGGTGGCGGCCGCGCCCGCATACAACGTCCGCCGCGAGTGCCCCGCGCCCGGCGATGTGGTCATCCTGCTGGGCGGCCGCACGGGCCGTGACGGAATCGGCGGCGCGACCGGCTCGTCCAAGAGCCACAACCTGAAATCGCTTGCGACCATGGCCTCCGAGGTCCAAAAGGGCAACGCGCCCGAGGAGCGCAAGATCCAGCGCCTGTTCCGCAACGGCGACGTGACCCGTCTCATCAAGCGCTGCAACGACTTCGGCGCGGGCGGCGTCAGCGTGGCCATCGGCGAGCTGGCCGACGGTCTGCGCATCGATCTGGATGCCGTGCGCAAGAAGTACGACGGTCTCGACGGCACGGAGCTTGCCATCTCCGAATCGCAGGAGCGCATGGCCGTGGTCGTTGCCGCCGGGGACGCAGATGCCTTCATCCGCGCTGCCAAGGTGGAAAACCTTGAGGCGTATCAGGTGGCCGTCGTCACCGAGGACGCCCGCATGGTCATGGAGTGGAACGGTGCGGTCATCGCCGACCTCAGCCGTGCCTTCCTCAACACCAACGGCGCCGTCAAGCACGCCGGTGTGCGCGTGGCGCGCAAGGATCGCGCGCCGCTGGCGCAGCCCCGCTTCAGTTCCCTTCGCGAGATGGCCTCCAGCCTCCGCTGCGCCTCCCGCCGCGGTCTCGTGGAGCGCTTTGACAGCACCATCGGCGCGGGCTCGATCCTGATGCCGTACGGCGGCAGGACGCAGCGCTCCCCCGCACAGGCGATGGCTGCCGTGTTCCCGGTCCTGCCCGGTCAGGAGACGGATCAGGCCAGCGTCATGGCCTGGGGCTGCGACCCGGAGCAGACGAGTACCGACCCCTACATCGGCGCTTACAACGCGGTCTACACCTCGATGGCGAAGCTCGTCGCCGCCGGTGCCGACTACAAGAAAGCCTACCTCTCCTTCCAGGAGTTTTTCGAGAAGCTGCGTACCGAGCCGGAGCGCTGGGGCAAGCCCTTTGCCGCCCTGCTCGGCACGGTGGACGCCCAGCTTGAGCTCGGCGCCGCCGCCATCGGCGGCAAGGACTCCATGTCCGGCACGTTCCTCGATCTCGATGTGCCGCCCACGCTCATCTCCTTTGCCATCGCGCCGCTGAAAACGGACGAGGTGCTCTCCACGGAGTTTAAGGCCGCGGGTCATCCCGTGTACCTGTTCTCCGGTGCGGACGCCGACGGCGTCAAGACCGCATGGGAGGCGCTGCACGCACTCGCACGCAGCGGAAAAGTCCGCGCCGCGTGGGCCGTGGAAAACGGTCTGAGCGAGGCCGTGATGAATATGTCCTTCGGCAACGAGATCGGCTTCAGCGCCGAAAACACGGCCGTGGACTGGAACGCGCTCTGTCCCGGCGCGATCGTGGCAGAGCTCACCGAGGACACGGCGGACGCCGTCCGTCTGGGTGTCACCACCGCAGAGCCCATTGTGCGCATCGGCGATGACAGCGCCGCCGTTTCGGAGCTGCTGGCACTCAATGAGGGCGTGCTGGAATCCGTCTACCCGAGCCGCACGGCAGCCGATACGACGCAGGTTCCCGTGCTGTCCGCCCCCGCCGCCGCACGCGTCGCGCCCAAGATCGGCGTGGCCGTGCCCAAGGTGCTCATCCCCGTGTTCCCCGGCACGAACTGCGAATACGACTCCGCCCGCGCCGTGCGGCGCGCCGGACTTGAGCCGGAGATCCTCGTGCTCAACAACCAGTCCGCGCAGGACGTGGCCGACTCCATCAGCAGGTTTGCAGGCGCTGCGCGCAGCAGCCAGATCATTTTCGTCCCCGGCGGCTTCTCCGGCGGCGACGAGCCGGACGGCTCGGCCAAGTTCATCACTGCCTTCTTCCGCAACCCGGAGGTACGGGATGCGACCATGGATCTGCTGAAAAACCGCGACGGTCTCATGCTCGGCATCTGCAACGGCTTTCAGGCGCTCATCAAGCTCGGTCTCGTGCCCTACGGCGAGATCATCGACACAGACGCGTCCTGCCCGACACTGACCTTCAACACGATCGGCCGCCACCAGTCGCGTCTGGTGCGCACCCGCATCGCCTCCAACCGCTCTCCGTGGCTGGCCGGCACGCAGGTCGGCGACGTGTACACTGTCCCCATCTCCCACGGTGAGGGCCGCTTCCTGTGCAGCGAGGAGCTCGTGCGCAAGCTCGCCGACAACGGCCAGATCATCACGCAGTACGTGGACGTTAACGGCGTGCCCGGCATGGACGTGGACGTCAACCCCAACGGTTCGATCTGGGCCATCGAGGGCATCACATCCCCGGACGGCCGCGTCCTCGGCAAGATGGGCCACGCCGAGCGCATCGGCGACGGTCTGTATCAGAACGTGGACGGCTGCTACGATATGCAGCTGTTCCAGTCGGCGAAGAAGTACTTTGACATTTGATAAGGGAGGGCTCGCAACATGATGACGGATATTGAGATCGCCCAGCAGTGCCGGATGCACCCGATCGCGGACATCGCCGCCACCGCCGGTATCGACGAATCCTATCTCGAACAGTACGGCCGCTACAAGGCCAAGATCGACCCGCAGCTGCTCAAGGATCGCGCCGAGCGTCCGGACGGCAAGCTCATCCTCGTGACGGCCATCAACCCCACCCCTGCGGGTGAGGGCAAGACCACAACCTCCGTCGGTCTGGCAGACGGTCTGCGCAAGATCGGCAAAAATGCCGTGGCTGCGCTGCGTGAGCCGTCGCTCGGTCCGGTATTCGGCGTCAAGGGCGGCGCTGCCGGCGGCGGTTACGCGCAGGTCGTGCCCATGGAGGACATTAACCTTCACTTCACCGGTGACTTTCACGCCATCGGCGCGGCCAACAATCTGCTGGCCGCCATGCTCGACAACCACATTCAGCAGGGCAACGCACTTGGCATCGATGTCAAGCAGATCACGTGGAAGCGCTGCGTGGACATGAACGACCGCCAGCTGCGCCAGATCGTGGACGGTCTCGGCGGGCGCATTCAGGGTGTGCCCCGCGAGGACGGCTTTGACATCACCGTGGCCTCCGAGGTCATGGCGGTGCTGTGCCTCGCCAGCGACATCACCGATCTCAAGGCGCGGCTCGGCCGCATGATCGTGGCCTACACCTTCGACGGCAAGCCCGTCACCGCTCACGACCTCAAGGCAGAGGGCGCAATGACCGCGCTGCTCAAGGATGCGCTCAAGCCCAACCTCGTGCAGACGCTTGAGGGTACGCCCACGCTCATCCACGGCGGTCCGTTTGCGAACATCGCCCACGGCTGCAACTCCGTCACCGCGACGCGCATGGCGCTCAAGCTGGGCGACTATGTCGTGACCGAGGCCGGCTTCGGCGCAGATCTGGGCGCGGAGAAGTTTCTGGACATCAAGTGCCGTCTGGCGGGGCTGCGCCCGAACGCCGTGGTCATCGTGGCCACCGTGCGCGCGCTCAAGAGCCACGGCGGTGTGCCCAAGGCCGAGCTGAACACAGAGAATCTGGATGCGCTGGAAAAGGGTCTGCCCAATCTGCTGCACCATGTCAACACCATCCGCAGCACGTATCACCTGCCGTGCGTGGTCGCGATCAACGCCTTCCCCACCGACACGGAAGCCGAGCTGCGGCTCGTGGAGGAGAAATGCCGGGAGCTCGGCGTGCGCGCTGTGCTCTCCGAGGTCTGGGCCAAGGGCGGCGAGGGCGGCAAGGCACTTGCTGAAGAGGTCGTGCGCCTGTGCGAGCAGCCGAGCGCGGAGGCGTTCACTTTCTCCTACCCCACCGACACGACGCTTGTCAACAAGCTCAACGCCATCGTGCAACGCGTCTACGGCGGCGCGCAGGCCGTGCTGACCCCCGCTGCCCAGAAGCAGGCGGAGCGGCTCACAGAGCTCGGCTTCGGTGATCTGCCGGTGTGCATGGCAAAGACGCAGTACTCCCTGTCGGATGATCCCACTCTGCTGGGCGCGCCCAAGGATTTTTCCGTCACCGTGCGCAGCCTGAAGGTCAGCGCCGGTGCAGGCTTCATTGTTGCCCTGACGGGCGAGATCATGACCATGCCGGGTCTGCCCAAGGTCCCCGCCGCCGAGAAGATCGACGTGGACGAAAACGGCAGGATCACCGGTCTGTTCTGAGCTGCCGGATAACCGCATACGAAAAGAGGCCGCGATCGTGTGATCGCGGCCTCTGTGTCTTTGCAGATATAAAAATTCGGAGCAAGCCATACAGCTTGCTCCGAGTGGTCGGAGTGGCGAGACTTGAACTCGCGGCCTCATGGTCCCGAACCATGCGCGCTACCATCTGCGCTACACCCCGATGCAGCTTTTTCATTATAATGATTTCCAGCACGGTTGTCAAGCAAAATCTCACTTTTCGCGGAGAAATATTTGTCGATTCTTGTTTTCGGAAGCTCTGCATCTTTCTGCTATTTTTTCTCTTGACAGCGGCAGCGCCTGACCCTATACTAAAGATGCTGCGGTCAGCCCTGTCTTGCAAACTTTGCTGACTACATCGCTGGAGGCCGGAACATCCGGTCTCCCTTTTTTCATTTCCCGCAAAATAACCGGCGGATGCGCGCAGGGCACATCCGCCGGTGTTTCATGCTTCGCCGCTGCACAGGGGCGCACGCTGCTGCCCCATCGTATAGACCATGTCCCAAAAGCGCAGGTCGAACCGGCAGCACTTTTCAAAGATCTCACACAGGTGCTGCGCCGCCGCCTCATCAACGGAAGCGCCGAGTGCGTCGATGCGGTCGATCAAATCCTGATTGGTCTGTCGATAGGCGTCCGACACATAGCCCGCGAACCACGCGCCATAGCGCTCATCCGAAAGCGCGTTCGGATTGCGCGCGACCATCTGCTCGGCCACATACGCATAGCTCCAGGAGCAGTTGAGCAGCGTCACGAGGCCGGTCAGCACATCGCCCGCCTGCGCCTCGCAGATCATATAGTGCGTGTAGGCGCTGTTGTCGATGTGCGGGCGCGCGGCGTCGATCTCCGCGTCTGTGACACCGAGACGCCGCATATACGGCAGGTGCGTGCGATACGTCTCACCGATCGTGTCCGAGAGCTGCGTGCTCAGGAAACGGATCTGCTCAAAATCATCGGCCTTCTGGATGATGGCCGCAAAGATCTTCACATAGTCGCGCAGGTACAGATAGTCCTGCAGCATATAATACCGGAACTTCTCCTCCGGCAGCGTGCCGTCCGCCATCTGCACCACAAAGGGGTGGCTCAGATACTGCGGCCAGATCTTCTCCGCGCACGCATAGATCCTCTGGGAAAGCTTCACCTCGTGCCTCGCTTATTTGTGTGCGATGATCGCGACATAACCGCCGCTCTGATAGCCGGGCACAACGTCCTCTACGACCTCGTTGGTGTACATGGGGTTGCGCAGCAGCGTCTGATAGAAGTCAAAATCGTGGAAGCCGAGCGCCTTGAGCGCGTCGATCTTCTCCTCAGTGGAGTGCCACACGCCCGCGCAGCACAGCTCCAGCGGGTACGGCAGCTCGGGCATGACGCCGTTGAGCGAGGGGTGGTCAAACGTGCCGGCTTCCTTCGCCAGCAGGTACATGAAGCCAAACGCGCTCTCCTTGGGCACGTCCAGCGAAATAAACGTTCCGTTCGGCTTGAGCGCCTTCTTGCAGACGTTGAACGCATACGCCAGATCCTCCATGTAGCTGGAGCTGCCGTTGAGATAGATCACGTCGTAGGCGTTGTCCTCAAGCTCTGCCTCCTCGATCGCGCCGAACGAGATCACGTTCACGCCGCGCTTTTGCGCGATCGCACCCATGTCACGCGAGGGCTCGATGCCCTCGATGCCGCTGCAGTCGATCATGCTCTCGAACAGGCCGCTGCCGCAGCCGACGGAGAGCACGCGCTTGCCGGAAATGTCGCCAAGCGCTTTCTGGAACAGGCGGAGCTCGCTCTGGAACAGGTTTTCATTGGTCATGAACCATGCGTCGTACTGTGCCGCATAGCCGTCAAATTTCGGTTTCATCTTCGTATCGTCCTTTCTGATCTACAAACTTCATAGGGGCGCTTGCCGCGCGCTGCGTGCGCTGTGCGCCGGTGCGCGGTTATCCGTTATCATAGCATAAATGCGCCAGCCCCGCAACGGTATTGTGCGCGGGGCAAAAAATTTTCAGGGCAGAAAAATCCCTCAGCGCAGCGCTGAGGGATGGTGTGTGAAAATCACGCGGCCTTGTCTGCCAGCGAAGCGGCGCTGACCGGGAAGGTAAAATAGGTATCGGGATAGGGCTCATCTTCCAATGTGAAGTGCCACCACTCCCCTGCATATGGCCGAAAGCCGTGCCGGACCATCACATCGCGCAGCAGCGCGCGCATGGCCGACTGCTCGGCGCTGATACCGGAATAATCCGCGTGGCTGCGTGCGCCGAAATAATCAAACGTGCCGCCCATATCGACCTCGCGCCCCGTGCGCAGCTCGAACAGCGTCAGATCGACCGTGCTGCCGCGGCTGTGACCGGAACGCTCGGCGATGTAGCCCTGCGAAAAGAGCGCGCTTTTTTCCGTCTCCGGGTAAAAATACGCCTGCATGCGGGTATCATCCGCATCCTGCGCCCAGCGCACGAACTGCGTCACCGCCGTCTGCGGGCGGTAGGCATCGAACACTTTCAGCCGGTAGCCCATGGCAGCCACCTCATCACTGACCGCCCTGAGAGCCTCCGCCGCCTGTGCGGTCAGCAGAGCGACCGGCTGCTCATACCCGTCGATGCGCTCGCCCACGAAGTTATAGGTCGAATAATAGCGCATCTCAAGGATCACATCCGGCACGACCTCACTCAGCAGGACAAAACCGGAGGCATCCTCCTCCGGCGGTACAGCCGCTCCCTGCTCAGGCGCTGCGGATGTGGCCGCAGCCGGTGCCGGCAGCGGCTGTTCACCGCTTTTTCCGGCACAGGCCGGAAGCGCAGTCAGCAGCACCAGGCACAATATTAAACAAAGCAATCGTCTTATGCGCATATCCTCACCCCGCGACGAAAATCCTTGCGATGATTCTATCATGTTTTCGGCGCGTAGTAAATACGGCGCTGCGATGCAGCGCACTGACAGCGGCCAAGATTCTGCGCAAAGCAAACCCCTCCTGCAATATCAGATCGCAGGAGGGGATTTTGGCGGAGAGTAAGGGATTCGAACCCCTGTGGCGTTGCCGCCTAACGGTTTTCAAGACCGCCCCGTTATGACCACTTCGGTAACTCTCCGGATATACAGATAGAGAAACAAGACGCCGAAATCGGCGTCTTGTCTTTGGCGGAGAAGGAGGGATTTGAACCCTCGCGCCGCTTATCACAGCCTACTCCCTTAGCAGGGGAGCCCCTTCGGCCACTTGGGTACTTCTCCAAGCCGAATTCCACATTCATATGGACGCGCGGCCAGCGCGCTGCATTATAGTAGCATATTCGGCAGCGGATGTCAACTTGTTTTTTCGGTTGACAGCGGGCGGAAAATGCGCTATAAGTGTGCCTGAACAAAGGAGATACGTTTTATGCACTACACATCCGTACTTTTTGACCTCGACGGCACGCTGCTCGACACGCTCGGCGACCTGACCGCCGCCATGAACCGCACCCTCACCCGCCACGGCCTGCCGGAACGCACGCGGCAGCAGATGCGCGCCGCACTCGGCAACGGAGTGCGGCGGCTGATGGAGCTGTCCGTACCCGCCGGAACAGACGGCGCACTCTTTGAGACGCTGCTGGCAGAGTATAACGCCGACTATGCCGCCCACTGCCGCATCGAGACCGCCCCCTACCCCGGCGTTGACGCGCTGCTGCGGCAGCTGCACGCGCAGGGGCGCAAGCTTGCCATCGTGTCCAACAAGCCAGACGAGGCCGTGCGCGCACTGCGGGCGGAATTTTTCGCGGACACCGTGCCGATCGCCGTCGGCGAGAAGCAGGGCATCCGCCGCAAGCCCGCACCGGACACGCTGCTGACCGCCATGGCGCAGCTTGGCGCTGACCCTGCGAGCACGGTCTATGTCGGCGATTCGGAGGTCGACATCGCCACGGCGCGCGCAGCCGGTCTGCCGTGCATCAGCGTGCTGTGGGGTTTTCGTGACCGCGATGTGCTCGAGCAAGCCGGCGCGCAGCAGTTTGCCGCCGACACCGGCGAGCTTGCAAAACTGCTCGACTGAGCGAAAAAGATCCACCGGCCTGCTGGCCGGTGGATCTTTTATACCGTTTTGCGCGCTCAGTCCTTCTTTTTCATGAACTGACCGGCGGCGCGCATCATGAGGCGCTTGGTGCCGGCGGACTCAAAGTCCACCTCGAGCAGCGCGTCGCCGCCCATGGGCTTGACCGCTGCGACGACACCGTCGCCAAACGCCTTGTGCACGACGCGGTCACCGACAGCAAAGGTCGGGGCCGCACCGGACGCGGGCTTTGCCGCGGGCGGCGCCGGACGCAT
>UQSF01000007.1 GCA_900543625.1 uncultured Eubacteriales bacterium
AAACCGAAACACCATCCTAATCATTGCGGCGGTGATGGCAACCCTGGCCATTCTGGGCTGTCTTTTCAACATGGCAGCCACGGTGCTGTCCGCCAAGGTGTCCACTAAATTTGCCGCTGATTTGCGGCGTGAGATATTCCATCAGGTGCAAGATTTTTCCGCCGCTGAAATGGAGCGGTTTGGCACCGCTAGTCTAGTGACCCGCAGTACCTCCGATGTGACCAACATCCAAATGTTTCTCTCATTGCTGTTGCGGCTGGGGGTGACTGCACCGCTGATGGCGGTGGCTGGGCTGGTACTCTCTTCTCTGACCGGCGGCGAACTCAGTTCCGTGCTGAGCTTGGCCATTCCCGCCCTCATCATTGGCGTAGGTGTCATTCTGATTTTTGTTTCCCGCTACTCGGTGACCCTGCGGCAGCGGATTGACCGACTGAACAAGATCTTTCTGGAAACACTGGAGGGGGTACGGGTGATTCGGGCTTTCAATCGGCAAGGGAAAGAAATGGAAAGGTTTTCCCAAGCCAATGGAGAACTGGCCTCCATGACCATTCTCTCTGGGCGGGTGACCGCACTGCTGATGCCGGTGATTCAGGTGATCTTTGGTGTGACTACAGCAGCGGTCATGGGCATGGGTTCCTGGTATGTGTCCGCCGGGGAGATGGCAGTGGGTGACCTGGTGGCCAACAGCCAGTATATCAGCATGATCCTTGCCGCTATCATGATGCTGGCATTGGTCATTATGCTCTTTCCTGTGTCCTATGCCTGCGCTAAGCGCATCGCAGAAGTGCTGAATACCGAGAGTTCCATCAAGGACGGCAGATACAGTGCCGCCTTGCGCAAAGGCCGCGCCTGTGTGGCCTTTGACCATGTGACCTTTACCTATCCTGGGGCGGACGAACCAGTGCTGAAGGATGTTAGCTTCGAGTGCCGGGCCGGGGAGGTCACCGCCATTATCGGGCGCACCGGTTGCGGCAAGTCCAGCATCCTCAAGTTGATCCCGCGGCTTTACGACGCCACGGTAGGCCATGTCTATGTGGACGATATGAATGTAAAACAATATAAATTGAACGAGCTGCGGGATCTGATCGGCTATATCCCCCAGAAGAATGTACTCTTTTCCGGAGACGTGGCCTCCAACCTGCGCTTTGGAGATCAGGACAGCAGTGAGGAACAGTGGCGGCAAGCGGCCTACGTCGCCTGCGCCGACGAGTTCATCGAACAGAAGCCGGACGGCTACCACGCCGAAATCGCTCAAGGCGGCACCAATTTGTCCGGCGGCCAGCGCCAACGCATGGCTATTGCTCGGGCTGTCGTAAAAAAACCAGAAATCTACCTGTTTGATGACAGCTTTTCCGCCTTGGATGTGAAAACAGATAAAACACTCCGCATGCGCCTGCGGGAGAGCATGGGGGATTCCACCATGCTCATTGTGGCTCAGCGGGTGGGTTCTATCCTGGATGCTGACCGTATCTTGGTGATGGAGGACGGACAGATCGTGGGGAGAGGCAAGCACCGGGAACTGCTACATACATGTCCGCTCTACCGGGAGATTGCTGAATTGCAGCTGGGAGAGGAGGAAGTGAAACATGAACTGGAATGCGTTTAAACGGCTGTTCCACTATCTGGGACGGTACAAGTTCCGCCTGATTCTAGTGATGATCGCCGCTGTCCTGAGTACCCTGTTTACCGTTTTGACCCCAGCGGTGACGGGCGGCATCACCTCGGAACTGTACGATGGCGTGGCAAGCGGCTCCTTCGACTGGGAAACGATCGTCTGGCTGCTCGTGACGCTGATAGCCCTTTATCTTGTGGCCCAGCTTTTCGCCATTCTCCAAAGCTTCAGCATGACTAAGCTGACCGCCTGCGTTATGGAGACTCTGCGGGGTGATATTGACCGGAAGATGCACCACCTGAAGCTGGACTATTACGACTCTCATACCCAGGGGGAAATCCTCAGCACCATCACCAACGATGTGGACACGGTGAACAACGCCCTGAGCCAGAACCTGACCCAAATCGTCACCCAGGTGGTCACCGCTGTGGGTATCCTGGTGATGATGTTCACAACCAGTCCTATACTGACGGCCATCGCAGTGGCTATGGTGCCGGTGTCTCTGCTGGCCTCTCTAGGCGTTATGAAAACGGGAGCCATACACTACGCCCGGCAGCAGGAACTCCTGGGACAGCTCAACGGCTACATCGAGGAGGTGTACCAAGGGCAGGAGCTGGTGTCGGTGTTCAACTACACGGATCGAGCAAAAGAGGAGTTTGATCGAATCAATGGGGAACTCCAGCGTACCGCTCAGAGTGCCGAGATTGCATCTGGTAAGGTCACTCCAATCACCGACCTGGTAAATAACCTTGGCTACGCTGTCAGCGCCCTGCTGGGATGTCTGTCCGTATTGCGTGGTGAGATGCGGATCGGCGACGTGCAAGCCATGCTCCAGTATACCAAGCAGTTCTCCCAGCCCTTCACCAGCATTGCGGGGATGGCGGGCAGTTTCAGCGCAGCGTCCGCTGCCGCAGGGCGCATTTTCGCCCTGCTGGATGCCTCGGAAGAGACACCAGACCCTGTTCCCGGACTGATGCCTCAGGTCAGCACGGGCGCGGTGGAAATTCGCCATGTGTCCTTCGGTTACTCCCCGGAGCACCAGCTGATGCATGATGTGAACATCACGGTGAAGTCCGGTCAGAAAGTGGCCATCGTGGGCCCCACCGGGGCTGGCAAAACCACCCTCATCAATCTGCTCATGCGGTTCTACGATGTGGACGGCGGTAGTATTTTAGTGGACGGGGTAGACACCAAGGAAATGACCCGCCACGAGCTACGGGATCGCTTTGGCATGGTGCTCCAGGATGCCTGGCTCTTTGAAGGCAGCATCCGGGACAACATAGCTTACGCGCAGGACAATCTGCCGGAGGAAAAAATCATCGCCGCCGCACAATCCGCCAGCGTGGACAGCTTCATCAAGACCCTGCCAGGCGGTTATGATTTTGAACTTTCCACAGGGGCGGAAAATATCTCACAAGGTCAACGCCAACTGCTGACCATCGCCCGAGCGATGGCGTCTGACCCGGAAATCATGATCTTGGACGAGGCCACCAGCAACGTGGACACGCATACGGAGCAGCTTATCCAAAAAGCACTTGCAAAATTGATGCACGGACGTACTTCTTTTGTGATTGCCCACCGGCTTTCTACGATTCGGGATGCTGACATGATCCTTTACATGGAACATGGTGATATTCTTGAGCATGGCAGCCACGAAGAGTTAATGGCACAACATGGAAAATACGAAGCATTGTATATGAGTCAGTTTGCACAGTAATATTACAAACGTTTAATTGGCTGCTTAATTGCCATTTGAGGAGAAACAAAACTACTATCAAATACTGCCCCGTCCGGGGAAAGAAAAAAACCGTTGGACGGGGCAGATGATTTCCTGCGCACATTTAGCTCATTATTCTGTCGGCGGTTTTGATGGACTCAGGGCCGCCGTTTCTTTGCGTTAACACAAACCAATGACGACTTGCAGGGACACGGCAACCGATGGGAGGTTATTTTGCCGTGTCTACTTTACTATTCTATTTCTCCTGTGATCTGCACCAGTCAAAAAAAGTTCGTACCCGCCGTCGGGGTATTCTGGGTATGAATATGAACACAGAAATCATGTGAATAGATTTTATAATTCTTCTACGCCTGTCTGCATTTTGCAGACAGGCGTTTTTTGTCGTTTTCTTGGGTTTTGTGTCGGCTGTCGATCACCTCCTGTATCTATCCCTTGCAACGCAACGATGAAATAGGAGGTGCAGCGCATGGATTCTTCCTAAAGAATTTTTTCAAAAATTTTTCTGCGCGTTTGCCAAAACGCATGATGCAGACCGTTTTAGTGGCGAAAGGGGAAGAAAACCGTATCACCCGCCTTTGCGGACGCGAAGGGAGGTGAATACATGAAACCTCATTCGCACGATGTAGGAGTTGCCCGTGCCTTTGATTGCTTCTGCAAAAAGGTACTGCGGAACGAAGCGCGGGACTATCAGGACGCGCTGGCACGGAAAAGAAACCGAGAGGTCTATTTTTCCGAACTGCCCGTCGATGTGCTGGAACAGTTCGCTGTCCGTGACACCTATTTCACGGATAGCCGCACATTTGAAGTCATCGGCCATTCGGTTTGTATCGACGATGAAACGCTGGCGGAAGCGATCTCCGCTTTGCCTGTTGACCGCAGAGATATTATCCTGCTGTCCTATTTCCTCGATATGTCCGACGCTGAAATTGCAAATGTGCTGAACATGGTGCGCCGTTCCGTTGCCTAATTTCGTATAGGTCCACCTATGAAAAAAGCATGAAAAAGGATGCCTTTAGCGATCCAATTTCATGCTTTCAGAGGTGTACCAGATTGTCTACCATTTGAAACGGCTTTTTCGGATTTCCAGCTACAAAAATGTCGGTAAAAAGTGGAGTGACTCATCCCTAAGTCAATTGCGGCCATTCTTGTCGATATTTCGCCCGAATCGCATCTGGTGCAGATACACTCAAAGTCCGTCGGCAAAGGTTCTGGCTTCCTTCCTAGATGCTTTCCTTTGGATTTTGCGGCAGCAATTCCTTCGGCTTGACGCTGATGTATAGACTCTCGCTCGGTTTGAGCAAAGTAAGCCATGACTTGTAATACTAGGTCAGCGATCAGCGTTCCTGTCAGTGAGCCATTCTTTTCTCTTGTGTCAAGAAGTTCCATATCAAGCACAAGAATATCCGCGCCGATGTCTTTTGTGATGTTCTGCCACTGAACTAAAATCTCGTTGTAATTTCTCCCCAATCTATCAATGCTTTTCACAATTAGAAGATCACCCCGCTTTAGCTTTCCAAGAAGTTTTTTGTAAGCTGGACGATCAAAATCTTTACCTGATTGGTAATCACAGTAGATGTTTTGTTCAGGGATGCCATAGGGTTTCAGTGCCACGAGCTGCCGGTCGATATTTTGCTCTTTGGTTGAAACCCTAATATATGCATATTTTTCCATTGCTTTACCTCCTGCATTTTGGGTTCAACCATAATTTACAGCAGGCAAAACGGTACACCAACCCTATACCTACGCATAGGTAATACTTATTATATAGAATTATTTCGCGCCAGTCAACTATGCAAAGGTAATTTTGACCTCGCCATCTGCTATTATATTTTTAACTTCACGAAGGTAGGAAACGCAGGTGACGCAGTGCAGTATTACGAATTATTTTCTATGCGTATTCGGCAACTATGCAAAAAACAGGGTATAACAGTAAATCATTTGGCAACCTTGAGTGGCTTGAAGCAATCGACGATAGACAACATTCTACGGGGAACAAGCAGGAACCCGAAGGTGCATACGCTTCACCAAATTGCGGTAACATTCAACATGACACTCAGCGAGTTTTTGGATTTTCCAGAGCTTAACGACTATCCCATAGATGATGAAGAATAGAAACAGGGACTCAACCTAAAGGCTGAATCCCTGTTTTGCTATTGTTGTGGAAATTAAGTCTTCTGACAATTAAAAGTTGATAGAAACAGCACAATGTAAGGTTTCACTCTCAATGCTCCTAAAGCTGTCCTATGCTCTGGAAGAAAGCATAGAGTATTTTCTGCTCGATACGCCCTATGCTTGTGCTGAGACGATCATCAATAGGGAAATATCAAAAAAGCTGGCCAAATGCAGTCCATCTACGTTGAATGTTGCCTCTAAGATGATTGACATACTGCTCGAGCAGCAAGACAGCTTGTCTGCTGAGTGAGCCTCTTAATGATTGCGACGGTTGAAAGCACATCCTTTTGCAAACTCGTTTGGCAATAGAATATTTCAGAAGAACTCTTGTTGTGACCAAAGTGCCAAAACAAGAGTCCTTTTGCTTTTGCATTATTGGCTCAACACCTCGACATATCAAACTTCGATGCAGGCGTATTCAATTTTCAGTGTGTCCGGATGGATCGTCAGTATCGGTTTGCCAAGCTCCCGCGCATAGGCAATCGCCTTATCTGCATCATCCCCGCGCGCGGAAGCCGGGTCATAAACAGCCAGCACCATATCAGACTGGCGGATAATTGCACGGTATGCTTCAAGCTGTGCATCCGGCTGTTTATGGAGACTAACAGCCGTCATGTGTGTGCATTTTATCAGCATATCGAAGTAGCGTTCGCGCAGAGCTGGTGTCCACTTTGTTGCCTGTTCCTCATATGGCGTGATGCAGAACAGCATCAGCTCTGAATCGTCATTCCGCAGTGCGTTAATGATCTCTGCGGCATATAGTCCGACGCCGTAGTCACAGGCCACAGAAAAGTGAGTCACGCCTTGCTGCCGCAGCACCATGATCTGCTGGGCCAGTTCCATCTTCATATCGTGACACTCCGCAGCTTCTTCATCAAATCCCCACGCAAACCGCATAGGATTGTGTCCGAGGATCGCGCAGCTTTTGGGCGCGGCCATTCCAACACCTGCTTTCTGTCTCTCTGCAAACTGTGTGCAAATACGCTTGTATGCGTTATTTCGCTTTTGATTATTATAGTATTGCTCACAGATTAAATCAATACAATACCATTTCAGACAGAAAGATTTTATGGAAGCTCGTATAATTTGCTTATACGCAGGAGGTGTCAGTGTATGGGCAAAGATATTTCATTCAAGAATCACGACCGGTTTATTCATCTTGGCATTGCCATCGCTGCGCTCCGCAAAATGCGTGGGATGTCACAGGAACAGTTGGCTGAAAAAGCAGGGATCAGCCGTTCTCTTATCAGTGCAATCGAAGCACCTGGATTGGCAAAGAGCTTTTCACTGGACGTATTCTTTAACCTTGCTGACGCGCTTGATATTGATCCTGCCGATTTGATCAATGCTACCGTTTTTCCAGATCGGATATTCAAGCAGAAATAGGATGTTCCTTCAATTCAAAGCCTGCATGGCTACAAGGGTGTTCATAAGACAGTAATTCTAAAAATTACGATTATGGCATCTGTCAGGCGGGATTGGGAACGAAATAACGGGTATCTGGTGAAAGCCGGATACCCGTTATTTTTTTGCCGTCACGAAAAGCAATTGATACCATCGCAGTGGAGAACGAGGTTGCCGACAATATGTATCAGCGGTCAGGACTGGACTATCTGATCTACAATGATCCGATTGGATATGCTGATTTGATACTGAACGGTAATCCCGAAACCTATTTGAAAACTGTAACTGAATACAAACCACTTGATAGCTAACCAACACTTTGCCCGTGGGAGAAATTCTGCGGGCAATTTTTTTGTATCTTTTCTGTGAACTCTATTGATTTTGGCTGTCTAATGTGGTAGACTATGTGCGAAGTCTAATGGTGTAGACAAGGAGGGCGTGAATATGGATTTTCCGAAGATTCACGAAAGTGAATATCGTTTTTGTTTGATTATGTGGGAGCATGAGCCGGTTACTGCTGTCGAGCTTGTAAAGCTGTGCCAGGATCAACTCGGATGGAAAAGGACTACGACTTATACCGTTATCAAGCGTCTTGGAGAGCGTGGTGTGCTGAAGAACGACAATGGCACTGTTACTTCTCTCGTTTCCAAAGATGAAGCCCAGGCGTGTGAGATCGATGAACTGGTTGAGAAAAAATTCGAGGGTTCTCTGCCTGCCTTTATCGCTGCTTTTACAAAGCATCAGGCTATGTCCGAAGATGAGCTTGATGAGGTACAGCGCATGATCGACCGCATCAGGAAAGGAGGTTCACAATGAACGAACTCTTTTTGAAAATTATCAACATGAGTATATCTGCAAGCTGGCTTATCCTGGCTGTGCTGATACTCAGGCTTGTTTTGAAGAAAGCTCCCAAGTGGGTCAATGTTCTGCTTTGGGGTATCGTGGCTGTCAGATTGATTTGCCCGCTCTCTTTTGAGAGCGCATTAAGCCTTATCCCAAGTTCAGAAACAATTCCGTTGGATATTGAAATGGCGGCCAAACCCACAATAGACAGCGGTGTTCCGGCGATCAATAGTGTGGTCAATCCTGTTCTATCCTCATTTGCCCCACCACAGCATGTATTGACGAGTGCAAACCCGCTTCAGATTTGGATTCCGATTTTGAATATTATCTGGTTGATTGGTGTCGGCGCCCTTCTCTTGTATACCGCAGTTAGTTATTGGCGCCTATGTCGTAAAGTGGATACCGCTGTTCGCTACAAGGGCAACATTTTCCAGAGTGAGAATGTAAGTTCTCCGTTTGTCCTGGGCATTATCAAACCGAGAATCTATCTCCCGTTCAACATGAATGGTCAGGATCTGGAGCACGTTGTTGCCCACGAACAGGCGCACATTCGCCGCAAAGACCATTGGTGGAAGCCTCTTGGTTTTCTCCTGCTGACGATTCATTGGTTCAATCCTCTCATGTGGTTGGCTTATGTTCTGCTGTGTCGTGACATTGAGCTTGCCTGCGATGAAAAAGTCATCAAGGAACTTGGCAATGAGCAGAGAGCCGATTATATGCAAGCACTTGTTGCCTGTAGTGTAAACCGCCGCATGATCGCCGCTTGTCCTCTTGCCTTTGGCGAGGTAGGTGTAAAGGAGCGCGTGAAGTCTGTGATGAATTATAAGAAGCCTGCGTTCTGGGTTATTATTATTGCAGTCATTATTTGCGTGGGCGTTGCGGCCTGCTTCCTGACGAATCCTAAACAAGACCGCTATACATTGCGAATTGTTGTTCCCGCAGGAAGTCAAGAGGAATTTGTATATACGGAGGAGGAAGTCAGCACAGTCAGAAATTCAATCAAAATATGGTCTGGTGATGGATTGGGTGATACAGAAGTTCTTTTGTTCCCCGTTAATAAAACAGCAGAAACCGGATACACAGCCACTTATCTTACGCATGGTATGTCTGTGGAATTTGATGCAGAAAATGATACGTGGTTTAAGATTGGTGTGAATATGCAGAACCCCACCAATGAGGACATTATTGTTTATGTTGAAGTAGAAAATGTAGAAGTGCGTATTGTGGACGAGATAAATTCCGTAATAGAGTGGTTTGATTACCTTGAAACCCCTGATGAAATGAAATGGGACGGTAGTCTTGAAATCAGCCTCACCGAGTTTCCAGATGTGACCTTCCGTTGGACTTACGGAGAGATGCTGGCTGTTAAGGGTAGTAAAAGCACTTCACTTTATACGGGGATGCCAATCTGGAACGCCTATTTCTGCGACCTCACTGGCGACGGTTTGCCTGAGTTGTGTTCTTCAATCAGTTGGGGCTCAGGCATGATTGACAACCGTGTCATTATCTATGACTATGCAAACGGAGTAAGCTATGAGCTGTCTGACAGAGGGTATTTTGATTTCACTCTCAGACAGGATCATCAAGATGGCCGCTTGTATGTAGATAAAACAAAATATCATACTGATGAACTGGTAGAAACCGGCCGACTGGTTTTCAAGAATCATTGCATTCAGATTGAAGGTTTTTCCAACGAAGCGCATCAGGTGTTCCAAGCTGAAATTCTGGAAATTCATGATGGCAATTATCTTGTGAAGCCTGTTGAAGGTAGCTGGGAATTGAGTAGTGCAGACCGAATTGAAGTGCCGATCAGAAATGTGCATCCATCACCGGAACCTGAAATCGGAGATGTGATCGAAATTGAATACGCTGGTGAAATCCTTGAAACCTATCCTGCACAAATTGCAGATGTTTATGGTATCAAGGTTATTGAGAAAAACAAAGGCTTTACCCATCTGGCAAACGATGATTAGAAAATCACAAATATCGAATAATTAGTTTCAAGCAGATAAACCGCTGCAATTCTCATTCCAAAGGGGGGATGAATGTTGTAGCGGTTTTTTCTTTTTATGGTTCAAATGCCAGCATTGTTTTCGTTGGCAGTTTCTCGTTTTCACAGTTCAGAAGATGGTCTTAGAAATGCTTGACCTTTCCCGTTTGGAGGCCGGAAAGGTGAAATTGTCCCGTGATGATTTCTCGCTCATAGCTCTGACACGCTCTATCTTTGAAAAATTAGAAATGGCGGCACAGGCGAAGGACCTTCAAATTGATTTCAACTTTCCGGACGATTTCACAATCACCGCGGATGAAAGCCGTATTGCTCAGGTCGTGGAAAACTTTGCGACAAATGCCATTAAGTACGCACCTACTGGTGGACACATCTCGGTAACCATCCAAACAGACCATTCCAGCACTTCGTTTCACATCGAAAATGACAGCGAACCATTATCAAGCGAAGCACTCAGCAAAGTATGGGACACTTTTTACCGAACGGATGAGGCTCGCTCTGGTGGCGGTACCGGTCTCGGCCTTGCTATCGCAAAAAGCATTGTTGACTTACATGGTGGTAAATGTTCCGTGCGCAATACAAAATCAGGTGTTGAGTTTGGTTTTACAATTTATCGCTGATGCACAACTCCCTTTGGAACAAAGGGCGCACTTCTATACAGGGGCAAACCCTGTATGCGCGCTCTGCGAGGCGAACAGCCTGGACAGTTGATTGTCCGAGCTGTTTTGCGTCACTTCGTTCCGAACAAGGGGTTGCACCCCTTGCGCCGCTGTGCGGCTATCCCTGCACACTTTGCGGCGGGAACAATCTGCTTTCAGCAGACAGTCCCCGCCGCAAAGTCTGAAAATCCCATACTGTCAGTCAGATCGTCTACCGAAAATGTAGGCGGTCTTTTTCTATCCTATCCATCCCAGCAAAAAGGAGGTCATTCATTATGACAAAACAGAAAACCATCCCCGAACTGCAAGCCGAGATCGCTGCCAATGAGCGCCAGCTTGCCCAGCTCCAACACAAACAGCAGCAGCTTGAAAACCGTCGCAGTTACTACGAGAAAGGTGACCGCCGAAAACGAGCGCACAGGCTTATCACCCGTGGGGCGGCCATTTACTTCAATTTTGTCGGGCGATTTGTTCCCCCGGCGTTTGGAGAAGTGGAGCTTACCCCGGAGGAATTAGAGGAAATCCGCAAGCGTGAGGAACGCAAGGACAGGCTTCATCAGAACTACTTGAAGCGGAAAGCCAGCGGAGCGCAGAAGCGATACGAGGACAAAATCAAGGGGAGAAAAAAGGCAGAAATCGAAGCCAAGAAAGCCGCCATTCGTGCGGAGGATATTGCAAAGGGCGTGTTCGTTCCGGTCAGCAGTTTACCGCAGAGAGAGCCGCAGAAAGGAACGCAGATTGCGTGAACATAGCTTGTAGGTAGAACAAAGATTATTTTATCCCGGAATGGTGGAAAAGTTCAAACTTTTATGATATAATTTGATTTGAAAAGATGTAAGTAACACTTTCCAAAGGCATAGTTTGCGGAAGGTAGCGATATGAATAATAAAGATTTGCTTAAATTTGGAAAATGCCTGCTCATTGGAATCATTGTTGCCATAGGAGGCACGTTCTTTAGCGATTTGTATGGAAACATTTTCAACGGATCGGGGGATTATCGTTTATCCGCTATATTTGGTATCGGTCTGTATCTTTGCATCGTTATTGTTACTTGCACAGGCTTGATACTTAACCGTTTGGATAAAGATAAAACGAACGACAAAGATGATGAACACACGGACGAGTAAGTTTTTATTTCCAGAAGCCGAGAAATCCCTTTAGGAACTAAAGGGCGCACTTCTATACTCTCCTATGCTGCGCTTGCCATATCATGCGCCACCAACGCCGTGTAATAGCTGTTCATCGTGCTTGGCGCGTTGAACAACATTGCCAGCAGATATTGCCGGATATTCCGAATCCTCGTTGTATTCTGCTTCAAGCAGTCCATGACGAAACGAATATGCTCGCTGTTCAGCTTCAGCAGCTTCGAACGCACGACCTCGGCGGGGTAGTCATTGCCTGCAACACGGATTCGGCTGCGGGTACTGCAAACCGTCTCCTGCACGAGAGCGACGATCTCGTCAAGCTGCTCCCGGTCAACGCACGGATCGCCTGCTAGAACGTCGTAGTCGATGTTCTCCAGAATCAGCTCCCGATAGCTTTCAAACGTTTCTTTCGCTTCCGTTCGCTTCTGCACGGGAGTCTCCGGGAAACCGGAAGGGAAAGGAATTGAATCGGTAATTGATAAGTCTGTACTTTGTCTTTTTCTTTTCTTAGTACTCTTAGTATTTAATTGCATTGGATTTTCCAACGTAGGTTTCTCCAACATAGGCTTTTCCAATGTTGGGTTATTCAACGCAGGCTTTTCCTGCGTAGGTTCTTCCGGCGTTGGCTCCGCGTGCGGCTGCTCGTAGATCGTGTAGACGGTTCCACGCAGGCAGCCGCGCTCATCGCGTTCGCGGCTGCGCTTGATGTAACCGGCACGTTCCAGCTCGCGCACAGCTTCGCGGATGGCGTCGATGCTCTCTTTGTTGATTTGTGCAAGCCCCTGCAGCGTGTAATCCCAATCCTCCGGCAGCGACAGCATCTGTGAGAGCAGACCCTTTGCCTTGAGGGACAGCGCATGGTTCCGGAGATGGTGGTTGGACATGACCGTGTAACCTTTGTTTTTCTCGACACGGAATACAGACATTTTTGTGACCTCCTTCGTCTCAGGTTTCAAATTTAAGAAAAGAAAAAAGCGGCGTTTCAACCCTCTTTTCACGAGAGAGCGAAACGCCGCTTCATTTTGTATCTTGGTTTGTATTTCAATATTTCGTCAGATTGCGAATAGACCGGTACAGTATCTTGTGGTATGATGCCAACGTTTGTTGTTTGAGCTTTGCAGAGGAGGGCAATCACCATGCAGTACACCGATAACGAGGCCGCATTGATCGGCGGCCTGATTTCAAACTATTTCTTCCAGCCGTCCGTGGACGCAAGGCTCCGCGAATCCTATCGCCGGGTGCTGCGCCATCTGCGCGAGAATACGCTCTCTGCGTCTGATCTGAGCCGCATTCAGAACGCGTTGACCTTCCTGTCGCCGCTCTGCCGGGACACCCGCGAAGCCCACAAGGACATGATGGGTGTGACATTAAAAACCGATGCTCTGCTGAGAGCCAGCAGATAAACGACCACCCGCTGAACTGGCAGCGGGTGTTTTGCTTTCTCGCGTCCCAGCATCGCCAATACGCTGTGATTTCGTCCTGGGACGGGCGGAGGAGGCTTGCCTGCGGTCTTAACGTCTGAAACGTCGCACAGCTGGCTAACGCGCTGGTATCTGTGCTTGGAGTGAGTGTTTGGCAAGACCAACAAAAACGCCGGTCGAAATTCTACATTTTGCCGAGAGCAAAAAAGAGCCGCTTTCCCGAAAAATTCCCGGAAAAGCGGCCCAAAATCGCGTGGGTAAAGGTTCAAGTCCACTGATTTTGCCAAAACCCTTTTTGATATCTTTTTTTCCAACTTCAAAAAATGGGCGCAAAAAAACCCGGAAGCCGTTGAAACTTCTGGGTTTTTCGCGTAGATATCTTTTTTGGTTCTACTAGATGGTGGACGATACAGGACTTGAACCTGTGACCCTCCGCACGTCAAGCGGATGCTCATACCAGCTGAGCTAATCGTCCGTGTCAGCTTGCTTATTCTAACGCATCTGCAGCGCTTTGTCAACCCCTTTTTTTCGACGGCTCTGATTTTTCAGAGCCGTCGAACCGGGGTGCGTTATTTGGCCGAAATATATACCGTGCAGTCAGCCTTTACGCCGCCGCACTCGGCCGTGATCGTCGTCGTGCCCTTGCCGACACCGGTCACAACGCCCTTATCGCTGACCTTGGCGACAGACTCGTCCTTGCTCGACCACGTGACCGTCTGGTCGGTGCCGGTCGGATAAACCGTTGCGCTCAGCTGCACCTCATCACCGACCTTGGCCGCAAACTCCGTGCGCTTGCTGCCGAGGAACGTGATCGTGACGCTCGTGACCGAGGGCGTCGGCGTCGGGGTCGGCGTTGGGGTCGGGGTCGGCGTCGTGACCGGTGCGGCGCTCGAAACGGTCGCCGGCGGGGTCGGATCGACCGCAGCGGACGAATTTTTCTCCGCATTCAGGCTCACGGTGATGAGCACGATGACAGCCGCGACGACCGCGATGAGCAAAATGCCGCCGAACAGCAGCTGCCACTTCGTGTTGACGGCGGCATGCTCCGCCGCCGGCGTGCCCGCATTTTCGCTCGATGTGCGCAGCGGGATGCGCTCGGCAGATTTCTTGCGGCTCATGCCGCAGTATGGGCAGCGGCTGCGCAGGCCGGAATATTCACGGCCGCAGCGCCGGCATGTGATTTTGGGAATGACGCTCATAAAAAGCCTCCAGTAAGTAAAGAATCCATATGTTTTTCCTGCCTTATCATACACTGTTCGGTTTTTTTCGTCAAGAGGGAGCACTCGCCCCCTCTTGACAGCGGATCAAAACTGCGGCTGTACACTGTCGAGTGCGTCCAGAAGCCGGATGCGCTCCTGCTGACCGCTGCGGGCATTGACGGCGATGATGCAGCGCTGCCCGTCGTCCGTCTCGCACAGATATTCATAGCACAGCCTTTCACGCGCACCGTAGAGCCGCAGCAGCGCCGTGCGCATATCCAGAACCTGCAGCGACCCGGGCACGGCAGCGCGCCCCGCCTCCGCACCGATCACGTCCTCCGGCAGCGTGCGTGCCCGGTGCGTATCAAGGTACTCCGCCGACGAAAAGCCGCAGACCGCGCCGCTGTCGAGCCGGATGCGCACGCGCAGCCGGTCCGCCGTGCACAGCACGCCGTCCTGCACATAGCAAAACGTGCAGATGACCGACCGTCCCGCATCCTCCGTTTCGAGCAGGCGCATATCCGTGTAGCCGCGCGCGCGCAAAAAATCTGCCGCTGTCTCCGCCGCCTGTTCCGGTGAGCGCACCGGCTCGCCGCCGTTACACGAGGAGTAGTAGCGCAGCACTTCCCCGCCCTTCACCGTGAGCGAGATATAAGACGCGTCGTCCCCGTCATCGATATCGAAGTTCCAGCACGGCACAGCGCCCTCCGAGCGGCCGGTCGCGCGCAGGCGCGATGCGTCCATGTCCAAAAACACCGCAGCCGCAGTCTGTGCCTGCCCCTCCGTGACGTCATCACGGCCCGCCAGCACGGCGTACTCCGCCGCCGTGCGCTCACAATACGTGCCGTCAGCGATCGGCAGCGGCAGATCCTCAAATGAATCTGCCAGCGCCGCAAGCTCTGCTTCGAGCGTATCGGGCAGCTCCGCCTCTGTGTCGAGATTTGCCAGTGACTGTGTGCTGCGCACGTGTGCCGCCGTCGTGACCGCGCCGTCAGCGAGCGACGCGCCGAGCGCGCCGAGCCGGACGCTCAGCTGCGTCGTCGTCTCAGAAAGCGCGCGCAGCTGCGCAAGCTCCTCGGCCGCAAACGCTCTGCCATCCGCCGCGCTGCGCGAGAGCATGCGCGCATAGTCCCCGGCGAGGGCAATGTTGCGCGCGATGCGCGCGAGCGCGTGCGACTGCACCGGCAGCACACCGAGCGCCATCTGCGCCGTCTGCGCATGGCTGTAAATGTCCGTGCAGACGGTGCACGCCATGGCCGGTGTCGTCGCATAGAGGCTCTTTTGCAGGGCGGCGTCGAGCTCCTGCACGGCGTTAAGCACCTCGCCATAGGCGTGGCGATAGTTGGCATCCATCGCCGTCTGGCGGCGATCGGCATCCGTGCGGCAGGCGATGAGCCCGACGGCCAGCGCCGCAACGAGCGCAGCCGTGTAGGAAATGACGAGCACACGCGTTTTCTTTTTCATAGCAAACCACCCCTTCCGGACTATTGTTGCCGGAAGGGGCGGTTTTCATGTGCAATTTTTCTCAGCCGGTGATCTGCAGCGTCTGCGCCGAGGCGAGCAGACTGTCATACCAGCTCGCCGGTGCGGTACCCGCATGGCAGAGCACGACCGAGATGCAGCCGTTCGCCGTCGGGATCAGGTACGCCTCGAGCTCGCGCTGTACCGTGACGCCCTTGACGCCGTAGGCGGTCAAGCTGCCGAGCTTGACCTCGCCGAGCGTCTCCATGCTCGCAATGGTTCCGTAATCATTCAGGAGCGAGCCCGCAAGCGTCTGCGCATCCGCGCCCATGTGATAGCCGATCTCGAGATAGGCGTCCATGCTCGCATCGTCGGCGCGGGCAAAGCAGCACTTGCCGTCCAGCTCCGTGCTCAGAAACACGCCCTTGTCGAGATAGAGCGAGAAGTCCGGGCCGCCGCGCTGCGCAAACGAGCCCGTGACCAGCTGCATGGTCTTGTCCTCCCCGTCGACCGGAACGACCTGCTCCGCATCGCGCGCAGGCGTCTCGCCGCTGCCGAGGATGAGCTCCGGCTCATCGCCGAACGGGAACTGCGGCAGCGTTGTCTCGGACGGTGCTTCCGGCCCCGCAGCCGGCCGGTGAATGCGGATATCGGCCACGTTGACCACAATCAGCGCGATCGCGAGCAGCACGACCACGACGGCCATGACGATGACCGCCCGCTCCACGCCCGTGCGTTTTTTCATACCGTTCACCCTTCCAGCTTGGCGATGCCGGCGTCGATCCGGCGCAGGGTCTCTTCCCTGCCGAGGATGCGGCAGATCTCCACCGCGCCGCCGGGCGTCACCGCACGGCCGGACACCGCAATGCGCACCGGCCACATCACCTTGGCGTTTTTCACTTCCAGCCGCTCGGCCAGCTCCTTCATGGATGCGAGCAGGGTCTCGTCGTCCCACGTCGGGAGCGCCGCGAGCAGCGGACGCACCGCGTGCAGCATCTCGAGCGAGACGGCCGGATCGGTCTTGGATTTCTTGTTCGTGTAGAGCGCAAGATCATACTCCGGCAGCGCGTCGAAGAAATCGACCTTTTCGGGGATATCCGTGAGCACCTCGCAGCGCTGCTGCAGCAGCGGCGCGATCTGCGCCGGGTCGATGGCGGGATTGTGCACCGTCTGACGGATGTAGGGCGCGGCCACGGCTGCAAACTGCTCCGGCGTCATAGCGCGGAGATACTCGCTGTTGAAATACCTGAGCTTGTCGATATCGAAGATCGCCGGGGACTTGGAGATGCCCTTGATATCAAACGCCTCCACGAGCTCGGGCAGCGAATAGATCTCCCGCTCGCCGCCGGGCGCCCAGCCGAGCAGCGCCACATAGTTGACCACCGCCTGCGACAGATAGCCCTGCGCGATCAGATCCTCATACGACGGATCACCGTGGCGCTTGGACATCTTGTTGTGCTGGTCGCGCATGACCGGCGAGCAGTGGATATACTTCGGGATCTCCCAGCCGAAGCCCTCGTAGAGGAGGTTATATTTCGGTGTCGATGACAGATACTCCGACCCGCGCACGACGTGCGTGATGCCCATGAGATGGTCGTCGATCACGTTTGCGAAGTTATACGTCGGCAGACCGTCGCGCTTGATGAGCACCTGATCGTCGAGCGTGTCGTTGTCGACCGTGATGTCGCCGAAGATCTCGTCATGGAACGTGGTCTTGCCCTCGCGCGGGATCTTCTGGCGGATGACGTAGGGCTTGCCGGCGGCAAGGTTCGCCGCGATCTCCTCCTCGCTCAGACGCGAGCAGCGGCCGTCATATTTGTGGATGACCGCGCCGTCGGAAATATTTTCTTCTGCAGCGTCGTCCTTATCGCAGAAGCAGCGATAGGCATGACCGCGCGCGATGAGCAGCTCGGCATATTCCTTGTAGAGCCCGCGCCGCTCGGTCTGGACGTACGGGCCGACCGGACCGCCGACATCCGGCCCCTCGTCGTGCGTCAGGCCGCAGGCACGCATGGTGCTGTAGATGACGTCGACCGCGCCCTCCACATAGCGCCCCTGATCGGTGTCCTCAATGCGCAGGATGAACTTGCCGCCGGCGTGCCGCGCGATCAGATACGTATAAAGCGCCGTGCGCAGATTGCCGACGTGCATATACCCCGTCGGGCTCGGCGCGAACCGCGTGCGCACCTCTCCGTGCGGGATGCGCAGCTCCATGTCTTCAAACCACTTTTGATCTTTCATATTTTGATAGCCTCCGGATCACTTTGCTCAGATTATTTATATCTTATTTTACATCACAGGGATTGTCAAGGGAACTTTCGATGTTGTATTCCACAACAGGTTGTGGTACAATATTCAAACAAATGCGAATTTTCAGCAAGATAACTAAGGAAGTAATCAACTATGGAAGAAAAAACTGCAAAGAAAGTCATGCTCTCGGGCATTCAGCCCTCCGGCGACCTGACGCTCGGGTCTTATCTGGGCGCGATCAAAAACTGGAGCGAACGCGCCGAGATCTTTGACTGCTATTATTTTATGGCCGACCTGCACTCGATCACCGTGCGCCAGAACCCCGCCGACCTGCGCCGGCGCACCGTTGAGCAGCTCGCGCAGTACATTGCCTGCGGCCTTGACCCGGAAAAGAACACGCTCTTTATCCAGAGCCATATCCCCGCGCACACGCAGCTCGGCTGGGTGCTCAACTGCTACACCATGTTCGGCGAGCTCTCGCGCATGACGCAGTTCAAGGACAAGAGCGCCAAGAACGCCGAGAACATCAACGGCGGTCTGTTCACCTACCCCGCATTGATGGCGGCGGACATTCTGCTCTACCAGCCGGACTACATCCCCGTCGGCAGCGACCAGAAGCAGCACGTCGAGCTCTGCCGCGATGTGGCCACCCGCTTCAACAACATCTACGGCGACGTGTTCAAGATCCCCGAGCCGTATATCCCGACGGTCGGCGCGCGTGTCATGAGCCTCTCCTCGCCGGAGAACAAAATGTCCAAGTCCGACAAAGACCCCAACGGCACCGTGTACCTGCTCGACCGTCCGGAGGACATCATGCGCAAGTTCAAAAAGGCCGTCACCGACTCCGACACCGAGCGCTGCGTGCGCTTCGACGTGGAGAGCAAGCCCGGCGTGGCCAACCTCATGAGCATCTACTCTGCCTGCACCGGCAAGACCTTTGCGCAGATCGAGGCGGAGTTTGAAGGCAAAGGCTACGGCGCGTTCAAGCCCGCAGTCGGTGAGGCCGTCGTCGAGACGCTGCGCCCCATCCGCGAAGAGACCGAACGTCTGCTCAAGGACAAGGCCTACCTTGAGAGCGTGTACAAGGCCGGCGCGGAAAAGGCATCCTACATCGCAAACAAGACGCTGCGCAAGGTCTACAAGAAGGTCGGCTTCGTCGCCAAATAATCTTTACATTATTGGAGATCGATTCTCATGTTTCTTAACACTGCTGTCTGGATCAAAGTCATGCTCGCGATCCTCGTCGCCTTCGTGGTCAGCATTGCCCTGACCCCGTTCGTCAAGCGGCTGGCCGTGAAGGTCGGCGCCGTGGACGTGCCCGGCGAGGCGCGGCGCGTGCACGACCATCCCATCCCCCGCATGGGCGGTCTGGCCATTTTTCTGGGCTTCATCGTCTCGACGCTCCTGTTTGCGGACATCACGCAGGAGGTGCGCGGCATTCTCATCGGGTCGATCATCATCGTCATCACCGGTGTGATCGACGACATCGTCTCGCTGCGCGCGTGGACAAAGTTTCTGATCCAGATCCTCGCCGCCGTCATCGCCGTGCTGCACGGCGTGGTCATCAACGTCGTGTCGAACCCGAACGTGTTCAGCAATCAGGAGGCCATTGTCCTCGGCTGGGTCGCGATCCCGCTGACCGTGCTGTGGATCGTCGGCATCACCAACTCCGTCAACCTCATCGACGGGCTCGACGGTCTGGCCGTCGGCGTGTCGACCATCAGCTGCGTGACGATCCTTGTCGTGGCGCTGCTCGTGTCCGAGCCGAACGTGGCGCTCATCGTCGCGGCGCTCGCCGGCGCATGCATCGGCTTCATGCCCTACAACCTCAACCCCGCCCGCATCTTCATGGGCGACACCGGTTCGCTGCTGCTCGGCTATGTGCTGGCAACGGTGTCGGTGCTCGGTCTGTTCAAGTTCTACGCGATCGTGACATTCGTCGTGCCGGTGCTCGCACTGGCGGTGCCGCTGTCGGACACGCTCTTTGCGTTCTGCCGCCGCATTCTCCACGGCCAGAGCCCGTTTCACGCCGACCGCGGCCACTTCCATCACAAGCTCATGGATCTCGGTCTGAACCAGAAGCAGGCCGTCGCGATCCTGTATGCTATCAGCGCCACGCTCGGCCTCGCCGCCGTCGTGCTCACGACGAAGGGCACGATCCGCATCGCGCTGCTGATCCTTGCGCTGCTGATCGGCTTTGTCGTGTGCGCCTTTATCCGCAAGAGCGTGCACAAGCATCACCTTGACGTGGAGCTGCAGGAGGCAAAGGCCGCAGCGGAAGCGGAGACTGCCGCAGCAGCCGAAAACACTGCGCCTGTACAGGAGGGCAATGATGAGCAAACGCATTAAAGTCATGTCCGTCTTCGGCACACGGCCGGAGGCGATCAAAATGGCGCCGCTCGTGCTCGAGCTGCAAAAGCATCCGGCGCTTGAGAGCGTCGTGTGCATCACGGCGCAGCACCGCGAGATGCTCGACTCCGTCATGGACTGCTTCGGCATCCGGGCGGACTATGATCTGAACATCATGCAGCAGGGTCAGGATCTGACCGCGATCACGACGCGCGTGCTTGAGCGTATGCGCGACGTGCTCAGCGAGGTGCAGCCGGACATCGTGCTTGTCCACGGCGACACCACGACGACGTTCGCCGGCGCGCTCGCCGCGTTTTACGCCAAGATCCCGGTCGGCCATGTGGAGGCCGGTCTGCGCACGTATGACCGCTGGTCTCCCTTCCCGGAGGAGATGAACCGCGCACTTGTCGGACGCATCGCCACGCTGCACTTCGCGCCGACCGCGAACAATGCCCGCAACCTTGAACGTGAGGCCGTGGAGGGTGACATTTTCGTCACCGGCAACACCGTCATCGACGCCATGAACTACACCGTGCGCGGCGAGCAGTTTGTCTCCGACGAGCTGCAGCAGGTCGATTTCTCGCATCGGGTCATCGCCATGACCTGCCACCGGCGGGAAAATTACGGTGAGCCCATGCGCAGCATCTTCACCGCCGTGCGCCGTCTGGCGCTCGACTACCCGGATGTGGAGATCGTCTATCCCGTGCACCTGAGCCCCGTCGTGCGCGACACGGCCAGGGAGCTGCTCGGCGGTGTGCCGAACATCCGGCTCATCGCGCCGCTCGACGCCGTGGATATGCACCGGCTCATGGCGCGCAGCTACATGGTCATGACCGACTCCGGCGGCATTCAGGAGGAAGCTCCAGCGCTCGGCAAGCCCGTGCTCGTGCTCCGGCGCGAGACGGAACGTCCGGAGGCCGTCACCGCCGGCACCGTGAAGCTCGCCGGAACGGACACGGAGAACATCTACCGTCTGGCCGCCGAGCTGCTCGACGATCCGGCCGCCTATGACCGCATGGCCAAGGCCGTCAACCCCTATGGTGACGGACAGGCCTGCCCGCGCATCGCGCAGGCGATCCTGAGCCACTTCCTGCCGGATGTACAGCCGCCCGAGCCGTTTGCACCCGCACGCTAAAGAAACAGCATCCCGCCGAGGATGAACAGCAGCTCCTTGTCGCCGCTCTCGCGGTAGAGGAGATACAGCACCAGAATCAGCAGCAGATCCTCCGATTCGAGGTCTGCAAGCGAAAACTTCTGCAGCAGCTGCTGCAAGCCGCCGCCGGTCGTACCCGGCGGCGGCTTTTGCTTTGCAGCCGGCGGCATGCTCGGCCGCGGGCGGAACTCCGCATGCGGCGCGTCCGGCATACGCTCCACCTGTCCGCTGTTGCCCTGATAGCGATTATACATCGTCGTCCTCCCCCATCTCCCCGGCGGCTAGCTCCGCGAGCGATGCGAGCCGCGCGAGCTTCATGGCGCGGTCGATCTTACGGCGGCGCTTTTCGGCCAGATACGGCTTCATGGCTTCGAGTAGATGGCGGCTGGCGGAGTCACGGCCGCTGCCGCGCACGGCCGAGAGCATCCGGCGCAGCTGTCCTGCGTCGAAGCCGGGCTCCGGCTGCGGCTCGGACGGCGGCTGTGTCTCGCCGCCGTCGCCCACGAGCGAGGACGCCAGCTGTGCGATCCTGCCGAGCTGCTGCGGGTCATGCAGCAGCGCGTCGAGCTTTTCGCCGAGCTCATCCATCCTGCATCGCGTCCTTCACTTTTCCGGCCAGACGCTGCCCCGCGTCCGTGCTGAGCACCTGCGTGAGGATCTGCCGCAGCAGTTCGGTGTCGCCCGTGCGCGCCGCCTGTTCGATCTTCTGCGCATCGAGCGCATCGGCAAACCGCTGCCCATCGGTCGAATCGGCGATCGCCTGCAGCCGCTGCAGGCGCCCGTCGCGCGCGAGCTCCTGCTTCAGCGCATCCAAGTCCTTCATATCGGTCACGCTCCAGTCGGGGCGGCTTGACTTTGCAGGCCGCGTCCCGTATAATGCGGATAGCCCGGCAGTACCGGGTATCCTGCTTTATTGTATTCTATGACCTATACAGAGGTGACTTGCCACGAAGGTGCTTGTTTTTTCCGATTCTCACGGCCGAACGCTCGGCATGGTGCGCGCCGTCCGTCAGCAGCAGCCGGACGCCGTGTTCCACCTCGGCGACTGCGAGCGCGACACGCAGCGGCTGGAAAAGGAGTTTCCCGATCTGCCGCTCTACCGCGTGTGCGGCAACTGCGACCGCGAGCCGGTCTATCCCGAGGTGCTGCAGTGCACGCTCGACGGCGTGAAGTTTTTCTGCACGCACGGTGACCGCTACGGCGTGAAGTATACGCTCGACGCGCTGCTCAACGCGGCCTACTTCGCCGGGGCGGACATCGTGCTCTTCGGCCACACGCACCGCGCGCTCAGCGAGACGATGCAGGGGCTCTATGTCGTCAACCCCGGCACGGCGGGCGTCGGCGCGATGTGCACCTACGCCTGCATCGAGACGCGAGACGGCGCGATCCGCAGCGCCGGCATCCATGCCATTCCGGAAGCATAAATCATGCGCCCCCGGCCTGCCGCCGGGGGCGCATGAATTCTCATGTCTACTTTTCGCGAAACGTCACATAGAGCGTATGGTTGCTGTCGACATTCATAAACGAGTAGCTCGTCAGCGGCAGGACAGTCATCCCGTCGATGACCAGCGTTGCGACCTCGTAGCCCTCCTTCGGGGTGATCGTGAACGACACGCTGCCGCCCTCGGCCACCTTCTGATTACCGCTCGGACTGACACTGCCGCCGGCGCCGCACGTGACCGTGACGGTGAATTCCTTCTTCTCCGGCCCGTTGGAGATGGTGACATAGATCGTCGTGCCGGGCTTGACCATCGTACCGCCGACCGGGCTCTGGCGCGCAACGGAGCCCTTTTGCACATTGTCATCGTAGGCCGTACCGTTTTTCTCCACAGTGACGCCGAGGCTCTTGGCCGTCGCCTGCGCCTGCTCGAACGAGAGGCCGACAAAGCTCGGGATCGCGACCGGGGTGTCCTCCGGAGCGGTGGTCTCCTCCTTCGGTCCGAGCGAGACAACGAATGCAACTGTCTGCCGGTGCTTGAGCTGCGTGCCCTCATTCACGTCCTGACGGATGACGATGCCCTTGGTCTCACTGCTGTTTTCATAGGTGATGCTCGGCTCCGCGTCAAGCTCCGCAAGCTGCGCCTTGGCCGACTCCTCGGTCTGGCCGACAAGGTTGGGCAGGATGCGCTCGCTGCCCTTGTGGAAATTAAACACGCCGGACAGTGCACAGATCACGACCGTGACGAGTGCGAGCATCGCCGTGACCGCGGTAACTGTCAGGCGCCGGCGCTCGCTCATGCGCCGGACGCGGCGGCGTGTGGTTTTGGGTTGACTCATATTTTTTCCTCCGGATCAACAGGATGGATAGAAATTTCGATGAAACAAGTATATAATAGCATAGACGCAGCGTTTTGACAAATGTTCGTTTTTGGGAGGATCTTTGCATGAAAAAAATCGCACTCGTGACCGGCGCATCGCGCGGCATCGGCAAGGCCGCCGCATTGGCGCTGGCGCGCGACGGCTGGACGGTACACGTCAACTACATACAGTCGCAGGCGGCTGCCGAGGCAGTCGCGGCGCAGACCGGCGGACTTGCCATCCGCGCCGACGTGAGCGACGCGCAGGCCGTCGCCGCCATGTTCGAGCAGACGGGGCCGGTCGATCTGCTGGTGAATAACGCCGGCATCGCGGTCTACGGTCTTCTGACGGATCTCGACCCCGACGTGTGGCAGCGGCTCTTTGATGTCAACGTCACGGGCACCTACAATTGCTGCCGGTTCGCCATCCCGCCGATGGTGCACGAAAAGGCCGGACACATCATCAACCTCACCTCCATCCTCGGCATGAACGGCGCCTCGTGTGAGGCGGCCTATTCGGCCACGAAGGGCGCGATCGTCGCGTTCACGAAGGCGATGGCAAAGGAGCTCGGCCCGTCCGGCATCCGCGTTAACTGCGTCGCCCCCGGCTGCATTGACACCGACATGATCGCAAACCTCAGCCCCGAGGATAAAGCGGAGCTCGCCGAAAGCACGTCCCTCGGGCGCATGGGCACGGCGGAGGAAGTCGGCGATGCGATCGCGCTGCTGGCGAGCGAGCGCGCCCGCTTCGTGACCGGGCAGGTGTTCGGCGTGGACGGCGGACTGCTCATCTGAATCAGGCGCAAAAAACAGGTGCATACCGTTCCGGTATGCACCTGTTTCAGCTTATCAAAGAGCCTCGCAGAGTTTCGCTGCCGATGCGGCGAAAGAACGTTCCATCTCATTCTGCCTTCGGCGTGTCGGGCGCGGTATTGCCGGGCTTGGCATTGCCGGGCGCTGCGGACTTGTTGCGTCCGCGGCCGCCGCGATGCCGGCGGCGGTGATTGTCCGCGCGCTTTTCACCACTCTGTGCAGCGCCGTCGGCCGGCTTAGCCGCCGGAGCTTGCGCACGGCTGCGCTCCGGATGCTCACCTGCCGGTTTATCACCGGGCTTGCGTGCGCCGGGCTTGCGGTTGGACTGGGACTTCTGGCGCTGCGGCTGCTTGGGCTTTGCGCCCTCCTTCGCACCGTCCTTCGCGGCCTCCTTTGCGGCGTGCTCCGCCCTCGGGGCAGTCTGCGCATCGGCAGGCTTCTTCCCGCCATGACCGCGGGAGCGGCGACGCGGACGCTTTTTCTTCTCGCCCTGCTCGGCGCTCGCGCCATCGGGCTTCTTGTCACCGTAGACATCATCCGCAAACAGCTGCGGCAGCGCCCACGGGTCTTCCTTCGGCTCCTCATCGCGCACCGGCTTCGGCCGGTCCTTGAGCAGCGACGGCAGCGGTTCGCCCGGCTTCGGGCGGCCGCCGGGGATCACGGCGATCTCGTCGGCCTGATAGCTTTTGAACACATCCTCACCCTGACCGTCAAGTTTGACCTTCAGGCTGCTGCGCAGGATGTTGACCGACGACACTGTGCCGTAGCCCGCAGGCGTCTCGACAAAGGCACCGACCTTCGGTACAGCCTTGACCAGATCCTCATACGCCGCCTGCTCATAGCGCAGGCAGCACATCAGGCGGCCGCAGGCGCCGGAGATCTTCGACGGGTTGAGCGACATGGACTGCACCTTCGCCATCTTCGTCGAGACGGGCTGAAAGTCGTCCAGAAACTGGCTGCAGCAGTACGGACGGCCGCAGATGCCGATGCCGCCGAGCATCTTTGCCTCATCGCGCACACCGATCTGGCGCAGCTCGATGCGGTTGCGGAACACGGAGGCGAGATCCTTGACCAGCTCGCGGAAATCAACACGCCCGTCGGACGTGAAGAAGAACATGGTCTTGTTGCCCTCGAAGCTGCACTCGACGTCCACGAGCTTCATATCCAGACCGTGCTCGGCGATTTTCTGCTTGCAGATCTGAAACGCCTCTTTTTCGCGGCGGCGGTTGATCTCCTCGATGCGCAGGTCGTCCTTTGTGGCGATGCGCGCAAGCGAGCGCAGCGGCTGCACGACCGTCTCGTCCGGCACGACGTGGTTTCCGAGAACGCACTCTGCCAACTCCAAGCCGCGCGAGGTCTCGACGACGACCTTGTCGCCCGTGCGCACGGCGATTCCGTGCGGGTCAAAGAAATAGACCTTGCCGCGGTTTTTGAATTTCACACTGATTACTTCTGTCAATTTGGTATCCTCACTTCTGAACACGCGCCTGCACGCCGGAAACGGACAGCAGGCCAAAGATATGCTTTACGCTGACGTTGGCGCGGCGGTATTGCTCACAGGTCTCGATCAGGCGCAGCTGCTGCGCGCACAGCATCTCCGGCAAAAGCGTCTGCCCCGGCTGCGCCAGCAGCTCCACGAGCCGGTGCTGCACCGCGGGCAAAAACTCCGCAAGCGTCTGCGCCTCCATGCCCTCGTGCGCGAGACACCAGCGCAGGATCGTCATGCGATCCTGCGACGCGACCGCGTGCAGGTAATCGTCCGCCAAAGCGCGCATCTCCTCCGACTCCAGCGGCTGCTCGGTCGGGTCGCGCAGCAGCGCACAGCGCGAGCGCACCGTCGTCAGCAGCGAATCCGGGCTTGCGGCCGCAAGAATGAACGCCGCGCTGCGCGGCGGCTCCTCCAGCAGCTTCAAAAACGCATTCTGCGCATTGAGATTCATCAGCTCTGCCTGACGCAGAACGTAGACCTTCTTTTCCGCCTCGCTCGGCAGGATGTATGCCGTGGCCGCAACACTGCGGATCTGATCGACCTTGATCACAGGGGTCTTGCCGCTGCGATCCGGCTCGACATAGATCACGTCCGGATGCACATGGTCATAGACCTTGCGACAGTCCCGGCACGCGCGGCACGGGCGCACGCCGTCGCTGCGGCAGAGCATGGCCGCCGTCAGATCGAGCGCCAGCCGCTCGCGCGCCTGCTCAGACTGCGACACGACGATATACGAATGCAGCAGATGCTCCTGCGGTTGAAATTGCAGCATACGCGCGCTCCTTTCCAGCATACATTGTTTATTTTACCCGCTGCGGCCGGTTTCGTCAATCACATTTGCGGGTGAAAACAAAAAAGCCCGCGCCCGCAGACACAAAAAAGCAGACAGCACGGCGGCTGTCTGCTTTTTCAGATGTAAGTGCTCAGGTGTTCTTCTCGAGGTAATCCACGACCTGACGAACGGTGGTCAGCTCAGCCGCCTTCTCGTCTTCGATCGTGATGCCGTAGGCATCCTCGATGGACATGACCAGCTCCACGACGTCGAGCGAATCCGCGCCGAGATCGTCCGCGATGTTGGTGTCCATGGTGATGGTGTTTTCGTCCACCTCAAACTGGTGGGCAAGCAGTTTTCTCACTTGTTCGAACATAATACCGTTTCCTCCTAAGTCTCTCGTCAGCTCCACTCGCGGCTGACCGGTTTGTTGCTGGGGCGCTGCGGCTTCTCATAGGAGACCACAACGCGGCGGTTCGGCTCGGTACCGGTCGAACTCGTCGTCACGCCTTCGTAGTCCTGCAGCGCCGTGTGGATAACGTGACGCTCATAAGAATTCATCGGCTCAAGCGCCATGCTGCGCTTGTACTTGACGGCCTTGGCGGCCATCTTCTCGGCCAGACGCACGAGCGACTCCTCGCGCTTGGCGCGGTAGCTCTCGGCGTCGACGCTGATGTGCATGTGCTTATCGCTGCCGCGGTTGACCGCATAGTTGGTCAGGTGCTGGATGGCATCGAGCGTCTCGCCGCGGCGGCCGATGACGGCGCCCATACCGCTGCCGGACAGATTCACGTTCACACCGCCGTTGTCACGCGCGGTGATGTCGATCTGCGCCTGAATGCCCATGTGCTCAAGCAGGCCGCTGACGAACGTGCGGATGCGCGCATAGCTCTCCGGCTCGTCCGCCGGTGCGGCGGGCTCCACGCTCGCCTCCGGCTCGGCGGCCGGCGCCTGCGCCTCGGCGGGCGCAGCCTCCTGCTCCGTCTCCTCATCCGGCGCCTCATACTGCACGCGGATCACCGCGGGGCTGGCACCGATGCCGAGGAAGCCGGACTTGGCGCGCTCAACGATCTCAACGGAAACATCATCCCGGTCAAGGCCAAGCTCCTCGAGCGCGGCGGCAATGGCCGCCTCTTCCGTCTTGCCGGACTTTTCCAGTGTTTTTAACATCATTCAGTACTCTCCTGTTTTCCTTCGGAACCCTCGGACACCGGCTGCTCCGTCTGCGGAGCGGCAGTCGCGTCCGACTGATAATGATCCCGCGCATAGGCACGGCCACGCGCATAGCGGCGGTTGCCGACCTGAGACTCCGGCACAGCATTCGGCTCGACGCCGAGACGCTCGCGGCGGGCAGCGCGCTCTTCACGCATCGCCGCAGCCTTGCGCTCGTCATCCTTCTGCTTCTGGCTGGCCTGGATCTTCTTCTTACTGGTGTTGGGGTTGACAACGGTCTCACCGGCAGCTTTCAGGCGCTCGGTCTCGAGACGCTTGCGCTCAAGTTCGGCATCACGCTCTTTTTCGCGCGCGATGCGCTCGGCGTCGAGCTTGTCGAACTGCTTGTTGAAGACCTTCGTCAGGCTGACATCACGCAGGATGCCGAGGATGCTGTTGACGATCCAGTAAATGCCCAGAGCGGCCGGCATCGTGTAGCAGATCCACAGCGACACGAGCGGCATCATGAGCATCATGGTCTTGTTGGTCGCAGCGGCCTGCTGGTTGCCGGCGGGCTGCGGGGTCATCGACGTGCTGATCTTCATCGACAGCCAAGACAGCAGCGCCGAAACGATCGGGATCAGGAACAGACCGAGCGCCGGAAGCCAGACGGCCTTGTTGCTCCAGTCAAACGTCCAGATCTTGAACGACGGCTGCTGGCCCATGTTCAGGCCGATGAAGGAATAGTCCAGATCCAGCAGCTTGCCGGAATAATCGCCGAGGGCGCCGGTCACGGCGTCCCAGTTCTGATGGATCAGGTCGGCGATCTGGATCTCCTGATAGGCGGATTTCGCCTGTGCGACATAGCCCGCATTGGTCGTGACCCAGTCGGTCAGCTGCGTGACTGCTTCCGCGCCAAGGCCCATCATCTTCGTCAGCGGCTGACGGATGACGCTGTAGAGCGCGATCAGGATCGGGAACGGGATCAAGCTCCAGAGGCAGCCGGACATCGGGTTGATCTTCTCCTCCCGGTAGAGCTTGGCCATCTCCTCATTGAGCTTTTGCTGGTTTCCCTCGTGCCGGCGCTGAAGCTCCGTGATCCGCGGCTGAAGGCGGCTGGTGCGCATCATGCTCTTCTTGCTCTTGGCCATGAACGGAAGCAAAATCAGGTTCACGACGACGCCGAAGAGGACGACCGCCCAACCATAGCTGCCGGTCAGATCGTAGAGCGCTCTGAGCAGCCAGGCAAAGGGTGCAGTAATCCAGGACATAAGACGACTCCAATTCTTAAATTCTTAGGATTTCCCGGTCATGGCACCGGGTCGTAAAATTCGTGCTCACCCGTATGGAACGGATGGCAGCGGCATATGCGCTTGACGGCGAGCCACGAGCCCTTGAGCGCTCCGTATTTCTGCAGAGCCTCGAGCGCATACTCCGAGCAGGTCGGAATGAACCGGCAGCAGGGCGGCTTGAGCGGCGAAATGTACCGGCGGTAAAACTTCACGAGGGCAATGAGCAGACGCTTCATGCGCCGCCATCCCCTTCCGTCAGCAGGCCAAGCTTGGCGCAGGCCGACAAAAACGCAGTCTCGAGCTGATGATAGTCCGCCGCGCACGCGCGCACGCGCGACACGACGACCAGATCATATCCGCGCACGATCTCCCGCTCATGCAGGCGATAGATCTCCCGCAGGCGGCGGCGGATGCGGTTGCGCACAACGGCATGGCCGACCTTGTTGGACACGGTGTAGCCGATGCGGCTGCGGCCCGAATGGTTTTTCCGGCAGTAGACCACCAGATAAGCGTTGGCGCAGCTTTTCCCCTTCGAGTACAGACGCCGGAATTCATAGTTCTTTTTGAGTGTGCTGGTAAATTCCAAAAGTCTCCCCCGATTCTCTCCGATGCAGCTTCCGGACAAATGCCTTTAGGGCGGAAAGTTCCCGCCCTGAAAAACATCATTAAGAAGTCTGCCTGCTCACGCGCAACAACTCAGTAGGTGAGCTGCTTTCTGCCCTTCGCTCTGCGGCGGGACAGAACCTTGCGGCCGTTGGCAGTCGCCATTCTCTTGCGGAAGCCGTGCTCTTTTTTGCGCTGACGCTTCTTGGGCTGGTAGGTACGGAACATGGTGATTTCTCCTTTCGATCATACTCAACAGCGGCTTGTGCCGCCGTAGTTGGCAAAAAGTATCCGACGCCAGACGTCTGACGCCGGATACATATTATACTATACTAATTTCCGGTCTGTCAACCTTCATTTTTCGCATTCGCCGCTGATGTGCCGTGTCAAGTCACTGCGCGTCGGAGCGCGTGTATGTATCCGCGATCCTGGCGAGCATCTCCTGCATCTCCTGCCGTGCCGACGGCGGCGAGAGGATCTCTACGTCCGTGCCGAAGCCGAAGAGCCACGCGTAGAACTTCGGGCTCGTGACCACGTTGAGCGAGACGGTGAAATGCTCCGCTCCGTCCTCGACCACGATCACGTCCTTGCCGAAGCGGTCGAGCACCGAGCCGATCAGATGATTGGCAAAGCGCAGACGTACCGTGCGCTCCTCGCCGGTGAACATGCTGAACACTTTTTTTGTATACGCAGACAGGTCCTGCTCGGAAAAGTCCTCCATACCCTCGCGCGGCGCATCGAGCGCGGAGATATCCGTCATCTTGTCCACGCGGTAGTGCTTGCGCAGCTGCGCCTCAGCGTCCCATGCCAGCAGATAGTAGTTTTCGTTATCCCACATCAGCGCCATCGGGCTGACGATGTAGAACGCACCGTCCTTACGGTAGTGCCGCTGCTTGTCGATCGTGTACTCAAAGTAGTGGAAGCGGATCTGCCGGTCGCGGGAAATGGCATCGGCGATCTCGTCTACATTATAGTATACGCTCTCGTTCATGCTCTTGACGCGGCCGCGGACATAGACCTGCCGCTGCAGGAGCTGTGCGTCGTAAATGCTCGCAAGGCCTTCGATCTTCTTGATGAGCGACAGCGTCTTCTTGTGCGTGATGAATTTCGACGACTGCACGCTGTCGACCAGCAGCTTGAGCTCCGGTACTTCAAACGAGCGTGCGCCAATGTAATACCCGGTCGTGCGCGACTTCGTCTGCACAATGTCCAGCCCGAAGGTGCGCAGGGACTCCAGATCGTTATAGATGCTCTTGCGCTCCGCCGCAACGCCGTGTCTGGCAAGCTCCGAGATCATCTCCGGCACGGTCATCGGGTGGCGTTCATCCGTCTGCTGCAGCAGGATCTCCATCAGGTACAGCAGCTTTAATTTCTGATTCGGTGATTTCGGCATAGCTCCCTCTCTTCTCTGCTTCCACGCACATATCCAACGCATGGAATGGTTGCATTTTATCACAAATATCTGTCACAAAAAAGCACCCATGCAGAAAGTGCGCAGTTTTCTGCATAATTTACATCGTTTTTGGCACCCGGATACAGTTTTCGGAGACAGCTTCCAGCATGGTCGTTCCATTTCTGCATGCAGCCGCGCTCTGCCTCCCTCCCCGGTTTCCCACATCATAGCAAAAGGAGAGTCCCATAATCAGGACTCTCCTCTTGCCATCACAAAAATGATAAAAAGCGGGCAGCGCATACGCACCGCCCGTAGATCAGATCGGAAGCTGTTATTCAGAAGCTGCAGCCGTGCTGCGCCTGTGCCGCAGACGCGCACTGCCAACATCGATGCCCCAGACCAGCAGCACGAAGCCAAGGAAGATCGCGCTCACATCACTCCACGCATACTGGTTCATGGCGAAGATGAGCGGCGCACCGATGCCGCCGGCGCCGACCAGCCCGAGCACGGATGCCTCGCGGATGTTGACATCAAACCGGTACAGCACCGCCGAAGCGAGCGCCGGCGCGAGCTGCGGCAGCACCGCATAGCGGATGCGCGGCAAAAGCGACACGCCCATGGCACGCAGCGCATCATAGGCGCGAAAATCCAGCGCCTCGATCGCCTCGGTGAAGCGTTTGCTCAGCAGACCGATGCTGCACACCGCCAGCGTCAGCGCCCCGGTGAACGCCCCCGGACCGGAGACGCGGATGAAGATGAGCCCGTAGATCAAAAACGGCACGGAGCGGATCGCCACGATGAGCACCCGGAACAGCAGCGCGACCGGGCGCGGCAGCAGCTTCGGCGTGCTCAAAAACGCCAGGGGCGCGGCAAGCAGCGCGCCGAGCCCCGTTCCGGCCAGCGCGATGCCGACCGTCTCAAGCAGCAGCCAGCCGAGTCCGTCCTTGCCCGTGCCGAAGAAAAAGCGCCAGTCCGGATGCAGCAGCCCCGTGCCCATGGCCGAGAGCACGGACTTGCTCGTGTGCGCAAGATCCGGCGGGTCGATCCCCACCGTGCAGACGACCACGCACAGCAGCACCGCCGCCCAGAGAACGCGCTTTGCCGGGCGCGAAATGCTGCGCTCGCCGCGGATGATGCGCCCGAGCGCATGGCTGAGCCACTCGATGCAGCACACGGTCACAAACAGGCACATGAGGATCGCGCCGACGCGGTCGTATTCCCGCCACGAGATCTTCTCGTTGAGCAGCAGGCCGATGCCGCCCGCGCCGACATAGCCGAGGATGGCGCTGTGGCGCACGTTCGTCTCGAGCAGGTAGAGCGCGTTGGTCAGATAGCCCGATGCGATCTCCGGCACGACGGCGCGCGCATAGGCCCGCGCCGGGGACGCGCCCATGGCGCACAGCGCGCGGTAGGGCGCGAGCGAGAGCGTCTCGATGTCCTCATAGGTCAGGCGCGTCATCACTGCAAGCGTAAAGACCGTGATGGCGACCGTGCCGGAAAACGTGCCGAGACCGAACAGAAACGTCGCCAGCAGCGCAAGGATCAGCGCCGGGAACGAGCGCAGCACCTGCACCAGAAAGCGCAGCACCGCGCGCACCGGCGCGGGACACGGCAGATTATGCGCGCACAGCGGCGCGAAGCCAAGCGCCAGCGCGACGCCCAGCGCCGTGCCGGTGACAGACATACGCAGCGTCGCCAGCAGCGGCGCCACGATCGCGGACAGATAGCTCCAGTCCGGCGGGAAAAGCTGCGCGGCAATGTCGCGCAGGTGTGCCCGCCGCGCCCAGAACACCGCGGGGTCGCAGCCCGTCAGCCAAAAGGCAAGCACAAACAGCGCGAGCACACCCAGTGCCCGCGCCCAGCGTTTTGCACGCGCATGCGTCATGGCGCGGCCTCACTTTCCGCGCCGCCGTAGATGCGCGCAAGATCCGCGCCCGTCACGGCATCGGGCGCGCAGTCGAGCACGATCCGCCCCGCATGCAGACCGAGGAGCCGGGAGGAAACCGCCCGGCTCTGGTCGAGATTATGACTGTTCATAAGGATGGCGACACCCTCGGTGCGCGATATATCCTGCAGCAGCGCGAGGATCTGCCGCCCGGTGACCGGGTCGAGCGAAGCGACCGGTTCGTCTGCGAGCAGCAGTGCGGGCTTTCGCATGAGTGCACGCGCGATGGCGACGCGCTGCTTCTGCCCGCCGGACAGGCTGCAGACCGGCTCGCCGCACTTGTCGGCAAGACCGACGCGCGCGAGCAGCCGCTCGGCTTGCGCCGTCTGTGCACGGGAAAACAGCCCCAGCAGCGAAGCCTGCAGCGACATATCCGGCAGGCAGGCATTGAGCACGTTCTGCCGGCAGGTGACCGGCTCGACGAGCGCAAAGTCCTGATAGATCGTGCCGATGCGCTTTTGCACCGCGCGCTTTTTGCGCCCGTGGGCACGCGAGAGCGGCAGGGCGTCGATACGCACCTCGCCGCTGTCGCACGGCAGCGTGCCGTTGAGGATGCGAAAGAGCGTCGTCTTCCCCGCGCCGGACGGGCCGATGACGGACACGAACTCGCCCGCCTCCAGCCCAAAGGTCACATCCGTCAGCACCGGCGGCCGAGCGCCGAAGCGCTTGCAGATGTGTGCAGCTTCCAGCAGCATGGTGTTACTTCCCCGCCGACTTGAGCATGGCCTGCGCGGCGCGCTCGCCGTCGTAGTCGGAATCCTTGCCCCAGGTGTAGCCGACCTGGCTGAAGACGCTGATGATCTGCTTGCCCTCGTCGGTCTGGGCGATCTCGATGAACGCCTCGCCGAGCGCCTTGCGGAACGCCTCATCTGCCATAAGGTCGGAGTGCTTGCTGTAGGCAATCATGTCGTTGTAGATGCCCTCGGTCACGCCGATGACGCCGGTCTGCTCGACCATGGGCGCCGTACCGCCGAACTTCTCCTGCCAGTTGGGCGCGTTCTTGATGCGGATGTGGCCAAAGGAGACCATCACATCCGCCTGACCGGTGGCCAGACGCGCAAGCGACGTGCTGTGGGAATCAGACTGCACCACGTGATCGAGATCCGCAATGGTCTTGCCGTAGTGCTCCTGCAGCCAGAGGCTCGGATAGATGTAGCCGGACGCGGACGTCGGGGCAAGCACGGACCAGGTCGCACCGTTGAGATCATCCCACGTCAGTTCCTCGCCGCTATTGACCTTTGCCAGCAGCGCCTGACCCTTGGCGCTCGGACCGGCCAGAATGATCGAGCGGTAGTAGGTGGTCATGTCCTGCGTGTTCTCCTCGAGCGTGCCGTCGTTCCAGTCGGCGGCGTTCTCGGAGTCCTTGTTGATGCCGTAGCGCAGCGCCGTGAGCAGCACGTCGCAATCATCGGAAAACAGGACGTAGTTGCCGCCGGAAATGAAGCCGATGTCCGCGCTGCCGGCGCTGAGCGCCTCACCCACGGCAGTGTAGCTCGTACCGACGGTCATGTCGATGTTCTGCACGTCATAGCCCTTTTCGAGGAGCTTCGCCTTGAGCAGCGCCTCAAGCGGCTCGGTCGCCGTCGTGATCTGGTCGGCGTCCGCATACGGGGAGAACGCGATCTTCAGGCTCTCGACCGTCTTTGCGCCGCTGCCGCTGCCGCTGCCGCTGTCCTTCTGGCCGCAGCCGGCCATCAGGCCGAGCGCCATGACCAGAGACAACACCATTGCCACTACTTTTTTCATGTACATACCCTCCAGATAAATTCTTTCTCCCGGCCGCGGGCATAAAAAACGGCATATGCAGCGCTGCATATGCCACCCCGACGACCGGCAGACGCTGAGAATCCGCCCCTTACGGACGGATTTGGTCGGTCGATCTTCTCTGAGATCCTCTCAGCCCGGAACACGGGCTCCCTCGCGATCTAGTTTCGTCATCACTGTTTTGTTGAGCGCGGCGCCAGGGAGCTCCCCCTTTCGCCGCATTCCGGAAACCATCGACAGCTTACCACACCCCACGGGAGAATGCAAGCGCTTTGTAAAGCGCGCGCAAAACTTCCGCCGCCGCGATATTTTCACCGGCGAATATGCAGCGAAACGCGGGCGGTACACCAGCACCGCCCGCAAGCTATCTCGCCCACTGACACCTATGCAAAGCAAATGCTCGCACAGCCAGCGTCCCTTTCCCAATTGTCTCTTTATTCCGGGTTGACTTCCTGAGCGAATGGCTCCCCGCGGGAAGCCCGCTGAAAATATTCTCTCACTGTCCGGTCATTCTCACGGTTAATCAAGCGCCCCGGCACGATCAGCAGCGCAAAGAAAAGCGCGCACAGCGCAGCTTCGCAAAGGAGCGCAGGCGCAGTATACACACCTATACGGATGATACCGAACAAAATCCACGCCAAGAGCACTGCTAGCTTCAGCAGCACCTGCATCGGATAGCGAAAACCACCCTCAAGGATTGTGTGATCGCCCTGTGCACGGAGCGTACCGAAAAACACGCGCTTCGGGTACATATCATATCCGCACATCATAACCGCCCAGAGGCGCTCACCCTCGATCTGCCCGTATAGACCGCGTCGGTCATTCGCCGGCCTTTTCACACTACGCAACAGTTTCCCCAATGGCCAGTCCGTCTGCATATCTGCACGTAGCCGCTCCTTGACCTCGTCCAGCGGCAGCGGTATCTCATAGCGCTGCTTCATTTCTGTCTCCTTCAGTCGTCCTTATCTCAAGCTCGTTCTCTCCACCAATGGTCGGTCTTGTAGGCCTCGGGTATCGTCTCATCAAACAGCGGATCGGCATACCTCATGGCTATCAGCTCATCCACCCAGCGCTCACGAAGAGATGCCGGCAGCAGGGGCTTTGCACACCACGGGCAATAATGAATCACGATATGCGAATGCCCATCCCCGCACGGGATGCCGTATTCATGGAACTTCGGCAGATATGAGATCGCTTCGCCATCGCAGAGCCGTGCCGTGTGTTCCGTCACGATGCGGACATGTGCCTGCATATCTTCGCAGCAAAAATTCATACATTCCACTCCTATATCTCTCATCGGTTGAAAGATGGCACGCACCCATCCTCGCTCATTTTTTGCGCTTCATGCTATAAAAGGCACCAAAGAACACAATTGCGAACATGCCCAGTAATCCAAAACCATAGTCAATATATAACACACTATCGACCACTTCGCGAGTACGGATTACGGCTGCCAAAAGAAAGTTCGCGATTCCCAGAAGATATGCGTAAATCTGCAGGCAAACGGCGACCGTCGAAAAATAACTGCGTTGGTTTTTATCGCGCAAGAACAAAAACACTTTGAGCACGCGAGTGTTTTTCAACTTCACACGATGATGGCCGGACAGCCGCTCCGAGATCAGCACCTGATCGTCAAAGTGGTACCCGCCAAACAGGAATCCGACCAGCAAAAGCAGCCCCATTTTCAGCAGCTCCACGTTTATTCCTCCCACTTCAGGCCATTCTATTTGCATTCTAACACACCCCTGCACGGTTGTCCACGCAAAGCAATGGCACGCGCGGCGTGCCCGCCTCATATTCCCCGCAGAAATTCATATACTGAATTACGCAAATATGGGGAGTGGTGTCAGTGCACACGGACATGGAAGCACGCGCATGCGATCTCGCGGAATATCTTCTCGCCAACAACGCCACCGTCCGCGCCGCCGCCAAACAGTTCGGTGTCTCCAAATCGACCGTCCACAAGGATCTCACGGAGCGGCTGGAGAAGATCGACCCCGCGCTCTATCAGCAGGTGCGGCAGCTGCTCGACCGCAATAAGGCCGAGCGGCACATCCGCGGCGGCATGGCGACGCGGCGAAAATACAAAGGTACATAATCCGGACCGCGGCACATCATTTCGAAAAAACCGGGGATACTATCGCCGAAGGTGATCCCGTGAAAGGCAAACGTATCGGACGGCAGACCGTGCAGTTTTCGCCCCCGCCCGTGATCCGCGCCGCCGCCAGCGTCGTGGGCAGAAAAGAGGGCGAAGGTCCGCTGCGCGACCGCTTTGACAGCGTCAGTCAGGACGCATATTTCGGCGAAAAGAGCTGGGAGCAGGCCGAGAGCGCCATGCTGCGGCAGTGCTTTGCGCGCGTATGCAGCAAAGCGGCGCTGCCGCCGGAGGCGCTCGACTACGTGCTCTCCGGCGACCTGCTCAACCAGTGCGTGGGCTCGGCCTACGCCATGCGCGGCGTCGGAGCGCCGTATCTCGGGCTGTACGGCGCATGCTCGACGATGGCAGAGGCGGTCAGTCTGGCCGCGATGCTCATCGACGGCGGCTGCGCCGAGACCGCCGCCGCGCTCACAAGCTCGCACTTTTGCTCCGCCGAGCGGCAGTACCGCTTTCCGCTGGAATACGGCGGCGTGCGCCCGCCGACCGCACAGTGGACGGTGACCGGTGCGGGCGCGCTCATCCTTGCGGCAGCCGGAAGCGGGCCGCGCGTGACCATGGCGACGACCGGGACGATCGTGGACGCTGGCATTACGGACACGAACAACATGGGCGCTGCGATGGCGCCCGCCGCCTATGAGACGCTCAGGGCGCACTTTGCCGACACCGGGCGCACGCCGGACGACTATGATCTGATCGTGACCGGCGACCTCGGCAAGATCGGTCACGCCGTCGTGACGCGGCTGTTTGCGGACGACGGCGTGGATCTCACCGGCAGGTACAACGACTGCGGACTGATGATCTACGATCTCGAGGCGCAGGACGTGCACGCGGGCGGCTCAGGCTGCGGATGCAGCGCGTCCGTGCTCGCAGGGCATCTGATGAAGCTGCTGACGGGCGGACAGATCCGGCGGCTGCTGTTCGCGGCGACGGGTGCGCTCATGTCCCCCACAGCGTCCATGCAGGGGCAGAGCATCCCCGGCATCTGTCACGCCGTGGCCATAGAAACGCAGGTGAACGCATGATCGCAGAGTATCTGAAGGCATTTTTCGCCGGCGCGGCGCTGTGCATGATCGGTCAGGTGCTGATCGACAAGACGCGGCTGACGCCGGCGCGCATCCTCACGCTGTATGTGGTGGCGGGCGTGCTGCTCGGCGCTGTCGGCGTCTATGAGCCGTTTGCGCGCTGGGCGGGCGCGGGTGCGAGCGTGCCGCTGACCGGGTTCGGAAACCTGCTGGCCGGCGGCGTCCGCAAGGCCGTCGCCGAACGCGGCGTGCTCGGCGCGTTTACAGGCGGCTTCACGGCCGGCGCTGCCGGGATCTGCGCGGCGATCTTTTTCGGGCTGCTCGTCGCCATGCTGTTTCGCTCAAAGGACAAGCAATAAAAAAAGAACCGATCCGCAGATCGGTTCTTTTTTCGTTATGGGTAAGCTCAGCCTCTTGCAGCGGCTTCGCCGGCCTCGAGCGCCTTCATGTTGCCCTCGAGGAACTTGGCCTTCTTCTCGCCAAGCTCGATGCGGATCGCTTCGCCGAGGATCTCGTTGGAGACGACCGGAGCCTTCTCCATCAGAGCGCCGAGGATCGCAACGTTCGCGCCCTTCGGGTTGCCGACGGACTCGGCAATGCCGTTGGCGTCGCAGTAGACGACCTGAATGTCATCACGCTCGGCCTTGCGGTCGATGATAGAGCTGTTGATGACGAGGACGCCGCCCGGCTTGACGTGGCTCTCGAACTTGTCCAGAGACGGACGGTTCATCGCCACGACGCAGTCAGCCATGTCGACCAGCGGGGAAGCGACCGGATCGTCGGAGACGATGACGGAGCAGTTCGCCGTGCCGCCGCGCATCTCGGGGCCGTAAGAGGGCAGCCAGGAGACGTGTTTGCCGTCGAGCATGCAGGCCATAGCCAGGAACTTACCGATCAGGAGCATGCCCTGACCGCCAAAGCCAGCAAAAATGTATTCTTTCTTCATGTTATTCAGCCCCCTTGTCCTTCTTAACGCCGAGCGGGTAGTACGGAATCATGTTCTCTTCCAGCCACTCCATCGCCTTGATCGGGCTCAGGCCCCAGTTCGTCGGGCAGGCGGACAGGACTTCGACCATCGTGAAGCCCTTGCCTTCCATCTGGTAATGGAACGCCTTGGAAATGGCTTTCTTCGCCTTGACGATGTTCGGGGTGTTGTTGACGGCGACGCGCTCGATGTAGTAGGAGCACGGAACCTCAGCGAGCATCTCGGAGACCTTCAGCGGAGCGCCGCACCAGTCCTCATCACGGCCGTAGGGGCTCGTGGTGGTCTTCTGGCCGACGAGCGTGGTCGGAGCCATCTGGCCGCCGGTCATGCCGTAGATCGCGTTGTTGACAAAGATCGTGGAGATCTTCTCGCCGCGGTGCGCAGCGTGAACGATCTCAGCGGTGCCGATGGACGCGAGGTCGCCGTCGCCCTGGTAGGTGAAGACGAGGGTGTCCTTGCCGACGACGCGCTTGGCGCCGGTGGCGACTGCGGGTGCACGGCCGTGAGCGGCTTCGTACATATCGCAGTTGAAGTAATCATACGCAAAGACGGAGCAGCCGACCGGCGCGACGCCGATGACCTTGCCGTCCAGATTCATCTCATCAATGACCTCTGCGACCAGACGGTGGATAATGCCGTGGTTGCAGCCCGGGCAGTAGTGGAACTGCTTGTCCGTGAGGAGTTTGGTCTTTTCAAAAACAACAGACATTTACTTGCCCTCCTTCATGCTGATAATCTTCGCGACGATCTCTTCGGTGGTCGGCATCTGGCTGCCGAGGTGGCCGAAGAAGTCGATCGGCTTCGCGCCGTTGATCGCGATCTTGACATCCTCAAGCATCTGGCCCTCGTTGAGCTCGACGTCGAGAACAGCCTTCACGCCCGGAAGCTCGGCAGCCTTCTTGACCGCGTCGTACGGGAACGGCCAGACGGTGATCGGGCGAACCAGACCAACGTTGATGCCCTGCTCCTTGAGCTCGGCGATGGCGGACTTGGCGATACGCGCAACCGTGCCGAAAGCGGTGATGACATACTCAGCACCCTCGAGGTTGTACTCTTCCCACTGCTGCTCGTTGGCAGTGATCTCACGATAGCAGGCCTGCAGCTCGTCGTTGTGGACGGACAGGGTCTCGGTATCGATGTAGATGGAGTTGATGACGCCGCGCTTGGCCGGATCGTCGCCCGGTTTCCAGCCGGTGCAAGCCCAGGGCTTCTTCTCGGGATCGATCTTGTAGTCGACCATCTCGGGCATCTCCACGGGCTCCATCATCTGCGCGATGATGCCGTCGGCGAGGAAGAGGACCGGTATGCGGTACTTCTCAGCCTTGTCGAAGGCGTACATCATGATGTCGATTGCTTCCTGCACGGATGCCGGAGCGTAGGTCAGCAGGTGATAGTCACCGTTGCCGCCGCCCTTGACAGCCTGGAAGTAGTCGCCCTGAGAAGCCTGAATGTTGCCGAGGCCGGGGCCGCCGCGCATGACGTTCAGGATGACAGCCGGCAGCTGCGCGCCTGCGCAGTAGGAAATGCCTTCCTGCTTCAGGCTGACACCGGGGCTGGAGGAAGAGGTCAGCGCACGTGCACCGGCACCGGCTGCACCATAGATCATGTTGATAGCCGCAACTTCGCTCTCGGCCTGCAGGAAGCAGCCGCCGACTTCGGGCATACGTGCGGACATATATTCAGGAATCTCCGTCTGCGGAGTGATCGGATAGCCGAAGAAGTAACGCGCGCCTGCACGAATCGCAGCCTCAGCGATAGCTTCGCTACCCTTCATAAGCGTCAATGCCATTTTCGATGTACCTCCTTAATCTCTCACAATGCTGATTACCACGTCCGGGCAAGTGCGCGCGCAGGAAGCGCAGCCAATGCAGGCCTCCGGATTCGCGACGACGGACGGATGATAACCCTTTGCGTTGAGTTTGTCCTTCGCCAGCGCCAGGACACCCTTCGGGCAAGCTCTGACACAGAGACCGCAACCCTTGCAAAGATTCTCGTTGATGGTCACCTTTACCATTTTTGCTACCTCTTTTCTGTTCTGTTTTGCGAAATTGCCTATGTAAACCGCATGCGCGGGTTACGCCTGTTTCTTCTCCGACAAGCTGTGGATATAGCTGTCCCAGTCGCGCTTCATGATGATGTCGATGGGGACGGGCTTGCCGATGTACTTCGGGTCGTGCCCTTCGGCCAGAAAGATGTCAAGCATCTCCTTCTTGCCGGTCGTGTACATGACCGGAACGCCTGTCCGGTCGCTGACCTCGCGCAGCATCTCATAACCGTCGCGCAGCTCCGCCGGCGTGGTCATGGTGGCGAGGTTGGTGTTGTTGATCATGCCGGTGATCTTCAGGTGGGAATGGATCTCCATCTGCTGCTGCAGGTCGATGATCTTCTCCACCGTGCCGGCAAGCGGGCGGCGGATATTGACGACATTCAGGACCTCCAGCTGTTCCGAGCCCATGGCCATGAAGTCCTGAAAGTCCTCATAATAACGGCCGAGCGCGGTGGAGCCGACGGCGTCGCCGCCGACGTCGAACACGACGGTATCCCAGTTCATGGCAAATGCAGAAGCGACCTCCGCCGGCAGCGACAGCGTCTCCACGCCGGAGCAGGCATAGTTCGGAGAGATGAGACGGATCTCTTTCTGCTCCACGAGCTTGCCGCGCTCAGTCAGGCGGAAGTAAGTATTGACCAGGTCCAGGTCAATGAGTTCTGTCTTTCCGGTTTCAGCCGCTTTAAAAGCAAAATTCAGCGCAAGCTCACTCTTGCCGCTGCCGTAGTTGCCGATCATAACGTATATCTTTTTCAAAACAAAGCTCCTCCCCTCGAGGGGTATTCAAAATGTGCAAATGGGTATTAAAAATCAAAATATATCCATTCAAATATTCAAATCTCAACGGTTATCATCATAGCACAATCGCGCGAATTCGTCAACAAACGTTGTTTGGCTTTGTGGAACGTGTCTAATTTCCGCGCGTGTTTCTGGACAAGTTGCCAGTTATCTGAAAATTAACGGCAATGTTCAGGAATTAACGCTATTTCTTTCCTTTTTCAGGTAGAGATACCACGCGTTCACGCCGACCAGAAGCCCGCCGCCGACGAGATTGCCGAGCGTGACCGGCAGCAGATTGCCGGCGAGCGCCCTGCCCCACGTCAGCCCTTCGGCAGCAGCGCCGGTCTGCCCCGCCGTGAAGAGTCCCGCCGCGAGGTAGTACATATTGGCGATGCTGTGCTCAAAGCCCGCGACCACGAACGCCATGATCGGGAAAAAGACGGCCGCGATCTTCCCGCCGACAGTCTTTGCGGCATTGGCCATCCAGACGGCGATGCACACGAGGAAGTTGCAGAGGATGCCGCGCACGAATGCATCGCAGAACGTCAGCCCCGCTTTCGTCTGTGCGATGGCGATAACGGACGCCGCGAGCTTGCCGCCGAACGCGGAAAAGACGTGCCCCGACACGCACAGCGCCGTAACGAGCACTGCGCCCGCAAAGTTGCCCAGATAGACAACGAGCCAGTTGCGCAGCATCTGCCGCACCGTGATCGTGCGCGCCAGAACGCCCATAATCATGAGATTGTTGCCGGTGAAGAGCTCGCTTCCGGCCACGATGACCATGGCGAGGCCGGCCGGAAACACGCAGCCGGAGACGAGCTTTGCCAGCGACGGATCGCCGACCGTCGCCGCGGCAGCCGTGGACGCGACGCCCGCAAGCGCGACGAACGCGCCCGCAAGGCAGGCGAGCAAAAACATCCGCCCCAGCGGCAGTGCGGCCTTGGTGCGGCAGGCGGAAAGATAATTCTCCGCGATCTCTTTGGGTGTGCACATAGGTAACGTCCTCCGGCAAAGCACAAGATATATGATACGCATTATCTTACTATCATGTATCTTGTGCTGTCAAGTGCACAGGCAAAAAAAGCAGCCGGAGTATTCTCCGGCTGCCTAGGCATCCAGCCACACGCGCATACGCTCCACGGCGCGCCGCTCGAGCCGCGAGACCTGCACCTGCGAGATGTGCAGGAGCTCGGCCGCGCGCTGCTGCGTCAGGCCGTGATAAAAACGCAGCGCGATCACCTGCCGCTCTCTCTCCGGCAGGCGGCGCAGCGCCTCGCGCAGGTCGGCATATTCGACCATGCGCGTCTCCTGCTCGTAATCCCCGAGCGTGTGCTCGAGCGTAAAGCCCGTCTCGCCGTTTTCCCTCTGCAGGGATTCCGTAGGACCGGTGGCCGTCTCCGCGGCCGCGATCTCCTCCGGCTCGAGCCCGGTCTCGGCGGCGAGCTCCGAGAGCGTCGGCTCGCGGCCGAGCGTCTGCTCAAGGCGGGTGCGCGCCGTGCGGATGCCCTGCGCGCGCTCCTTCATGCTGCGGCTGACCTTGACCGCGCCGTCATCGCGCAGAAAGCGCCGGATCTCCCCTGCGATCTTCGGCACAGCATACGTAGAAAAGCACGTTCCGAACTGTTCGTCAAAGCCCTGCATGGCCTTGAGAAAGCCGACGCAGCCGAGCTGATACAGGTCGTCCGGCTCGACGCCGCGGCCGAAAAAGCGCCGCGCCACGCTCCAGATGAGCCCGGTGTTTTCCTCGACCATCCGCTCCGCCGCCTGTACGTCACCCGCCTGCGCGCGCCGCAGCAGCGCACGCGTCTCTTCGGCGATCATGCGCGGCGGCGGATGCGGCGGCACATCGTCACGGTCGTGCCGCGGCCGGGCACAGACTTGACCCGCAGCGTGTCCATAAAGCTCTCCATGATCGTAAAGCCCATACCGCTGCGTTCCTCCCCGCCGGTGGTGTACATCGGCGTGCGTGCCTGCGCCACGTCCGCGATGCCGACGCCGTGATCCTTGACGGCGATCTCCAGCCGCTCGTCCGGCAGAATGCGCACGCGCACCTGCACCGTGCCGAGCACGTCCGGATAGGCGTGCACGACGGCGTTCGTCACGGCCTCGGACACGGCGGTCTTGATGTCGCCGAGCTCGGCAAGCGTCGGGTCGAGCTGGGCGGCAAAGGCCGCTACTGCCGCACGCGCAAAGCCCTCGTTCACGCTGCGCGCCGGAAACTCCAGCTTCATGTAATTCTTTTGCGTCAACACTGTTCACACTCCTTTTCCCGGTCGTCAAGCACCGGGACGATCTTCGTCAGCCCCGCAACATCCAGCACCCGCCGCACCTGCCCCGGCACGCCCGAGAGCGCCAGTGCGCCGCCCGTCTGCCGCAGGAGGCGGTCGGTCTTGAGGATGACCGCGATCCCGGAGCTGTCCATAAAGCTCACCCCCGACAGGTCGAGCACGCAGCGGCGCGGCAGATATTCCTCCACGGCGTCCTCGATGCCGGGCATGACCGTCTGCGCCGCCGCATGATCGAGTTCGCCCACCAGCCGCAGTGTCAGGCAGCGGCCGTCATCATGCGTTATGATCCGCATCTGCTTGTCCCTCCTATTCCAAAAGAAAAAAAACACCGCATACGGCCGAAGCCGTACACGGTGTTATTGTAGCGTAATGCCGCTGTGGTTTTTTGTCGGACGCGGGTGCTCAGCCAAGGTTTTTCAGGCTGGCCTCGAGATTTTCCACGAGCGCCTTCGCCTTCTCGGCGCGCTCGCGCTCCGTCTGCACGACGGCCTCCGGCGCACGGGAGATGAAGTTCTCGTTCGAGAGCTTGCGCATCTGACCCTCGTAATTCTTGCGCGCCTTTTCGAGCTCCTTTTCCAGCCGTGCGCGCTCCTTGTCGAGGTCGATGAGCTCGGCCATCGGCATGAAGAGCTTGGCCTCCTCCGTGACGACGGAGACCATGTGCTCGGCATCCGCCGGCAGCGTACTGCTGATCGTGATCTGCTCGGCATAGGCGAGCTTCGAGATATAGCTCTCGCCGCTGCGGAAGGCATCCTGCCGCTCAGTCGTGATGAACAGGTGCGCCTTTCTGCTCGGCGGCACGTTCATCTCGGCGCGGCGGCTGCGCACGGCACGGATGGCGTTCATGACCATCTCAAAGTCACGCTCCTCCGCCGGGAAAGCGAGAGACTCGGTATACTCCGGATAGCGGGCGATCATGAGCGCCTCACCGTCATGCGGCAGCGCCTGCCAGATCTCCTCGGTGATGAACGGCATGAACGGGTGCAGGAGCTTGAGGATATCCGTCAGGACATACAGCAGCACCTGCTGCGCGCTGCGTGCGCGCGCGGCGTCGCCGCTGTTGAGACGGGGCTTGGTGAGCTCGATATACCAGTCGCAATACGTGTCCCAGATGAAGTCGTAGATCTTCGCCGCGGCGATGCCAATCTCGTACTTATCGAGGTTCTCGCACACTTCCTTCGAGAGCGTGTTGAGCTTCGAGAGCACCCATTTGTCCTCGAGCTCGAGCGTCTCGGGCAGCTCGTTTTTGTCGATGGTGAGGTTCATCATCACAAAGCGCGATGCGTTCCAGAGCTTGTTGGCGAAGTTGCGCATGGCGCCGCACTTCTCAACGTAGAAGCGCATATCGTTTCCGGGGCTGTTGCCCGTGATGAGGTTGAAGCGCAGCGCGTCGGCGCCGTAGGTGTCGGCCATCTCGAGCGGGTCGATGCCGTTGCCGAGGGACTTGGACATTTTGCGTCCCTTATCGTCGCGCACGAGGCCATGGATGAACACCGTCGGGAACGGGATGTCCTGCATCTGCTCAAGGCCGGAGAAGATCATACGTGCGACCCAGAAGAAGATGATGTCATAGCCCGTGACCATGACGCTCGTCGGATACCAGAACTTGAGATCCTCCGCGTCCTTATCCGGCCAGCCGAGGGTGGAAAACGGCCAGAGCGCGGAGCTGAACCACGTGTCGAGCACGTCGGGATCGCGGTGGATATGCTTGCTGTGGCAGGCCTCGCACTCGCAGGCGTCGGTGCGCGAGACGGTGACATGACCGCAGTCGTCGCAGTACCACGCCGGGATCTGATGCCCCCACCAGAGCTGGCGGGAGATGCACCAGTCGTGCACGTTCTCCATCCAGTTATAATAGGTCTTGCTGAAGCGTTCCGGCACGAACTTGATGCGTCCGTCGCGCACGGCCTCGATGGCAGGTTCGGCCAGCGGCTTCATCTTGACGAACCACTGCGGGCTCGTCATCGGCTCGACCGTCGTACCGCAGCGGTAGCACGTGCCGACGTTGTGGTTGTAGGGCTCGGTCTTGATGAGGTAGCCCTGCTCCTCGAGATCGGCCACGATGGCCTTGCGCGCCTCGTAGCGGTCGAGACCGTTATACTTGCCGCCGTTGATGACACGGGCGTCTTCGTCAAAGATCAGGATCTGCTCCAGACCGTGGCGCAGACCGACCTCGTAGTCGTTCGGGTCGTGGCAGGGCGTCATCTTGACGCAGCCGGTGCCAAAATCAAGCTCGACATAATCATCGGCCACGATGGGCAGCTCACGCCCGACCAGCGGCAGGATCGCCGTCTTGCCGACGAGGTGCTGATAGCGCTCATCCGCCGGGTTGACCGCGATGCCGGTGTCGCCGAGCATGGTCTCGGGACGGGTGGTGGCGATGGTCAGATACTCGTCGCTGTCCTTGAGCGGGTAGCGGATATACCAGAACGAGCCGGGCATATCCTTATACTCGACCTCCGCGTCGGACAGGGCGGTGCGGCAGTGCGGGCACCAGTTGATGATGCGGTTGCCCTTGTAGATGAGGCCCTTTTCATACAGCTCGCAGAATGTCTCGCGCACGGCCTTCGAGCAGCCCTCATCCATGGTGAAGCGGCTGCGATCCCAGTCGCAGGACACGCCGAGCGACTTCTGCTGCTCGACGATGCGGTTGCCGTACTGCTTTTTCCACGCCCAGACGCGCTCCAGAAATGCATCACGGCCGAGATCGTAGCGGGTCAGGCCCTCTTCCTTGCGCAGCATCTCCTCGACCTTGATCTGCGTGGCAATGCCGGCGTGATCCGTGCCGGGCACCCACAGGGCGGCATAGCCCTGCATACGCTTATAGCGCGTGAGGATGTCCTGCAGCGTCGCATCGAGCGCGTGGCCCATGTGCAGCTGACCCGTAACATTTGGGGGCGGCATGACAATGGAAAACGGCTTTTTGTCCGGATCGGCTTTGCCGGCAAAATAGCCGCCGCGCATCCACATGTCATAAATCTTCTTCTCGACCTGTTTGGGGTCGTAGACCTTCGGAAGCTCTTTCATGGCTCTCCTCCTTTGAGATTGCCGGGGCGCAAAAAATCGCCCCGAAACGAACTGTTTCAGGGCGATCGAAACCGCGGTACCACCTGAATTCCACGCAGACGCGTGACACTCTTGTCTCTGTAACGGGAGAACCCGGCCGCCCTACTCCGTTCAGGCAGGCTGCTCCGGGGCGACCTTCATCTCCGGCATCCGAAAGGCTCGCACCAACCGCCTTCTCTCTGACGTCCGCCGGGAGACTACTCCTCCCCTTCTTCGCATATGGATGCAAAAATTATAGGCTTTGCAGCACCGTTTGTCAAGCGTTTCTGAGCCAGCGCACAACGGAAAGTGCCGCGCGGTTGCCCTCGCCGACCGCAGCCGGGATCTGATAGGGTGCACCGGTGCAGTCTCCGGCCGCGAAAACGCCCGGAATGCTCGCCGCGCAGTCATCATCCACGACGATGTGCCCGTTATCCGTCGCCAGGCCGGGCAGGAGCGTATCGGCCGCAAAGCCAGCGCGCAGGATGAAAACGACGTCCGCCGGCTCCGCCGTGCCGTCGACCACGAGCGCATCGGCGCGCTCGGTGCCGCGGATCTCAAAGCGGTGCTTTTTCCCTTCGTAATAGTGCACGTCACAGCCGATCTCCCGCAGGAAGCCGGCCTCCTCCGGCGCGTCCGCCGCGAGGCCGATGACCGCCGCGCGCTTGCCGCGATAGAGCATCCCGTCACAGGTGGCGCAATAGCTCACGCCGCGGCCGAGAAACTCCGCCTCGCCCGGAAACGTGCCGCGCTGGGCAATGCCGGTCGCCAGCAGCAGCGCCCTGCCCTCTGCAAATTCCTTGCCCGCCGAGACGCCGAACGTCTTGCCCATCGGCATCGCCGAGAGCGCCCGCTCGCGCAAAAAGTCCGCGCCGAGGTCGCGCGCCTGCTGCGTCATGGTCTCGAGCAGCGCAGGTCCGGACACATCCGGCACGCCGGGATAGTTCGTGACATGCCCGGCCTTATACAGCGCGCTGTCAGCCGCGCCGCCGCAGATCACGCACACGGACAGGTTCCGGTTGCGCGCGGTCATGGCCGCCGACAGCCCCGCAGGCCCGCCGCCGATGATGAGCAGATCGTACATGGCTCATACCTCCGATTCAGTTGTTTTTACCTGATTATATATTTCTTTTTGGATATTGTAAACAGAAATCGAATCGTGTATAATACTTCTGCAATATTAAGTGGAGTTGAAATAACACTATGGATGATACCAAAAACTTTATCGAAGCCTTTGTCGAAGCCGATCTCGCGCCGGGCGGCCGTTTCGCCGGCCAGACCATCCACACCCGCTTCCCGCCTGAGCCGAACGGCTACCTGCACATCGGTCACTGCAAGGCGCTGTGCATCGATTTCGGCACGGCCGAGAAATTCGGCGGCATCTGCAACCTGCGTATGGACGACACGAACCCTTCTAAGGAGGACAACGAGTTCGTCGAGGCCATTCAGGAGGATATCCACTGGCTCGGCTTTGACTGGGGCGACCGGTTTTTCTTCGGCTCAGACTACTTCGAGAAGGACTATGAATACGCCGTGGAGCTCATTAAGAAGGGGCTCGCCTATGTGTGCGAGCTGACGCCGGAGCAGTTCCGCGAGTACCGCGGAGACGTGAACACCCCCGCCGTCAGCCCGTGGCGCGACCGTCCGGTCGAGGAGAGTCTCGACCTCTTTGCGCGTATGCGCGCCGGTGAGTTCCCGGAGGGCAAGTACACCCTGCGTGCGAAGATCGACCTCGCATCCGGCAACTTCAATATGCGAGACCCCGTGCTCTACCGCATCCGCTATATTGAGCACCACCGTCAGGGCACGAAGTGGTGCATCTTCCCGATGTATGACTTCGCGCACCCGATCCAGGACGCGCTCGAGGGCATCACGCACTCGCTCTGCTCGCTGGAGTATGAGGATCACCGCCCGCTCTACGACTGGGTGGTCGACAACGTGTCCGTTCCGTGCAAGCCGCGCCAGATCGAGTTTGCGCGCCTCGGCATCAACTACACCGTCATGTCCAAGCGCAAGCTGCGCCGCCTCGTCGAGGAGGGCTACGTCTCCGGCTGGGACGATCCGCGTATGCCGACGCTGTGCGGTCTGCGCCGCCGCGGCTACACGCCCGCGTCCATCCGCAATTTCTGTGAGCGCATCGGCGTGTCCAAGGTCGCGTCCATGGTCGACTACAGCTTCCTGGAGCACTGCCTGCGTGAGGATCTCAACCTCCACGCCCAGCGCGCCATGGCCGTGCTGCACCCGGTGAAGCTGCGCATCACGAACTATCCCGAGGGTCAGAGCGAGACGTTCGCCGTCGAAAACAATCCCGAGGACGAAAACGCCGGCACGCGCGACGTGACGTTCTCCAACGAGCTGTGGATCGAGGCCGACGACTTCATGGAGGAGCCGCCGAAGAAATACAACCGCCTCTTCCCCGGCAATGAGGTGCGCATCAAGGGCGCGTACATCGTGCGCTGCACCGGCTGCGTCAAGGACGCGGACGGCAACGTGGCGGAGGTGCTGTGCGAGTACGACCCCGAGACCCGCGGCGGCAACACGCCCGACGGACGCAAGGTGCGCGGCACGATCCACTGGGTCGATGCGCACAACTGCGCCGACGCCGAGGTGCGCCTGTACGACAACCTCTTTGCCGACGCAGACCCCGAGGGTGACGGCAAGGACTATCTCGAGTGCCTGAATCCGGACTCGCTGTCCGTGCTCACCGGCTGCAAGGTCGAGCGGATGCTCGCCGGCGCCGAAGCCCCGGCAGCGTTCCAGTTTTTGCGCCTCGGCTACTTCGCCGTGGACAACAAGGATTCTGCGCCCGGACATCTCGTCTTTAATCGCGCCGTCGCGCTTAAGGACAGCTTCAAGAAAGCCTGAATGTAAATATTTATGATTTATCCCTCCCGTTTGTCACGGGAGGGATATTTTTTGTGGCGAAATCGTGAATTTCTTATTGACAACTGTCGCCCATGGTGGTATTTTACGCAGGATGATATTTTTAAGTCGGTACGAGATACCGGCAAGGTGTCACGGCTAATGGAATCACGGTGGGAGTCACTATGTGCTCTCCCTGCGCGCTGCCGCCTTGTCTGGACTCGGACAGGGCGTTTTTCTATGCACGGAGGCATCGCTGTGGAGCTCAAATGCAAGGCGAAGATCATGGATGCGGCCGCGATCGACCGCACGCTCGTGCGCATCGCGCATGAGATCCTTGAAAAGAACGACGGCACGGAGGATCTGTGCCTGATCGGCATCCACACGCGCGGCGTGCCGCTGGCGCGCAGGCTGGCCGGGAACATTGCGCGCATCGACGGTGTGCAGCTGCCGGTCGGTGAGCTGGACATCTCGCTCTACCGTGACGATCTGAGTCCGGCTGCGGATACGCCGGTGCTCAACCGCACCGATGTCCCCTTCCCGGTTGCGGGCAAAACCGTCGTGCTGGTCGACGATGTCATCTACACCTGCCGCACGGCACGCGCGGCACTCGACGCCGTGATGCGCCTCGGCCGTCCGGCGCGCATCCAGCTCTTCGCCCTGATCGACCGCGGTCATTCGGAGCTGCCGATCAAGGCCACCTACGTGGGCAAAAATATCCCGACCGCCAAGAGCGAGATCGTGGCCGTCCGCCTGCAGGAGACGGACGGGGAAAACAGTGTCTGCATCCTCGAGAGAGGATAAAGAATAGATTAAATTTTCACGGGAGGAAAAAATCTATGAACAACAAATCCATCGGCACCGAGCCGGTGTACGACGCACGTACACTCGGCGCGCCCAGAATGTTCATTCTGGGTCTCCAGCACATGTTCGCCATGTTCGGCGCGACCGTCCTCGTCCCGGCGCTCTCCGGCCTCGACGTCGCAACCACGCTGCTGTTCGCCGGCCTCGGCACGCTGCTGTTCCACCTGCTGACCAAGGGCAAAGTCCCGGCCTTCCTCGGCAGCTCGTTCGCCTTCATCGGCGGCTACAACGCCGTGCGCACCATCGGGACGAATCCGGACGGCTCCGCGATCTATAATAATGACCTGCTGGCCTACGCCTGCTTCGGCGTCGCCATCGCGGGCCTGATGTACATCATCCTGTCGACCCTGTTCAAGGTCTTCGGCGTCAAGAAAGTCATGCGCTACTTCCCGCCGATCGTCACCGGCCCGATCATCATCGCCATCGGCCTGACGCTGTCCTCTTCCGCCATCACCAACTGCCGTGCCAACTGGCTTGTCGCCGTCGTCGCGATCCTGATCGTCATCGGCTTCAACATGTGGGGCAAGGGCATGACCAAGATCATCCCGATCCTGCTCGGCGTGCTCGGCTCCTATATCTTCGCACTCATCGTTGACCCCGCGGAGCGTGCCTCCGTCGCCGCTGCCGTCAGCAGCGCCAAGTGGTTCGGCCTGCCAATCTTCTGGAAAAACAGCGTGTTCCACCTCTTTGCCGGCCCGGTCGACAGCGGCGTCCTCTGGTCCGCCGTGCTGACGGTCGTGCCCCTGTCCCTTGCCACCATGGTCGAGCACATCGGCGACATCTGCGCCATCTCCTCCACCTGCGGCAAGAACTTCATGGTCGACCCCGGCTTCCACCGCACCCTGCTCGGTGACGGTCTGGCTACCACCCTCGCTTCCCTCTTCGGCGCTCCGGCCAACACCACTTACGGCGAGAACACCGGCGTGCTTGCCCTGTCGCGCGTGTACGATCCGCGCGTGATCCGCATCGCTGCCTGCATCGCGATCGTCGTGTCCTTCTGCCCGAAGTTCGCGGCCCTCGTGTCCGCCATGCCGACGGCCACCATCGGCGGCGTGTCCCTCGTGCTCTACGGCATGATCTCCGCCGTCGGCGTGCGCAACGTCGTCGAGAACAAGGTCGACTTCACCAACACCCGCAACGTCATCATCGCCGCGCTCATCCTCGTGCTCGCCATCGGCATCACTTACTCCGGCAGCATCCAGATCGGCGTTGTGTCCCTGTCAGGCCTGGCTGTTTCTTCCATCGTCGGCATCCTGCTCAACGCCATCCTGCCCGGCAAGGACTACACCTTCGAGCAGAACGATCAGGGTGCGACCTCCGTGGACTTCAAGGTCTGAGCCTGCATCGAAACCAAATACGCACCGGCCGCCGCAGCAGCTCGCTGCGGCGGCCTCTTTGTTCCGTCTTCCACCGCAGGACGCGATTGTTAAATTTGTGTCCGGTTTTTTCCAAAAAATCAGTTGTAGTTTCTGAAAAAATGCGTTATCATGAATTTGCTTAGGAGCAAAAAGGAACAAGAAATATCCATAAAAACGGAGGAGCAACATGAAATTTTCCAGCAAAATCGAAAAGTGCGGCCTCTCTCCCATGCGCAAATTCGCGCCCTACGCAAACGAGGCGGCGAAAAAGGGGAAGAAGCTCTACCACCTGAACATCGGCCAGCCCGATATCGCCACGCCCGCGGCCTATTTTGACGCCGTCAAGAACTTCAGCCAGCCGGTCCTGGCCTACGCCCCGTCCGACGGCGTACCGGAGATGATCGACGCCGTCGTCAACTACTACGGCAAGATCGACGCACCCATCACCAACAAGCAGGTGCTCATCACCACCGGCGGCAGCGAGGCGCTGCAGATCGCGCTCAGCTGCATCCTCGACGAGGGTGATGAGATCATCATCCCCGAGCCGTTCTACCCGAACTACAGCACGTTTGTCACGCTCACCGGCGCGACCATCCGCCCCATCACCACGACGCCGGAGGAAAACTACCGGTTTGCCATCCGTGAGCGCGTCGAGGCGTGCATCAACGAGCACACCCGCGCCATCCTCTTCACCAACCCCGGCAACCCGACCGGCACTATCCTCACCGAGGAAGAGCTCCGGCTCATGGCCGACATCGCCAAGGAGCACGACCTGTTCATCATCGGCGACGAGGTGTACCGCGAGTTCGTCTACGGCGGTGAGAAGCTCATGAGCCTGCTGCAGCTCGAGGGCTATGAGGACAACGTCGTCGTCATCGACTCCGTGTCCAAGCGCTTCAGCGCCTGCGGTGCGCGCATCGGCTGCGTGATCACGCGCAACAGCGATCTCTACAACAACGCCATGAAGTGGTGCCAGGGTCGTCTGTGCGCCTCTACGATCGACCAGGTCGCCTCCGCCGCGCTCTACACCGTCGGCCCCGAATACTTCGACGCCGTGCGCACCGAGTATAAGGCCCGCCGCGACACCCTCGTCGAAGGGCTCAAGAAGATCCCCGGTGTTATCTACTCCGAGCCGAAGGGCGCGTTCTACGTCATGGCCAAGCTCCCCGTGGACGATGCCGAAAAGTTCCAGCTGTTCATGCTCGAGGAGTTTGACGACAACGGCGACACGCTCATGTTCACCCCGGCCGAGAGCTTCTACAAGACGCCGCACACCGGCGTCAACGAGATCCGCATGGCCTACGTCATCAATCAGGACGCCCTCAAGCGCTCCATGGAGCTGCTGGCCAAGGGCATCGAGGCCTATAACAGCAAGTAAGCACACGCACAAAAACCGTCCGTTCCCACCGGGAACGGACGGTTTACTTGTCGGATTCAGTTTGCTTTCTGCCGGCGCTTGAGATTGAGCAGCACGACCGCCGAGAGCACGCACACACAGCCGAGTGCGCTCAGCGGCGTGAGCGTCTCGTGAAACACGAAGATGCCCACAAGCGTCGCCACGACCGGCTCAAACGAGGCGAGAATGGACGCCTTGCCCGTCTCGAGCCCCGTGAGACCGTAGGTATAGAGCAGATACGGCAGGTAGCACGTGACGATGCCGAGCGCCGTGCACAGGCCGAAGCCCTGCCACGATGCGAACATCACGCCCAGCGGCTGCGCCGCACCCCAGAGGATCGCCGCGCCGGCGGTGGTCAGCAGGCAGGAGTAGAAGTTGACCGTGCTGCTCGAATAGCCGCGGTCGAGCGCATAGCGGGCGAAGATACTGTAGAGTGCGTAGCCGAAGCCTGCGCCGAGGCCGTAGAGGATACCGGCCGCGGAGAGCTTGTGCTCCCCGCCGACGAGCGACACCAGACAGCACCCGGCAAACGCCAGCACAAGTGCGACAAGCTTCTGCGCCGTGATGCGTTCGTGAAACAAAAGCAGTGACAGCACCATGACGATCGACGGTGCGGTATACAGCAGCACGGCCGCCGTGGACAGATCCATGATCGTGATGGCCTGAAAATAACAATACGTAAAAAAGAGGAGGCTGCAGATGCCCGTGCCGAAAAAGCACCAGAAATCCCGCAGCCGGATGCGAAACTGCTTCGGGTCGCGCACGAGGATGGTCGCGCCGAACAACAGCGCGGCAATGCCGCAGCGCAGCACGATCGCGCCCGTCGCGTCCACGCCGCAGGCCGCCAGCGTGCGCGTAAACAGTCCCATCAGCCCCCAAAGGCAGCCGGCCGCGATGACGGACGCCGTATACTTGCGCATTGCGCACCCCTCCATACGAAAAAAATCGTATGCATGATAGCAGGTTTTCAGACCGTTGTCAATTTGCGTCGGTAAAGTTTTTGTGCGGCATTCTCGTTTGCCCACTTGTCAAGCCGCAGCGGCTGTGATAAAATGAGAATGCTGCAAATGCGGCATGCGGGTCAAGCGAACAGCTCCGCACCGGCTCCATCTGCCGGTTGAAAACGAGATGGCATCTGCGGATCCAGCGATATGCTCCGCCTCGGGAACCTCCCCGTGGAAAAATAGAGGCTTAAGAGCGGCGGCCGATACCGCCGCTTTCTGTTTGCGCCTGTGATGGAATTGGTAGACATGCGAGATTTAGGTTCTCGTGCTTTCAGCGTGTGGGTTCGAGTCCCTTCAGGCGCACCACGCCTCCGGCGGCTGATGCATCGGCCGCCGGAGGTTTTTTGCTTTTGGGGGAACATTTGTGCTGCGCGGCCGTCTGACCATACAATTATATAGAAAGGCGGCCTGACCATGAAACGATCCCGACTGCTCCCCGCACTGCTCCTCGCGCTGCTGATGCTCCTCCCCGCCGGCTGCGGCACTCAGACAACGGGCGCACCGCAGCAAACGCCCACGCCCACCGAGACCGCGACCGTATCCGGCGCTGCCGGAACGCTGCGTGTGCAGGTTCCGGACGGCTGGAAGTATGAGATCTGCCCCGAAGGGACGCTCGACGGCTCGGGGACCGACTTTGGTGTAAAGATCCGGCCGGACAGCAACTCGGACAGCTGTGTGCAGCTGTACTGGTCGGACAGCTTCGGCGTGTGCGGCACGGGGCTGAAGGAAGAATCGCTGACGCTCGCCGGAGACAGCGTCTCCGCCGGGTATTATGACGGCGACAAAAACTGGACCTTTCTCAGCTATCAGGGAAAAAACAGCGGCATCGTTGCCTGGGCCGACCCGAACGCTCCGTGGTTCGCGGCGCAGGGTGAGCAGGTGCTCGCCATGCTCGACACGGTCGAATGGGAACCGGCAGCATAACGTAAATTCTGAGAGAACAGCACGTCCCGCAGCAGAGCTCTGCTGCGGGACGTGTGTTATCATATGAGATTATTTCGCCGCGGCGGGGACGGCGGCGGGTTCCGCCGTCTCGGCCGCTTCAGCCTCCGGCTGCGCGGCGGCAAAGCCCTGCACAAGACCGTGCTCGCGGATATACCTGCGGTTTTTGTACACGCCGACGGTCAGGAACGGAACGACCACGACCGCGATGCCGAGATAGCCGCAGTAGCCATAGCCGTACTTGATGATGTTCGTGAGGCCGGCCATGGAGATGGACATGGACAAAATGATGATGAACGCGGACACGATGGCGCTGCGCACCGGCGCGGACTGGATGCCGCGGAACATCGGCAGCTTCTCAAAGCGGGCGACGAAGCCGAAGATCGTCGTCACACCCGTGGAGATGAGGCAGAGCATGAGGCACACGCCGTAAACTGCGGTGAGGGCACGGATGCCCATGGCGTTGCAGACCGTGAGCGTGGGGATGGTCGTGCCGCCGTCGACGGCGGTGTAGACGCCGCGCCAGCAGATGAGCATGAACACGGACAGCACGAGCGCAACGGCATTCATGGCAAAGGAGATCCACATGGCCTTGGCGCAGCCCTGCTTGCTGCGCATGGTCGTGCCGCAGGCGATCATGGTCGGCAGCGTAACGCACTGGAAGCCGGCATAGGTGAAGGCGTTAAAGATCGCTTTGGGGACATTGGCGAAACCGGTCGTCTGAAAATCAGCACTGAGGACGGTGAACAGTGGCGACTCGCTCTTGAAGATGCCGATGGCGTAGATGGTGATGGCAGTGACGAGGATGGCGATGCCCATATAGGTGGACGCCGCGCGCACGATGCCCGCGCCGAAAATGGTCAGGAGCAGCACGAGGCAGCCGACGGCCACGACGCCGAGATAATAGTTCACGCCGAAATAGCTCCGCAGCGCGGACGCCGCACCCGAGATGGCCGCCGCAACGGCCATGAGCACCATGATGTAAAAGAAGATCTCGAACAGCCACTCGATCTTGTCAAAGGGGTGATAGAGTGTCTCGAACAGCTGCTTGTAGCTCGTCAGGCCGCGGGAATTGTACATGATCATGGCCTCGCGCATCGTGAGCGTGAGCAGCAGCATGGCAACGATCGCCGACACGATGCCGGCCCAGCCGAGGCCGACGTAATAGGTGTTGGCCTGGTTTCCGGTCGCAAAGCCGCCGCCGGCGTGCGCGGAAAACAGCACCGCGCCGACCGAGAAGGCGGCAAAAAACGGGGTCTTGGGTATGGTTCTGGTCTTGGTCCGGGTTTTCATGATGCATTCCTCCTGCAAAAGCATAGTCTGATGGTCTGGCAGGAAAAAAGAAAACCCTCCGTCTTTCCTGCCCTCTGGCAGAAGAGACGAAAGGCCGAAACCCCTCCGCGGTACCACTCTTCTTCGCCCCCGCGATCGGGGACGCACTTATCCGGGATACCATCATATCCCTGCACAATAACGGGCGCACCCGTCTGCACCTACTCATCGTTCAGCGCAGCCGCTGTTCAGCCAGTTCGGCAGGTCTGTACGCTTTGTGCCTCGCACCACCCGGCACTTCTCTGAAAGGACGTTCCTGCTTACTACTCTGTGTCTTCGCGTTTGATGGCTTGATGATAACACCCGAATTCGCTGCGCGTCAAGACGCGCATTTGCCGAAAAACGAATCAGGAGTCGAAAAAAGTTTCGGCGATTTCACCAACCGGCTTTCTCCGCTGCGCAAAAACACGCCGCGCCCGTTCCGGGCACGGCGTGCAAAATACGGTGGTGCGGGTCACTTGACCTCGTCGTCCAGCCAGTCGGCAAGCTTTTCCTCGTCCATACCGAGACCCTTGGACAGAAATGCGAGCATCTCGTTGAAGTTGAGCTTTTTCAGGCGCTCGAAGTTCGTCTCGCCCTTCTTTTCGGGGTCGATCAGGCGGCCTTCGATATAGCCGCACTCATAGCACATGTTCAGTGCGTATTTCCGATGGGTATCCAGCGTCATTTCATGACCGCAGCGGGGACATTTCATCACACATTCTCCTCTCCGAATATGGCAGTTCCGGGTGTGTTTCGCACAGCGCCCTGTTCATAATCTTAGAATATGCTACATGATTATGCGCCAATATGCAAGCATAGTTTACGAATTAACACGGCGCGGCCGCCGGTCCCGGCAGCGTGACGGTCAGCGTCTGCGTCAGGCGCACCGCGCCGCCGATCGACAGTCCCGTCACCGCGCCGTCCGTGCGCTGCACGCCGACCTCGAGCGTGCCGCCCGGCTGGCCGATGCCGATCTCCGTGATGCCGTCGGCAAAGTCCGCCGTGAGCACGACGGCCGCGGCGACGCTGCCGGAGGCGCAGCTGTTTTCCGCGACGCAGGACGCGGTCTCGCGCACGAACACGACCGGCTTTATGCTGCCGCACGCGCGGTCGAGAAAAATCGCCCCAACGGCGCTGGCCTCGGGCGCGGCGTCAATGGCGCGCTGCACGAGCGCCTCATCCGGCTGCGCACAGTCGATGACAAAGTGCGTGATGCCGGCAAAGGTCACGCGCGCCGCCTGCACGTCCGCCCAACCGGCCGGCTGCACGGACAGCGGCAGCGGCATCACCGTGGACGCCGTGCCCTCCGCCGTATCCGCCATGACGGGCTGGACACCGTCCGCCCCGCTGATCTCGGCAAAGACACAGCTTTTCCCCTGCGCGCCGTTGCGCAGCGCCTGATAAAAGCCGGCGCAGCGCAGGGCATTGCCGCAAAACTCACCGCCCATCATCTCCAGCCGGATCTCTCCGCCGCTGCGCGGCGCGGTCAGAAACGCGACCTGCTCAATGCCCAGCTCCGGCAGACGCAGGATCTGTGCCGCGACGCGCGCACGCTCGGCCGCCTGCACGTCCGAGCAGACGATGGCCGTGACATTCCCCGCCGGGTCGAGCACCGCGACGGTATATTCTCTTTTCCGCTGCAAAGTCTGCATGGCGCTCACTCCGTGAAATGGATGTGGTTATTGATGTGATCCTGACAGAAGCAGTGGTAGCCCACGCAGCGGGAGCAATACCGAAACTCCAGCTCCGGGTGGTCCGCGTCCGTGCGGCCGCAGACGGCGCACTTGTAGTGATAGGGCTTGTTCGCCTGCTCGCGCCGGATACGCCGCGCCTCGCGCTTGAAGTTGACCGTTTTCTGCCGCTGGCGCACGTGCGACGGGCGGAAGAAGTCAAACAGCCAGTCGCCGCAGTAGACCAGATAGTTGAGCACCGCCACCACCGGCAGCAGGTTCAGCGGGAAGGACATCGTGATCACGCCGAACACGAACAGCGCCGCGTCCAGGTACGCCAGGTACTTCACCTTGATCGGGATGATGAAAAACAGCAGCACCTGCACATCCGGATAGAGCGTGGCAAAGGCAAAGAACATGGACAGGTTCAGGTACGTGGTCGAGACGACCACGTCGCGCCCGAGGATGGCCGAGAGCACCACACCGTAGATCGCCGTGAGCAGCATACCGCTCACGTAATAGATCGTGAATTTGCCGTTGCCCCACTCGCGCTCAAGACACGAGCCGATCCAGTAGTAGAAATACAGCATCAGCAGCAGCCAGATGGGACGTGATTCCGTCGGCACGAACACATAGGTGATCAGCCGCCAGACCTGCCCGTGCAGGATACCCTGCGCCGAGCCGCTCAGAAGCGACACGATCTGTCCGGTTGTGTCCATCTGCGCCAGCAGCCAGACGGCTGCGTTGCCGATAACGATGATCAGCATCAGGTTCGGAATGCCGAAGCGCGGATGCGTATAGCAAAACCGGTCGATTTTGTTCATCAGTTTTCTCATGGGGTTCCTCCGTAAAAACAACGTATGACCATGATACCTTCTTCCAGGCGCAAAGTCCATAAAAAAATATCCGGAATCGCAATTTGTGCTTTCTAAATGGCGCGGCGTGTGGTATGATGATATCTGTATTATTATGTCGCAAGGTATGGTTATCACATGGAACAAATGCAAGAATTTGAAACAGAAGCGCGCAATGATCTGATCGAAGGCCGCAACGCGGTCATCGAGGCCCTGCGCGCGGGCCGCACGATCGACAAGATCTTCATCGCCAAGGGCGACGTGGACAAAACACTCGGGCACATCGCCTCAAAAGCGCGCAGCGCCGGCATCGTCGTCACGGAGGCCGACCGCCGCAAGCTCGACGCCATGAGCCAGACACACGCACATCAGGGCGTGATCGCGCTGTGCGCCGTCAAGGAGTACAGCACGATCGAGGACATGCTCGCCGTTGCCGCCGAGCGCGGTGAGGCGCCGTTTCTCGTGCTGTGCGACGAGATCTCCGACCCGCACAACCTCGGTGCGATCATCCGCACGGCCGAGTGCGTCGGCGCGCACGGCGTCATCATCCCGAAGCGCCGCAGCGCGGGACTGACCGCCATCGTGGACAAGGCGTCCGCGGGCGCGCTTGAGCACATGGCCATCGCACGGGTGCCGAATCTGGTCGCCGCGATCGAGACGCTCAAGAAAAACGGGCTCTGGATCTACGGCACGGCCGCCGAGGGCTCAAACGAGCTGTGGAAGACGGATCTGACAGGCCCCGCCTGCATCGTCATCGGCTCGGAGGGCAGCGGCATCAGCCGGCTGGTGCGCGAAAAGTGTGATTTTCTCGTCAGCATCCCGCTGCACGGACAGATCTCCTCGCTCAATGCATCCGCTGCCGCAGCGGTGCTGCTCTATGAGGCGCTGCGCCAGCGCAGCTGAACGTCCGTGCCCCTCACTATAAAAAGGAGTTGACCATATGGACGAATTTGATCGCTCGCCAGAGGACATTTCTTTTGATCTGAATGCGGAGGAATTCTCCCTGGAATCCATTCTGGACGAATATAAAGATTTTCAGACGGAAAAACCGGCGCCGCGTCCGCGCCCGGCTTACCGCAGCCGCCCCGTCACAGCGGAGATGATCGAGGAAGCGGAAGCGGCCGACGCCGAGACCGAGGACATCCTCATGTCCGCCGAGCTCGACAGTGCGCTGGACGATGCCGAAAGCACGCAGGCACAAACCGCACCCGTGCATGAGGATCACGACGTCAAGCGCTATCAGCCGAAGCGCCAGCGCGACCATGCGACCGCAGCCGAGATCGAAAAGTGGAACGAGACGAAGGCCGGCGCCAAGCGTCTGGCACAAAAAGGGCTCTCAGGGCTCAAGAGCTTCGCCTCCAAGCTCTCGGAGGTCGTGCCGGACGAGCCGGTCGAGCCTGAGGATGACCTGCCGGAGGAGGATGCATCCATCCCCGTCTCCGCCCCGCCGGATGTGCCGGAGGGCCTGTATGACGCTGAGCCCGAGCCGGAAGAGCCGACGCGTGTGTTTCAGGCCATCACCGAGGAAGGCGCGGAGAGCGGCGACGCTGCCTACGCCCGCGCGAGAAACTACGCGCGCGCCGACGAGGATGACGCGCCCGCCCGCCGCAGCTTTCAGGACTCGGTGCTCAACCCGCTCATGGCGCGGCTGGCTGCCGTGGCCTACCGCGTGCGCGCGCACAACAACGCCGTGCATGCCTCGGCTGACGCCGAGGAGGCGCTCGGCCCGGAGCCGAGTGCGGAGGACGCCGCAAAGTATTACGGCGGTCAGGTCAAATCCCTGCGCTTTCGCTGCCGCGCGGCCATGCTCGTGTGCATCCCGCTGATCTACATCTCGCTCGGTCTGCCGGTGTTCGGTGTGCTCAAAAGCAGCCCGACCGTCGCCGCGCTCGTGTGTCTGATGATGCAGCTGACCGTGATGCTCATCGGGCTGGACGTGATCACCAACGGCTTTTTCAACCTCGTGCGCCGCACGCCGGGACTGGAATCGCTCGTGTTTCTCAACTGTGTCTTTTCCGCGCTGGATGCGGTCGTGCTGGCCGTCACCGGTTCGGATGCCGTGGGTCTGCCGTTTTGCGCCGTGTCCGCGTTTTCCGTCGCCTGCTGCCTGTGGAGCGCGCTGAACACCTGCCGCGGCTTTAAGTACACGTTCCGCACGCTCGCCGTCGACAAAGACCCCTACACCGTCAGCGCAGACAGCGAGGTCGTCAAGGACAGCATCACCGTGCTCAAGTCCAAGCGCGACACGGCGGGCTTCATCCACCGCAGCGAGGAGGCCGGCCCGGCCGACACGATCTATGCCGGTCTCGCGCCGTATCTCATCGCCGCGTCCGTGATCCTCGGCCTGCTTGCCACGATCCTCTGCGGCAACTACGCCAACATCCTGCACGTGTTCGCCGCCGTTACCGCACCGTGTGCGCCGTTTGCGGCGCTGGTCGCGTTCGCCGTCCCGTTCCGGACGGCCGCGCGCAAGCTCGCCCAGACCGGCAGCGCCATCGCCGGCTGGAACGGTGCGAGCGATATCGGCCGCAGCAAGCACCTGATCGTGACGGATAAGGATCTGTTCACCGCGCGCAACATCTCGATCGAGGACATCCGCATTCTCGACGGTGCGTTCCCGGACAAGGTCATCTCCTACACCGGCAGCGTGATCGTCGCCTCCGGCAGCTGCCTCGCCTCCGTGTTCACCGATCTCATGCAGCGCAACAACTGCGCGCTCATGCCGGTCGACTCGTTCACCTGCAACGAGAGCGGCGGCCTGACGGCACTGGTCAACGGCGAGGAAGTGCTCGTCGGCAGCAGCGCCTTCATGAATCTCAAGGGCGTGCATCTGCCGCAGCAGCTCAACGTCAAAAACGCCGTATTCGCGTCCATCAATGGGCTGTTCGTCGCAAGCTTCAAGATCAAGTACGTGCCGGTGCAGTCGGTGCAGAACGCACTCTTCGGCCTGCTGCGCACGCGCATCGCGCCGATCTTCGCCGTGCGTGACTTCAACATCACGCCGCTGATGCTCAGCCAGAAGTTCAAGATGTCCACCGACGGCTTTGACTTCCCGGCGTACTCCAAGCGCTACGCCATGTCGGCCGCCGAGCCCTCGGACTACACGCAGACCGCGGGCATCGTGGCGCGCGACGGCCTCGGTCCGCTCGTCGGCGTCGCCGGAACCGGCCGACAGCTCTTTCAGGCGGTGCGCATCTGCGTCATCCTTGCCCTGCTGTGCACGGTCGTCGGCGTCATACTGATGTTTGCCCTGTGCGCCATCGGCGCGTTCGATTCCGCCACAGTCGGCAACCTCTTCGTGTATATGGGCCTGTGGCTCGTTCCTGTCATATTGCTGAATTTCGGCCTGAAACGCTGAGTTTTCATATTTATGATTGCCAAGAGTTTCGAAATCGTGTATACTTTTATAGTCATGTGTTAAATACAGCACGTGGCTTCCGGAGTTGGAATTTCCGATAGTTAATATAGAAGGAGAGTACACTACATGAGCTACGAAACCAAGAACATCCGTAACGTGTGCCTGCTCGGACATGGCGGCAGCGGCAAGACCACGCTCGCCGAGAGCATGCTGTACCTGACCGGTGCGATCGACCGTCAGGGCAAAACTGCCGACGGCAACACCGTCTGTGACTACGATCCCGAGGAGATCAAGCGCAAAATCACGATCTCGACCAGCATCGCGCCGGTCAACTTCGGCGGCTGCAAGATCAACATCCTCGATTGCCCGGGCTTTTTTGACTTTGCGGGTGACGCTCGCTGCGCCATGCGCGCGGCTGAGGCCGGCATGATCTTCTGCACCGCGAAAGACGGCATCGCCGTCGGCGCGGAGCGCTGCTGGAAATACCTCAAGAGCGAGAACATCCCCTGCCTGTTCTACATCTCCAAGACCGACGAGGATCACGGCGATTTTGCCGGTGTCCTCTCCGCCCTGCAGGACAAGTACGGCAGCGCCGTCTGCGCGGTCACCGCGCCGATGAGCGACGGAACGGGCGTCATCGACCTCGTGCACAACGTCGCCTATCAGACCAAGGGCAACAAGACCGAGAAGATCGCCGTTCCCGCCGCCGACGCCGACATGGTCGAGTCGCTGCGCGAGACGCTCTTTGAGGCGGCCGCCGGCGCTGATGAGGCGCTCATGGAGAAATATTTCGAGGACATGATGCTCTCTGAGGAGGACACCGTCAAGGGTCTTCGTCTGGGTCTGAAGGACCGCACCGTGTTCCCCGTGCTCTGCGGCGCTGCCGGCAGCGGCATCGGCACCGAGAGCGTGCTGCGGGCGATCGTCGATTACGTGCCCAGCCCGGCCGACATCGGTGAGGTCGCCACGGCAGACGGCGGCAAGCTCGCCGTCAACCCGAACGGCCCTGTGTGCGCGTTCGTGTTCAAGACCATTTCCGACCAGTTCGGCAAGTACTCCTTCATCAAGGTGCTGTCCGGCAAGGTCGTGTCCGATCTGTCTCTGCGCAACATGCGCACGAGCAGCACCGATAAGCTCGGCCGTATGTACACCATGTGCGGCAAGAAGAGCACTGAGGTCAAGGAAGCCTGCTGCGGCGACATCGTTGCCATCGGCAAGATGGAGTGGAAGACCGGCGACACCGTCTGCGACCCGAAAAACGAGGTCGAGCTGCCCGCCATCAAGCTGGCTGAGCCCTGCTACTCCATGGCCATCAGCCCCAAGACCAAGGGACAGGACGATAAGGTCGCGTCCGGCCTCGCCCGCCTGAACGAGGAGGACATCTCCTTCACGCTCGTCAACAACGCCGAGACCCACCAGATGGTCATCTCCGGCGCGGGCGACATTCAGGTCGACGTGCTGTGCGCCAAGCTCAAGAGCCGCTTCGGCGTCGAGACCGAGCTCAAGCCGGCGCGCGTCGCTTACCGTGAAAAGATCAAGGCCAAGGTCGAAGCACACGGCCGCCACAAAAAGCAGTCCGGCGGCAGCGGCCAGTTCGGTGACGTCTGGATCCGCTTCGAGCCGCAGGATGAGTCCGATGACATGATCTTCGCCGAAGAGGTCTTCGGCGGCAGCGTGCCGAAAAACTTCTTCCCGTCCGTTGAAAAAGGTCTGCGCAACGCCGTGCAGAAGGGCGTGCTCGCCGGTTACCCGCTCGTCGGCCTGAAGGCTGTGCTGTACGACGGCTCCTACCACCCGGTCGACTCCAACGATATGGCGTTCCAGACGGCTGCCCGCCTCGCCTATCAGGACGGCATCCCGAAGGCGAAACCGACCATCCTCGAGCCGATCGGCCTGCTGAAGGTCACCATCCCGGACGCCAACCTTGGCGACATCATGTCCGATATCTCCTCCAAGCGCCGCGGCACCGTGCTCGGCATGACGGCGGAGGACGGCATGCAGACCGTCGAGGCGGAAGTCCCGATGGCGGAGATGGGCTCCTACACGATCGATCTGCGCTCCATGACGCAGGGACGCGGCTCGTTCTCGTGCAAGTTCATTCGCTACGAGGAAGCGCCCGGCAACGTCCAGCAGAAGGTCATCGAGGAAGCAAAGAAAGAACAGGAAGCGTAACTGCAACTGCAAAAGAAGCCCTTTCCCGGGCTTCTTTTGTCTATCCGGAAGCGAGGGATCCCAATGAAAAACACGAACAAAAACATGCTCTACACCTTCTGGTCGGGCGCGATCCTGCTGTGTCTGGCGCTGGTCGCCGTCGTGCTGGTGTTCACCAACGCCGTCGGCAACACACACGCCTCCAAGCCGCAGAACGACCCCGCCGCCGCCGTCACACCGACGCCGACGCCGCAGGTCAATCCGATCACGCCGATCCAGTCGTCCGCCGCGCTCGCGCAGACGGAGGACAAGGGCAGCACCTACGTCGACCAGATCTATTTTCTGGGCGACAAATCGCTGAAGGTGCTCCAGACGGAGTCGATGCTCACCGGCAAGGACGCCAAAAAACAGGTCTGGATGCCGGACACCGGCTCTCTGCCCGCCTCGTCGCTCGACACGGCAAAATACAAATCCCCCGTGACCGGCAACAACGTGCCCGCAGACGAGATCTGTGAGGTCAACAAGCCCGCGTATCTCGTCATCTGTCCGAGTGCGGACAACATCTCCATGACGAACGAGGAGCAGATCAAATCGGTCTACACCACGCTCATCAACGCCGTCAAGGCCAAAAGCCCGAACACGAAGATCATCTGCTGCTCGCTGACGCCGATCGCGTCCAACTATCAGTACGAGGACATCACCAACGAGCTCGTCCAGAAGGTCAACGGCTGGATCGCCGCCGCAGCGGAGAGCACCGGCGCGAAGTATCTTGACATGGCAAGCGGTCTGGTCGCCGACGACGGCTTCCTGCCGCAGAGCTATCAGGACGGCGACGGCATGCACCTCAACGCCGAGGGCATGAAGGCATGGCTGACGTATCTGCGCACGCACGCCTACCCGTAACCGATGCATAGAAAGATCCCGGAGCGACTGCTCCGGGATTTTCCGATATCAAAAAAGCCTCGCAGAGTTTCGCCGCCGCAGCGGCGAAAAAAAGTCCAATCATTTTCTCCGGCGACATGCGCGGCGGGGAAAATACTTCTCAGGCTGCAAGTGTGGAATTTGTGCGCCGGCGGCGCACAAATTATGCGCGCAGCAGACTGCAGGCCTTTTTGTCGGAAAACAAGATGTTTTCCGACAGCCAAAAGATCCCGGAGCGACTGCTCCGGGATCTTTTATGCTCTGTCAGCGGATGATTGCCTTGATGAACGGCGCTGCCGGGGGCGCATCCGGGGTGATCGTGTAGCCCGCAGTGAGCTCCGCGACCGCCTTGCGCGCAGCCGGCTCGTCGGCGGCGTGGATCGTCGCGAGCGACTCCCCTGCCGCGACCGGCTCGTCCACCTTCTTGTGCAGGACGATGCCGACGCCGTAGTCAATGGTGCTGTCCTTCGTCGCGCGGCCGCCGCCGAGACGCATGGACACGAGGCCCACGTCCGTGGCCGCGATGTGGCGCACATAGCCGCTCGCAGGCGACGGCACTTCCATCTGCACCGGCGCCGCCGGCAGGAGCGCCGGGTCATAGATCGCCGCCGGATCGCCGTCCTGCGCCGCAACGAACTCGGCCAGCTTTTTCAGCGCCGAACCGTCCGCGATCGTCTGCTCGAGCATGGCGCGCGCCGCAGCATCGTCGGCCGCAAGCCCCGCCTGCGTGAGGATGCACGCGCCGAGCGTCAGGCACAGCTCCAGCAGCTCGCTCTTATACTCGCCGCGCAGCGTCGCAATGGCCTCCTTGACCTCGAGCGCGTTGCCGACGGCATGACCGAGCGGCTCGTCCATGTCCGTGATGACGGCGACCGTCTTGCGGCCGGCCATCTTGCCGATCTCGACCATCTCGGTCGCAAGCTCGCGCGCATCATCCAGCGTCTTCATAAATGAGCCGTCGCCGCACTTGACGTCCAGCACGATGACGTCCGCACCGGCAGCCAGTTTCTTGGACATGATGCTGCTGACTATGAGCGGGATGCTCGGCACGGTGCCGGTCACGTCGCGCAGGGCGTAGAGTTTTTTATCGGCGGGGTCAAGGTTCGCCGTCTGTCCGGCGATGACCATGCCGACACGGTCGACATTCTCCAGGAACCGTTCCATGGGGAGGTTGATGTTGAAGCCCGGAATGCTCTCAAGCTTATCGAGCGTGCCGCCCGTGTGGCCGAGGCCGCGGCCGGACATCTTCGCCATCTTCACGCCGAGGCTCGCCACCATCGGTACGAGCACGAGCGAGGTCTTGTCGCCCACGCCGCCGGTCGAGTGCTTATCCGCCTTCACTCCGGATACGCCCGAGAGATCCAGTGTCTCGCCGCTGTGCATCATGGCCATGGTCAGATCCAGCGTCTCGCGCCGATCCATGCCGCGAAAATAGATGGCCATCAGCATGGCAGACATCTGATAATCCGGGATCTCGCCGCGGGTATAGCCGTCAACCACGTAACGGATCTCCTCCGTCGTGAGAGCCTGCCCGTCGCGTTTTTTCACGATCAGATCGCTCATTCTCATCGCAATGTGCTCCTTTGCATTTCTTTGCCACGAGTATAGCACGGTGGCGGCGGAATTGCAATTCAGCGCGGAAAAATCAGATACGGCCGCCCGTCGATCTCCCGCAGCACGGCCTGCGCGCCGCGCGGAAGGTTCGGCGCGTCCGCCGGGATGGCGATGACCGTCCGCTTGCCGTCAAACGTCGTGAGCACACCGTCCGGCGCAGAATACCAGAGCACATCCAGGCCATCGTCCGCACACTGCGGCGCCGGCTCCGGCGCAGGCTCGGGCTCGGACGGAATGTCCCACGCCTCGTCCGCCGCGAACAGGATCTCCTGCGGCAGACGCGCACACTCGAGCCGCGTGAGCCGCTTTTGCAGCGTGAGCGCGCCGCTGCCGTCCGGCAGCATCAGGCCGAGATACGCGCGCGAGCGCGCCCCGCACACGGCGAGCCGCAGCCGGGGCGCATCCGTTTTCGCCCGCGCGGAAAACACCGTGTGCAGCCCCTCGCGCGTCACGCGCAGCGTGCCGATGGGCTTGTTTTGCTGCAGGATCGGATACTCAGGCATAAAAAATCACTCCCGCACCAGACTATGCGCGGGAGTGATCTGTTTAGAACCGAGGCATCAGCCGACGCTGTAGCTGCCGCGCACCATGACAGTGGTGTCGGCCGAGGCATGAACGCCCGCGCCGTCCGCCTGCAGGAGATACAGGTGGTTTTCCGTGAGCTTTGCGCCGACGGCAGCCGTCGAGCCGGATGTGAGATCCACAGCGGCGCTCTGCGTCACGGCGGCGGCACCGCTGCGCATGAGCACCTCCGTGCCTGCGCGTCCGGTGAGCGTCTGCCCGTTTTCCAGCGTTACGAGCACGTATGTACCGCCCGCAGCGGCGACCTGATCGGCAAACTGCGCCTCCATTTCGCCGATCGCGCCGTTGAGCGTGGAACGGTAGGCGTCCTCCATGCGCGGCTGCACGACATCCTGCAGATAGCTGGACGTGACAAGCGGGTCTTCCCGCGAACCGTAGTTTGCGACCGCGTACACGGTCACGGCGGCGACCATGGCCAGCGCTGCGACAAGCGCGATCGTGATAAGCGACTTTTTCTTCATATCCGTTCCTCCGTTTTTGGGCGTGGCGTTTACTGCGGCAGGCCAAAGCTCACGGCGATCGCACTGTCCACCTGATGCATCGCAGGCTCGTCCAGACGGCCCATGCGCTCGCGCAGGCGCGATTTATCGAGCGTGCGCACCTGTTCGAGCAGGATCACGCTGTCGCGCGTCAGACCGCAGCTGCGCGCTGCGAGTGAGATGTGCGTCGGCAGGTTGGCCTTGCCGGTCTGCGACGTGATCGCAGCAGCGATCACCGTCGGGCTGTGGCGGTTGCCGGTGTCGTTTTGAATGATGAGCACGGGGCGCATCCCGCCCTGCTCACTGCCGACCACCGGGCTGAGGTCGGCATAATAGATGTCTCCGCGTCTGACTGGCTGCATAACATTCATCTCCGATGGAATATTTGCCCCGGTCAATATGTAGGGGCACAGTTATTGTCGCCATCGGAGCGAAATTTATACCTCAGTCGATATATACGCGCTGCACGCGCTGACTCATGGCGCACAGCAGCTCGTATGGGATCGTGCCGGCCTTTTCGGCCTGCTCAGCCACCGAGAGGTCCGCGCCGAAGATGGTCGCCACGTCGCCGGGCTGCACCTCGGGGATGTCGGTCACATCGACCATGCACATATCCATGCAGATGCGGCCGACCTGCGGTGCGCGCTTGCCGTGCAGCAGCACGTCGCCCTTGCCGGAGAGACTGCGCAGCAGCCCGTCGGCATAGCCGACCGGCAGCACGGCCAGACGCATATCGTGCGGGCAGGTGAACGTGCGGCCGTAGCTGATTGTGTCGCCCGCGTGGTGATGCGTGACTTCGGACACGCGGCTATAGAGCGACATCGCCGGGCGCAGGTCGAGCCCGCCGGTCTCCGCCGCCGGGAACACGCCGTAGAGCAGCAGGCCGGGGCGCACCATATCCAGATGCATCTGCGGATAGTTTATCACAGCGCCGCTGTTGGCGCAATGGCGAATGGCAAAGTGGTGGCCGCTCGCCTGCTCCATGCGGTCGATCGCGTGCAGAAAGCGCGAGAACTGCAGCTGCGTGTACGGGTCGCCGTTTTCGTCCGAGACGGCAAAGTGCGTGAACACGCCGGTGAAATTCAGGTGCGGCAGCGACAGCGCCTCGAGCATCTCGTCGAGATGGCTATCATCATGCACGTCAAAGCCCGTGCGCCCCATGCCGGTCTCGAGCTTCATGTGTGCGTTTAAGCGCAGCCCCGTCCCGGCGAGGAAGCGGTTGAGCTCGCGCGCATATTCGATGCTGCCGACCGCCTGCGTCACGCCGAGGGTCGCAAGGTCGACGGCGATGTTCGCCGACTGCGGCCCGAGCAGCAGGATGTTCATCGTCACACCCGCAGCGCGCAGCTCCTCGGCCTCGTCATAGCAGTTGACGGCGATCCACTGGCAGCCCGCCCGCTGCAGGCGCTGCGCCACGCGCACCGCGCCGTGGCCGTAGGCATTGGCCTTGCAGACGCCGAGCATCTGGCAGCCGTCCGGCAGACGGCTGCTGATCTCGCGGTAGTTGTGTTCCAGATCATTGAGACTGATCTCTACCCATGTTCGAATTTTGCGATTCATCGTTCGTACTTCCTTGTTCCAGATTCCATTGTTCCACCGTGCAGTACAGGCACGAGTGTTCATCCACCGACAGCTCCGCGCACTGCGGCACGGTGCCGTCAAGATACAGCCGCACGACCGTATGGTCGTCGGTAATGAGCTGCACGACCAGCAGCCCGTCCTCCTGCCATGTGAGATCGACATAGCCGCTGCGGACGGCATCCACCACATAGGGCAGCGCCGTCAGCGGAGTCAGTCCAGCGGCGTTGAGATCGCCCGCCGGCAGCAGGATATCGTCAAAGGTGAGCGTGCTCTCTCCTCGGCGCAGGTGCGCGCCGACGCCTTTCGCCGTCTCCGGAGCGATAACCGTGAGATCATAGCCGTCGGTCAGCTCCCGGCAGGTGAGCGTGTAGTCCGCGACCGTGTCACCGTAGTCCGCGCGCACCTGCGCCGTCACGGTGACGAGGCTTCCCGTGAGCGTATCACGGAAGGTCTGAAACGACCGCTCTCCCGCACCGTGTCCGCACGCGGACAACAGCAGCAGGCTTATCATCAGTGCAGCGATGCTTCTGCGCTGCATACTGCCTCCTATCGGATGATGGTTTTTGTGACCTCCGGCAGCGCCGCGATCACGTCGGTCGGGTTCATGGCATATTCGCCCATGCGTGCGGCGCACACGTCGCCGGCCCGCCCGTGCAGCCAGACTGCGGTCTGCACCGCATCGCGCGCGGGCATCTGGCACAGCAGCGCACCAAGCATGCCCGCCAGCACGTCACCGCTGCCGCCCTTGGCCATACCGGGATTGCCGGCGCGCAGCACGGCCGTGTCCCCGTCCGGGAATGCACAGACCGTCTCCGGCCCTTTGCGCACAACGGTGCAGCCGTGCGCGGCGGCAAAAGCGGACGCCGCCTCTGCCCTGCCGGCCGCATCCGCACCCGCAAGCTGGGCAAACTCCCCGTCGTGCGGCGTGAGGACAATGGGCGCGCGGGCGCGATCGAGCACCGTCACATCCTGCGCGACGGCAAAGAGCGCGTCAGCGTCGAGCACGAGCGGGGTCTCCGAGCGCAAAACGACAGCCTGCACCAGCGCCGTGAGCGCGGCATTCCGCCCCAGGCCGGGGCCGAGCACGCACACATCGCTCCTGCGCAGCCGCTCAAGCAGCTCCGGCAGCGCGTCCGCCGTGAGCTTGCCGTCGGCCGACGGAAGCGGAAACGGCATCGCCGCGTCATTTTTCACGGCGGTGATCGCATAGATCGCCTCCGGCACGCCGACAGACACCAGCCCCGCACCGCACCGCAGCGCGGCATGGGCGCACAGCGTCGGCGCGCCGGTATAGCCGACGCAGCCGCCGACGATGAGCACGCGGCCGTAATCATATTTATTGGTGTCGGACGCGCGCCGCGGCAGATACGGCACGCACGGTTCGATGCGGTGCATGGCTTGCCTCCTAAACGGAAACGCAGTGATTTGTCAGCAAATATTATAGCGTTTTCAAATCCCCACGTCAAATTTTCTTCCCCTTTTACATTGATTTGTTGCGCGAAGTGTGGTATAAATAGCTTTGTTATTGAGTTTATTGCTTGGATCGGGAAAATAGTACCAAGGTTCCGCACCAGAGAGGGACGCCGTCGGCTGAGAGCGTCCTGCGAGAAACGTACTTCGTTCGCCCGTGAGCTCCGGCCAATCCCCGGCGGGTCCGCCCGTTAGCGCGCAGAGAGTGCGGCGCACGTGCGCCGAATTCGGGTGGTACCGCGGAAGCTTCCTTTCGTCCCTGCTGTTGGGACGGGAGGTTTTTTTATACCCATCCGGCGATAAACACGACCAACTACGTAAACTTTGCAACGAAGGAGTTGTTTGCATGAAAGAAATGCTGCAGAAGCTGCGCGAGGCTTCTGTCGACGCCATTTTGCAGGCGGACGACATCACGGCGCTGGAAAACCTGCGCGTGAAGTACCTCGGCAAAAAGGGGGAGCTGACCGCCATCCTCAAGCAGATGGGCCGCCTGTCGGCGGAGGAGCGCCCGGCCATGGGCCAGCTGGCAAATCAGGTGCGCGCGGAGCTTGAGACAGCGCTCGAGCAGCGCCGCGAGGCGCTCAATGCGCGCATGCTCGAGATGCGCCTCAAGGCCGAGACACTCGATGTGACCATGCCCGGCAAAGCGCCGGAGCTCGGCCACCAGCACCCGATGTACATCGTGCTCGACGAGATCAAGGACATCTTCGTCGGCATGGGCTTTGAGATCCTCGAAGGACCGGAGATCGAAGAGGCCGAGTATAACTTCACCAAGCTCAACACCACCGAGGGACACCCCGCCCGCGAGTGGTCGGATACGTTCTATCTGACCGAGGACAGCCGCATTCTCCTGCGCACGCAGACCTCCCCGATGCAGGTGCGCGCGATGGAGAGCAAGCCCCTGCCGATCCGCATGGTCGCGCCCGGCCGCGTCTACCGCAAGGATGAGGTCGACGCCACGCATTCGCCCATGTTCCACCAGATCGAGGGCATGGTCATCGACAAGGGCGTCACGATGGCGGATCTGAAGGGCACGCTCAACACGCTCGTGCGCAAGCTCTACGGCGAGAACACCGTCACCCGCTTCCGCCCGCACCACTTCCCGTTCACCGAGCCGAGCTGCGAGATGGACGTGCAGTGCCACAAGTGCGGCGGCAAGGGCTGCCCCACCTGCAAGGGCGAGGGCTGGATCGAGATCCTCGGCGCCGGCATGATCCACCCGAAGGTGCTCGAGGGCTGCGGCATCGACACGGACGTCTACTCCGGCTGGGCCTTCGGCATGGGTCTGGAGCGACTGGCGATGCGCCGCTTTAAGATCAGCGACCTGCGCCTGATCTTCGAAAACGACGTGCGCTTCCTGCAGCAGTTCTGAGAAAGGAGAGGCTACCATGATTTTAAGCAGAAAATGGCTCAATGAATTCGTAGATTGCTCGGCCTGGTCCGACCACGACTTTTCCGAGGCAATGACTCTCTCCGGCTCTAAGGTGGAGACGTTTACGGATCTGCACAAGAATATTCAGAATGTCGTTGCGGGCCGCATCGTGGAGATGGTGCGCCACACGAACTCCGACCACATGTGGGTCTGTCAGGTCGATGTGGGCGGCGATGCGCCGATCCAGATCGTGACCGGCGCACAGAACCAGCAGGTCGGAGACCTGGTACCCGTCGCGCTTGACGGCGCGCTGCTGCCCGACGGCAAGCAGATCCACGCCGGCACGCTGCGCGGCGAGGCGTCCAACGGCATGATGTGCTCGCTCAAGGAGCTCGGTCTGACGCTGCATGACTACCCCTACGCCATCGAGGACGGCCTGTGGGTCATGCAGGAGGACGGCGTGAAGCCCGGCGACGACATCGCCGCCGTCATCGGCGCGGACGACCACGTGGTCGAGTTTGAGATCACGCCCAACCGCCCGGACTGCCTGTCTGTGATCGGTCTGGCGCGTGAGGCCGCCGTGACCTTTGACAAGCCCCTGAAGCTGCACACGCCCGATGTGCCCGGCTGCGGCGAGGACATCTGCGACCATGTCAGCATCCGCATCGACGATCCTGCGCTCTGCCCGCGCTACACTGCGCGCATGGTGCGCAACGTCAAGATCGGCCCGTCCCCGGCGTGGATGCGCGAGCGCCTGCGCAACAGCGGCGTGCGCCCGATCAACAACATCGTCGACATCACAAACTACGTCATGCTCGAGTACGGTCAGCCCATGCACGCCTTCGATTTCTCGTGCATCGGCGGCAAGCAGATCATCGTGCGCACCGCGCGCGAGGGTGAGACCATCCAGACGCTCGACGGCACTGCGCGCAGGCTCACGCCGAATATGCTCTGCATCTGCGACGAGCAGAAGCCCGTCGCGGTCGCCGGCGTCATGGGCGGCGCCAACTCCGAGATTGTGGGCGACACGGCCATGGTCGTCTTTGAGGGCGCGAACTTCAACGGCACGAGCGTGCGCCGCACGGCCGCTGCGCTCGGCATGCGCACGGAGGCCTCCGGCCGCTTTGAGAAGGGGCTCGACCCGATGAATACCGTCGCCGCCGTGGATCGCGCATGCGAGCTCGTGGAGCTGCTCGGCTGCGGTGAGGTGATGCGCGGCACCATCGACGTGCTGCCCGAACCCATCGTGCCGAAGACCGTGAAGCTCGAGCCGGAAAAGGTCAACGGTCTGCTCGGTACGGACGTGTCCGAGGCAGAGATGCGCCGCATCCTGCTCGCGCTCGGCTTCGAGCTCGACGGCGACACGATCATCGTCCCCTCCTGGCGCGGCGACGTGGAGCACTACTCCGACATCGCCGAGGAGATCGCCCGCTTCTACGGCTATAACAACATCCCCTGCACGCTCATGCGCGGCCAGACCACCAGCGGCGGCTACAGCGATGCGCAGCAGGCAGAGCGCAGCATCGGCGCGATGGCGCGCGCGCTCGGCTACAGCGAGATCATCACGTATTCGTTCATCAGCCCCTCGTACTACGACAAGATCCGTCTCCCGGCCGATTCCCCGCTGCGCAACTCCATGAAGATCCTCAACCCCCTCGGTGAGGATACCTCCATCATGCGCACGACGGTGCTGCCGTCCATGCTTGAGATCCTCACGCGCAACTATAACTACCGCAACAAGGCCGTGCGCCTGTATGAGATCGGCAAGGTCTACTTTGCCCGCCCCGACGGCATGGCCGACGAGCCGAAGCTGCTGTGTCTCGGCGGCTACGGCGGCGGCATGGATTTCTTCCAACTCAAGGGTGCGGTCGAGCGCATCCTCGCCGGTCTGCGCATCACGGGCGTGACCTTCGAAGCCGAGAGCAGCAACCCGTCGTACCACCCCGGCCGCTGCGCGAAGGTGTACGCCGGCGGCAAGCTGCTGGGCGTGCTCGGTCAGATCCATCCGCTCGTGGCGGCAAACTACGGCGTGGACACGGAGTTTTACACGGCCGAGCTGCAGCTCGGTGAGATGCTCGCCGAGCGCGGTGCGACACCGGTCTACACGCCGCTGCCGCGCTTCCCGGCCGTGACGCGCGACGTGGCCGTCGTCTGCAGCGCCGACATCCCGGTCGCCAAGCTCTCGCAGTGCATCCTCGCCGCCGGCGGACAGTATCTCAAGGGCTGCGAACTCTTTGACGTGTACACCGGCGCGCCGATCCCGGCCGGCTATAAGAGCGTCGCTTTCTCGCTGACGCTGCGCGCCGACGACCAGACGCTCACCGACGACCATGCCGAGGAGACGATGCAGAGTGTCCTCAAGGCGCTTGAGGAGACGTTCCACGCGACCATCCGCTGAGCGTTCAAAACAACGAAAAGTTATTAAGAAAATATTTAGAATTTTTTTCGAAAAGGGTTGAAAAGTGGCTTTACAGACTTGTGTTTTTTGGTATAATAGGCACAAGAACTTGTATGAGGGAGGGCTTCACATGGAAGACGCAACCAGACGGTTTAACGCGATCGACAACAAAACAGAAATGAAGGAGATCCTCACTTCCGTGTATCATTCCCTTGTTGTCAAAGGCTACAACCCGATCAACCAGCTCGTCGGCTACATCCTCTCCGAGGACCCGACGTACATCACCAACTACAACAACGCCCGCAGCCTCATCTGCCGCCTTGACCGCGACGAGCTGCTGCAGGAGCTGCTGACCAGCTACTTGGACAAGTGAAGCAAGCGCTGTTATGAAACCAAAAAGGCCCTGCCTCTCGGCAGGGCCTTTTTGCATATCCACGCAGGCTGCTGCCGCGAGGTGGCAGAAAAGGGGCAAAAGCAAAAAAATCGCCCCCGTCAAAGACGGGAGCGATTCGCGTTGGCAGCGGAAGAAGGATTCGAACCCTCACAAACGGAGTCAGAGTCCGGTGTGCTACCATTACACAATTCCGCTACGAACAAATGATATTATACAGATATTTTCGGATTTGTCAACCCTATTGTCGCATATTTTTCATGGAAAGAAAAATCTTTGTTCGGGCTCTGCCTGCGCATGCAAGCAGAGCCCGAGCAGCGGGTCAGCAATCGAGAATCTTACCATCGACGGAGATCGTGACGACCTGCCACGGAAGGAATTTCCCGCTCGCGCGCAGCGCCTCCCGCGCCGCGTGCTCGAGTCCGCCGCAGCACGGCACCTCCATGCGCACGATGGTGACGCTCTGAATGTCGTTGCCCCGGATGATCTCCGTGAGCTTGTCGGTGTAATCCACCGCGTCGAGCTTCGGGCAGCCGATGAGCGTGATCTTCCCTTTCATGAATTCACTGTGCATGTTCGCGTAGGCATACGCCGTGCAGTCGGCCGCAATGAGCAGCTTCGCGCCCTGAAAATACGGTGCGTTGACCGGCACGAGCTTGATCTGGCACGGCCACTGGCCAAGCTGCGACGGCTGCGGCACGGCGGTCTGCGGCTGCGCGGCCTCCTCACGGCGGATGCTGCGCATCCGGCTGCCGGGACAGCCGCCGGTGTGCGCAGGTGCGCTCTGCGCCTGCTTTTTGCGCATATTCGCCTGCACGGCCGCAGCATCATAGGCAGCCGCCTCGCGCTCAACAAAGTGGATGGCGTCCATCGGGCAGGCCGGCAGGCAGTCGCCGAGGCCGTCGCAATAATCGTCACGCAGGAGCTTTGCCTTACCGTCTACAATGCCGATCGCCCCCTCGTGACACGCTGCCGCGCACGCACCGCAGCCGTTGCACTTTTCTTCGTCAATGTGGATGATCTTACGGATCATAATATCCCTTCCCTTTCCAAAAATCGTCCGGGCCCCCGCCCGGCTGTCTTGACTTTCTGAGGATAAGATAGCATAATAAAAGCCACAATTCCGTTGTCAGAACAACAAATGGAGCAAAAAATATGAACATTACCCTGACCAGTACGCGCCTGTTTCGCGGGATCGACACTGCGCAGCTGCAGCCGCTGCTGCAGTGCCTCGGCGCTGTGCGAAAGCGCTATGCGCGCGGCGAGACCATTCTCGCTGCGGGTGCACCGACCGAGCAGCTCGGTATGGTGCTCTCCGGTATGGCCATGATCGGCCACGATGACATCTGGGGCAGTCACAGCCTGCTCGGTCACGTCACGCCCGGAGAGGTATTTGCCGAACCCTATGCCTGTATTCCGGGGGAACCGCTGCGTATCAGCGTGACAGCCGCCGAGGACACCGAGGTGCTGTTTCTGAACGTCGGCAAGGTGCTCACGACGTGTACGAACGCCTGCCCGTTTCACGCACTGCTCATTTCGAATCTGCTGGCTGTGTGCGCAGAGAAAAACCTGCTGCTCTCGCAGCGCATCCTGCACACCGCGCCGAAGGGCATCCGGGCCCGGCTCCTGTCGTACTTTTCCGCGTGCGTGCAGCGCACCGGGCGATACAGCTTTGACATCCCCTATAACCGGCAGCAGCTGGCTGACTATCTCAGCGTCGATCGCAGCGCCATGTGCAGTGAGCTGTCACGGATGCAGCGTGAGGGGCTGCTGAGCTATCACAAGAACCATTTTTCCGTGCACGAGGCACTGGAGTAAATCGACGAAAGGCGGACACGACATGACGAGAGAAGAATACGCGAAGCGGATGAAAAAGCACCCCGACTGGGCGCCCGGCTGGGACGCCATCGACGCGGCCTTTGCAAAGCTCTACCCAGAAGCAGAGCCGGTGCGTTTCGAGAGCGAGCTGCACGACCGTGCGGCACTCGGCGGCGAGGAATATCTCGACGGCTTTGCCGTCTGCGACACGGGCAAGGGCTATCAGCACATCGTCACCTACGGCTTAAGCGAGCTGTACCCGAGCATGGCGGCCTTTGGATCGGAATACAGCAAATGGGGCTATGAGCTCACGCTCAAGGTGCGCGAGAGCTATGCCGAGACCGGCACATGGGCGCTCGACCTGCTGGCGCAGCTGGCGCGCTACACGTTCCAGACCGGCAACTATTTCGAGCCGGGTGCATACATCCCCGGCGACGGCGGCTCCCTGCATCCGGAGCTGAACTCGGCCATCACAGCGCTGGCCATCGTCAGCGACACGACCGCCGCACCGATCGAGACCGTGCACGGCAGGGTCGCGTTTTTGCAGCTGGTCGGTCTCACGCAACCGGAGCTGGACGCGGTCGCGCGCGACCCGGACGCACTCACGGGCATTCTGGAGCGGATGCGCGCAGACAATCCGGAGCTGGTGCTCGATATGCGCAGAACAAGGTCTTACATATAAACTGCTGCCATATGCAAACCGCCGCACCGTGGCGTCACGGTGCGGCGGTTTTGATTTGTGCAAAAACGCGGCTGCCTTACTTTGCGAGCAGCTCCTCGCAGGCCTCACCGAGCAGACGGATGCCTTTTTCGATCACCTCGTCACTGCTGTTGGAGTAGTTGATGCGGAAGGTGCTGACGTTGCGCGCCTTCTCATAAAACGGGTCGCCCGGGCAGATGGCCACGCCCTTCGTGAGCGCGACGCGGTAGAGGTCGACCGCAGACATGCCGTTCGGGAGCTTCGCCCAGAGGAACATGCCGCCCTCGGTCGGCGTGAACTCCACGCCCTCCGGAAGGTACTTGCGCATGCAGTCCATCATCAGCTCCGCCTTGTGCTTGTAGAGCACCTTCGTCTTTTCGATGTGCGCGTCGATGTCGTTGTCCGCAAGATACTGCGCGAGCACGAGCTGCGAAAAGATGTTCGTGTGCAGGTCGGCGGTCGCCTTGTAGCTCAGGAGCTTCTCACGCAGCTCCTTGTTGCGCACGCACACCCAGCCGATGCGCATACCGGGCGCGACGATTTTGGAAAACGTGCCGAGCATGCAGCACTGCTCCCCCAGCTCCTTGCCGAAGCTGTCAGTCGCGGTGCCGGAAAAACGCAGCTCACGGTACGGGTTATCCTCGAGCACGACAATGTCCGTGCCGCGGAAGATCTCCACGACCCGGTCGTGTACCTGCTGGCTGTAGCTCAGGCCGGTGGGGTTCTGGAAATTCGGAATGACGTAGGCAAACTTCACGTCCGGGTTCGCCGCAACAGCCGCCGCGAGCGCATCGCAGTCGATGCCGTCGGGGTTGATGGTGACCGGCAGGATCTCGGGGTCAAAGAAGTGGAACGACTGCAGTGCGACCAGATAGGTCGGGTCCTCGACAATCACCTTGTCGCCGGGGTCGAGCATGCACGCGCCCATCATCGTCAGCACCTGCTGCGAGCCGTTGGTGATGATGATATCGTCGGCCTGCACGCCGAAAACGCCCATCGTCTCATAGCGCTTGGCGATCCACTCGCGCAGCGGCTGATAGCCCTGCGTGCCGCTGTACTGCAGCGCCATGACGCCGTTATGCTCGAGCACCTTGTGTGCCGCCTTGTCCATCTCCTCGACCGGGAAGGAGACCGGGTTCGGAAGTCCGCCCGCGAAAGAAATCAGCTCAGGAGAGGCCGCTGCCGCAAGAATGCTTGCCGTAAATTCGCCCTGAAAATCGGGACGCAGGATTTTGTTGGAAAGTCTGGGATGCATAATTTCTCCTTTCATGGGCGCTTGTGGTATTCTGTATCGTCGACAGGCAAGCCCTCATAGTGTGTCGATTATAGCACGCTGAGATCGTCTGACAAGGGAATTTTTTGATGAGGCGCAAAATATGTAGACTTTCACAGAAAGACGCGCACAGATGAAATCTTCTGATAGGTAAAACGCACATCCGCACCGTATTCGCACGGTGCGGATGCAAGACGTTTCATTCGGTTTCGTTCCGGTCTCGCAGCGCCTGCGTTACGGCGGCGCGGATCTCGTCAAGCGGCTGCCCGCTCTCGCGCGCAAGCCGCGCCAGATCGTCGTATTCCGCCTTCTCGCGCGTGACGCCGTAGCCCTGCGCCGTTTTGACACGCACCGCGCCATAGCGCGTCTGCACGGTCTGCGTGCGTCTGGCAAGGCTGTAACGGGCGCAGGTGCGCTCGCGCACACCGAGCGTTGTCGTATTGCGAAAGATGCAGCGCAGCATGGCATCCCGCTGCTCCGGGCGGCAGAGGCAGGTGAGCACGATACCCGGACGGCTCTTTTTCATGCCGACGGCAGTGAAATACACATCCAGCGCGCCGAGCGCGAGCAGCTCATCCATGGCGAAGGCAAGCAACTCCGCAGGCTGATCGTCGATGTTGCAGCACAGCTCCACGACCTGCTCATCGCCGTTCCCGCTCTCACCCAGGAGCACACGCACGACGTTGGCCGCCGCAAAATCCTTCTTGCCCGTGCCGTAACCGGCGGCGGAGACGCACATCTGCGGCATCGCGCCGTAGTCAGACACGAACTGCCGCAGCAGCGCCGCACCTGTGGGGGTGCACAGCTCACCGGTCACGCTGCCGGCATAGACCGGCACGCCGCGCAGCAGCCGCTCCGTCGCCGGGGCGGGCACAGGCAGCACGCCGTGCGCGCACCGAACCTGACCGCTGCCGACATTTATGGGGGAACAGAGCACGCGCTGCGGCTGCAGCGCATCCATGAGCGAACACACGCACAGCACATCCGCCAGCGCGTCGAGCGCGCCGACCTCGTGAAAATGCACCTGCTCGACCGCGCAGCCGTGCACCGCGCTCTCAGCGTCCAGAAGGCGCGCATACACCGCCTTGGCATTTTCCCGGATCGACCGCGAAAGCGGCACGGCGTCCAGAAAGGCCATGATCTCGGCCGAGCTTGCGCCGCCGTGCGCACACTCTGTGTGCAGCGGGTGCGCCCCCTCCTGCTGCCCGTGGATGCGCACGGTGACGTGCGTACCGCGGATGCCGCACTTGGCATCCGGCGCGGCGGACACCACTGCCCTGCCGCCGAGCGCCGCGTTCATATCGGCGAGAAACGCCGCCGGATCGGGATGCAGCTCCAGCAGCGCCGCCGTCAGCATATCACCGGCACAGCCCATGGAGCAGTCAATATACAAAGTTTTCATTCGCTCTCCGCCCTCGCTTTCGGGTCCAGTCGGATGGTGGAAAAGTATTCGGACAGCCCTGCAGTGATCTCCGGCCACCGCGCCCGTGCCGCCGCGTGCTGCGCCGCCGGAAGCTGCAGCAGCGCGCTCCCGTCGCGTAGGCGCACACGCAGATCCGTGAAGCCGAGCGCGAACAAGAATGACTCGCTCTGCTCCACCGCACAAAGCTTTTCAGCCGTGATCGGCTCGCCTGTCGGAACGCGCGTGGCAAGGCAGGCATAGGCGGGCTTATCCCACGTGAAGAGCCCGGCCGCCTTGGAGCGGCGGCGCACCTCCGCTTTGGTCAGACCGCAGAGCCGGAGCGGCGAGAGGACATGCGCCTGCTCGAGCGCGCGCATACCCGGCCGGTCGCCGCGGTCATCGCTGGCGTTCGTGCCGTCGAGCACGACGGGATACCCATCCGCAGCGGCGGCCGTGCAGATCGCGCCGAAGATGCGGCGCTTGCAGAAATAGCAGCGATCTGCCGGATTCGCGGCAATGGCATCCTCGCACAAAACGTCCAGCTCCAGCTCGCGCAGCGGCACACCGAGCGCCGCCGCCATCCGCCGGGCATCCGCACGCTCAAACGCCGGCTGAAACTGCGAGCGGACAAAATACGGCATGATATCCGCGCCGCACGCAGCGGCGCTGTAGAGTACAAACGCAGAATCCGCCCCGCCCGAGAACGCGAGCGCGGCCTTCGGATGCTGCGCAAAAAAATCAGAGAGTTCCATGGCGCCTCCGTCAGTCGAGATGATTGATCATGCTGGCGAGATAGCCCGCGCCGAAGCCGTTGTCGATGTTCACGACGGACATACCGCTTGCGCAGGAATTGAGCATGCTCAGCAGCGCCGCGATCCCGCCGAGCGACGCGCCGTAGCCGACGCTCGTGGGCACGGCGATCACCGGACAGTCGGCCAGGCCGCCGATGACGGACGGCAGCGCGCCCTCCATGCCTGCGACCGCGACGATGACACGCGCAGACATGATCGTGTCCAGATTGGCGAGCAGACGGTGAAGACCCGACACGCCGACATCATACAGGCGTGTGACCGCGTTTCCGAGCGCCTCGGCCGTCAGCGCTGCCTCCTCTGCGACGGGAATATCACTTGTGCCGCCGGTCGCGACGACGATGCGCCCCTTGCCGCCGGGCGGTGGGAGCTCGCCGATGATGCCGACTCTGGCGGCACTGTCATAGTGCAGCGGAAGGTCCGTCTCCAGGTAGGCCGCCGCCTCCGCCGCCAGGCGCGTGATGAGGATCGTCCGCTGGCCGCTGCGCAGCATCTCCCGGGCAATGCCGAGGATGTGTTCCTTTGCCTTGCCCTCGCCGAAGATGACCTCCGGCACCCCCTGACGGATGCCGCGGTGGAAATCGACCTTTGCGTACGCGCCGATCTCCTGAAAGGGCTGCATCTTCAGCCGGAGCGCCGCGTCATCCGGGGTCACGTCGCCGTCGGCGACCTGCTGCAGCAGCTGTGTCAATTCCTGCTTATCCATTGCGTCTGTTCTCCTTATCGCGCGTGGTTTTCCGTCAGCGGCAAAATGCTGTCTGACAAATTACAATATACCGCACAGGCCGCGCATCTGCAAGGGGAAAAATCGCACTGCGGGCGCATCCGGGCAAAGCGAAAACCGGAGCGTTTCCACTCCGGTTTTCAAAAACGATGGTATAAAGCTTTCGCGTGCCTCAGTGGCAGCCGTGATGACCGCAGCCATGGTCGCCGCAGGTGTGGCCGCCCTCACCGTGCTCGTGGTCGTGGTGATCGCAGCGGACATTCGGATTGTAGCCGAGATTTCCGGCCAGCAGCGCATGGACAGCCGCATCGGCATCACCGCTGACGCCGCCGAAGAGCCGGATGCCCGCCTGCGCCAGCGCCTGCTGCGCACCGCCGCCGATGCCGCCGCAGATGAGCGTGTTCACGCCGTGCTGCATCAGGAAGCCCGCCAGCGCGCCGTGGCCGCTGCCGTTGGTATCGACCACTTCGGAGGCAACGATCCTGTCGCCGTCGATCTCATAGATCTTGAACTGCTCGGTGTGGCCAAAGTGCTGGAAGATCTGGCCGTTTGCGTAGGTAACTGCAATTTTCATGTTTGCTTCTCCTTTGTGTTGTTGCATATTCGAATGGGTATCTTCTGATTTTGTCCGGCAGCACTGTGTGCAGCGCGCCTGCTCCTGCCCGCCGCAGATGCGGTAGCTGCCGCCGGTGATGACGAGCTTTCTGCCATATACAAGGCACGCGGCGATCTTGCGCCGGGCGCTCTCATAGATCTCCTGCACGGTGGAGCGGGAAATGTCCATCTGCGCGGCGCACTGCTGGTGCGTGCGCTGCTCGAGATCGACGAGCCGGATGACCTCATACTCATCCAGCGTCAGCAGAATGGGAGCCGCCTCCTCATGTCCCTGCGGGCAAAAGGTGTCGACCTGCGGCGCATCGCAGATCCGCCGGCATCGCGGTGGTCTCGGCATAGCGTCACCTCCAAGGCTTTTATTTTCGGTATATGCCGATTATAATGCCGCTGCGCGCGTTTGTCAACACCTTTGTGCGCACCACCGGGCAACAAAAAAAGAAAGGGCGCTCGCCCTTTCTTTTTTCTGTGTTTGACTCAATGCCGGTCGGCCACGAGGCGCTTGGCCACGTCGGTCAGCATGGAATAATAGCCGAGCTTGTTGACGTGGATGCCGTCACCGCCGCCGCAATCCGGGTTGAGGCCGCCCGTGTCATTGCGCAGGTGCGTCGTGACGTCGATAAACCCGTAGCCTGCCTGCTCAACAGCCGCCTTGGCCGCAGCGTTGTAGCGGTCGATCTTATCATTCGAGGCAAAGTTCGACCCGGCATCGATCGGCGTGATCGATGCGACATAGAGCTTTGCCGACGGCAGCTCCGCCTGCGTATCGGCAAGGAAGCTGAGATAGTTCTGGCAGTACGTCTCCTCGCTGGTCATGTTGATGTCGTTCATGCCCATGGAGAAGATGACATACTTCGGGTCGATGACCTTCAGCGCCTCAAGCGCGGTATACGTACCGCCGTTGATATCAAATGTATATTCCCGCAGGCTGCGGATGCCGACATTTCCGGTCGCAACGACCATGTCCTTCGGCAGCACATCGTAGACGAACAGACCGCTGCAGATGCTGTCGCCGACAAACGCGCAGTCGGACAGCTGCACCAGCTCGTCGTTGTCAAACGAATAGCCGCCATACGGCGGGAGTTCGATCGACGGCGTCGCGCTGACGGTCTCCTCTGCCGGCGGCGCGGTCGGCGTGGGCGTAGTCTCCGCCGGCGTGGGCTGGCTGTGCGATTTTCTGAGCGCCATAATTACCGGGATCGACACCGCCACAAGGACCACACACAGGATGATGATAACATTGCGCGCCGTCTTTTTCTGTTTGCCTTTGCGTTCCACTTGCTGAAAACATCCCTTCCAAACAAACTGTTCTCTTACTATAGCACGCAAAACCGGTTCTGTCGAGGGGTGTCACATATGTTTTCGCGTCACAAAAACGGGATGCGGCAAGCGCGCCGTCGCATGCATCGGGATGCGCCTTTTTCAAATGCGTAATCATTTGCAAGGAGAATCGTTTTGGGGAAAACGACACGACCAACCATTGCGCGTCAACAAAGAAATCCGAGCGATAAGGGGAGGCGCACAGCGGCCTCTTTTCCCTGTGCCGAGACTGGGAGACGAAGGATTTCCCGGCAGCGCATAAAGCCAATCATCCAGCGGCTCAGCGTCCCGGTTCCGGCGAGGACGGTATCCGGCACACGGCGTGCCAAACCGTGGGGGGGAGCAAAACGAACATAAACAAGGTGGCATTTTCCCGCTCTCATTGTGATACCATCCGAAATCGCAAAAACACCTTGAAAAAATATTGTTTTTCTGATCCTTTCGGTCTAATATCACAGTATAAAAACATTCTGCCAAAAAAATCAATTTATCATGGAGGTATTGCTATGCAGAAGCTTGAGAAGCTGTACGAAGGCAAGGCCAAGATGGTCTTTCGCACCGACGACCCCGAACTGCTGATCGTCGAATACAAGGATGATGCCACCGCCTTTAACGGCGAAAAGCGGGGCACCATCGCCGGAAAAGGCGTCATCAACAACCGGGTGACCAACCACCTGATGACGCTGCTGGAAGAGCAGGGCGTGCCCACCCACTTCGTGCGGGAGCTTTCCGACCGGGAGACCCTCGTCAAGAAGGTCACCATCGTCCCCCTCGAGGTCATCGTCCGCAACATCTCCGCCGGCTCCTTCGCCAAGCGGTATGGCGTGGAGGAGGGCATTGTGTTTGACGCCCCCACCATCGAGTTCTCTTATAAAAACGACAGCCTCGGCGACCCGCTCATCAACGCCTACCACGCGCTGGCCCTGAAGCTGGCAACGGCCGAGGAGCTGGAGCAGATCAAGGCGCTGGCCTTCCGGGTCAACGACCTGCTCAAGGGCATCATGAAGGGCATCGGCATCGACCTTGTGGACTTCAAGCTGGAGTTTGGCCGCCTGCCCGACGGCAGCATCGTCCTCGCCGACGAGATCAGCCCCGACACCTGCCGCCTCTGGGACGAGACGACCCACGAAAAACTGGACAAGGATCGTTTCCGCCGTGACCTCGGCAATGTGGAGGGCGCATATCAGGAGATCCTGCGCCGTATGCTCGGCGCGTGACGGGGCGCGGGCCTATGTTTTCAAAGATTCATGAGGAATGCGGTGTTTTCGGCATTTACACTGGAGGCGGGACGGATGTTGCCGGGCTGACTTACAGCGCTCTGTTCGCGCTTCAGCACCGGGGACAGGAGAGCTGCGGCATTGCCGTCAACGACGACGGCGTCATATCGGGATATAAGGACCTCGGCCTTGTCGGTGAGGTCTTCCCTCCCGAGCGCCTGCAAAAGCTCGGCGGAGGCCAGCTGGCGGTGGGTCATGTCCGCTACGCCACCACCGGCAGGAAGAGCCGCGAAAACGCCCAGCCCCTGATCATCAATCATATCAAGGGCAGCATGGCGCTCGCCCACAACGGCAACCTGACAAACGCCGCCGAGCTGCGGGAGGCACTGGAGCTCAACGGCGCGATATTCCACACCACCAGCGACACCGAGGTCATTGCCTATACCATCACCAACGAGCGTCTGCGGGCCTCCTCCATTGAGGAGGCGGTCTCTGCCGCCATGGACAGGATCAAGGGCGCGTACTCGCTGGTCATCATGTCGCCCCAGAAGCTGATCGCCGTCCGGGATCCCCACGGTTTCCGGCCGCTCTGCATCGGAAGGCTGGGAGACGGCTGGGTCTTTGCCTCCGAGAGCTGCGCGCTGGACGGCATTGGTGCACAGTTCGTGCGGGACGTGCGTCCCGGCGAGATCGTCATCGCGGACAAGGGCGGCCTGCGCAGCATAACCACCCACTGCGGTCAGTGCCCCCGCTCGCTGTGCGTCTTTGAGTACATCTACTTCGCCCGTCCGGACTCCGTCATAGACGGCAGCTGCGTCCACACCGCGCGGCAGCGCGCCGGGGCATTTCTGGCACTCGAGCACCCCGTTCAGGCGGACGTGGTCATCGGCGTTCCGGACTCCGGCCTGGACGCCGCCCTCGGCTATTCCAAGCAGTCCGGCATCCCGTACGGCGTAGGCTTCATCAAAAACAAGTATATCGCCCGCACCTTTATCCAGCCGGAGCAGAGCCAGCGGGAGAAATCCGTCAACATCAAGCTCAACACCATCTCCTCCACCATCCGCGGCAAGCGTGTGGTACTGATCGACGACTCCATCGTCCGCGGCACCACCTGCGCCCACATCGTAAAGCTCGTCCGCGAGGCCGGCGCGACGGAGGTTCATATGCGCGTGTCCGCGCCGCCGTTTCTCAACCCCTGCTATTTCGGGACGGACGTCGACTCCCGCGAGAACCTCATCGCATGCAGCCACACGATCCCGGAGATCGCGCAGATCATCGGCGTCGACTCCCTCGGATATCTCAGCACCGACAGCGTAACAAAGCTGGCCGAGTGCGGCGAGGGCTTCTGCACCGGCTGCTTCACGGGGGAATATCCCGTTGAGGTGCCGGAGAAAAAGGCCAAGTTCCGCTTTGAGCGCGGACTCAGCGAAAAGGAATGACGCCGCTCGCGTGCCTTTACGCTGATGCCAACAAAAACCCGGCCGCTCGCGCATGCAAAAACCCCCGCGCTTGTCATTGCGACAAGCGCGGGGGTGACTTTTTGTGCAGCAGGCGTTACCGCTTGCTCTCCCGGTTGATGCGGATCAGAAAGAACACGATGACCGGAGCCGTCAGGACAACACCGAGCACCACGAGCCAAGGTGCGTCCACGATCGAGCCGAGGATCCCGACCGCCATGCAGCCCACGCAGGAAAACATCATCCGGCTCATGTCTCTCAGGATCTTGCGCGCATCATACCGTGCCTTGTTCTCCTCCGGGAGCGTGTTATAGCCCGCGATCAAAAATGTGCCTTTTCCGCAAGCAAACACGATGCCCAGAATCAGAAAAAGCAGCGCGGCGATGATCTGTGCTTTCATGCGAATTCCTCCCATCAGCGGATGCGAGATCTTGTTCCTTTTCTTTGAATAATAGGAAATCCCCCCCATGACCCAACGGTCACGGGGAGGATTTCTGAAGTTTGGTGGAGACGGAGGGATTCGAACCCTTGACCTCTCGGATGCGAACCGAACGCTCTCCCAGCTGAGCTACGCCCCCACAAGGCTTGTTCATTATAGCACATTTTTCACATTTGTAAAGACCTTTTTTTCTTCCGGCGCATTTTTGTGCGAAAAAGTCCCGAAAAAGAAAATTGCTTCCCGCTCTTGCGCAATCGCCGCTTTTGTAGTAGAATACTTGCACGTGGCCATTGACAAGGCTGCACTAGTCGGGGAGCCAGCGGTGTCCTGTACCTGCAATCCGCTATAGCAGGGATGAATTCCCGCCCCCGGATAGGTTGATGTGTCGTCTGCCCGCAGTAAGCGGCGTTGAAGGTTCGGTCCCGCGCAACGGAGCCTTGTGAACCATGTCAGGCGGGGAACCGAGCAGCATTAAGCAGGTCACTCCGTGTGCCGTGGGGGCGCCGAGCCCGAGCTGGCTGCTGTGGTAACGGGCATGTCGTCTATTCAAAGGTGGGTGTGCAGTCTTGTCAATGGTCACGTTTTTTATGTTTTCCGTTCCCGGAGGTGACGCGCGCAAATGATGTATCAGGCGCTCTATCGCAAATACCGGCCGAAGACGTTTGACGACGTTGTCGGTCAGGAACATATTACCGAGACGCTGAAAAAGCAGGTCGAGACCGGGCGGCTGTCCCACGCCTACCTGTTCATCGGCACGCGCGGGACCGGTAAGACCACCTGTGCCAAGATCCTGGCCAAGGCGGTCAACTGCGAGCATCCGGTCAACGGCAATCCGTGCAACCAATGCGCCGCCTGCCGCGGCATCGACGACGGGTCGATCCTCGACGTGGTCGAGCTGGACGCCGCGTCCAACAACGGCGTCGACAACGTGCGCGCCCTGCGCGATGAGGCGGTGTTTTCCCCCGCCAGCGTGCGCAAGCGTGTCTATATCGTCGACGAGGTGCACATGCTCAGCAACTCGGCGTTCAATGCTCTGCTGAAGATCCTTGAAGAGCCGCCGGAGCACCTCATGTTCATCCTTGCAACGACGGAGCTGCACAAAGTCCCGGCAACGATCCTGTCCCGCTGCCAGCGGCACAGCTTCAAGCGCATCCCGGTCGACACGATCACCGCGCGCCTGAACTTCGTCGCGCAGCAGGAGCACCTGAATCTGCAGCCGGATGCGGCCGCGCTGCTCGCCCGCATGGCGGACGGCGGCATGCGCGACGCGCTCACACTGCTCGACCAGTGCTGCGGAAATGAATGTATCTCGACCGACGCGGTCATCTCCGCCATCGGTCTTGCCGGAAACCTGCGCACGGCGCAGCTTTTGCGAAGCGTTGCCGCCGGTGACACCGCAGGCGCGCTCGAACAGTTCCGTGAGCTCTGGCAGGATGGGAAAGGCCCCTCTGCCCTGCTCGACGAGCTGAGCATGCTCCAGCGCGACCTGCTCATGCAGGCCGTTGCGCCGCGCGGCGGCCGGGAGCTGCTCTCCGGCGCATATGACCCGGTCACGCTTGAGGAGCTCTCCGGTGCATTTTCGTCCGCGCAGCTGCTGGCAAACCTTCAGAGCATCCAGCAGACGCTCGGCGCGATGGCATCGCAGCCCAACCCGCGCATCGCGGCGGAGTTGTGCCTGATCCGGCTCTGCCGGCCGGAGCTATGCGACGATGTGCCGACGCTGTGCGCGCGCATGGACAAGCTCGAACAGACCGTATACAGCGGAGCGATCCCCGCGCCGCGCGCATCTGCGCCCGCGCCGAAGGCGAAGCCTGAACCGAAACCGGTACACGACGACGTTCCCCCTTGGGAACCGCCCGCACCGCCGGTCTCCGCGCCGAAGGCGAAGCCTGAACCGAAGCCGGTATTCGACGACGTCCCCCCTTGGGAGCCGCCCGCACCGCCGGTCTCTGCGCCGAAGGCAAAACCCGAGCCGAAACCGGTACACGATGACGTTCCCCCTTGGGAGCCGCCCGCGCCGCCGGTCTCCGCGCCGAAGGCAAAGCCCGAGCCGAAACCGGTATTCGACGACGTCCCCCCATGGGAGCCGCCAGAGACCGTTCCCGCTCCCATTCCGGAGCCCGAACCCGAGCCGATCCCGGAGCCGGTGTCCGCGCCCGCGCCGGAGGCTGCGCCCACTGAAGCGGGCACGTTTGACTGGCAGGCGCTGTGCGCATACATGGAGCGCGAGCTGCCGGTCGGCATCTATCATTTTCTGCTTGACCCGCTGCAGGCGGCCGGTGAGCTGGCCGACGGCACGCTGACCCTGCACCTGAACAAAGCTCCGGCTTATCCGATGTTCAACAAGCCCGAGATCGCGGAGAAATTCCGTCTGGCCGTGCAGACACTGACCGGGCAAAATGTCCGCGTGGTCATGCAGCCGATGGACACGGCGACCCAGATCAAGCAGCGGCAGATCGAGGAGCTGACACGCTTCCCGAACGTAACGATCCGATAAAAAAATTTTGATTCACAGGAGGATACAAACATGGCAAGAGGCGGTTTTCGCGGCGGTTATGGCGGCATGAATCAGGCCAACATGATGAAGCAGGCGCAGAAGATGCAGCAGGACTTCCTGCGGATGCAGAAAGAGCTGGAGGAAAAAGAGTTCACGGCGAAGGCCGGTGGCGGCATGGTCACGGCCGTTGTCAACGGCAACCGTGAGGTCACCAAGATCGAGATCAAGCCCGAAGCGGTCGATCCCGATGATGTCGAGATGCTCGAGGATCTGGTGCTGGCAGCCGTCAACGAGGCGCTGCGCCAGTACGAGGCGGCCTCCGACGCCACGGTCAACAAGATCGCCGGCGGCATGAAGCTCGGCTTCTAAACCCATAAAAATCAGCACGCACGGTCCCATTGGGACGGTGCGTGCCTTTTTATTTGCGCAAAAATGCGTGCTCCTCGCGCTGGACAAGGCCGAGCGCCGGGTCAAAACAGGCGCGGCCGCGCAGGACGCAGGTCTTGCCGTAGCGGGCGCGGAGATTGTCGAGCGTGACATCGAGCCGGCGCTGACATGCGCGGCGCTCCGCGTCCTCGAACAGGTCCATCTGGTGCGGCGCGCACGCAGGCTGGAGATCCAGCGCGCGCACGCCGATGCTGCGCAGCGGCTCAGGCCACAGGTGCGCCTGCTCGCACAGCGCCAGCGCCGCATCCAGCACCTCGCTCGTCAGATCCGTCGGATGGCGCAGCGCCATGCGGTGACTGCACCAGCGCAGGTCCGCCGTGCGCACACTCAGCTCCACCGTGCGGCACTGATACCCCTCCAGCCGCAGACGCGCACCCACGCTCTCGGAAAGCGACAGCAGCGCCGCGCGCGCATCCGCCTCGCAGATCAGGTCACGCGGCGCGGTGGCGCTGTTGCCGATGGACTTCGGCGGCGGCAGATCCTCCACCCGGTGCACCGGCGCGGGATCATAGCCGTTGGCATAGGCGTGCAGCTGCACCCCGCTCTTGCCGAAACGCTGCCGGAGCATATCCGCATCCGCCGCCGCGAGCGCGCCGACCGTGCGGATGCCCAGCCGCTCGAGCTGCCGCACCGAGCTGCGCCCGGCAAAGAGCAGGCTGCCCACCGGCAGTGGCCAGACCATGTCGGCAAAGCGTGCGCGGTCAATGACCGTCACGGCGTTCGGCTTGCGGTAGTCAGAGCCGAGCTTTGCGATCACCTTACACCAAGACACGCCGACGCTCACCGTCAGCCCCGTGGCATCGAGCACGCGCTGCCGCACCGCCTGCGCCGTCTGCAGTGCGTCCTCATGGCCGACGCAGCCGGTCATGTCCAGCCAGCACTCATCCATGCCGAACGGCTCGCACCGGTCGGTGAAGTCGGCATACACCTGCCGCACACGGCGTGAATAATCGTAGTACAGGTCAAAATCCGGCGGCAGGATCGTCAGCTCCGGGCACTGCTGCCGCGCCGCCCAGAGCGTCATGCCCGTGCGCACACCGGCGGCGCGCGCCATCTGATCCTTGGCTAAAATGATGCCGTGGCGCAGCTCCTGCTCCCCGCCGACCGCAACCGGCCGACCGCGCAGCTCCGGATGGCGCAGCAGCTCGATGCTCGCATAGCAGGCGTTGATATCCGAATGTAAGATCATGCGTTCCATGTTCGCGTTCTCCTGCAAAGAGATTGCCTTTATTATAAATCTCTTTACGGGATATTTAAAGCGCTTTCTTATCTTTTTCGGATATTCTTCTTGTGTTTTTTCGTCGGATGCGATATATTGTGTTTGAGGTGCTGCATATGTACAAAACCTTTGGCGAAACGATCGCTTCCCTGCGCCGCGCACACGGTATGCGCCAGCAGGCGCTGGCTGAGGCCATGGCTGAGGCCGGGATGCCGGTGTCGAATCAGGCAGTTTCAAAGTGGGAAAATGACGCCACGCTTCCAAACGCGCAGCAGTTTTTGACGCTCTGCCGCGTGCTGGACGTGGATGATATCGCGGGCACGTTCTCCGGCGGGGATGCCGGCGGTCTGCTTGCGGGGCTGAATGCAGAGGGGCGCCGCCGCGCGCTGGAATACATCGCGCTGCTGCGCGAGAGCAAGCGCTTTGCCGCCGCGCCCGAAGTGCCCGCGCTGCGCAGCCTGCCGCTGTACTCGCTGGCCGTCTCGGCCGGGACGGGGCAGTTTCTCGACGGCGAGAGCTATGAGATGCAGCCGGTCGGTCCGGAAGTGCCGGAGGAGGCGAACTTCGGCGTGCGCGTTGCAGGCGACAGCATGGAGCCGCGCTTTCACGACGGGCAGACCGTCTGGGTGCACCAGCAGCCGACGCTCACACCCGGCGAGATCGGCGTGTTTCTCTACGACGGCAGCGCCTATCTCAAACAGCTCCGGCGCGACGGAGGGCGCGTTTGGCTGCACTCGCTCAACCCGGCCTATCACGATCTGGAGATCTCGGACGCCTTTCCCCTGCGCGTGCTCGGGAAAGCCGTGTCCTGACAAAAAGCAGAAAACTCCCTGCGGAACTTAGATTCCGCAGGGAGTTTTCGCATCATGCCTCGTTCCAGTGCAGCAGCCGCTCGCCCAGCTCTGCGACGGTCTGCACCACTGCCGCCGCACCGGCGGCCTCCAGCTCACCCGGCTCTGCATAGCCGTAGTACACGCCGAGACACGGCACACCGCAGGCAGCGGCACCGGTGACGTCATACTTTCGGTCGCCGACCATGAGCGCCGCCTCGGGCGCAGTCTGCGTCTCGGCAAGCGCGGCCGCAACGACCTCGGCCTTTGTGCTGCGCGTGCCGTCGTATTCGCAGCCGATCACGCAGTCAAAAAGCCGCTCAAGATCGAACCGCTGCAGGATCGAGCGCGCCATCGGCGTGGGCTTCCCGGTCGCGACCGCGACGCGAAAACCGTGCGCACGCAGCCGCTCGAGCAATTCCGGAATGCCGGGATAGAGCGTGCACTCATAGATGCCGACAGGCAGATACCGCTCCCGGTAGCGTGCGACCGCCGCCTGCGCCTGCTCGGGCGTCATGGCATACAGCTCCGAGAACGAATCGAGCAGCGGCGGACCGACAAACTTGCGCAGACGCGCCGTGTCCGTCTCGTGGATGCCGAAGCCCTCAAGCGCATACTGCACGCTGCGCAGGATGCCCTCACCGGTGTCAAAGAGCGTACCGTCAAAATCAAATAATATCGTCTTGATCATAAAAATTCTCCCTCGTCAGGATGAAAAAAGGATAGCATCCCGGGGCGAAATTGTCAACGGCCGCGCCGGCTGCATACGCTGTAGCAACCATGAAAATGTGAGGTTTCGCCATGAACAACGCACTGGAAACACGCTACTTTCTCAGCGCCATGACCGGCGCGGGCTACTACGCGCTGCACCGGCAGTTCCTTCGGCCGCCGGAGCGCTATTTCTGCATCCTCAAAGGCGGGCCGGGCTGCGGCAAGTCCACCTTCCTGCGCCGCGTCGGCGACGCGGGGCGCGCCGCCGGGCTCTCGGTCGTCTGGCTGCACTGCGCGGGCGATCCGGCCTCGCTCGACGGCGTGTATTTCCCGCAAAAGCACGCTGGCTTCTTTGACGGCACGGCGCCGCACACCGTCGAGCCCGCGCTCTTCGGCGCGAGCGGCGAATATCTCGACCTCGGCGCGTTTTGCCGCACGGAGGCGCTCGATCCGGCGCGCATCCGCGCCCTGAACGCCGACTGCGCAATGTTCCGTCTGCGCGCACAGCAGTACCTGACGGCGGCCGCCGCGCTCGATCCGCGCGCGACGCCGGGGCTGGTCTTCCCCGAGGATCGCGAGGCCGCGCGCCGGCGCGCCAAAAGCGTCTGCACGCGCGAATTCGGCACGCCGCCCAAGGATGCGAAGTCCGGCCGGTGCGACCGTCTGTTTCTGAGCGCCGTCACGTCTGAGGGGAAAATTTTCTTCCCGGACACCGTCGCCGCGCACTGCGCGCGCGTGTACCTGCTCGACGACGGATGCGGTCTGGCAGAAGAATTTCTGCACACCGTGCGCACGCACGCCGTCCGGTGCGGTCTGGACGTCATCTCCTGTCCGGATGCGCTCATCCCCTCGCGCACGCAGGCCGTGCTCGTCCCGTCGCGCGGCGTCGGCTTTCTCGCCGGGACGGCCGAGGATGTGCCGGACGGTCTGTCGCAGCGCCATATCCGGCTCGACGTTCTGCCCGATCCGGAGCGGCAGCGCACGCTGCGCCGCGCCATGCGCAGTGATGCCCGCCAGCAGCAGCTCGCCCTCGAGCGCGCCGTCGAGCAGCTGCGCATGGCGGCTCTGCTGCACAATGAGCTGGAGGCCGTCTATCGCCCGTGCATGGACTTTGACGCGCTGAGCGCCTTCACGGAGCGGTATCTGAAAACCTTTCCCGGCGTCTGAGCGCAAAAAGCCCCGGCGGAACAGCGCTCGTTCCGCCGGGGTCGTCATATGGATCAGCAGCAGGGGGAAAAACAGGGGTTGCAGCACAGGTTCAGCAGGCACATATCCGCGCACCAGCTGCCGGTGCCGAAGCCGCTGTTCGGATACCCTGCGCTATAGGTCGCATAGGCCGTGCCGCCGCTCTCGATCTGGTGCAGCAGCCGCTGGATATCCGGGTTGGCCGGATCCATCGCAGCCGCACGGCGCGCGTCTGCAAGCGCCTGCACGCGGTTGCCCGCGCCGGAGTTCGCCATGGCACTGATCGCGTACCAGTTGGCGTCGCGCTCGGCCAGCGGCACACCGGAGAGCGCCTGCAGCGCCTCGGCAAAGTGGCCGACGTGGATATAGTTCGCCGCCGCCTGATATTCCGGCCGGATACCGGGGTCGCGCTGCGCGCCCCAGCCGCCATAAGCGCCGTAGCCGCCCGCCTGACCGTAGCCGCCGGACGCGCCGTAGGCATTGGCGGTCCCGTTTTTGATCGCGTCATAGGCCGCATTGACTTCGTTCATTTTTTCCGTCGCGCGCGGATCGTCCGGGTTCAGGTCCGGATGATATTTTTTGGCCAGACGGCGGTAAGCCGCCTTGATCTCCTCTTCGCTCGCATTTCTGGAAACACCGAGGACTTCGTATGGGTCTCTCATTCGGCGCTCCTCCCGATCTTAAGTTTTTTCATGGCCGCGTCATACCGCAGCCATACGCCGGAGTACAGAATATTGCGCAGCAGCTCGATATCCTGCAAGACCGGCAGCGCCTCAAACGCTGCCGAGCATTCACCGAGCAGCATCCGCAGCAGCGCATGCAGATCCGCATCCTGCGGCAATGCGCGCAGCGGATTGTAGCGCCCATGGCGGCGGTCCTCCGGCAGGTCGATCACCGCGTCAAGCAGATAAATAAACCGTCCCAGCGCCTCGCCGAACGGCCGCAGGCGGGCATCCCAGAGCTCCCCTGTCACAAACAGCTCACCCATCAGCCGCCCGAAGCAGTTCGCCGCAGCGTCCATATCACCGGTGTCGGCCTGTTCGATCTCGCCCAGCTGCGTCATGCACTGCTCGATCGCGGCACATTGGCGCGGCCAGCGCGCACGTGCGGCGGCGCATTGACGGCTGAGCGCCTCGGACTCCCAATACTTCAGCGCGCTGCCGTCATCCTGCCAATCGTCGCGGCAATTGTAATACGCCAGCACGACGTTCATGTCGGCGGCGTAGTCCGTGTAGCGCGTCTGCCAGTAAAAATGCCTGCGCAGCGGGTGCGCGGGACACAGCTCCATGCCGCGCTCCTCATCCGCCTCATACAGCGCCGAGAGCAGCAGCACCAGAAACGTCATGTCATATGTCAGCGTCAGGCGGCCGGAAAAGCCGTGCCGCTGCTTGAGCACCCGGCACAGCCCGCAATAGCAGCCCTTATAGCGATCCTTCTGCGGCTGGGTCAGGCCCTCGAGATTTGCAATCACATATCCAAACATCGGCCGTCGCCTCAGGTCTTGCGCTGGAACGATGTGCCGCACTTGCGGCAGACGATGTTGATCTTGCCCTTGCCGCGCGGCACACGCAGACGCGTCCGGCACGAGGGGCATTTAAAAAAGCGGTAGTCACGCCGCTGATGCCAGCGGTCGACCGCGCCGCGCCACGCGCTCGTCACCTTGTAGCGCTGGCGCAGATACGCACCGTTTTCCTGCTGGCGGCGGTAGACATTGCGCGAAAACATCCGGAAATAGGTCACGATCAGGCCGAGCACGGCCAGCGACCACAGAATGCGCGATGCGTATCCATGCACGAACATACTGACGCACAGCAAAATCAGCGTCAGCACGGACAGGAGACGGTTGAGCGCATCCATACCGTTTCTGCCCATCATCCATTTTGCAAACCGTTGTCTCATGACCGATCACCTTTCCAGGCTGCTGAATTTCATTGTTGTATTTTATCACACGCGTATGAGAAATATATCAAAGAACTGTAAACACCGCGATACATGGCGAAAAAAATACGTTTTTCCCCCCCGCCGCAATGCGTATTCTTCGGCAATCGGCCGCCGGAACGCACACAAAGCCCCCGCCGACTGACACACATCAGGAAGCGGGGGCTCTGTTTTGTTTCGGATCAACAGATCCGCCGGGGGCGCATTACTCGGCGTCCGCGACGATCGTGCCCTTCTTCTTCGTGGCGGCGCTCACGATCACCATAGCAACGGCGGAAACGAGAATGCCGATAAACGCGAAGTTCAGGGAGGTCTTCATGATCTGCGCGACCGCGCAGCCGACCAGACCGAACACCATGCCGGCAACGATACCGGGCGTCGTGATGAAGTGCTTATTGCGCAGGCCGTAGCTGAGGAACACCGGGCAGGCCAGCGCCGCCGCAGAATAGGCGTAGGTATTGGTCAGCCAGTTGAGCGTGTCCGTCCAGACGAGGCACATCAGCAGCGCGATGGCCATGAGCACGGCCGACAGCACACGCGAGATCGTGACCATCTTGCGGTCGGGGATGTTCGGGTTGATGGTGGAGATGATATCGCGGGTGATATTGGTGACGGAAGTCTGCACGCCAGAGGAAGTCGTGGACATCAGCGTTGCAAAGACGAGCGCTGCAAACAGCGCCATGACGCCGATGGGCAGCTTGCCCATGAACCACGCCGTGGGGCCATTGGCGATCTCTGCAATGTTGAGAGAGCGGAGCGAGAGGCCCATGTAGATAGCCCAGACAAAGCTCAGCAGGGACAGGGCTCCGGAGAGAATAAGGGACTTGTTGACCTGCTTCTCTTCCTTGATGGCGCAGACGCGCTGGAAGTAGATCTGGTTGGTCATGCCGCCGGGCAGAACAGCAAAAATCCAGAGCATGCAGGTCGCCACACCGATATTATCGGTGATGGAGCTCGAGAAGCTGAGCATGGACGGGTCGATCGTGTTGAGGTTGCTGACGATATTGGAGACGCCGCCGCCCATGACCGTGACGAACACAACGCAGACAATGCACATGACGATCATGAAGCAGGAGAAGATGAAGTCCGTCCATGCGACGGTCTTCAGACCGGACGGCATGACAAACGCCAGCGCAAACACGGCAAACAGCACGCACAGCAGCGTGTAGTCAATGCCGGTCAGGTTGGAGTAGATATTGCCGAAGGCCGTGATCTGGGAGGTCACCCAGCCAAACGGCACAAAGACCGTCATAACACCGGCGACGATACGGATGAGCTTATTTCCGTTCGTGAAGTGCGCGAGCACATCGGGAATGGTGGTGAAGTTGTTGCGGCGCAGCCACTTGGCGAGCACCATAATGATGATGAACGGCAGTGACGCCAGCACGCCATAGATGAAATGGCCGATGCCGCGGGCATACGCATTGCCGACATGCGCCACCAGAATGCCGCCGCCCATTGCGCTGGCAAACTGCGTGCCGATGACGACATAAAGCGGAAGGCTGCGGTCTGCGACCTCCCAGTCGGCCTGAGTGGTCTTTTTGCGTCCGGAGATGATGTAGGTCGGGATCAATGTAAGTGCGATGACTGCGACCGTTGCCACCAGGATGAGGATCGTGGTTGAGTTCACGTAGGTTCTCCTTTCTAACTTGCGAATTCTGACTCTCTATCTTTGCCCTGTAGGGTATGTTCCGCACATGCGGCGCGCATCCAAAATAATGCAGCGCTTTAACGTGCCAAACAATAAAAGAATTTTAGCACAGGCGTCTATATGTGTCAATAAAAAGGGCACAAATCCTACAGACGAAATTCCTTCAAGAATTGTATATATTTTTGTCGAATATGCACATTTTTTTCGCGCCTGTTTTTGCATCTTAAACAACAAAATATTTATGAAATTGCACAATTGACTGTGTCGCAAAACAGCGCTATACTGAATTTCAGCTCGTTTTATAAGGAGGCCCCAGAACATGGCACAACTGAAAATCAGTGAAACGCAGCGGACCAAGGGCGTGATCCTCGCCCTGCTGTCTACGCTGTCTTTTTCTTTTATGATGATTTTTGCGGCTCTGAACTCGCCGGAGATATCCTTGTGGGAGCAGACGTTTTTCCGCAACCTGATCGGCATCTTCGTGGCAAGCTTCATCCTCATCAAGAACCACCAGCCGCTCTTCGGTGAGCGCAAATACTGGCCGCAGATGTTCGCGCGTTCGCTCTTCGGACTGCTTGCCGTCATGCTGCTGTTCTACGCGTCCAGAAACGCGCTTCAGGCGGATGTCAGCATCATGAACCGCATCTCCATGTTCACGATCTCGATCGTTTCGGTCGTGTTTCTGCATGAGCGGCTGACGAAGATGCACATCCCGGCCATGCTGATCGCCTTCACCGGTGCGTACATCGCGGCAAACCCGCGGTTTGATTCCGCGTTTCTGCCGCTGCTGGCTGCATTCTGCACCTCGCTGTGCGACGCCGTGTGCTATCCGCTGCTGTCCTACTTTTCGGGGCGTGTCAACGCTTACAGCGTGGTCATGTTCTTCTGTACGTTCAGCACGATCGTGTCCGGCATCTGCATGATCCCGACCTTCGTCGTGCCGAGCGGTCCGGATCTGTTCTACCTCATCATGATTGGCGTCACGGCAGCGCTCGGCCAGATCCTGATGACACTGTCTTACCACTACGCCCCCGCCGGTGAGCTGAGCATTTATAACCTCATGGGCATTCTCTTCAGCGCGCTGCTGGGCTTTTTCATTCTGCACCAGATCCCAACCGTGCGCACCTTTATCGGCGGCGGCCTGGTCGTTCTGGCGTCTCTGCTGCTGTTCTTCTACAAAAAGCGCTGGCTGAAAACGAACGACTCTTCCGCCGGCTGAAGCCCACGAAAACGATAACAAAAAGCACGGTCGGTGTCTGACTCCGGCCGTGCTTTTTTCATGCTTTCAACTCAGCCGTTGCAGAGCGCAACGAATTCGTCGAAGCCAATATCCTCGCTCAAGCCGAGCGCCTCCATAGTATAGCCTTCCGCCATCACATCACCGACGAGCGCCTCGCCGATCGTGCAGACAGAATCGATCACCGGGGTCGGAACCTTGGCGATCTTGCCGAGGATCTGCACAGAGCGCAGGCTGAACGGCACGTCCTCGAGCAGGTAGCGTACCTGCAGGCTGTTGGGGCCCATGATGCCCTTGTAGCACTCGGCGTTCTTGAGCATCGTGTAGAGGTCGCCTTCATAGCTGTACTCCAGCGCGAAAGCCGCCTCTGCGTCCGGAAGCTTGACGCCATACGCCGCGCAGATCGCCATTCTCTCCTGATCGAGCGCCTTCATGAGCGTGATCTGGCTGGGGACCATGTCATTGTAGTAGTTGAACTTCTCACCCTTTTCGATCTGGGCGGTGTACAGCAGCGTCGGGCCCGGATGGAAGATCAGGTTGAGGTTGTCGAGCGCAAGCTGGATGCTGTTATCAATGAAGTGGTGCTGGCTGAAGACCGGATAGATGGCCTCCTTGATGATCTCGCGCTTGCTGTTGGGGATGGCAACAATGCTCAGCTCCGTCTTCTGGCCGGTGACAAAGACGTCGCCGGTGGTCTGAATGCGCGCAGCAAACAGCAGCGTGCTGGTCGCAGCGAGAGAAATGTCCGCCTTGCAGCCGGCCTCAGCCAGCGCCTTCTTAAACGCAAGGATGCCCAGACCGGAGACCGGGTCGATGACGACGATCTGGCCGTCAACAAGGTGCGGCGCAAGCTTCTGCGCGATGGAGACGTGGTAAATCTCCGGCAGAATGATAAAAATCACTTCGCAGCCGTCAATGGCCTTGGCGATATCCGTCGTCGCAAACTGGATCTTACCGAAACCGGGAAAGTCGGTGTTGCCGTAGATGTTGACACCGCCGAGCTCATTGAGCTTTGCGACCGTGTCTTCCATCACGTCGAAAATTCGGGTCTGATAGCCCTGATTGGACAGCCATGCAGCCGTCGTCTGGCCGCCGTTGCCGGCGCCGATAATGGCAATAGGTTTGTTTGTCATGCTCTTATACCTCCTGATGAAAGATGAATTCCGTATCAGCCATTGACGAGCTTCAGGAACTCGTCGACCGTCATATCTTCGCTCAGGCCCAGCGTCTTGAGCGTATAGCCCTCGTCCATGTCGCCGCCGACAAGCGTCTCACCAAGCGTGCAAACTGCGTCGATGACCGGCGTCTTGATCTTGGCGATCTGACCCAGTGCCTGCAGCGAACGCAGGTTGTACGGAATGTCCTCGAGCAGATAGCGTACCTTGAGCGATTTCGGTCCCTTGATGCCCTTATAGCATTCGGCATTGCGCAGCATATCGTAGAGATCGCCCTCATAGCTGTACATGCGCGCGAAGCTGTCCTCGACGTTCGGCGTGTCGACATGGTAAATGCTGCACAGCTCCATGCGCTCCTTGTCGATGGCCTTGATGAGCTTGATCTGGCTCGGCGTCATCGAGTTGTAGTAATCGAAAGTGATGCCGCGCTCAATGAGAGACGTGTACAGCAGCGTCGGGCCCGGATGGAACGCCAGATTGAGGTTTTCCATGGCCGTATCAATGATGTTGTTGGCAAAGATATGCTGGCTGAACACGGGATACATTGCGTCCTCAACGATCTGCTTGCGGTTGCCGGGGAACGCAACAATGCTCAGCTCCGTCTTCTGGCCGGTGACAAGAACATCGCCCGTCTCTTTAATGCGCGCGGCAAACAGCAGTGTGCAGGTCACGGCCAGCGTCACGTCAGCCGTGCAGCCGGCATCGGTGAGCGCCTTTTTGAAGGAGATCGCGCCCAGGCCGGAAGCCGGATTGAGCACGACGATCTGACCGTCCTTGAGATAAGGAGCCATCTTTACAGCGATGGAATCGTGATAGTTCTCCGGAAGAATCAGAAGGATGAGCTCACAGCCCTCAATTGCCTTCTCCATATCGGTAGTCGCAAACTCTATCTTGCCGAAGCCGGGGTAATCAGTATTGCCATAAATATTCACGCCGCCCAGCTCATTGAGTTTTGCAACGGTATCCTCCATCACATCAAAGATTCTGGTCTTGTAACCCTGATTGGCAAGCCAGGCAGCCGTGGTCTGTCCGCCGTTACCGGCGCCAATGATCGCAATGGGTTTGTTTGTCATGTGTGTTCCTCCTTAAAAGTGGATTCTAAAATGACATCTATCATCTAGATGTGTCCATACTACAACTTTTCAAAGCTCCGGTCAATCTAAAAAATATACAAAGTAATGACTAAATAACCACCATTTGACGGCGATGTGAACGTCGCAGAGATGTATTCGCCCAAAAATATACATGCTTGGCAGGCAATGGCGAGTAATCGTAGCACCTGCGGAAACATGGACACGGTGCACAGACAAAGATAATGTACAATAAGTTGCGCAAATTGAAAATCGCATAAAAGAAGACATAGCATGCAGGCTCTGTTAGAATGAAGTTACCACACACCATTCTGAAAGGAGACAGCAAACTATGTCCGAGAAAATTGTACAGATGAACATCGAGCGGTATCGCCGCCGGGAGAGCAGCGTGGAGGAGGCCCTCATCGAGATGTACCTGACAGGCGTTTCCGTGTGCCAGGTGGAAGACATCACCGAGGCGTTGTGGGGCAGCAAGGTTTCTCCCGCCACCATCAGCGAGCTGAACAAGAGAGCCTACGTCCACATCGAGGACTGGCGGAATCCCCCTTGCAAGACGGGCACTATCCATACGTCTACGTGGACGGCATATAGAAAGAGAGTCTAACAAATCGCTGTTAGACTCTCTTTGCTTTTAATTATTTAATTGCGGCCTTAGTAAAATTCTTTACCTTCCGCATACGCCTTGCGGCATTCGTTTAAAGACATAATGTTTGCTAGCCCTTTTGCGTCGGGATTTTCTTCTTGCGTAACATCGTTCATCCAACTGCAAATAGGACATTCTTCAAACTCTACCTCAAATCTATACTTGCCGCACACTGGACATTGTCTAATGGCTGGATAATTCATTATTTTACCTCGTGAATTTTCTAATTTGGTCTAACCAGTATTCTTCTGGTTCCATTCCCCATATTTCTTTTTGGGGAATAAACAATGTAGATATTGTTCCTTTATCACTGAATATTGCAAATAAACCTGTAGAATGCTGAAACTTAATCAGATTGCCTATCGCGCTTATAAAACCAACGACATCAACCATATCTATTTCTTTCTTAATAAAGGCATCTGCCATTGCTTCATATTTATCCCAAGCAGCATCACCTATAAGACCAGTAAGTTCCTCGGCGTGTTTCTAATGTCGTGGAGTTCTTTTATAAAAACGCAATCGCTAATTACTCCGCTGCAACTCATGGACTTTATTAATTGCTTCCTGAACATCTGGGCTTATCGCTGCCTTTGGCGAACGAACTTTATTAATCTTTTCTATATTGTATCATTTCTCTTTTCTAAATTCAACTGGATAGGTTCTGCATTCAGCCTCGTCGAATTTTTGTTGGCAGAGTCGGTGATATTCATCCGCCTTTTTACGAGTAATAAACTCATTGATTAATTCGGGTAGGGTCTTGGCGGCGGCCTCGGTTAGTGTTATACGCATCTGGGGTTCCTCCTTACAGTTCTAAAGTTAGAGATTCATAGACCTAACCAAGAATTCATAGACCTAGAGAGGAAAAAGGGGCCGCCCCAAATAAAAAAGGTTCACTAGAATTAGAAAAATCCTAGTGAACCTCACGTTTTTGGCAGGGGAAGAAGGCTTCGAACCCTCGGCCTACGGTTTTGGAGACCGTCGCTCTACCAACTGAGCTATTCCCCTATATATCAAAAAATGGTGGGCCTTCAGGGACTTGAACCCGGGACCGACCGGTTATGAGCCGGTTGCTCTAACCAACTGAGCTAAAGGCCCATATTCAAAGAATGCCGCCACGGTTGGTGACGGCAATATCTCTGGCGCCTCCTGTAGGATTCGAACCTACAACCCTCCGGTTAACAGCCGGATGCTCTACCGTTGAGCTAAGGAGGCATTAAGCAAGGGATTCGCCTGAGCGAATCCCTTGTGTTGGCATTGACCTATCTTCCCGGTCCGTCTCCAGACAAGTATTGTCGGCACTGGTGAGCTTAACTTCCGTGTTCGGAATGGGAACGGGTGGACCCTCACCGTTAAAAACACCAACTATGGTAAATGGCTCACGCCAAATACTACTATAAAATTGACCTCATGTCAAGAGGTTTTTCCCCGTTGGATGTGTGTACCACACATCCAACGGAGTGGTACACCATCAGGGACTCGAACCCTGGACACCCTGATTAAGAGTCAGGTGCTCTACCAGCTGAGCTAATGGTGCTCATAAAAGTGGTGACCCGAGGGAGAGTCGAACTCCCGATTGGGGCGTGAGAGGCCCCCGTCTTGACCACTTGACCATCGGGCCACACAGGTTTGCATCTGCACCTTCAAAACCGAACAGAGGATGAAAGATTCACAAGGCGGTTTGCCTGCAACATTCTTGTAGGTCAAGCCCTCGGGTTATTAGTATCGGTCAGCTTAATGCATTACTGCACTTACACTTCCGACCTATCAACGACATAGTCTTTGTCGTCCCTTACTCCATAAAGGATGGGAGATCTTATCTTAGGGGGAGTTTCACACTTAGATGCTTTCAGCGTTTATCTCGTCCAGACGTAGCTACCCAGCTGTGCCGTTGGCACGACAACTGGTGCACCAGAGGTCTGTCCATCCCGGTCCTCTCGTACTAAGGACAGCTCCCTTCAAATCTCCTGCGCCCGCAACAGATAGGGACCGAACTGTCTCACGACGTTCTGAACCCAGCTCGCGTGCCACTTTAATCGGCGAACAGCCGAACCCTTGGGACCGAATACAGCCCCAGGATGTGACGAGCCGACATCGAGGTGCCAAACCTCCCCGTCGCTGTGGACGCTTGGGGGAGATCAGCCTGTTATCCCCAGGGTAGCTTTTATCCGTTGAGCGATGGCATTTCCACTCACATACCACCGGATCACTAACTCCTACTTTCGTACCTGCTCGACCCGTCGGTCTCGCAGTCAAGTTGGCTTATGCGTTTGCACTCTATGCACGATTTCCGTCCGTGCTGAGCCAACCTTTGAGCGCCTCCGTTACGCTTTTGGAGGCGACCGCCCCAGTCAAACTGCCCACCTAACAGTGTCCCCCGACCAGATTCATGGCCGCAGGTTAGAAAACCAGCAATACAAGGGTGGTATTCCAAGGTTGCCTCCGCCCAAGCTGACGCCCGGGTTTCCTAGGCTCCCACCTATCCTGTACATGCATTACCGATCTTCAGTATTAAGCTACAGTAAAGCTCCATGGGGTCTTTCCGTCTAGTTGCGGGTAACTGGCATCTTCACCAGTACTACAATTTCGCCGGGCGGGCTGTTGAGACAGTGCCCAAATCATTACGCCATTCGTGCGGGTCAGAACTTACCTGACAAGGAATTTCGCTACCTTAGG
>UQSF01000008.1 GCA_900543625.1 uncultured Eubacteriales bacterium
CAGTCAGGCCGCAAACCCCTTTGTCAAAAAAGTAGTACTTTTTTGACAGTCTCAGCGGCGTGCCGCCCACATCGGGCGGCACGCCGCTTTGGTCTGCCTGAAAACCAAAGCGATTTTCCGGCAAAAGGCTCGCAGTTTCAAATCTTCGGCAATTGATCCGCCAGAAAGACAAGGACGGGATCCTCCTCTGCGCGGACATAGGGTGCTCTCGGTGCGCGAAACAGCGTCGACTCCGGCAGCACCGTACTGAGCACGACGTGGAAGGTCGTGCCGTTCCAGGCGTTGCTCTCGAGCAGGATCGTGCCGTTGTGCTTTTCTGCGACACCGAGCGCGACGGTGAGGCCGAAACCATTGCTGCTCAGGTCGGAAAAGTCCACGCCCGTCACGCGCAGCGGGATGAAGATCGTCCCGAGCTTCGCCGGAGCGATGCGCGTGCCGTCGTCACAGATGATGATGTCTGCGCGGTCACCCTCCTGTGTGACGGTAATGTGGATGCGGTCGCCGCGCGAGCAGCGCTCCATGCAGTTTGCGATGATGTTCAGCAGCATCCGCTGGATGAGCGCCGTGTCGAGCGCGCACTCGATCGGTGCTTCCGGAATGTGCACGTCGAGCACGATGCCGTTGTCGTCGGCGATCGACTGTATGTTTTCCAGCAGCATCCGGCATTCCGCGCCGAGGTCACACAGCTGCGGTGCGAATGCGAGCGACCCGTCGCTCAGCCCGGAGGCGGTGGAGGCATTGAGCGCAAAGCGCAGCAGCCGGTAATAAAACCGCTTGAGTTCGGCGGCATTGTGGCGAAAGTGCACATCACTCAGCTGCATGCCGTAATCATGGAAGTACGTCGTGAGCGTGTGCAAGCCAGACAGCGACGTCAGAAACGGTGCAAACTGTGCGCCTGCGCGCAGCGTGTTTTCGTCCTGCGGCTCAAGCGAGAAGAGCCGGAACGCGCCGAATGATGTCACGGATACGATGACATGGCGCTTGCCGACCATGGCGGAGGTCACAAATTCCGTCGCCGTGGCCTCGGTAATGTGATCCGGCAGCAGCTCGGAGAGCTTGTGGTTTGTGCGGTCGCCGCGAAAGAGCTCCTGCGCCGCCGGATTCATGAATGCGATGAACTGCTCCTGCGCACCGAGCACGGCTGTCGTGCTCATGGAAAACAGTGTGCTGAGCGAGTCGATGATGTGCGTATTGCTCATTTTCCGATCCCCCCCTGAGATGTATTAAAAATCAGTATAGCAGATATCGTCAATAGATACAAGTTTTTGCGAAAATCTGAACGAAAAATTGTCACTTGTGATCGACTGCGCATCGTGAATTGGAAAGAATGTGGTTGCGCTTTTTCCGGATTTGATATAAAATAGAGCCGTATGATGAAATGCGCTGCGTGCTGTGCGCAGCAGATCTAACAGGAGGAAACGAGTATGATTAAAATTGGCATCAATGGCTTCGGCCGTATCGGCCGTTTGGCATTCCGCGCCGCGATCTGCGCTGACGATATTGAGGTCGTCGCCGTCAACGCTCCGGACAAAACGCCTGAGCAGCTGGCATATACCGTGAAGTATGACTCCGTGCACGGCCGCTTCAACGGCACCGTTGATTTTGAGGAAGGCGAAAACCCGGCTCTGATCGTCAACGGCAAGCGTGTCGCGCTGCTCAACAACCGTGATGCGAAGCTCCTGCCCTGGGGTGAGCTGGGCGTTGAGTATGTGCTCGAGTGCACCGGCGCGTTCCTGACCAAGGAAAAGGCGCAGGATCATCTGGATGCCGGCGCGCAGGTCGTCGTGCTCTCCGGCCCGTCCAAGGACGACACGCCGATGTTCGTCTGCGGCGTCAACCTCGACGCTTATACCCCCGACATCAAGATCGTGTCCAACGCTTCCTGCACTACCAACTGCCTTGCGCCGCTGGCCAAGATCATCAACGACAACTTCGGCATCGTCGAGGGCCTCATGACCACCGTCCACGCCGATACTGCCACCCAGCAGGTCGTTGACGGCTTCTCCAAGAAGAATTGGCGCCTGTCCCGCGGCGTGCACGGCAACATCATCCCGACCAGCACCGGCGCTGCCAAGGCTGTCGGCAAGGTCATCCCGGCTCTGCAGGGCAAGCTGACCGGCACCTCCATGCGTATCCCGAGCGCGGACGTGTCCATCGTCGACCTGACCTGCCGTCTGGAGAAGGCTGCGACCTATGAAGAAATCTGCGCCGCCGTCAAGGCTGCCGCGGAAGGCCCGATGGCCGGTGTCGTCGAGTATGTTGACGACGAGGTCGTCTCCTCCGACTTCATCACCGATCCGCACACCAGCATCTTCGATGCCAGAGCGGGTCTGGCGCTCAACGATCACTTCGTCAAGCTCATGGCTTGGTACGACAACGAGTGGGGCTTCTCCAACAAGATGCTCGACCTGACGCGCCACATCGACAGCGTCCGCAAGGCCTGATCGAAAAAATCCAACTGCAAATCAAGGGAATGCATCGCGTTCCCTTGATTTTTTCTGCGCGTTCGTGTAAAGTATAGCGGCACGTGAAATTTCAGCGGGGAGGGAGCGCGTTTTGCAGGAAAACAGCAAGCAGAACTATCTCCACGGTGCGGCCATCATGGCGGCCGGCGTGGTGGTCATCAAGATCCTCGGCGCGATCTATAAGATCCCGCTCGGCAACATCCTCGGCGACGAGGGGTACGGATACTTTTCCGTCGCTTACAATATCTATAACGTATTTCTCACCATGGCCACGGCGGGTATGCCGGTCGCGCTCTCGCGCATGATCAGCGAGGCGGACACGCTCGGCCGTCCCATGCAGGTGCGCAAGATCTTCCGCGTCGCATGGCTGACGTTTGCGGTCTTTGGTCTGCTGCTCGGCTTGGTCATGTTCCTGTTTCCGACGGAGCTTGCCGGAATGCTCAACAATGTCCGCGCGGCACAGAGCATCTGGGCGCTGTCCCCGGCGCTTGTGCTTGTGTACCTGACGAGCACGTACCGCGGCTATGCGCAGGGCATGAGCAACATGAAGCCGACCACCGTCTCACAGATCCTGGAGGTCGTGGGCAAGGTCAGCGTCGGTCTGGTGCTCGCGTGGAGCTTTACGCGCGCGGGCAAGGGGCTGCCGGTCGCTTCGGCGGGCGCGATCTTTGGCGTCACGGCGGGCGGCGCGTTTGCGCTCATCTATATCGCGATCTATAAGCACCGGCATTACCCGGACAAACCGGTCGCGGACCCGGATGTGCCGGAGTCTGCCGGCCGCATCCTCGGCACGCTGCTGCGCATCAGCATCCCGATCGCGCTCGGCTCGAGCGTTTTGAGCATCATCAACCTCATTGATACCAAGCTCATCATGTACCGCCTGCAGACGGCACTCGGCTATTCCGAGACCTATGCCAACGTCCTCTACGGCGTTTACGGCAAGGTGCAGACACTCTACAATCTGCCGGCGGCGTTCGTGACGCCGATGACGATCAGCATTGTCCCGGCCATCGCGTCCATGGTCGTGCAGAAAAAATTCGATCAGGGGCACGCCGTCGCAGAGTCGGCGCTGCGTATTTCGGCGTCGGTCGCCATGCCGATGGGCATCGGTCTGGCCGTGCTGTCAGAGCCGATCGTGAACGTGCTCTATCCGCGCAGCAACGCAGCCGGTCCGACCTTGCTGCTGCTGCTCGGGCTCGCGTCTGTGTTCGTGTGCATCTCGCTCATTACAACGGCCGTCCTGCAGGCGACCGGGCATGAACTGTGCCCCGTGTGGTCGATGCTGGCCGGCGGCGCGGCCAAGGTCGCGGTCAACTGGTTTTTGATCGCAGTGCCGGAGCTCAACATCGTCGGCGCGCCGATCGGCACGCTCGCGTGCTATGTGGTCATCTGCATCGTGAACTACATCTTCCTGTGCCGCACGCTGCATGAGCGGCTGCACATCGGGCGCTGCCTTGCGCGTCCGCTGCTGAGCACGGTGCTCATGGCGGTCGTCGCCGGAGGCGTGTATGCCGGGCTCAGCGCTGTCATGGGCGGCGACCTGAGCTGGAAGCGCATGGCGCTGGCCATGCTCGCGGCGATGGTCTGCGCGGTCGTGACATATCTTGTTGCGGTGGTCAAAACGCGCGCCATCACGCTTTCGGATATGCAGCTGATCCCGCGCGGTGAAAAGCTCGCCAAAGTCCTGCATATCAGATGACATAACACCGAAAACCCTGAATTTTCAATGGTTTTTTCAAAAAAGGGTTGCAGAAGGAGCAAAATTGTGTTAGATTTTCTCTGCAAAGAAAGCTATGACCTGCGCGACTTCGTTGCGCTCGTCTCGTACCTGCGTTCGCCGAACGGCTGCCCCTGGGATCAGGTGCAGACGCACGAGAGCATCCGCCGCAACTTCCTCGAGGAGACGTATGAGGCCTGTGAGGCGATCGACGCCGGAGACCTTGTGCATATGCGCGAGGAGCTGGGCGACGTGCTCATGCAGGTGCTGTTTCACACGGATATTGAGCGTGAGGCCGGGCATTTTGATATTGACGATGTGGCAGACGCTGCCTGCAAAAAGCTCGTTTACCGGCATCCGCATGTGTTCCGGCGCGACGAGCCGGATGCGCCGGACTGGGACACGATGAAGCAGCGCGAGCGCGCGCAGACTACCACTGCCGAGGCGATGGACAGCGTGGCGCGCAGCCTGCCGGCGCTCTGGCGCTGCGATAAGATCCAGGCCAAGGCCGCCAAGACCGGCTTTGAATGGCCGGATGTACATGCGGCGCTTGATAAGGTCGATGAGGAGACGCGCGAGCTGCGCGCAGCCGTGGCCTCCGGCGATACGGAGGCGATCGGTGACGAACTGGGCGACCTGCTCTTCGCCGCCGTGAAGGTTGCACGTTTTGCGGGCATCGATCCCGAGCAGGCGGCACACGCCGCGTGCGAAAAATTCATCCGCAGGTTTTCCGCCATGGAGACCGCGGCCGCAAACGACGGTACGGCGCTTGAACAGTGCACGCTTGAGCAGATGCTCACGCTCTGGCAGCAGGCAAAGCAGACCGTCAGTGCGGAACAGGAAAGCAGGAAATCTGCACGGCAGTGAGAGACCCGTGCGGGATTCTATAAAATGGCATATGCCAACATAAACATGAAGTAGGAGGATTACCATCATGAATAAGGCAGAACTGATTGCTGCAGTTGCTGAAAAGACCGGTCTGTCCAAGAAGGACAGCGAGAAGGCCGTCAACGCGGCGTTCGACACCATCGCCGCAAACCTCGAGGTCGGCGAAAAGGTGCAGCTCGTCGGCTTCGGCGTGTTTGACATCAAGGAGCGCGGCGCCCGTATCGGCCGTAACCCCAAGACCAAGGAAGAGATCGAGATCCCGGCAACGCGCGTGCCTGTTTTCAAGGCGGGCAAGGTGCTCAAGGACGCGGTTTCCAAATAAGAACGATGTGAAACGCTCCGGGATGACCGGAGCGTTTTTGTCAGGAGGAGCTCTATGCGTCTGGATAAATATCTGAAAGTTTCGCGCCTCATCAAGCGCCGCACGGTGGCAAACGACGCCTGCGACGGTCAGCGTATCACGGTCAACGGCCGCACGGCGAAGGCATCGTATGACGTCAAGATCGGCGACGTGATCGAGATTGCCCTCGGACAGCGTACCATAAAGGTGGAGGTGCTCGCCGTCACGGAGAACGCAAAAAAAGACGATGCTGCGGCCATGTACCGCGAGCTCGCCGAATAATGCGCGCAAAAAACCGCCGCTCTGAACAGAACGGCGGTTTTGCTGTATGTCAGATCATGTATTTGGTAATCTCGCTGCCGGTCGCTGCAGGATCCATGCTCAGAGACAGGGTGAACTGAATGTGCTCGCGCTCGGAGAAATCATTCAGCCATGCCAGGAACTCTGCGATCTGCTGCTCGGAAATCTCGGAGAGCATCTTCGTAAAGTTGTCGATAAACACATGGGTGATGTCGTAGTTGCCGGCATGCAGGCCGCTGAGGAAGCCCTTGAAGAAATCGTAAGAGCCCATCGCGTTGGCGTAGTCGCAGGCGTAGATCAGGCGCGCCTGATACGGAATATCGTAGGTGAGTTTTTTATCCTTTTCAATGCACACGACAGAACCGGTTTCCTCACGGACGGCCGTGGCGACCATTTCCACCAGACGTTTTGTTTTGCCGGAACCTTTGAGACCCATGATCAGTTGGACCATATGTCAATCACACTCCTTTTGAAAGTCAGGGCGGCGCCCTATGTCTAGATTATCACGTTTTTGCGCTGACTGCAACGATAACTTTTCAGTTTGCCTCCGGTTTGCCGAGCAGGGAGAACATATTCTTCTTGTACGCCTCCACGCCGGGCTGGTCGAACGGGTTGACGCCGGACATATAGCCCGAAATGGCACACGCGAGCTCGAAGAAGCACACGAGCCATGCAAAGCCTGCCTCGTCGCGCTTCGGCACGCGCACCTCAAGGTTCGGAACGCCGCCGGTGATGTGTGCGGCCTTCACGGCCTCCTGTGCCATGCGGCTGATGTCGCTGAGCTTGCGCCCGGCGAGGTAGTTGAGCAGGTCGGGATCGCCCATGGCAAAAGGAACGCTGAATTCATTGAGCGGCTGCTCGAACGAGACGACGGTCTCCATGAGCGTGCGCGGTCCGTCCTGAATATACTGACCCATGGAGTGCAGGTCTGCGTTGTATTCGACGGAGGCGGGGAAGATGCCGATGCCGTTTTTACCCTCGCTCTCACCGTAGAGCTGCTTCCACCACTCGGCCATGAACCGGAACGACGGTTCGTAGCAGGCGAGGATCTCGGTCGTCTTGCCGAGCCGATACAGGTGCTGGCGCGCGGCGGCATACTGCCACGCGGGATTTTCGGGCGACTGCGCGCTCATGGCGGTGAAGGCCTCGATCGCCTCGCCGATCACGGTCTGCACGTCGATGCCGGCGGCGGCCATCGGCAGCAGGCCGACAGCGGACAGCACACTGTAGCGCCCGCCGACGTCATCGGGCACGACGAACGTCTCCCAGCCCTCTTCGTCGGCCATCTGCTTGAGCACGCCGCGGTGGGCGTCCGTCGTGGCGAAGATGTGCTTTTTGGCCTTCTCCGTGCCGTACTTTGCCTCCAGCAGACCGCGGAACATCCGGAATGCGAGCGCGGGCTCAAGTGTTGTGCCGGACTTGGACACGACGTTGATGTCAAAGTCCAGATCGCCCAGTTCCTCGAGCAGGTGCATCAGCGCGTCCGGCGACAGGGAGTTTCCGGCGAAGAGGATCTTCGGGTCGCCGGGCTGCGGGTGCGGCCGCAGCAGCTCCACGGCGCCCTTTGCACCGAGATACGACCCGCCGATGCCCACGACGACCAGCGCCTGCGCACGGCCCCGGATGCGCGAGGCGGCGGTGAGGATCTGCTTGAGCTCACCGTTCTGGATGCGTCCCGGCAGGTCGAGCCAGCCGGTGAATTCCGCGCCGGCGCCCGAGTGCTCGAGCAGGGCGCGGTGCGCCCGTGCAGCGGCCGCATAATCCGGCCCCGCGGGGTCAAAAAATCCGGCAGCGCCGGAAAGGTCTACTTTGATCATAGCGATCCCTTCTCTCATAAAGGATATCTCCAGTATACACGATAATCCGGATTTCGCAACCGTTATCTGTCGCTCACAGCGCGCGCAGCACCCGCAGCCAGAGGTGTGTCGTCGTGATGCGCGCAGCGCCGTCGGGAACGATAAGCGGGATAACGGTCGTGTCCCCGTCGCTGTCAGTCACGGTCACGGTGCCGACTTGTGCGCCCGGCGGCAGCGGCGCGCACAGGTCTTCCTCGAGCGCAATGTCAAACCGCGGCGCTGCTGCGTTCTTGCGCACGAGGATGGTGTCTGCGCCGGAGAGCACCGGCTGCACGCTGTCGGTCTCAGCAAAGCGCACGCGCACGGGCGGGATGACAATGCCGGCTGCGATGGGGCAGCGCGCGTAGTTGGCAAAGGCGTAGTCGAGCAGCGCCCGTGCGTCCTGAAAGCGCGCGGCTGAGCTCTCGGCATGCAGCACGACGGCGATGTACTCCACGCCGTCGCGCTCGGCGCTGGCAGATACGCAGTGCATGGCCTGCTTTGTGTAGCCGGTTTTCAGCCCGGTCGCGCCGGGGTAGCCGTGGATGAGCTTGTTAGTGTTTGCGAGCGCAAAGCGCCCGTCACGCACGGTGTCCATCCAGATGGTCGTGTAGTCGCGGATGCGCGGGTATGCCAGCAGTGCGCGCGACATGACGGCAATGTCCCGCGCGGTCGTGTAGTGCGCGGGGTCGTCGGTCAGCCCGGTGGAATTGAGAAAGTGCGTGTTTTCCATGCCGAGTGCCTGCGCGCGCTCGTTCATACGTTTGGTAAAGGCCGCCTCCGAGCCGCAGATATGCTCGGCCATGGCGACGGCGCAGTCATTGGCGGAGCTCACGGCGATGCATTTGATCATCTCGTCGACGGTCATCTGTTCTCCCTCCCTGAGCCAGATCTGGCTGCCGCCCATGGCGCACGCGTTGGTGCTGGCGGTGACCACGGCATCCGTGGAGAGCCGGCCGCTGTCGAGCTGCTCGAAGATGAGCAGCAGCGTCATGATCTTCGTTACGCTGGCGGGGGAGAGGCGCTCGTCGGCGTTCTTCTCATAGAGCACCGTGCCGGTCTCGCGCTCAATCAGGATCGCCGACGGTGCGCCGATGCTCAGCTCCTCCTCTGACGGCTGCTCGAGCGCCGCCGCGGGCGTGCACAGCAGCAGCGCCGTGAGCAGCAGGGAGATCCATTGCTTCATGTTATCCGCCCCTTTCGTTGCTTTTCCATACCAGCCTATGCCGCGCCGCGGCGGAAAAGCAGTCCGTGTCCCCACAATTTGCACAGCCTTTTGCACATTGCGGTGTTCAGAGCGTGTCAAGATGCGCCGCTTCCTGTCGCAAATGTGCGAAAAGCTCAGCATTACCCGCTTGACGCTTCGAGTGCATGATAGTAAAATATAGAGCGTTACTGACAGCACCGACAGGCGCCGGTAGGCGCGATGGGAGAACGATTTATGAAGCGTTTTGATCCGAAAAACAAATATTTCGGCTGGGGCATCACGGCGTTCGGCGTGATCGCGTGTTCGATCCTGTTTTTCATGCTCCTGCAGCACGGAAAATCGATCAGCGGCGCGATCGGCACGCTCATTAGCATCCTCAGTCCGATCATCTGGGGCATGGTCATCACGTACCTGCTCTGGCCGCTGGTGAAAATGTTCCAGCGCAAGCTCTTTGAGCCGCTGCTTCAGAAGATCCGGCCCAAAAAGCCTGTGAGCAAGTCGCTTGCGCGCGGTTTGTCCGTAGTTCTGGCGATCCTGGTCGCGCTGGTTTTGATTGCCGCGCTCGTCTGGCTCATCATCCCGCAGCTCTATACGAGTATTGAGAGCATCGTGCTCAACTCCCAGCAGTATTACGACACGATCAGCGGCTGGATCAATCGCTTCTTTGAAAACAACCCCGAGGTGGAACAGGCGCTCCTCTCGGCGACCGGAAAAGCTTCCGACAGCCTGCTTGACTGGGCAAAGACGGCGCTGCTGCCGTCCATGGGCAAGGTTGTCACGAGCCTGACGACCGGCATCTATGCCGTTTTGCGCGGCATTCTTGACGTGCTCATCGGCTTCGTTGTTGCCTGCTATGTGCTGTCGAATATGGAGCTGTTTCTGGCAAAAGCCAAGATGGTGCTCTACAGCATTTTCCCTCTCCGCTCCTCCAAGCGTATCCTCAAGGCCATCCGTTTTACGGACACGGCGTTCATGAGCTTTATCAGCGGCAAGGTCATTGACTCTGCCATCATCGGTGTTATCTGCTATATCTGCTGTGCGATCATGCGCATGCCGTATGTCGTGCTCGTGAGCGTGGTCGTCGGCGTGACGAACATCATCCCGGTTTTCGGCCCGTTCATCGGCGCCGTGCCGACTGCACTCATTATTCTGCTTGATTCGCCGATGAAGTGCCTGATCTATGTCATCTTTATCCTTGTCCTGCAGCAGATCGACGGCAACATCATCGGACCGAAGATCCTCGGCAGTTCCACGGGCATCAACGGCTTCTGGATTATGTTTGCCATCCTGCTCGGCGGCGGCCTGTTCGGCTTTGTCGGCATGCTGCTGGGCGTGCCGGTGTTCGTCGTGATCTATGCCGGCCTGGAGAAGCTGGTCAATAACGGGCTGAAAAAACGCGGCCTCCAAACAGAGACCGCGGAATACATGAATCTGGATTATATCGACGATGCCACGCTGCGCCCGGTGCGTCTGCCGACGGAGGCACCGCACGCAGCGCTCAAGGAAACGAAGGATGATTCAGTGAAGTGACGGGAAGAGGGAGTGCTTGGCGTCGCGCAGCGCATCGCACAGCGCATCGACGTCTTCCCGCGTGGTGTAGCGCGAAAAGCTGATGCGCAGTGCGCCGTCGATCACGTTGGACGGCAGCCCGATCGCCTCAAGAACATGGCTCCGCCCGCCCTTTTTGCAGGCGGAGCTTTTTGATGTGTAAATGCTGCGCGCCTCAAGGAAGTTCATCAGTACCTCACTCCGATAGCCGGGCAGGGAGATGCTGAGAATGTGCGGCGCGCCGCCGCCGATGACAGTCACACCCTCTACCTCGGCCGTCAGCCGGTCGATGGCGTGCGTGCGCAGCTCGGCCATGGTTTTCGTAGCCTCTGCCATTTTTGCACTGGCGATCTCTGCCGCGACGCCGAAGGCGGCGATCTGCGGCGTTGGTTCCGTGCCGGCGCGAATGCCGCGCTCCTGACCGCCGCCGTGGATGTAGGGCGGCAGCTTCAGCCCGCTGCGGATGTAGAGCGCGCCGATGCCCTTCGGCGCGTGGATCTTGTGACCGCTGATGGTGATCATGTCCGCGCCGAGCGTTTTGGCCGAAAACGGCACCTTCAAAAAGCCCTGCACCGCGTCCGTGTGCAGCAGCGCAATGCTGTTTTCTGCTTTCAGCATCCGGGCGACGGCGGCGATGTCGTTGATTGCACCTGTCTCGTTGTTGACCATCATGAGCGAGACGAGGATCGTGTCCGGACGCAGCGCCGCGCGCACACGCTCAAGCGGGATCGCTCCTGCGCCGTCCGGCTGCAGGCGTGTGATCTCGTATCCCTCTTTTTCCAGAAAGTCGAGCGATTTACGCACCGCGTCATGCTCCACGGCGGAGCTGATGATGTGCTTGCCGCGCCGGCGCATCGACCGCGCGCCGGAGATGAGCGCCCAGTTGTCGCCCTCGGAGCCGCAGGACGTGAAGTATACTTCGTCCGGCTGGCAGCCGAGCGCCCCGGCGATCTGACCGCGCGCCTTGTCCATGGCGGCCTTGGCTTCGCGGCCGAGCTTGTAGGTCGTGCTCGGATTTCCGAAGCACTCCGTCATCATATGTACTGCCGCTTCCGCTGCCTCCGGGCAGACACGGGTCGTTGCGGCATTGTCCAGATAAACCATGATCACTTACCTCGATTTGGAGATGTTTTTATGCACTATATTATAACCGCCCTCGGCTGCAAGGTCAACCAGTATGAAGCGCAGGCGATCGAAACGCTGCTGCACCCGCACGGATTTACGGCCGCAGGGGAGGGAGATCCGGTCGACCTGATCGTTGTCAATACCTGCGCCGTCACGGCGGAAGGCGGGCGCAAGTCGCGCCAGATGATCCGCAAGCTGCGCGAGGAGCACCCGCAGGCACTGTGTGCCGTGTGCGGCTGCTGGTCGCAGCTCAGCCCCGAGGATGCCGCCGCCATCGGCGCCGATGTCGTGCACGGCAGCGGCAGCAAGCAGGCGTTCGTGGACGATATCCTGCGTGCGTTACGTGAGCACACACCCATCACCTGCGTCGATAACCCGTTCCGGCGCTTTGACTTTGAGCCGCTGCCTGCCGGCGCTGCCTATGGCCGCACGCGCGCGATGCTCAAGATCCAGGACGGCTGCAACAACTTCTGCACCTATTGCGTCATCCCGTATACGCGCGGCCGCATCCGCAGTCTTCCGCCGGATGAAATGGCGCGGCAGGCTGCGCATCTGGCCGAGGAGGGCTACCGTGAGCTTGTGCTGACCGGCATCGAGATCGCGTCCTACGGCCGGGATCTTCCGGGCACACTCACGCTGGCCGATGCCGTTGAGACGGTGGCCGCCGCCGCGCCGCAGATGCGCCTGCGCCTCGGCTCGATCGAGCCGACGGTCATCACGGAGGATTTCTGCCGCCGTGCCGCCGCGACCGGTCAGGTCTGCCGACATTTTCATCTGTCGCTGCAAAGCGGCTGCGACCGCACGCTCGCGCGCATGAACCGCAAGTATACGACGGCGGAGTTTCTCGCCTGCGTCGAGCGGCTGCGGCGGTATTTCCCGGGCTGTGCGCTTACGGCGGACATGATCACGGGCTTCCCCGGAGAGACGGAGGACGATCAGGCGCAGGCTGTGGCATTTCTGGAGCAGGTCGGCTTTGCGGCCGTGCACGTGTTCCCGTATTCCCGCCGTCCCGGTACGAAGGCGGACGCCATGCCCGAGCAGCTCAGCCACGCCGTAAAATCCGCGCGCGCACACGCCGCGCAGCGTGTGGCCGACGACTGCAAGCAGCGCTATCTTGCGCAGCAGATCGGGCAGATTTTGCCGGTCCTGTTCGAGACGGAGCAGGACGGACGCTGGGTCGGGCACTCGGATAACTATTGTCTGGTCAGCGTCGCGGGGGAAGATCTGCGCGGCGTTGTGAAAAATGTCAAAATCTCTGCCATATCCGGGCAAATGCTTGTGGGGGATTTGGTTTGACGCGTCATCCGGATGGTGTTAGAATTTTCTCAATCCATGCGGAATGTTCTGCAATGGGGCGATTTCAGCGCAGGAGGCGATTTTTGTGACTCGAAAGGATACATTCAATTTTTCCGCCGGACCGTCAGTGCTTCCGGAGGAAGTGCTTCAGCAGGCACAGGCAGAACTGCTCAATTATCACGGGACGGGTATGTCCGTGATGGAGATGAGTCACCGAAGTCAGGCCTTTTCCGATATCTTTCAGGAAGTGCAGGCGCGCTTTCGCAGTGCGCTGTCCGTGCCGGACACACATGCGATCCTGTTTTTGCAGGGCGGCGGCACGTCGCAGTTTTCCATGATCCCGCTCAATCTGATGGGGGCGCACGGCACGGCGGATTACGCCGTGACCGGGCACTTTTCCGGCAGCGCCGCCAAGGAAGCCGAGAAGTACGGCACGGTGCACATCGCGGCCGACACCTCTACCTGCGGCCACACCCGCATCCCGCAGCAGAGCGAGCTGCAGCTCACGGACGGTGCTTCGTATTTTTACTATTGCGCCAATAACACCATCTACGGTACGGAATGGCAGTATGTGCCCCAGACCAATGGTGCACCGCTCACGTGCGATATGTCGTCCGACATTCTCTCGCGCCCGGTGGACGTGTCGAAGTACGGCGTGATCTTTGCCGGTGCGCAGAAGAACATGGCCCCCGCGGGGCTCACGGTCGCGATCGTGGACCGCGCCCTTGCCGGACACGAGCTGCCCATCACGCCGGTCATGTACAGCTATCAGCGTATGATCGACAAGGACTCGATGTACAACACGCCGCCGTGCTGGAATATCTACATCCTCGGCCTCGTGCTCGCATGGCTCGAGCAGCAGGGCGGTGTGGAAGGTATGCAGCGGCTCAAGCATGCGCGCGCCGCGAAGGTGTATGATTTTCTCGACAACAGCGCACTCTTTCATGCCTGCGCGCAGCCGGGCTCGCGCTCGGACATGAACGTTACGTTCCGTACCGGGGACGATGCGCTCGATAAGGAATTTATCAGCGGTGCCGCAGCGCGCGGCCTGCTCAACCTCAAGGGGCACCGCGTTGCCGGCGGCATGCGCGCCTCGCTCTACAATGCGATGCCGATGGCGGGTGTGGATGCGCTCGTCGATTATCTGAAACAGTTTGAGGTGGAACACCATGTATAACATAAAGACCATGAACCATATTTCTCCCTGCGGCCTGCAGAAGCTCGAAGCGCGCGGCTGCACCGTCGGGGAGAACGTTTCCGATCCGGACGGCCTGATCCTGCGTTCGGCAGACCTGCATGACTACGCGTTCGAGCCGAGCCTGATCGCCATCGCGCGCTCCGGTGCCGGCACGAACAACATCCCGCTGGAAGAGTGCTGCCGCCGCGGCATCGTTGTCTTCAACTCGCCCGGCGCGAACGCTGAGGCGGTCAAGGAGCAGATCCTCTGCTCGCTCGTGCTCTCGTCGCGTGATGTGCTCGGCAGCATCGACTGGGTCAAGGGGCTCAACGGACGGGGGAAGGATATCCCCGCGCTCGTTGAAAAGGGCAAATCGCAGTTTGCAGGCCCCGAGCTTATGGGCAAGACGCTTGGGGTGATCGGCCTCGGCGCGATCGGCGCGCTGATCGCAAACGCCGCCGTGTCGCTCGGCATGAATGTCTGCGGCTACGATCCGTATCTGTCCGTGGATGCCGCGTGGCGTCTGTCGCGTGATGTCAAGCACGAGGTGAATCTCGACGGCATCTATGCCAAAGCGGACTATATCAGCATCAACGTTCCGTATACGGACACGACGTACCATATGCTCGATGCCAAGGCGTTTTCCAAGATGAAGGACGGTGTGCGCATCATCAACGAGTCGCGCGCCGAGATCGTGGATGACGACGCCATGCTTGCCGCTATCGCCTCCGGCCGCGTCGGCAAGTATGTCACGGACTTCCCGAACGAGAAGGTCGTCGGTGTGGATAACATCATTGCCCTGCCGCATCTGGGCGCCTGCACACCCGAGAGCGAGGAAAAGTCCGCGGTCATGGCCGCGCGCGAGCTGTATGACTACCTCGCCAACGGCAACATCAAAAACTCCGTCAACTTCCCGGATGCGACGCTCGAGCGCATGGGTGTCAGCCGTGTGTGCATCCTGCACCAGAACGTGCCGACGATGCTCAACCAGTTCCTCGAGATCGCCTGCAGCACCGGCCTGAACGTGGAGAACATGATCAACAAGGCCTACGGCGCGTACGCCTATGCCATGATGGATCTCAACGGCTGCCTTGATGATGACCAGATCGCAAGGATCGACCGTATTCCGGAGGTCATCCGTGTGCGCGTGGTATGAAAAGCGATAATAAAAACAGCCGCTCCCGACCGGGAGCGGCTGAGGCTGTCAAAAAAGTACTACTTTTTTGACAAAGGGGATTGCGGCCTGACTGCAGCGCACGCGCCGTCCGCCAGAGGCGGACGGCTCGCACGTTTGCAGGCCGAGAGGTATTTTCTTCGACGCACATGTCGCCGAAGAAAATGATTGGACTTTCTTTCGCCGCTCCGGCGGCGAAACTCTACGAGGTTTTTTGATAAATTGAGCCGCTCCCGACCGGGAGCGGCTGTTTTGCGCCTGAAAGCTTATTTTTCTTTCTTTGCCGACACGGATTCGGCGAATTCGCGCAGCTGCGGAACCTTGCTCAGTGCAAAGTACAGCGCCAGACCGCCCGCAACGCCGACGGCAGCCTGACAGGCGTTGCCCGGGATCTCGCCGGCGGCGGCCAGACCGTAACCGAGGATGAAGTCCTCAAACACGAAGTAGCCGAGAACCATGATGATCTCACCGCAGATGGCGCTCAGCAGCGCGAAGCCGAAGCTTTTCTTGCGGCAGGCGCGGAAGATCAGCGCCGCGACCACAGCGGCGCATCCTTTGACGACGAGCGTGCCGGGGGCGTAGCTCATGTAACCGGAGATCACGTCTGCAAGGCCGGAGCCGAAGCCCGCAGCAACGCCGCCGTAGAGCGGACCGGCCAGCAGGGCGGCGAGCACGACCACGATGTCGCCGGCATTGAGATAGCCGCCGGTGACGGTCGGGATCTTGATGACGAGCGTTGCCACGCAGCACAGCGCCATGAGCATGGCGGTGTAGACAAGGTTTCTGAGTTTCTGGTTCATAAGTATCCTCTTTTCCTGTTATTGTGACAAGCATACGATAACCGACAGAAATATGCAAGGGTTGAGTTCGACGAAAAATGCTGATATACTGTTTCGAGAAATGGAGGATATGACCATGACCAAGAAACTGTACGATCTGGACAGCCATCGGCGCGATTTTACCGCCGCGGTGCTCCGCTGCGACGCGGACGGCGAGCGCTATGCCGTGGTGCTGGACCAGACCTTGTTTTTCCCGGAGGGCGGCGGGCAGCCGGCGGATACCGGCGTGCTCGGCGGTGCGCGCGTGCTGGATGTTCAGATCACGCAGGAGGCGATCGTGCACTATACCGACGCACCGCTCACGCCCGGTGCGCAGGTGCGCGGAGAGATCGACTGGCCGCAGCGCTTCCGGCGTATGCAGGGGCACTCCGGCGAGCATATCATCTCGGGGCTCATCCACAGCGAATACGGCCTTGATAACGTCGGCTTCCACCTCGGGCAAGACACGATCACGATGGACTATAACGGTGAGCTCACGTGGCCTCAGCTCATGCACATCGAGCAGCTTGCCAACGAAGCCGTGTACCGCAACGTACCGATCCGCACGGAGTACCCGTCGCCGGAGCGGCTCGCGCAGATGACCTACCGCAGCAAGCTTGACCTCACGGAGAATGTGCGCATCGTGACTGTCGAGGGCTATGATGTCTGCGCCTGCTGCGCGCCGCACGTGTCCTGCACAGGCGAGATCGGAGTCATCAAGTTCACGTCCGTCATGCGTCATCGCGGCGGCATCCGTGTGACGATCCTGTGCGGGTCGGACGCGGAGATGGACTATCGGGAAAAGAACGCGCAGATCGCGGCGCTCTCGGCGCAGCTGTCCGTACGGCAGTCGGACGTTGTTCCGGCTGTGCAGCGCCTGCTTGACGAGATCGCACAGCTCAAGACTGCGGCCGCAGAGCTTGAGCACCGGCTCAACGCGCAGCGCCTGCAGCAGCTGCACGAGACGCCCGGCAGTATCTGCGTCATCGATCGCTTTGACGATCCGGTCGCCATGCGCGAATTTGTCAATGCCGGTATGCTGCTCGCAGGCGGCGTCTGCGCCGCCTTTACCGGCAGCAACGCGGATGGCTATCGCTATATCATCGGCAGCCGCACGCTGGATCTGCGTGCCGAGGCAAAGACTATCAACGCGGCCATCAGCGGTCGCGGCGGCGGCAAGCCCACCATGATCCAGGGTTCGTGCACCGCACCGGCGGACACGATCAAGGCATTTTTCGCCGCTTATCCCGGGAAATGAAATGTGTATCATCGCTCAGATAAAACAGGGCCGCGGAAATTCCGCGGCCCTGCTTTTTTTGAACTTTATATGTGTGTCACCCATAAATGTGCTTGTCTAAAATGACGTGCCCTCAACAACATAGGGCGTCAATGTCAAATCAATGCGGATTCTGTCGAAAAATTGGTGAGTTATGTAGGAACCCTGGAAACAGTACGTATGACCTGATAAAATGCAACGTGTTGCGAGAGCTGTGTGATATATGTCCAAAACGCAGTGGAGAAAAGGAAGCGGACGATGATCGCCCTCTGAGAAGTGGAGCGTATTTGTGCCGTTGCAGACTGATATGGCTGCAGATGCAAAGTGACATCGATGCTCTGAAGACACCGGGCACTGCGCAGGGCAGAAACGAATGCTTTGTTGCAGAAAAAATGGAGAACATATTGGAGGATGAAAATGGGACTTAATTTCTTGCTTCTTGTTGTTGGACTCGTCATTTGCTTTGGCGGGATTTATATCCGCAAGGTATGTTCCGCGGCTTTGGGCTTGATTTGGGGCTCTATCTGCTCTTTTGTAGTCATTTTCATGACAGTCGGGTTGTGGGGCTTAGATGATGAGACAACCGCGATCATCATCATGTGCGCCGTTTTGTGCGCGATTATATCTGTCATAAACGATAAGCTCTGTGCTGTAATAAACGCTTTTCTATCGTCATTCTTTTTGGTGGCGACCCTTCTGCAGATGGCAGATCGCATGGAGAGCGCAACACTGATTACAATTGCGACCGCTATCGCATTGATCATAAGCATAATTACAGTTAAGATCTATGACTATTCTTTTATAATCATAACCGCTTTTTCGGGTGCTTTCATTGCATCGGTAGGTGGCTGCGGCATTGTTCATGATGAGGATGCTTCCGATGTGCTTCTGGCGCTGATGTTTGGCGATGAAGTGACGGGCTTCATTCTGATTGGGACTATGATCCTTGGCATCCTTGGGTGCATTGTCCAGTGGAGAAGGCTAAAAGGGAGAGCGGCAAATGGAGCAAATGCAAATGGGGAGAACACATCGGATTCTTCCACGCCCGTCCAAAAAGTCCGTATTCAAAATCCATTTGTTCGAGAAATCAAGGAGAACTGGGGATTGCTGCTGGCGCCTATAGTTGTCACACTGCTTTGGAAGCTGTGGGGCAGTCAACTGTTGTGGATACTATTTCCATCAATGTACGATTACGATTTCATTCCACAAACATTGTGGAATTATATGCCGTCAATTATTACAGCGATTTTAAGCGGATGGAAAATGGCAACGTTTGTTGTTGCTATTAAAACAAGAAGTAAGAATTTTTGCATTCTTTGGATGCTTCCAAACATGATTATTGCACTTGCTTACCTTGTGCAAATGTTTAGACTCCTTATGACTTATGGGGAGGTGGTATGGGTATTTGATTTGGGATATGCTATTGCCTGCTTTGTGCCATTCCTTTCATGGTGGATCATTCGGAAATTGGAAAAAGCATTTGCGCCTTTTTCACGCAGCGATGTTAAAGCATATGTGCTGTGCGGCATCTGCGCATTCCTGGTACTACGGCTCGCTGATAAAATAATTTTCTTCATCGAGAGCAAGTTAATTGCATTTGGGCCGGAGTACATGCCAATATGGGTATCCTGCGCGCTTCTTGTTCTAAGCATTATTGCCATGGCTATCATTATTCAAGTGATCTTCAATACCCGCGTTAAAAATCTTTACACAAGTGCGCTTAATTATGAGGAGGACGCACCCTATTAGGCCAAGAATTGTTGAATAAAGCTGAGGCCAATGATGTGCAGGGATATTTGAAGTCTCCAAAGTGCGCTAAATCAGCATGGCTACAATAATTTCGAGATTTCCGCTGGCAATAGACACAGAATTTCCGCAGCACTTACCTAATGTTACCGTAAGAATTTTTCGGCAACTACAGCATCTCGCAGTAAACGTCACTGGCGATATTGAATATACAAAGGAGAGAAAGACATGATCAAAGCTGATGTTTTAGGAGAATTTCGCCCTTCGGTTCGCTATAAGGATGGCGATGGAATCACTCTGCAGGTCGTGCAGGATGCTATTGAGGAATGCGCGCAGACCATGGGGATTCCTGTTGCATTTTATGACGAGCAGGTGAAATCCGGCGGCCTGTTCAATTCTACGGTTGAAGATTGCATTGTTTTGTACCATCCCGAACACCGCAACGATTACTTCAAGTTTTGCATTCGAGTTGGTCGCCAGGGCACATACGCATTCGTTTCCGTGAATGACTTTGGTCAGAGCAAGCAGATGGCGAAAGCAGAGCGTGCAGAATTTGCAAAGCAGGACCGCAAGGGCAAGCCTATGAGCTATAAGATGGGGTCTATCATTGGCGCTGGTATTGCCAACATTGGAAAGAGTAAGCAGAAGCTAGAGGAAGAGCAGATGTATTATCAGTGTGTATTTGACATCTTCGACGAAATCATTGCCTGAGACGTTTTCTGCCCTGAAAACCACTGAATGCGAGCCGGGGCAGTGCTTTGCGGCGTTGCCTCGGCACAAATTCATCGAGTGCAGATTTCCAGCTTTGAATCTCACTGCGGGGATTTTTCCCTAAGGAAAGTATCTCATTGAGAATTTACGAGGAGTAAACAACATGGCGATTAAGAAAAACCCCAATATCGTGGCGCGAAAAATTCACGGGTCCTCTTTTTTGATCGATATTTCCGATAACTATTCCGGCGATAAATGCGCACTATATGAGATCAACGAGACCGGTATGTTTATATGGAGCAATATCGACGGGAAACGAAGCGCAGAAGAGCTGACAGCATTGATGAAAGCTGCAATCGTAGATGATGTTGATGATCAAAAGCTATACGAAGATATCAGCGAGTTTATTGACACGTTGATTGCCCGGCAGTTTGTGGAGGTGTAAGATCATGGACGAGTATTTTAGTGACAGAGTTAAAATGCAGGTGCTGGATTTTGCTACGGATAAGCGAACGGTCTGGGAGCAAAACCATCAGCTCTATTCTGTGATTTTTGAAATAACTCCCAAATGCAACTTTAACTGTGTGCATTGTTATTTGCACGATCACCACTGCTCCAATGAGCTCAGCTATGATGAGATCATTGAAATCATTGACATCCTGTTTGAAAAGGAAGTTCTTTTTCTCACGCTTACGGGTGGAGACATATTTACCCGAAAGGACTTTCTGGATATCTATCTCTATGCCAAGAAAAAAGGATTTATTGTTGAGCTTTACACGAATGGGGCGCTGATCAATGATGAGATCATCCGCACCTTTGCAAAATATCCGCCATTGCTGGTGGACATATCTTTGTATGGTTCGTGCGAAGAGACATACAAAAAAGTTACGGGAGTGTCCGGAGCTTTTGACAAAGTGCTGCACAACATTCAAGCGTTGCTTGATGCGGGGGTGAGGGTGTCTGTCAAGGCGCCTGTGCTCAATCTCTACTATTCCGAGCTGCCGCAGATAAAAGCGATCGCAGAAAAGTTTGAAATCCCTTTCCGCACCGGGTTTGAAATTTTTCCAACCATTGACAACGACGATTGCGTTCGGCAGTTCAGCGTTCCGCTGGCCGATTCCTTAAAGTACGAGTTTGGGGAATTTGCGCAGCGTCCAAGAACATTTGGGGAAGACTATGATGTGGAGTTGGTTGATCTGCAAAAAGAAAGACCGCTGTTCAGATGCAAACTCGGCAGAGCCAGCTGCACCATTAATTTTGACGGGAGCATGAGCCCGTGTATGTCTTTTAGGCACGTTGGACGCAGATTGACAAGAGACAATTTTGAAGAGCTTTGGGGCAGCTTCCGACAATACCCAAAAATGAAAGCCTCCCCGGAATACAAGTGCCTCAAATGCAAAGCTTATGACTTCTGCGATGTTTGTCCGGCAATGATGCAATTTGTGCACGGAGACTTGGAATACGTAGACGAACATTTCTGCAAAAGTGCAAAAGCAAGGTATGCGCATTATATACAAGGTGTGAGTGTTGACGCTGTTATCGAAAATCTGGAATAATGCAATATGTGAGACTACATTCCACACATCTGATATATAAAATTAAGAAAGGAGAATGTGCTATGAGTTACGAAAAGCCTCAGGTCAAGAAGATTGAAGCGGACGTTTCTGTTCGCAACATGGCTGACGACAAGGGTGAGTGCCATGGTGGTCACTGTGTTCGTTGCATCCATGCATTTGGCTGATCCCGATATCTGGCTGCATGGCATTGAGTTCATGCAACAGCTGCACAGTGGATCATCGGCAACAGGGCCGCGGAAATTCCGCGGCCCTGCTTTTTGTTGCTCAGGATGATCAGCAGCTTACTGCATGCCGTTTTCGTATGCGGCGATCATCTTTTTGACCATCTGACCGCCGATGCTGCCGGCCTGACGGGACGTCAGATCACCGTTGTAGCCCTGCTTGAGGTTTACGCCCATTTCGGCGGCGGCCTCCATTTTGAAGCGGTTCATCGCCTCGCGGGCATTGGGGTTGACCAGATTGTTGCTGTTGGAAGTAGCCATTTCGTTTTCCATCTCCTTTTCGTGGTTTGGGTTTCTTGACCCGCTCCTATTTTTTGCGGAGCATGCGGAAGTATGCAGTGCGGCAATATGCAATTTCTGCAAGCTCTTTTTTCTCGTATTCTGCTTTCAGTGACCGTTTTATTGGACATATGATGCTGTATATTAGAGACAGAAAACGGTTCCGCTATGCGCGCGGATGATTTGACCCGGAAAGGAGATGCACGGTATGTACGTTTTGCTGTTTCTGGTGCTCCTGCCTATTGGCGTCTTGATCGAGCTATTGAAGCTCAATAAATAACCGGCTGAGCGGAGCGCGCTGTATATGCGGAAAATTTGTCTGCGCATGCCGAAATACCTTGTGTTGCAAATGATGCGGATGTATAATTGGAACAGTCAACCATTTTTGCTTTGGCGAGAAAGATGTGATGAAACATGACCTATGAGGCAGTTAACAGCATTAGCACCGAACGCAGTTATGATACGGCGGATGAAGCGGAACGCGTTGCGTGCGCCGTGCGTGCGTTGGTCGCCAAGACCGCGCCGGATGACGCGCAGCTTTGGCTGCCGCTTCTAATCCATCTGCGCGATACGGCGGCAGTCATGGAATATCTGATGGCTCGCTGGCTGCCGGAGCAGTATTGCGTGAGCCTTGGCCTGCAACGGGAGGAGTTTTTCCGTCTGGCGATTAGGGCGGCGCTGCTGCACGATATCGGGAAAGCAACCCCAAATTTCCAGCGCAAAATCACGCTTGAGCAGCTGGAATTGCGTCAACGCTTGGAAGCGGCCGGCTTGGAGATCCGGTTTCAAAAGGGAAAGCAGCTCGATGTGAATGTTCCGCATGCTGCAGCCGGCGCTGAGATCCTGCGCAGCGAAGGGTTCACGGATGACCTTGCGGCTGTCGTCGGTGCACATCATGGCAGGACCGAAGACTATATGCTTACCAGCTATCGAGAGCAGGCGCCCAGTGCGTTCGGTTGGAGCCGTTCTGGTGACAGTGATACGCTGTGGGGTTCTGTCCAGCGGCATATTATCCGCTGGGCAGAGGATGAGCTTGGGTGCGGGAGTCCGGCGCGCGATGCTCCGTGTTCGGTGCCGGTGCAGATGGCGCTGAGCGGCTTGGTGATCATGGCGGACTGGATCGCCAGCAATACGGCCTATTTCCCGCTTATCTCCATGGACGCGCAGCCGGATCGGTATGACCCACGCCGCGCTGAGCGAGCGCTGCAGAAACTGGATCTGCCGCGGCCGTGGCAAGTCTCTGCCGACTGGAGCACGGCGGACTATTTTCAGCGGCGCTTCGGCTTTTCGGAAAATCTCGTCCAGCAGCAGATGGAGCAAGTTGCGGGGACGGTGAAAACACCGGGCGTGATGATCCTTGAAGCGCCGATGGGACACGGCAAGACGGAAGCGGCACTGGCTGCGGCAGAAATTCTGATGAATCGTTTTGGCCTGGGCGGCGCTGCGTTTTTCCTCCCGTCGCAGGCGACGTCCAATGCAATGTTTACCCGTATGACACAGTGGGCGCGGCATCAGCCGGACGCGGTCCGAGTTGCAGTGGAGCTGGCGCACGGTCAGGCAGAGCTGAACGCGGAATTTGCGTGTCTGGAATCCGGGCACGTGCAGATCGAGCAGGGCGAAGCGGATGCCGACCCGCTGCAGACACATGCCTTCTTCCGCGGCCGAAAGACGAAGCTGCTGGCAAATCTGGTGGTCGGCACGGTGGATCAGCTGCTCATGGCTGCGCTGAACCGAAAACATGTGATGCTGCGCCAGCTTGGTCTGACCGGCAAGGTGGTTATTCTGGACGAGTGCCATGCCTATGATGCGTATATGAATACCTATCTGGATCGTGTGCTGAACTGGCTGGGCGCTTATCATGTGCCGGTTATTTTGCTGTCGGCCACACTCCCGGGGCAGCGCAGGGCAGAATTGCTGCGCGCCTATCTCGGGGGGAAAAAGCCTGTAGATACGGCGATCGCCGCGTGTCAGGACTATCCGTTGCTGAGCTGGACGGAGAATAAGACGGTACATATGGCTGCCGTCTCTGCGCAGGGGTGCAGCCGAGATGTCTGTGTGCAGCGTGTGGAGCAGGAGCTGGCGCTTGCGGCGGCGGGCGAGGCGCTCAAGAGCGGCTGCGTCGGATTGATCGTCAATACGGTCAAGCGTGCACAGATGCTGCGTGAGGTGCTGCGGCAAGCTTACCCGGATGCGGTGATTTTGATGGATCACTCCCGCTTTCTAGCGCCGGATCGGCTGGAGCATGAGCAGGAAATTTTGCGGCGTGTCGGCAAAAACACAGATGTGCAAATGCGGCGCGGTGTGCTGGTGATCGGCACACAGGTGCTGGAGCAGTCTTTGGATCTGGATTTTGATCTGTTGATCACGGATCTGTGCCCGATGGATCTGCTGCTGCAGCGCATCGGCCGTCTGCACCGGCATACCCGTATCAGACCGCAGGGGCTGGAAATGCCGCGCTGCCTGGTCATGGGGGCGCTTGGAGAGCTGGACGCCGGGAGCAAGGCTGTGTACGGCGAATACCTCTTGCTGCGTACGCGGCGGTTGCTGCCGGAGCACATTCATTTGCCGGAGGACATTTCTCCGCTGGTGCAGCGGACTTATGATGCGATGCGCTTCCCGCCGGAGTCGGATGAGGAGACCGGCGCTGCATATGAGGCCTATCAATATGCGCAAAAGCACCAAAAGCGCAAGGCGGAAGCCTATCTGCTGGCACAGTGTGACGACTATGATTCACTAGTCGGCATGATGGACAATATTAATCAGTTTACAGATCTGCAGGCGCAGGCGGCAGTCCGTGACGGGACTGCAGCCGTTGAGGTACTGGTCGTGCAGCGGTCGGAAGACGGAATGCTGCTGCTCTCCGGGGAACAAAAGGGGATGTGTCTGCGTGCGGATACCCAGCCGAGCGCCGATGAGGCACGCTGGGTCGCGGCGCAGCGTCTGCGGCTGCCGTCGCATTTCAGCGCGCGGTACTGTGTGGATGCAGTGCTGAAAGCGCTTGAGGATCAAACACGCCAGTCGCTGCCGCTGTGGCTGCAGGCGCCGATGCTGGAAGGTGAACTGTTTTTGATATTAGATGCGGACGGTACAGCACAGCTGGCCGGTAAGACACTGCGATATGACCCGCAAGTCGGATTAACAGAAGAGGAGGAGACGCATGGAACAAATGGAATTCAATCTGCTGGATGAACCGTGGATTCGGGTGATGACCGAGGATTGTGCGGTCGTTGAGTGTTCGCTGATGCAGGTGCTCTTAAACAGCCACCGGTATCAGCGGCTGGCGGGCGAACTTCCGACACAGGATGTGGCGCTTTTGCGCTTACTGCTGGCAATTTTGCAGACGGTCTTTTACCGCGTAGATCCGGAGGGTGAGGATGACCCAATCGAGGACCGCGCGGCTGCCATCCGTCGCTGGCAGGCGTTGTGGAACGCCGGTCGTTTTCCGGTGCAGCCGATCCGGACGTACCTGGAGACATGGAAGGATCGCTTCTGGCTTTTCCATCCGGAGCATCCGTTTTATCAAGTCCCGGCTGCGGCGGTGGGGACGGCTTATACCGCTGCAAAACTGAATGGTGAGCTCTCGGAGAGCAGCAACAAGGTTCGTCTGTTTCCGGTTCGAGCGGGCTCTCAGAAAGCGCATCTGAGCTATGCGGAGTCAGCACGCTGGCTGTTGTATTTGAATGGGTTTGATGATACGTCGGCAAAGCCAAAGGGAAAAGGCTTGCCTTCCCCCGGAGCTGGCTGGCTCGGTAAGCTGGGGCTGTTTTTTGCTGAAGGCAGTACACTCTTTGAGACGTTGATGCTCAACCTTGTGCTGTTGCGGGAAGATCGGACGATCTGGACCGAACCGCACCCCGTTTGGGAACGAGAGCGACCAAAGTGTGACGAACGAACAGAGATCGTGATTCCTGATAACCAAGCGGAACTTCTAACGCTGCAATCTCGCCGTCTTTTGCTTGAGCGGGATGAAAACGGCGTGTCCGGCTATCGCCTTCTCGGCGGTGATTTCTTCCAGAAAATCAATGCGACGGCTGAGCAGATGACCGTTTGGGAGCGAAGAAAAGGCAAGGCCAACGAGCCGCCTTATGATCAACCGAAGCGCATGGATCCGGACCGGCTGATGTGGCGTGATTTCGGCATCATTATGGGAGCGGAGGGCACAGGCAGGGCTCCGGGAACCGTACGCTGGATCACACTGCTCAAAAAAGAACGTGTTTTGGAGCGGGATCAGATGATCCATTTTCGTACCGCCGGGGTCAAGTATGGCGATAAGGATTTCTTTGTGGAGGATATTCTGCGGGACTATCTGGATTTTCGGGTCGATCTCTTAGATGATGGCGGCAAGATATGGTCTGCGCTGATTGGGCAGGAAATTGAGAAGACAGAACGCGCCGCGTGGTTCGTCGGCAAGCTTGCAGAAGGAATATTCAAAGCTGAAGGCGGATTGCCGGACAGTGCAACGCAGGCGGCGAGTGTTCGACGTGCAGCACAGGAATTTTATGCTGCGGTTGATTTGCCGTTTCGCAACTGGCTTTGCTCCATTGATCCGGTGTTGGGGGATACTGAGGAACTGCGTGCCGAAAAAGCCTTGCAATGGCATGAAACGGGTTACCGAATTGCGCTGCAACAGGGCAAGCAGATGGTGCAAAATGCGGGTGAATCAGCGTTTACAGGACGGTGGATAAAGGACAAGAAGACGGATCGAGAGAGTTTCCTGTCATCGTCCACAGAATATGACCGTTTCGTAGGGAGCGTTCGTAAGTGCTTTCAAATAATGAGACCAAATGAGGAGGTAGCTGATGAGTGATCAAAAAGCGAAGGTGAAAAGCTACGTGCGCAGACGGCTGGAATCGTGGCAGCACGAGCCTAATCCGCACCAGATCCGCGCGGATCTGGCAAATTTGCGCCGCGGCATCGGAAAAGCGCCCGGAGACCTGCCGGAGCTCTGGGGATTGCTGTTTCGGGATTTTCCGGAGGAACTGATGAGCAGCACCGGCGAGCCCACATGGGCTGAATGGGCGGTGTCGGGCGCGCTGACGCTGTATGCGCTGCATCAGCAGGGCGCGCGGCGGTCGATGCACGCGGACGGGCAGCGGCTGGGCATGGCAATCCGCAAGCTTGCCGGAAACGACACGGATCGTCTCAAGGCAGTGCAGCGGAGATTCAATGCCTTTGCCACTGCGCGGAGTATGCCGGAGTGCCTGCACCACCTGCGTGGACTGATCCAGCTTCTGAGAAGCGAGGACATTCCACTGGACTATGTGGAGCTGGCCGGAGATTTGTATGAATTCCAGACGCCGGATGGAGCTGCAAGAGTTCGTCTGCGCTGGGGACAGGATTTTTACCGGAATGCGTTCCGGACAGAACAGGGAAAGGATGACGACCATGCATAACAACGAGAGAATTTACGTAGACGTCCATGTACTTCAGACCGTTCCGCCGAGCTGTGTGAACCGTGACGATACCGGCAGTCCAAAGACCGCTGTCTATGGCGGCGTGACGCGCGCCAGAGTGTCCAGTCAGGCGTGGAAGCACGCCATGCGCCTGAAATTCCGGGAGATGCTCTCGGTGGGCGATGTCGGCCAGCGGACGAAACTGGTGGTCGATCTCATCGCCGGAAAGATTCTGGAGCTGCAGCCCGATCTCTCTGAGAAAAAGGCGCAGCAGCTGGCGCAGAAGGTGCTGGAGGCAGCCGGCGTGAAGGTCAAAGAAGATAAGGAAAAGCTCAAAACGGGTGCGCTGTTTTTCGTCAGCCCCGGTCAGATCCAGGCGCTGGCGGAGATCGCGCTGCAGCCGGAGGACGGTAAGCTCGACAAAGCGGCCTGCCAAGCGGCACTCAAGACGCTCCCTACGGTAGATCTGGCGCTCTTCGGACGCATGGTTGCCGACGATCCGTGCCTGAATTTCGACGCAGCGGCACAGGTCGCGCACGCGATCTCGACGCATGCCGTGGAGAACGAGTATGATTATTTCACTGCTGTCGACGACTGTGCGCCGGAGGACAATGCCGGTGCGGGGCATTTGGGCACGGTGGAATTCAATTCGTCCACGCTGTATCGCTATGCGACCGTGAACGTTGAAGACCTCCGGAAAATGCTCGGTCAAAAGACGCCCGAGGCGGTGCGCGCGTTCGTGGATGCGTTCATTCGCAGTATGCCCACCGGCAAGCAGAATACGTTTGCCAACTGGACGCGGCCGGATGCTGTGTACGTGACCGTGCGCAAGGACCAGCCCATCAATCTGGCCGGCGCATTTGAAAAACCTGTTCGTGCGGGGAACTCCGGTTATGTGGACGGTTCGATCCGCGCGCTGGTGACTTACGCGCAGGAGACATATGCAGATTTTGCCTCTGCGCCGGTGCTTTCGCTCGCTGTAGGCAGCGGTCTGGAGGCTCTGGCCGAGCCGTGCTCCGTGAATGCGCTTCTGGATGCGTTGGAGGCGTGGCTGCAGGGCGGTGAGGAGCAGCAATGAGTACGCTGCTGTTGCGCTTGGCCGGCCCGATGCAGTCTTGGGGGACGGACTCGAAATTCGATGTGCGGCGCACCGGACGTGAGCCGAGCAAGAGCGGCGTGATCGGTCTGGTCGCGGCGGCGCTGGGCATCGCGCGGCAGGATCGCCAAGCGCTGCAGACGCTCAATGGTCTCCGCTTTGGTGTGCGCGTTGACCGCGAGGGTGCGCTGCTGCGTGATTTTCATACGGCGCGGCCGGAAAAGGGCACGCCGTATGTGACCTACCGCTACTATCTTGCGGATGCGGAATTTGTGGCCGGGCTGGAAAGCGATGATCGTGCGCTGCTCGCGCGGATCGCGCAGGCGCTGCAAGCTCCGGCGTTCCCGCTGTATCTTGGTCGCCGCTCCTGTCCGCCGGTCGGCAGAGTATTTTTGAAGATTTCGGATGAGCCGCTGGAGGCGGCGCTGCGCGCCGATGCACCGCCGGGCGCAACGCGCCTTGTGCTGGACGCTGCGGCAGGTGAGCCGGGCGGGCTTGTACGCGACGTTCCGCTGTCGTTTGATCCGGCGCGCCGGGAGTATACATACCGCCGCGTGACCGAACGCGTGCTGCATGGCGCTGCGGAGCATGATCCCATGGCGGAATTGGAGGATGCGATATGTACCTGACGCAAATGCTTTTGGATCAGAAAAATCGTCAGACGCTGGCTGCGCTGGCGTCGCCGAGCAAATTTCACGGGGCGATCGAGGTGGCGTTTCCCGGCCCGAGGCAGCGAAACCTCTGGCGGATCGACAGCCGCGCCGGTCAGAAATATCTTCTGCTCCTCAGTGAGACACCGCCGGATCTCACGCAGGCTGCGGCTCAGTTCGCGCCGCCGGGGGAGCATTGGCAGACAAAGTCGTATGATCCGCTGCTCTCCCGCATTCTGCCGGGCAGCCGCTGGCAGTTTCGCCTGTGTGCAAACCCGACATACAGTGTCCCTGCAGGACCGGGGCAGCGTGGGCGCGTCTGCGCGCACAGCACCACGGAGCATCAGCTTGCGTGGCTGCGAAAGCAGAGCGAAAAGCATGGTTTCGCCTTGCAGGATGATGCGTTCACGGTTACAAACGTGAAGTGGTATCGGTTTAAGAAAGGCGGTACTGGCAGCCGCGTGACCTTCTTGGCTGTTACCTATGAGGGAATCTTGGAGGTTCAAGACCCGGAGCGTTTTTGTGCTGCACTCTGTCGCGGCATCGGCTCAGGCAAGGCCTATGGCGCAGGGCTCATGACATTGGTCGGGGCAGGGCAGTCGCATGGCTGACCTGCCCGGTATGATCCGCCCGGAGCTTCAGGCGCTGCCGCAGATCGGTGATCGCATGACATTTCTCTACTTTGAGCACTGTGTTTTGAATCGTCAGGACAGCGCCATTACCGTGACGGATGACCGCGGGACGGTCTTTGTGCCCGCTGCAGCGATTAGTGTCCTGCTCCTCGGACCGGGGACAAAGATGACGCATCGCGCTATGGAGCTCATTGGTGACGCAGGCGTCAGTGTTCTCTGGGTAGGGGAGCACGGCGTGCGCTATTATGCCGGCGGTCGGGCGCTGACGCACAAGGCAGGTCTGCTGATCCGGCAGGCCGCCTTGGTCAGCAATACGCGTTTACGCCTCGGTGTGGTGCGGCAGATGTACAGTATGCGCTTTCCGGGTGAGGATGTGTCCTCATTGACGCTTCAGCAGCTTCGCGGCAGAGAGGGTGCGCGCATTCGCAGTGTCTACCGGCATGCAGCAAAGAAGTGGAATGTTCCGTGGAGCGGTCGGACATATGACCCGGAGAATTTTGACGGCGGCGATGCCGTCAATCAGGCGCTGTCTGCCGGACACGCTTGCCTATACGGCGCGGCGCATGCGGTCATCCAGGCGCTCGGCTGTTCTCCGGGACTGGGGTTTGTCCATACCGGACATGAATGCTCCTTCGTCTATGACATTGCGGATCTGTACAAGGCGGACATTACGATTCCACTGGCGTTTGAACTGGCGGCCACGGTCGACAGCGAAAACATCGGCAGTGAAATGCGCCGTCGAACGCGCGATGCCATGGTTCAGCACCATCTTATGGAGCGGATGGTGCGTGACATTCGAGCCCTGCTCTCTGACAGCGATGAACTGTCTGAGGAAGACAATGCGGTCTATCTTTGGGACGATAGGCGCGGTCAGGTCGCCAATGGCCGCCTGTACGGTGCGGAGGGTGAACCATGATCGTCGTGACGGTGACGGACTGCCCGCCGCGTTTGCGCGGTGACCTGTCAAAATGGCTGCTGGAGATTAATACCGGTGTTTATGTCGGCCAACTGAATCCCCGTGTACGGGAGGAACTGTGGAAACGGATCTGCAAGCATCTTCTCAGAGGACGGGCAACAATGGTGTACTCGGCAAATAACGAGCAGCGGATGTCGTTTCATGTCCATAACACGACGTGGCAGCCCGCTGACTATGAGGGCATCACGCTGATGCGCCGCCCGCTTGCAACGCCGCTGCCGGAAGGGGAGAAGCCGCCGCTGAGCAAGGCGGCAATCATCCAAATGGATCGAAACAAGCAGTCGGCCAAGCAACGTCGTGCCAAGCAGCTCGGCTATGTTGTGATTGATGTGGAAACCACAGGACTTGACTGCGACAAGAGCGAAATATTGGAGCTGGGTGCGATCCGTGTGATCGATCATCAGGTCACGGATACGTTTTCGGCACTGGTGCGGCCTGAGCAGCCAATCCCTGCAGAGATTACGACGTTGACTGGCATCACGCAAGATGCGGTGTCGGCGCAGGGGACTGCGCTGCAGCCGCTGTTGGAGCAGTTTTGGGCATTTGTCGGTCAAAGCCCTGTAATGGGGCATAATCTGGATTTTGATTTGGCATTTTTGAAAAAGGCAAGTGCCCGCTTTGGGCTCTCCTTGCCGAATGTGCGCATCCGTGACACGCTGAAGCTGGCGCGCAGAAAAGTTCCCGACCTGCCGGATCATCGGCTGGCTACGCTGGCTGCATATTTTGGCATCGAGTATGCGCAGCAGCACCGCGCGCTGCCGGACTGTATCGCAGCGTTTCAGGTCTATGAGAAACTGAATGAAATCTGATGGCAATGGGATCAAAAGTCCTTATTTTTTAAGGCTTTCTTTAGTCTTTTCCCCGCACACGCGGGGGTGATCCCAAGTACCGCCGCCTTCGCAAGTCCGGCACCTTCTTTTCCCCGCACACGCGGGGGTGATCCTCAAGGAGGAACGCAAAATGATGATGTCCGAATCTTTTCCCCGCACACGCGGGGGTGATCCCTGTTCTGGGGATAACGCTGCTGGAATTTCCAGCTTTTCCCCGCACACGCGGGGGTGATCCTAAATCGAAAGGAATGATTGTTCTGGATAATTACTTTTCCCCGCACACGCGGGGGTGATCCTATGGCTTTTGTCAAAATCCAGATCGGCAAGCTCTTTTCCCCGCACACGCGGGGGTGATCCCAAAATAGCCGCCCGGTGCTGGCACACCGGACGCTTTTCCCCGCACACGCGGGGGTGATCCCGAATTTTACGAGAAAGCAATCGAGCGGCTGCGCTTTTCCCCGCACACGCGGGGGTGATCCCCGCTATCTGGTCGAGCGGCGGGAGAAGTACGCCTTTTCCCCGCACACGCGGGGGTGATCCCGTCGTGGATTCCTGTGCGCTCTTTTTCAGCGGCTTTTCCCCGCACACGCGGGGGTGATCCTTCAGCTTCGCCCCTTACACCGGCCTTGAGAATCTTTTCCCCGCACACGCGGGGGTGATCCCACGGCTTCCCGAAACTCTCCGCGCGTGTTTGGCTTTTCCCCGCACACGCGGGGGTGATCCCAGCTTTTAACGGCGCATATATGCCCGCTGGTCCTTTTCCCCGCACACGCGGGGGTGATCCTATTGCGCCGGAGTAAATGCGAAACATTACCGTCTTTTCCCCGCACACGCGGGGGTGATCCTCTGGAAGGCAGCCAGATCGCGCATGAAAAAGCCTTTTCCCCGCACACGCGGGGGTGATTCTTTTGCAAAGGCCGTGACCGGCGAAGCTGCGCGCTTTTCCCCGCACACGCGGGGGTGATCCCAAAATTGCGCCGCTGTATTGCGCGATGCTTTACTTTTCCCCGCACACGCGGGGGTGATCCCACAGCTGCCTCGGCTGCGGGCACGAGCACAACCTTTTCCCCGCACACGCGGGGGTGATCCTTGATGCGGCGGCGCGCTGTGCCGTCGCCGTATCTTTTCCCCGCACACGCGGGGGTGATCCCAGTGTCACCGCTTACTATCGTATCAATAAAAGCTTTTCCCCGCACACGCGGGGGTGATCCCTCGGCCTGAGCGATGATATGCTGCGGATGCTGCTTTTCCCCGCACACGCGGGGGTGATCCCACCAATTCCGGCGTCCTGACCGGGCGGCGTAACTTTTCCCCGCACACGCGGGGGTGATCCTAATCGCCGACAGCGCCACATCCAGCAGCAGTGCTTTTCCCCGCACACGCGGGGGTGATCCTATGCTATTTTCAATTATCAGCCGTGTGTCTATCTTTTCCCCGCACACGCGGGGGTGATCCTTTGCATTTAACGCTTGTAATACCGGCGGGAGTCTTTTCCCCGCACACGCGGGGGTGATCCCCGGTTCGCCGTGGGCGCGTAAGGGCGCTGTGACTTTTCCCCGCACACGCGGGGGTGATCCCCAGCTGCTGGAGGTATACAACCGGTGCATGGACTTTTCCCCGCACACGCGGGGGTGATCCTACTCGCCGGCAAGCATCGCCGAGGAGATCGCCCTTTTCCCCGCACACGCGGGGGTGATCCTTCTTTCTCTGCCGGTGTCGGGTTCAGCTCCCGCTTTTCCCCGCACACGCGGGGGTGATCCCTATCAGCTGTGCAGAGATGTGTGGGCCAGCGGCTTTTCCCCGCACACGCGGGGGTGATCCCAAGTTGATGCAACTGGTGAAGACGGCGCTGAGCTTTTCCCCGCACATGCGGGGGAACGGAGGCTGTTTCTTCGGTTAACGGAAAAACCCACGGTGCAATTTGCACCGTGGGTTTTCGTTTAAGTTCAAAACCGGCTCAACGGCCGCGTTACAGCTTTGTCACGGACGCCGCAGCCGCCTGCGTTTGCACGCGCTCGATGCCGCAGAGCTCCCGCAGCTTGGCAGCTACCTTCGGCCCTTTGTACAGCCTTGTGTCCTCAAACGGCAGGAACGCCTCCTGTCCGTCCGCAGTCACGTAGCTGATGATGAAGACAATTTTCCGAACCTTCTTTTCCTTTTTGCCGAGACCGCTGAGTGCGCCGACAAAAGCGCCGGTGCTCCCAAACAGCAGCCCGCCGGCAAACGCGCGTGCGATGGGGGATTTCTCCTTGAGCTGCAGCTGCGTTTTCGAGCCGTAAAAAATATCGGTGATCTGACTGTAGGCGAGCGTCGCCGTTTTCTTGTTTCCGATGGCATTTTGCAGCTCGAGATGATCAGGGAAGAGCGCGACGTCCACTGCATTGCCTTTCTTGAACTGACCGAGATCTGTCTCTATACTGAAATAATCGCTGATGATGCTGCCTTTTTTACTTTTGAAGAATCCCATAGCTGCGCCTCCGTTCTTTCTCACCTGTATTTTACAGTTTTTCCGCTCGTTCTGCAAGACCTGATGTGAAAAGTGCACCCGATGCCGTCACAGCGGTGTGCATAAATATGCGCCGGACGCGTGCTGTGAAACCGAAACTTGACACGAGCCGCCAAACGGTATAAAATTTAGCATGCTATTTTGGCATTCTGTACGTATTTGCAGGGTGTCGGCATAGAATCAGGATAAGACGGATTTTTATAGAACTATAAGGAGAACCGACTATGTGTGGAATTGTTGGATACGTCGGCGCGCAGCAGGCTGCGCCGATTCTTCTCGAAGGGCTGCAGAAGCTCGAATACCGTGGCTATGACTCGGCCGGCATCGCCGTGCTCGACGGCAGCACGATCGAGCTTGCCAAGGCCTGCGGCGAGATCAAGAATCTGCTGGCCAAAACGCATGACGGTAGCGATCTTCACGGCTATATCGGCCTCGGCCATACGCGCTGGGCAACGCACGGCGCGCCGACGGAGGCGAATGCCCATCCGCACGTGAGCAACGACGGCAAGTTTGCCATCGTGCAAAACGGCATCATCGAAAACTTCATGGAGCTGCGCGAGATGCTGCAGGCCAAGGGCTTTCAGTTCCATAGTGAGACGGACACGGAGGTCATCGTTCACCTGCTGGATATGTACTACACCGGCGACGGCAACCTGAAGGACACCGTCATGAAGACGCTTGGCCGTCTGGAGGGCAGCTATGCGATCGGCATTCTGTGCGCCGACTGCCCGGAGCAGATGTTCCTCGCGCGCAACGGCTGCCCGCTGATCATCGGTGTCGGCGCGGGCGAAAACTTCTTTGCCTCTGACGTGACGGCGCTCGTGTCGCACACGAAAAATGTGGTCTATCTCGACGATGGGGAGCTCGCCGAGGTGCGTGCCGACGGTTATACCGTCTTTGACTGCACCGGAAAGCCCGTGCAGAAGCCCGTCTCCCGCGTCGCGTGGGACATCGAGGCTGCCGAAAAGGGCGGCTACGAGCACTTCATGCTCAAGGAGATCATGGAGCAGCCGCGCGCTATCAAGTCCACGCTCGACCCGCGCGTGAAAGATCACCGCGTCGTGTTTGACGAGCTGAAGATGACCGACGAGCAGCTCATGGGCTTCAACAAGATCATGATCACGGCCTGCGGCTCGGCGTTCTACGCTGGTCAGGCGGGCAAGTATGCGCTTGAAAAGCTCACGCACATTCCGGTCGATGCTGACCTTGCGAGTGAGTTCCGCTACCGTGACCCGATCGTGGACGAGCATACGCTCATGATCATTATTTCGCAGTCCGGCGAGACGGCGGATACCATCGCCGCCATCCGCGAGGCGCAGTCCAAGGGCGCGTATGTGCTCTCGATCGTCAACGTCGTCGGCAGCACGATCGCCCGCATCTCGGACGATGTCATCTACACCTGGGCAGGCCCGGAGATCGCCGTTGCGACCACGAAGGGCTACACCACGCAGGTGTCGGTGCTGTATCTGCTGGCGCTCTATCTGGGCGAAAAGCGCGGCTGCCTGAGCAGGGAAGAGGCGGCAAAGCTCACGGATGACCTCATGATCCTGCCGCAGATGGTGCAGCGTGCTATCGATCTCAACCCGCAGATCGCGCAGCTTGCCGAGCGCTATAAGAATAACCCGTCGCTGTTTTTCATCGGCCGCAATGTGGACTACGCCGTCTGCATGGAGGGCTCTTTGAAGCTCAAGGAGATCTCCTACCTGCACTCGGAGGCCTATGCTGCGGGCGAGCTCAAGCACGGCACGATCGCGCTCATTGAGGAGAACCGTCTCGTCATCGCCGTCGCATGCTACGAGCCGCTGTTTGACAAGACCATGAGCAACGTCAAAGAGGTCAAGGCGCGCGGTGCGCGCGTGCTCGGCGTGGCGCTCGAGGGCAATCGCGCCATCTATTCCGAGGCGGACGATGTGATCCTCGTACCGCGCATGGACGACCTGTTCGTCGTCCCGGCGGAGATCGTGCCGCTGCAGCTCTTTGCATATTACGTCGCAAAAGCCAACGGCTGCGCGATCGATAAGCCGAAAAACCTCGCGAAATCCGTTACTGTCGAATAAGGAGAGCGTCATCCATGCCGAATCAGTCTGTCATCGTCCTCGATTTCGGAGGACAGTATAACCAGCTCATTGCGCGCCGCGTGCGCGAGTGCAATGTCTATTGCGAAGTCAAGCCGAACACCATGACCGTGGATGAGATCCGCGCCTTTGACCCCATCGGCATCATCTTCACCGGCGGCCCGCAGAGCGTTTACGCCGAGGGTTCGCCGCAGGTCGATCCGGAGATCTTCCGGCTCGGCATCCCCATCCTGGGTATCTGCTACGGCTGCCAGCTCATGGCGCAGTATCTCGGCGGGGAAGTGACCGCCGCCGGTAAGGATACCGCGCGTGAGTACGGCAAGACGGAGACTTGGTTTGACACCGATTGCCGTCTGTTCCGCGGCCTGCCGGAGCAGAGCATTACGTGGATGAGCCACGGGGACTACATGGCCAAGGTGCCGGAGTCGTTCCGGCTCGTGGCGCATTCGGATGCCTGCCCGACGGTCGGCATCTGCGACGAGGCGCGCGGCTTCTACGGCGTGCAGTTCCACCCCGAGGTCAACCACACCGAGTATGGTCAGGCCATGCTGCGCAACTTCCTGTATGAGGTCTGCGGCGCGACCGGTGACTGGACGATGGGCGACTTCATGCGCAAGTCCATTGAGGACATCCGCGCCAAGGTCGGCGACGGCAAGGTGCTGCTGGCGCTTTCCGGCGGCGTGGACTCCTCCGTTGCGGCGGCGCTGCTGGCCGAGGCCGTCGGCAGTCAGCTCACGTGCATCTTTGTCGATCACGGTCTGCTGCGCAAGAACGAGGGCGATGAAGTCGAGGCCGCGTTCCAAAACTGGGACATCAACCTCGTGCGCGTCAATGCCGAGGAGCGCTTCCTTACGCGCCTGAAGGACATCTCTGACCCGGAGACCAAGCGCAAGATCATCGGCGAGGAGTTCATCCGCGTCTTTGAGGAAGAGGGCAAGAAGATCGGCTCGGTCGACTATCTGGCTCAGGGCACGATCTATCCCGACGTGATCGAATCCGGCACGAATGTCGCTGCCGTCATCAAGAGCCACCACAACGTCGGCGGCCTGCCGGACTTTGTGGATTTCAAGGAGATCATTGAGCCGCTGCGGCTGCTGTTTAAGGACGAGGTGCGTGCGCTCGGCCGCGAGCTCGGCCTGCCCGAGTATCTGGTCATGCGCCAGCCGTTCCCGGGGCCGGGTCTGGCCATCCGCTGCCTCGGCGCGGTGTCCAAGGATAAGCTCGACATTCTGCGTGACGCGGACTTCATCTTCCGCGATGAGATCGCCAAGGCACACCTTGAGCAGACGATGAACCAGTACTTCGCGGTGCTGACGAATATGCGCTCTGTCGGTGTCATGGGCGACGGCCGCACGTATGACTATACGCTTGCGCTGCGCAGCGTCACGACGACGGACTTCATGACCGCCAACTGGACGCGTATTCCGTATGACGTGCTCGACCGCGTCTCTGTGCGCATCGTCAACGAGGTCAAGGGTATTAACCGCATCGTCTACGATATCACCTCCAAACCGCCCGCCACGATCGAGTGGGAATGACCTCATAGCCCAATATCATACTTCACGTAACAGCTGCCGGATCTTAAAGGGATTCCGGCAGCTGTTTTTGCACCGCAAAAAGCCGCTGAAAAGTCCATGCGTGTGAGAAAACAGTACTTGCGTTGTGTATTTGCTTCTGCTATAATGATCTCGTGAATTATTTAACGCGATCGGATGGTGCTTTCGCAGCGCAGCTTTGAATTTTTTTCGGCATCGGTTTGTCTGCACGTTTATGATTGATACAAATGAAAAAACCAGCGGCTGGAACAAATGCCTTGCCGCTGGCTTTTTGCGCAGAAGGATATGCGTAAATTCTGTTTTGTCCAAAGCCAAGAGCGGCTGCGCAGGCGTTCTTGACGGGGGAGCCTTGCAGTCACAGTGCGTCGCGCTGCTCGGCCGGCATGCGATACTCCGGCTTGACGTGGTAGGCGATCTCGGCGTACTGCCGCGCGCGTGCGCGCAGCGAGAAGTTTCCTTTCTGGCTGGACCAGACGTACAGCTCGTGGCAGATCAGATCCGTTGCGATGCGCGACAGCAGATCCGGCGGCTCTTTGGAGTCGATAATGCCTGATTTGGCGCAGTTTGTGGCCAGTGTTGCAAACAGATCATCGAGCGCGTGCACAGCTGCGCGGATCCCCTCGGGGGATTCGAACTGCATGATGAACAGCGTGCTCGTGAGCTCGGGGCCGAAGTCGTAGGCGATGGCAATGAAGCGGTCAAACAGCTGCCAGATGCGCTCGAAGTCATTGTCTGCGTGCGCAAATTTCATAAAGCTCGCATCATCGTTGTGCTGCGGTTTTTCCACCATGTATTCCAGAATGCTGCGCTTGCCGTTGAACGAGGAGTAGAACACGGAGCGGGAGATGCCGCATTCCTTGCAGATCTCGTTTACGGTCACGTTGTTGTATCCGTTGCGCTTGAACAGGGAGATCGCGGCTTCCGCGACTTCCTCTTTGAACTTTCGGGCAGAATCTTGCATCCATAACACTCCTGATGAAAAATGTTCTTGTTTTTCAAACATTATACGACGTTTGTCTCCTCAATTCAACACACAAAAAAATCTATTCGCAATTTCTTTGCAGATTTTTTGTGACTTGTTTCAAAAATGCTCCGGACTCCTTGACATTGCAGGGTTAATTAATTAACATAGCTGCATCCGAATCTGTTCTTGTGTCGGAACGGGCGGATGTCGTTTGACTGCAATCTAAAGAAGAAGGAAGCGATAACATGACAAAAGACGAGAAAATTGCAAAGCTCGGAAAAGTAATCACGGATCGCGCGACGGTGTTGTTGGGAAAGGACAAGATCACGCCGGATTCTCCGGAGTATCTGGGCATCAACTCCGCCCTCAAGTTCACGGCGTTAAAGTACGATCAGAAGATGGCGGACGATATCCTCGATATCGCGCTGACCATGAAAAAGCGTGTGCCGCTCACGATCGAGCAGCTCGCAAAGAAGAACCCGCAGTTTGACAGAGCCTATCTGGAAAAAGCGATGCAGGCCATCAGCGAGAGCGGTCTGGTCGAGTTCCATTGGGAGAATCTCGACGGCAAGAATCCGAACCATGAAAAACGCTGGGTGCTGGACATGTTCGTTCCCGGCAGCGCCGAGATCATGATGATCAATCCCGAGCAGTCGGACATGTTCCCGGAGACGGCCGATTTCTTTGAACGCATGGCCTATCTGCCGCTGGCGGGCATCACCGAGATGGTGCCTCCCGGAGGCGCCGGCATAGGCATGCACGTCATCCCGGTCGAAAAGGCCATCCCGGCCGAGAGCAAGTCTCTGCCGATCGAGCACCTGTCCCATTGGCTGAAGAAGTACGAGGGCCACATCGGTGTGTCCGTGTGCTCCTGCCGCAAGCAGCAGCGCATCCGCGGCGAGGGCTCCGGCGACGTGGAGGGCGAGTGGTGCATCGGCGTCGGTGATTTTGCCGACTACTGCCGTGAGACGAACCACGGCCACGACATCACCTATGAAGAGGCGATGGAGATCCTCCAGAAGGCAGAGGATCGCGGCTATGTCCACCAGATCACGAATATCGACGGCGAAAACAAGATCTTCGGCATCTGCAACTGTGCCGTCGGCGTCTGCAATGCGCTGCGCACCAGCCAGCTGTTCAACACGCCGAACCTGTCCGCCTCCGCTTATGTGGCTGAGAGCGATCCGGACAAGTGCGTGGCCTGCGGCAAGTGCGTCGAGACCTGCCCGGCCGGCGCTGTCCGCCTCGGCCAGAAGCTCTGCACCAAGGAAGGCCCCATCCAGTATCCGCGCCATGAGCTGCCGGACGACACCAAGTGGGGCGAGGATCACTGGAACAAGAATTACCGCAACGAGAACGGCTGCATCCAGACCTGGCCGACCGGCACGGCGCCCTGCAAGGCCGCCTGCCCGGCGCACATCGCCATCCAGGGCTACATCAAGATGGCGGGCGATGGCCGGTATGCCGACGCGCTCAAGCTCATCAAGAAGGACAACCCGTTCCCGGCTGTCTGCGGCAGCATCTGCAGAAAGTACTGTGAGGACGCCTGCACCCGCGGCACCGTCGACGAGCCGCTGGCCATCGACGAGATCAAGAAGTTCATCGCCGAGCAGGACATGAAGGCCGAGCACCGCTATGTGCCGCCCATGAATTCCTGCACGCACGAGAAATTTGACCAGAAGATCGCCATCATCGGCGGCGGCCCGGCCGGTATGTCTTGCGCTTACTTCCTGGCCATTGAGGGCTATAGCCCGGTCGTGTTCGAGAAAGAGGCTGTGCCCGGCGGCATGCTCGTCAACGGCATCCCGAGCTTCCGCATCGGCAAGGACGTCGTCAAGTCCGAGATCGACGTGCTGCGCGAGATGGGCGTGGAGTTTAAGTGCGGCGTCGAAGTCGGCAAGGACATCACCATCCAGCAGCTGCGCGAAGAGGGCTACCAGGCGTTCTACGTCGCGGTCGGCCTGCAGCAGGCGTCGAAGCTCAACATCGCCGGCGAGGATCTCACCGGTGTCAAGAGCGGCCTCGACTTCCTGCGTGAAGTCAACGCCGGCAAGCTTAAAAAGCTCACGGGCGACGTGGTCGTCATCGGCGGCGGCAACGCGGCCATCGACGTGGCGCGCGCGGCCCTGCGTCTGACCAAGGGCAGCGTGAATATGTACTGCCTCGAGAAGGACGAGGAGATGCCGACCGTGCCGGATGAGAAGAACGCCGGCATCGCTGACGGCGTCGTCATCAATAACTCCTGGGCGCCGAAGGCCATCCTCGGCGAGGGCGGCAAGGTCACCGGCATCGAACTCATGCGCTGCGTGTCCGTCCGCGACGCGAGCGGCAAGTTCGCCCCGGTCTATGACGAAAATGAGACCATCACCGTCCCGTGCTCCAACGTTCTGGTCGCCATCGGCCAGCGCTCGGTCTACGGCGATGTGCTGGCGGGCACCGCGGCAGAGACGGCCGACGGCCGCCTGATCGCACACGACGCCGTGACGTTCCAGTCCGACGAGCCCGACATCTTCGTCGGCGGCGACTGCGCCACCGGCCCGAAGTACACGATTGATGCGATCGCGACCGGCCGCGAGGGCGCGGTGTCCATCCACCGCTTCGTCAACAAGGGCCAGACCCTGACGATTCACCGCAACACCCGCGAGTTCAAGGAACTCAATAAGGACGATATCGTTCTGCCGACCGAGAAGATCAAAAAGCCCGCACGTGTTGCCGTTGCCATCGACAGCAAGAAGGTGCGCACCATGCAGGACGACCGCGTGACGTTCACCGAAGAGCAGATCCGCTCCGAGGCGTCCCGCTGCCTGAGCTGCGGGCGCAGTGTTGTCGATCCGAACAAGTGCATTGGCTGCGGCATCTGCACGACCAAGTGCGAGTTTGATGCTATCCACCTCAAGCGTGTGCGGCCGCAAAACAGCAAAATGATCCCGGCTGAGGATAAGTTCAAGGCAATCGCGCCTTATGCCGCCAAGCGTCAGGTGAAGATCATCAAGAAGTCCCTTACGGACAAGAAATAAGTATCCATCATGCGGCGGGCACAGCATCCCTTCCGCTGTGCCCGCCCTCCCGAAAGGAGCCCCCATGCACGAGCTGAGCATCGTTACCTATGTCGTCAAGCAGGTGCAGGAGATCGCCGAGGAAAACAACCTCACCGAGATCGAGTCGGTCACGCTCGAATTCGGTGAGGTCTCCGGCATTGTGCCGGAATATCTTGAAGATTGCTGGAATTGGTATACCAAGAAAGAGCCGATCATTCAAGGCACGAAATTCCTGTATGAGATCATCCCGGCCGTCACCTGGTGCGACGACTGCAAGCAAACCTATCCGACCGTACAATACGGCAAAACATGCCCGCATTGCGGCAGCGGCAAGACCTGGCTGCAGCAGGGCAATGAGATCAATATCAAGCAGATCGAGGCGCGCTGATCGCGCCGGGCCTTCTGCCTGCGGGCAGCAAAGATACACAAAGGCGGTCGCGCAGCCGCTTTTGATAGAAACACAAATGAAGAGGGAGTGAACCATGAAAGACCTGAAACATCTTTTATACTTCGAAAACCTTTTGCAGGAAGCACACAATGACCTGGTCGCACAGGCGCAGAACGAGGGGAAGATCTGTGTTGCCTATGCCTGCGAAAACACGCCCGAGCCGCTGCTGAACCTGCCCGGAGCGTTCTCAACGCGCCTGCGCGCGCCGCGCACCGGCTCCATGGAAATGGCCACGTACTACATGACCAGCTTTCTGTGCGAGTATAGCCGCGCACTGCTGGAGCGTGCCATCGAGGGCGGCTACAACTTCGCCGACTGCATGATCACGCCGGACGGCTGCTCGATGATGAACCGCGCCGTCGAGAACATGGAGCTGCTCAAGACCATGGGCAAGAGCAAGCCAAAGTTCTTCTACGAGTACATGGAGATCCCGATGAAGGCCGACGACAACGGTCTGAATCTGTATGTGCTCCAGTGCCGCAACCACATCCTCACGCCGCTGCACGAGCACTACGGCATCGATGTGTCGGACGCGGCCATCCGCAGCGCCGTTGCCGAGCATAACCGCGTGTGCGAGCTCATCCGCGCCATCGGTGAGTACCGCAAGGGCGACAATCCGCGCATCACGGGCTATGAATTCCACGTCATCACGCTTGCGACCTATGTCGCACCGAAATACCTGCTCATCGACAAGCTGGAGGAGACGCTCAAGGAGCTCAAGACCCGCCGCCCGGATAAGAAAAATCCGTACCGCGCGCGTGTGGTCGTTGTCGGCTCGGAGGTCGATGATATCGACTTCATCAAGCTCGTCGAGGACACCGGTGCTTATGTCTGCGCCGACCGCTTCTGCTACGGCTCGTTCCCGGGGCGCGATCCGATCACCCTGACCGATGATGAGGACGCACTGACGCAGATCTGCCGCCAGTATATGTACCGCGGTCAGTGCCCGCGCTATATGGATATGCCCAAGATGCTCGGCCGCCGCGAATACGTCAACAGCCTCGCCAAGGAGTACGAGGCCGACGGCATCATCTACGAGCAGATCAAGTTCTGCGACCCGTGGGCGTATGAGCGCATGCTCGGTTCGCACATTCTCAACGACGACTACGGCTATCCGGTGCTGTCCGTTGACCGCCCGTATAACATCGCTTCCTCCGGCCAGATGCGCACCCGTGTGCAGGCATTTGTGGAAAGCATGGAGATCAAGAAGATTCAAGGGGGGAAACAGTGATGTCCAACAAGAGAATCGGCTGCGAGAATTTCGGCAAATTCTATACCGAGGGCAAGGTGCGCAACCGCCGCGAATGGCGCGGCGTCAAGGATACGCTCTATGATTACAGCCGCTGGCTGCACATCATGACCATCCTTGCGAAGTTCATCGTCAAGCCGCGCAACATCAAGGCCATGTTCCGCTATCGCTGGATGGCCAACTATCTGGCTGTGCCCATGATGGTCGACCGCCACACGCAGGGTCTGCGCGATGAATATCTGCGTATCTGCCACCTGGAGCAGGACCTCGTCATTGAGGATGTGGCAAAGCTGCTCGACAGCCTCTTCCGCGGCGACCGCCGCATCGGCAACGATAAGAAGTTTTCCGACAAGGTCGTGCTCGTGGATGAAAACGAGATGACTGCCGTCATGATGGGCTTCCCGACGCTCAAGTGCCTGAGCCGCGAGACGCCGTCCACCTACGTCTCCGTGCTGCTCAATCAGCACGCGGCTGAGCATTACATCGATGTTGCGCAGGAATACGGTCTTGCCGGCGACGTCTGCCCGATGCCGGAGGCCGAGGCCGGCGTGTCCATCGACGACGACGCGCCCGTGCTCGGCGCCTGCGCCGTGCAGTGCAATACGACCTGCGACGGTTCTCTGCTCGGCAACGGTGTCATCTCCAAGCGCCTCGAGCTCGAGGACGGCATCCCGGTGTTCCAGCTTGCAGCGCCCCTGCGCCACCGCGAGGACGACGTGCAGGAGTATGCCGCGCAGGAGGTGCGCAACGCCATTGCCTTTATCGAAGAGCACACCGGCGAGAAGTGGGACTGGAAGGCGTACTTCGAGTGCGCCGAGCGCGTGAACTATGCCACCAAGTGCCGCCTCGAGTGGCTCGAGATGAACAAGACCGACTACCCGCAGGTCTTTGGCTCCAACCTCGCGCTGTATACCGAAACGAACTACATGGCCATCTGCGGCAAGGTCCCCGCGTTCCGCGAGGCCGACCGCAAGATCACGGAGCTTGCCGAGCGTGCCTACAGCAAGCGCAAGCGCGCCGCCAATGCGTACCGCCACCGCGCCATCGTCTGGGGCGTGCAGTCGCACTTCTACATGGACTTCCTCGTCTGGCTGCTCAACTGCTGGGGCATCGTGCCGCTGACGGATATGCTCTCCATGGTCTCAACGCGCGAGCTCGTCACGGAGGACACGCCCGAAAACCGCGAGCAGGCGTATTACGACATGGCCTGGCTGACCGAGAACATGATCATGCGCAACCGTACCCACGGCGGCTACAAGGTCCTGCTCGACGAGCTCTGGGAGTACTGCGAGCAGTTCAACGCCGACATGGTCATCCTCTGGGAGCACATGAGCTGTAAGGCGCTCGATGGCATGCACGGTCTGTTTGAAGAGCGTGCCCGCGAGCACGGCATCCACCTCATCTGGGTCACACACGATCTGTTCGACCCGCGTGTCATCTCGCGTCAGGGCGTGCGCCAGCAGGTCAATGACTATATGCGCACCGTCATGCAGGAAGAGCCCGTGGATCCGAGCCTGGAGATCCTGAAGGACGAGAAGTCCTGGTAATCAGAGAGGAGATCGAACATGAACAATCTGAAATGCAAGCTGCTCAAGGCCCTGATGGGTGTGTCGCTCGGCGCACTGGGCGCATTTGCGGTCACGTTTGTCGTCTACTTCTGGAATCTGGACATGAAGCTCACCTCCGTCATGGAGGGCATCCTGCTCAAGCACTACGACAAGATCGACCGCGACCAGCACCTGTGATTCCAACAGTTTTCAGCGCCCGTCTGCCATGGCAGACGGGCGCTTTTTGCGGCCGTTTTCGCGTGTAAACAATTTATGAAGTCTCTTGACGTTTTGCGTGAATGTCCTTATAATGCGTAGCGTGCTACATATTCGGAGGTGCATCATGGAGCAATATCCGATCGGATGTCTATTAAAAATGATCACGGATAAGATCAAGATACAGGCCGACGCCAACCTTGCGCAGCATGATCTGACGCTGACGCAAAGCCGCGTGCTCGGCTATCTGGCTCGAAGCGGCGGCACGGCGACGCAAAAGGAGATCGAGGGCTTCCTGCAGGTGTCGCACCCGACCGTAGCGGGCGTCATCGGGCGCATGGAGCAGAAGGGCTTCGTGTCCTGCCGGCCTGACCCGGCGGATAAGCGCAGCAAGCTCGTCTGCCAGACAGCTCGTGCCACCGAGATCGCACATCAAATGCAGGCGACCATTGCGGCTGCGGAGCAGCAGATGCTCCGCTCGCTGAGCCCGAAGCAGATCGCGGCGCTGGAAGACGCCCTGCGCACGATTTATGCCGACCTCGGCTGATCTGCACGCATACCCGGAAGGAGGAACCCTATGCTTCATACATTGACCCGCAGTCTGCGGGAAAACAAAGGCCCCGCGCTCGTGACGGTTCTGCTCTCGGCGCTGGAGGCCGTGTTTGAGATCGTGATCCCGCTGTTTATGTCCAACCTCATCGACTTCGGCATCGAGGGCGGCAGTATGGCGGCAGTCTGGAAGTTCGGCGCATTTTTGCTGCTGCTGGCGGCGTTCCAGCTGTCGACCGGTGTACTCGCAGCGCGCATTGCCGCGCGCGCATCCGTCGGCTTTGCGGCGAACCTGCGCGAGGATATGTATAACAACGTGCAGACGTTCGCGTTTTCGAACATCGATAAGTTTTCCACCGCGTCCATCATCACGCGCCTGACGACGGACACCACGAACGTGCAAAATGCATTCCAGATGCTCATGCGCATGGCGATCCGCGCGCCGGTCATGCTGATCTTTTCCATGATCGTGTCGTTTCGCATCAGCCGCGACATTTCGATGACGTTTCTCATTATTCTGCCGATCCTTGCGCTGGCGCTCTTTTTCATCATCCGCAGCGTGTTCCCGGTCTTTTCGCGCGTTTTCCGCACGTATGACGAGCTCAACAACGTCGTGCAGGAGAACGTCCGCGGCATCCGCGTCGTGAAGTCGTTCAATCAGGAGCGGCACGAGATCGGCAAGTTCGGCGCGATCTCCGCGCGCATTTATCAGGACTTTTCCAAAGGCGAGCGGCTCATCACGCTCAACGCGCCGTTGATGCAGTTTTGCATCTATACGTGCATGATCGTGATCTCGTGGCTCGGCGCGAAGGCCATCATCGCCAGCGGCAACGATCCCGCGCTCGGCCTCACGACCGGAAATCTCACCGCGCTCATCACCTATACCATGCAGATCCTCTCGAGTCTGATGATGCTCTCTATGGTTTTTGCCATGCTGACGATCTCGCTCTCGTCCGCGCGGCGTATTGCCGAGGTGCTCGAGGAGCGGTCGGACATCCCGCAGCCGGAGCAGCCGGTCATGACCGTGCGCAACGGTGCGGTTGACTTTGACCACGTGAGCTTTGTCTACGCCTCCAAGGCAGATAAAAAGGTGCTCGACGATATTGACCTGCATATCCGTACCGGCGAGACGATCGGCATTATCGGCGGCACCGGTGCGTCGAAATCCTCACTCGTGCAGCTCATCCCGCGTCTGTACGACGTGACCGGCGGCAAGCTGACGCTTGGCGGCGTGGACGTGCGCGACTATGATCTGGATACTCTGCGCGGTGCCGTCGCCATGGTGCTGCAGAAAAACGAGCTGTTTTCCGGCACGATCAAGGAGAACCTCCGCTGGGGCAATGAGAATGCCACGGACGAGGAACTCCAGCACGCCTGCGTGCTCGCGTGTGCGGATGAGTTCATCTCCGCCATGCCGGACGGGTATGACACCCACATCGAGCAGGGCGGAACGAATGTTTCCGGCGGCCAGAAGCAGCGCCTGTGTATCGCCCGTGCGCTGCTGAAAAAGCCGAAGGTGCTCATTCTCGATGACTCGACGAGCGCCGTCGACACGCGCACGGATGCGCAGATCCAGCAGGCGCTCTCGACCTACATTCCCGACACGACGAAGATCATCATCGCGCAGCGCATCAGCTCGGTGCAGAATGCAGACCGCATCGTTGTGCTCGATGACGGACACATCGACGCCGTCGGCTGCCACGATGAGCTGCTGCGCACGTGCGAAATTTACCGCGAGGTCTATGAGTCCCAGCAGAAGGGAGGCGAGGACGATGCGTGAACGCCCGAAATTTGACGGCCGGACGCTCAAGCGCCTGCTGTCGTATATGCGCGCCTATAAGGGCACGCTCGTGCTCGTGACGGTCTGCATCCTGCTGAGCGCGGTCGCAGGTGCGGCCTCGTCCATGTTCCTGCAAAAGCTGATCGACGGCTATATCGTGCCCATGCTCGGCACAGCGTCGCCGGACTATTCCGGCCTGATCCGCGCGCTGATCACCATCGGCTGCGTATATCTTGTCGGTACGCTGGCCACATGGCTGTATAACCGCCGCATGGTCACGATCGCGCAGGGCACGCTCAAGCGCATCCGTGACGAGATGTTTGAGAAGATGCAGAGTCTGCCAATCCGCTACTTTGACACGCATACGCACGGCGACATCATGAGCCTGTACACGAACGATACCGACACGCTGCGCCAGATGATCGCGCAGTCCATGGCGCAGCTCGTATCGTCCGTGTTCACGCTGGCGGCAGTGTTTTTCTGCATGCTGTACATCAGCATCTGGCTGACGCTGATCGTGTGCGCCGTCATGGCGCTCATTCTCGTGTTCGTGCGCAAGCTCACCGGCCGCATCGGCGGCTACTTCATGGCGCAGCAGACGGCGCTGGCCGATCTCAACGGCTATGTCGAGGAGATGGTCAACGGTCAGAAGGTCGTCAAGGTCTTCTGCCACGAGGAGCAGAGCAAGGCGGAGCTGCGCCGCCGCAACCGCGTCTGGGCGGAAAACGCCGCGCGCGCCAGCGGCATGGCCAACAGCATGATGCCGATGATGAACGCCGTAGGTTATCTGCAGTATGTCATCATCGCCGTCATCGGCGGCACGATGGCGATTGCCGGCACGCCGAACCTCGGCCTGACGGGCATGAACACGCTCACACTCGGTATGATCGCATCCTTCCTCACGCTCTCGCGCGGGTTCACAAACCCCATTTCGCAGATCTCCAACCAGTTCAACTCCATTGTCACGGCGCTGGCCGGCGCATCGCGTATCTTCGCGTTCATGGATGCCGAGCCGGAGACGGATAACGGCTATGTGACGCTTGTCAACGCCACGGAGGAAAATGGAGTGCTCGCCGAGACCGACCACCACACGGGCCTCTGGGCGTGGAAGCACCCGCACGGCGACGGCACGGTCACATACACGAAGCTTGCCGGGCGCGTCGTGTTCGATCACGTGGACTTCGGTTATACGCCGGACAAAGAGGTCCTGCACGACATCACGCTCTACGCCGAGCCCGGCCAGAAGGTCGCCTTCGTCGGTGCGACCGGCGCCGGAAAGACGACGATCACAAACCTCATCAACCGCTTTTACGACATTGCCGACGGCAAGATCCGCTACGACGGCATCAACATCAATAAAATCTGCAAGGCGGACCTGCGCCGAAGCCTCGGCATCGTGCTGCAGGATGTGAATCTCTTTACCGGTACGGTCATGGAAAATATCCGCTACGGAAATCCGGCTGCGACGGATGATGAATGCATCGCCGCGGCGAAGCTCGCCAATGCCGACCATTTCATCCGCATGCTGCCCGACGGCTACAACACCGTGCTCAAGGGTGACGGCAGCGGCCTGAGCCAGGGGCAGCGGCAGCTGCTGAGCATCGCGCGCGCGGCCGTGTCCGACCCGCCGGTCATGATCCTCGACGAGGCGACAAGCTCCATCGATACCCGCACGGAGGCGCTCGTGCAGAGCGGCATGGATAAGCTTATGGAGGGGCGCACGGTGTTCGTCATCGCGCACCGGCTCTCGACGGTCAAGAATGCGGACGTCATCATGGTGCTTGACCATGGCCGCATCATCGAGCGCGGCAATCATGCAAAGCTCATTGCGGAAAAGGGCGTGTATTATCAGCTCTATACCGGTGCGTTCGAGCTGGAATAACACGGGTCTTGCAAGCAAAGAACGCGTGCGGTATAATGACCGCAGTGGATTTCATTTGTCAGGAGGCAGAGCCATGGAGTACAGAAGATTTGACAACACCATCGTCGCCCGCATCGACCGCGGGGAAGAAGTGCTCGAGCAGGTCGCGGCCATTGCACAGGCCGAGCAGATCAAGCTTGCGAGCGTGCAGGCGCTCGGCGCAGTCGGGGAGTTTACGGTCGGTGTGTTCCACACGGCCGAAAAGCAGTACCACGCGAACTCCTTCGCGGGCGATTTTGAGATTGTCTCGCTGACCGGCACGATCAACACGATGGACGGCGCATTTTACACGCACCTTCATATGAGCGCCGGCAACGAGAAGGGCGAAGTGTTCGGCGGACATCTCAACCGCGCCGTCATCAGCGCCACCTGTGAGATGGTCATCACGGTTATCGACGGAAGAGTGGATCGTTTTCACAGTGAGGAGATCGGCCTGAACCTGTTCCAATTCTGAGCATCAGTGTCAAAAGCACGCACGGCTATTGAGTTGTGCGTGCTTTTTTTGCTGCCTTGATCTTATATTCCTATTGACAACGTAGGAATATAGGCATATAATTCACCTCAATGAGGTAGGATTTGCGCCAGACCATCCTGAGCCTCTCTGAATTCATGTATATCGTATGCAGCCGTGCCGTAAGGCACGGTTTGCCATTGGGAACGGAGGATACATATATGAACAGCAACCTGCTTGAAGTCAGCGGCCTGCACGTGAGTGCGGGCGAGAAAGAGATCCTGCACGGCGTGGACCTGACCGTCGGCAAGGATGAGACGCATGTGCTCATGGGGCCGAACGGCACCGGCAAGTCCACGCTCGGCTATGCGATCACCGGCAATCCGGAGTACACGGTCACGGCCGGAAAGATCGTCTTTGACGGCGAGGATATCACACGGCTGCCGGTCAACGAGCGCGCGAAGAAGGGCATTTTCCTGTCGTTCCAGAATCCGCTCGAGGTGCCCGGCGTGACGCTCAGCGCCTTTATCCGCAGTGCGCTCGAGCAGAAGACCGGCAAGCGCATCCGCCTCTGGGACTTCAAGAAGAAGCTTGCCGAGACGATGCAGCTGCTGGCGATGGACGCTTCCTATGCTGAGCGCGACCTGAATGTGGGCTTTTCCGGCGGTGAGAAAAAGAAAGCGGAGATCCTGCAGATGCTCATGCTTGAGCCGAAGCTTGCCATCCTCGACGAGACGGACTCCGGTCTGGACGTCGACGCGGTGCGCACGGTCTCCAAGGGCGTGCAGCTCTATCGTGAGCGCGTGCACGGCTCGCTGCTCATCATCACGCACAGCACCCGCATTCTCGAGGCGCTGACGGTGGACGCCGCGCACATCATGGAGCAGGGCGTCATTGTGAAAAACGGTGATGCATCGCTTGTAGATACCATCAATGAAAACGGCTTTGGCGGCATCCGGGCAGACTGAAAGCGAGGCGATCCGAATGAAGGAAAAAAGTCAGGTCGCGGACATTGACCGCAGCGTCTATGACATCCGCGACAAAGAGGACGATGCCTATCGTATGCAGGAGGGCCTGACGCCGGAGATCATTGACAAGCTCTCCAAGGAAAAGGACGATCCGGTCTGGATGCAGCAGTTCCGGCTGCAGTCGCTGCAGATCTATAACGAGATGCCGGTTCCGGACTGGGGGCCGTCCATCGAGGGACTGGATATGGACCACATTGCGACCTATGTTCGCCCTAAGACCGACATGAAAAACGACTGGAAGGACGTCCCGCAGGATATTAAAGACACCTTTGAGCGCCTCGGCATCCCGCAGGCGGAACGCAAATCGCTCGCCGGTGTCGGCGCACAGTACGATTCCGAGCTCGTGTATCACAACGTCCGCGACGAGGTAGCTGCACAGGGCGTCGTCTACACCGACATGGAGAGCGCACTCAAGGGCGAATACGCCGACATGGTGCACAAGTATTTTATGAAGCTCGTCACACCGCGCGACCATAAGTTTGCGGCCCTGCACGGTGCGGTCTGGTCCGGCGGCTCGTTCGTATACGTTCCGAAGGGCGTGCAGGTGTCCATCCCGCTGCAGTCGTATTTCCGCCTGAATGCCAAGGGCGCGGGCCAGTTTGAGCACACGCTCATCATCGTCGATGAGGGCGCGAGTCTGCATTTTATCGAGGGCTGCTCGGCGCCGAAATATAACGTCGCGAACCTCCACGCCGGCTGCGTGGAGCTGTATGTAAAGAAAAATGCCAGGCTGCGCTATTCGACCATCGAGAACTGGTCGAAAAATATGTATAACCTCAATACAAAACGCGCGCTCGTGGAGGAGGGCGGCGTGATCGAGTGGGTGTCCGGCTCGTTCGGCTCCCATGTCGGCTGCCTGTACCCCATGAGCGTGCTCAAGGGCGACAACTCGAAGATGGAATTCACCGGCGTCACGTTTGCCGGCGCAGGGCAGAACCTCGACACCGGCGCGAAGGTCGTGCACATCGGCAGGAACACGAGCTCGTATATGAACACGCGCTCGATCAGCAAGAGCGGCGGCATCAGCACATTCCGCAGCAGCGTCGTGGTGCAAAAGGGTGCCAAGCACGCGAAATCTTCCGTGTCCTGCCAGTCACTGATGCTTGACTCCGAGTCCCGCTCCGATACCGTCCCGGCCATGGACATCCGCACGAAGGACTCCGCTGTCGGCCATGAGGCCAAGATCGGCAGCATCAGCAACGAGGCGGTGTTTTATCTCATGAGCCGCGGCATGAGCGAGGAGGACGCCCGCGCGTTGATCGTCAGCGGCTTTGCGGACAACGTCTCCAAGGAGCTGCCGCTGGAGTACGCTGTGGAAATGAACAATCTCATTCGTCTGGAGATGAAGGGCAGCATCGGCTGACCGCACATTCCGAAAGGAGGGAATATCGTGAATACGAGCCAACAGCTGGTCGTCAACAAACTGCCGACCAGAACGTGGAACCATCTCAATGTCAACGAGGCGACCATCCCGTGGAATGCGGCCGAAACAGCCGATCTCGGGACGGACACCTATCAAATCACAGCAGAAAACCGGACGCAGCCGCTGCATATTGACCTGACCGGTGCTGAGGGTTATAGCTGCAGGCGCATCGCGGTCGATGTGGCCGCCGGTGTGCAGGCAACGGTGTATATGGTGCTCGATACGCAGGGCAGCTTCGCCGTAGAAACGGCGTTCAAGCTCCACGACGCCGCGTCTCTTCGCCTTGTGCAGGTGCTCGGCGCGCGCAGCGGCGCGCTGCTCTACGCCAAAACGAACGCCGACTGTGCGCCCGGCGCCGGCGTGGACATGACGCAGATCCTGATGGGGCAGGGCGACCTCTACTCCGATAACGGCACGGAGCTCGTCGGCGACGGCAGCCGCTATTCAGCGCAGATCGGTTATCTCGGCCGCGGCAGCCAGACGATCGACGTCAATGTTGTCGTCAATCATTATGGCAGGAACACGGCCTGCGAGATCTACACGTCCGGCGCGCTCAAGGATGCGGCGAAGAAGGTTTTCCGCGGCACGATCGATTTCAAGACCGGCTCGTCGAACTCCGTCGGCAACGAGAAAGAGACCGTGCTCATGCTCGGCGACGATGTTGTCAACAAGACGGTGCCGCTCATCCTCTGCGCCGAGGAAAATGTCGTCGGCAACCACGGCGCGACCATTGGCGAGCTCGATGACGAGACGCTGTTTTACTTTGAGAGCCGCGGCATCTCCCGCGCTCAGGCCGAAAACATCCTGGCCCGCGCATCGATCGAGCGCTTTGCGCGCACGGTGGATGATGAAGCGCTGCGCGCACAGATTCTTCAGACGCTGGAGGAGGAACTCAACGATGACGTATGATTATAAGCAGGATTTTCCGATCTTTCAGCACACGGACGTCGCCTATATCGATAACGCGGCCACGGCGCAGCGCCCGCAGTGCGTGCTGGACGCGGTGGCGGATTTCTACCGCTGCCACAACGCGAACCCCCTGCGCGGGCTGTATCCGCTGAGCGTGGAGGCGACCGATATCTATGAGCAGGCGCGCGAGACCGTGCGCGATTTTATCGGGGCACGCTCGGCACGTGAGTTTGTCTTTACCCGCAACACGACCGAGAGCCTGAACCTCGTCGCCTACAGCTACGGCCTGACGCACGTCAAGGCGGGTGACGAGGTGCTTGTGTCCATCATGGAGCACCACAGCGACCTGCTGCCGTGGCAGATGGTCTGCCGTCAGACCGGCGCGGAGCTGAAGTTCATCGAGTGCGCGCCCGACGGCAGTGTGGATCTCCGGCAGATCGAATCGCTCATCACCGAGCGCACGAAGATCGTCGCCATGACGCAGGTGTCGAACGTTCTTGGCCGGAAGTACCCCGTGCAGGAAGTCGCTGCCATGGCGCACAAAAAGGGCGCGGTCATGGTCGTGGACGGCGCGCAGAGCACACCGCACATGCCGGTAAATGTGCAGGAGCTTGGTGCGGATTTCTTTGCCTTCTCCGGCCACAAGATCTTTGGTCCCATGGGGATCGGCGGGCTGTACGGCAGGGAGGAGCTGCTCGAGGAGATGCCGCCGTTTCTCTCCGGCGGCGAGATGATCGAATCCGTCACGCGCACGGGTGCCGTCTATGCCGAGCTGCCGCACAAGTTTGAAGCCGGCACAGTCAATGCCGCCGGCGCGGCCGGTCTGGCCGCTGCCATCCGGTATGTGCAGAACGTCGGCTTTGATACCATCCGGCAGCGGGAGCATGACCTGACGGCCAATGCCCTCGCGCGTGTGCTGTCCGTCCCGCATGTGCACGTGCTTGGCACCGATAAGCCGGAGGATCACAACGGCATCATCACCTTCACGGTCGACGGCGTGCACCCACACGACATCAGCGAGATCATGGCGTCCGACGGCGTGAACATCCGTGCCGGACACCACTGCGCGCAGCCGCTGCTCGCGCACCTCGGCCTGAATGCGACGGCGCGCGCCAGCTTTGCCTTTTATAACACCGATGAGGATGTCGACCGGTTCCTTGAGAGCCTCTCGACCCTGAGGGAGCGTATGGGATATGGAAAATAGAAGCTTCTATAATGAGATCCTGACCGAGCACAACATCCATCCGGAGTTCAAGCACGACATTCCGGACGCAGACATTGAACTTGCGGGCGTGAACCCAAGCTGCGGCGACAACATCGTCCTCAAGCTCAAGACCGACGGCGATGTCATTACCGACGGCGGTTTTGTCGGCGACGGATGTGCCATCTCGCAGGCATCGGCGGATATCATGCTCGGCATGATCGTGGGACAGAAGAAGGAAAAGGCGCTGAAAATGAGCCGCACCTTCCTGCGCATGATCCACGGTGAGGCGAGCGAGGAGGAGATCGAGAGCCTGGAAGAGGCCTCAGCCCTCAAGGACATCGCGCACATGCCCGCGCGCGTCAAATGCGCCATGCTCGGCTGGCGTACACTCACCGAGGCGCTGACCGGAAAGGTCGAAGAATAAGCCGTACCCGCCGCCGGCGGACGCTGATGCAGCGTTGTTCGCCGGCGGCTTTTTGCGCGCTGAAATCGCCGCGTTTTCGCGCGGGGGTTGTGCGTGGAGGAGTTTTGTGGTACATTAAAAAAATAGAAATCGAGAGAGATCGCAAAGCACTACTCGTGAAATTTCACAGAAAGGCGGGAGCCCCATGGATGTTCTGCGTTTCAAACAGGCCAACTGCAAAAACTGCTACAAATGCGTCCGGTTCTGCCCGGTCAAGTCCATCCGCGTCTATCAGAGTCACGCACAGATCATTTCCAGCGACTGCATTCTCTGCGGCAACTGCGTGTCCGTCTGCCCGCAGCACGCGAAGGAGGACATCAGCGACGTCGGCCAGATCCGGGAGCTGATCGCCTCCGGCAAGCAGGTCGTCGTAAGCGTCGACTCGTCGTACATCGCCTATTTTGATACCCCCGGTTTTCAGGGCATCGAAAAACCGCTCAAGGCGCTCGGCTTCACGGCGGCACACGAAACTGCGGAGGGCGCCTATCTGGTCAAGAAGGAGCTGGAAAAGCTCGCCGCCCAGCCGGGCGATGCGCCGATCATCACCTCGGGCTGTTCGACGATCGTGCTCTACGTGGAAAAGCATCTGCCGGAGGCGCTGCCGTATCTCGCTCCGGTGCTCTCGCCGATGCAGGCGCATGCCGTGCTGCTGCGCGAGCGCTATCCGGGCGCGACCATTGTCTACATCAGCCCCTGCATCTCCAAGAAGGAGGAGACGACGCGCTTTGAGAGCGTCGGCGCCGATTATGACATCACCTTCACGGAGCTGGAGGAGTGGATGAACGAGGCAGGTGTAGCCGTCGACCCGAACGTCCCGGCGGATGAGCCGATGCTCTCGCGCGCTTATACGATCACAAACGGTGTCCTGCACTCCATGGCGCTCGATTCCGGGCGCGATTATCTGTTCCTTGACGGTCTGGACGACAGCATCCAGACGCTCAAGAGCGTTGTCAATGGCGAGCTGCGCAACTGCTTTATCGAGATCGCCGCCTGTCACGGCAACTGCGTCGGCGGTCTCGCGTTCCGGCAGAAGCATACAAACCTGCTTGAGTCGCGCCGCCGCGTGATCCAGAGCGCCAACGGCAGCAAGAACTTCGATATTCAGGTTCCGGTCAACATGCGCCGCGTGCTCATCGACAAGAAGCATCCGACCGATCTGCCGCCGGAATCCGTCATCAACGGCATCCTGCGCAAGATGGGCAAATTCAGCCCCGCGGATGAGCTCAACTGCGGCCTGTGCGGTTACCGCACCTGCCGCGACAAGGCCATCGCCGTCTATGAAGGGCGCGCCGAGATCAGCATGTGCATGCCCTACATGAAGGAGCGCGCCGAGACCTACTCCGAGAAGATCATCAATGTCTCGCCCGAGGGCATTGTCACGGTCGGTAAAAAGCTCAAGGTACGGCAGATCAACAAGGCGGCCTGCAAGATCTTTGGCATCAAGGATCCGGCGGACATCATCGGATATCCGGTGTCGCGCATCATGGATGAGTACGACTTTGTGAAGATGATCAGCCAGGACGAGACACAGGTCACGGACGAGGTCTTTCTCGCTGACTACAACGTCTATCTCGAGCGCATCTTTATCTGCGACCCGGAGCGGACGCTCTTTACCTGCATCATGCGCGACGTGACCAAGGCGCGCCAGCGCCGCAACAAGATCCAGAAGACGAAGATCCATGCGGCCGATCTGGCGGACGATATCATTGCAAACCAGCTGCGCATCGTGCACAAGATCGCAAGTCTGCTCGGTGAAACGGCGGCGGAGACCAAGGTGGCTGTGCACGATCTGAAGGAAGCCATCATGCTTGATGAGGACGGCGATGATGATGCGTAAACGAACGAATCGCTGCAGGAACACGGTCTGGGACATCAGCGTCATCAGCCGCAACAAAAACGGGGAGACGCTCTGCGGCGATCAGTGTGCGCTCGAATGGGCCGACAATGACGCGACGGTCATCCTCTCCGACGGTCTCGGCAGCGGCGTCAAGGCCAACATCCTCTCTACGCTGACAACGACCATGCTCACGACCATGCTCAAGGGCAACGTGCCGATCGACGAGTGCGTTACGACTGTGGCGGAAACGCTGCCCATGTGCAGGGAGCGCAAGCTCGCCTATGCGACCTTTACGATCCTGCAGACGGCCGGAACCCGTGCGCGCCTGATCCAGTATGACAACCCGAACGCCGTGTTCGTGCACAACGGCGCGATCGGGAAATACAACTATTCCGTCAACTTCATTCAGGAAAAGGAACTGCACGAGAGCTACCTGCATTTTGACGTTGGTGATATGCTTGTACTCTTCAGCGACGGCGTGTCGGAGGCCGGGCGCGGCGTGACGACGGACGCCGGTTGGGCGCGGCAGGATATTGAGGATTTTATCCTGCGCAATTATTCACCCACCGTCTCCTCACAGCGCATGGCGGCCAGTATCCTCTCGACCGTCAAGACGCTGGACATGGATGCTATGCATGATGATACGACTGTTGTCGTTGCGCGCCTGCGTGAGCGTTGCCCGGTCAACGTCATGATCGGCCCGCCCGAGCGCAAGGATGATGATCTGAGCACCATGCGCCTGTTTTTCGGCAAGGATGGCAAGCATGTTGTCTGCGGCGGCACCACGGCCAACGCTGTCGCGTCATATCTGGGCGTAAAGGTGCATACGCTGCCCGGCAGCGGCACGGAGGAGGTGCCGCCGATGAGCGAGATCCACGGTGTGGATCTGACGACCGAGGGCGTCGTTACAGTCAATGTGACGATGGAGCGCATCAAGGACTACCTCGCGGATGGCATGTACACGCTCGAGCTCGCCCGCATGAAGGACGGCGCGTCCAAGCTCGCGCTCGTACTGCTTGAGGAGGCGACAGAGGTCAATGTCCTCTTCGGCAACGCGAGCAACCTCGCCCAGCAGGATACGGAGTTCAGCTTTGAGCGCAAGCTGCAATTGGTGCAGGAGCTGCGCGATATGCTGACTCTGGCCGGAAAAACAGTAAAAATGAGCATCTGCTGACAGGTGCCGATATTCACGGAGTGACCCTAACGAATGAAAATCCGAACTTTTTTTGCAGTATTGCTGTGTAAGCTTGCACGCGGGCTGCTGCGGCTGCTGCGCCGCGGCGGCACGGCGTTTCCCGGCCGCGTGGCGCTCAAGGTGTACCCGCAGGTGCTCGGCGTGCTCTCGCGGGGGGTACGCGTCATCCTCGTCACCGGCACGAACGGCAAGACGACCAGCTCCCGCATGATCGAGCAGGCATTTGCCGATGCGGGCCTTAACTACTTTGCCAACCGCTCGGGCGCGAACCTCATCTCCGGCATCACGGCGGAGTTCGCCATGCACAGCACCCTGACCGGCAGGCCGAAGTGCCAGTTTGCCGTCATTGAGTGCGACGAGGCTGCGTCCAAGACCGTGCTCAAGCACCTCAAGCCGGAGGTCATCGTGGCGACGAATGTTTTTCGCGACCAGCTCGACCGCTACGGTGAGATCACGCACACGCTCAATAACATCATCGAGGGCATCCGCCACACGCCGGAGAGCGTTTTGTGCATCAATGCCGACTGCTCACTCATCGCGTCCATCCCGGAGCATGTGCCGAACCCGGTCGTGCGCTTCGGCGTGAACGTTCCGCTCGGCGGCGACGACCTGACGGAGATCTCCGACGCGCCGCACTGCATCCACTGCAAGACCGAATATGTCTACGACTACCGTACTTACGGGCATCTGGGCGCATTTCGCTGCCCGAAGTGCGGCTATCACCGCGAAGCCCCACAGGTCGCCGTCACGGCGGTTCAGAACCTCGGCGTGGACACGAGCGATGTCACCATGTCCATCGATGGGCGGGAGTACGCCGTACACATCAACCTTCCGGCGGCGTACAACATCTATAACGCCGTTGGCTCGGCGGCTGCGCTGTCTGCGTTCGGCTTCACACCGGAGGCGATCGTGCACGCGCTCGGCGCGTTCGGCTGCGGCTTTGGCCGCATGGAGAAATTCGACCTGCGCGGCACACCCGGCCGCATGATGCTCGTGAAAAACCCCGCCGGCTGCAACCAGACCATGCGCTATCTCGCCGGGCTGAACGAGGATGCGACGTTTGTCGTCTGCCTCAACGACCGCGACGCCGACGGTACGGACATCTCATGGATTTGGGATGCCGATTTTGAGCGGCTTGCCGCCATGGGCGAGCACCTGCGGCACGTATATGTGTCCGGCGTGCGCGCGGACGATATGCGCCTGCGCCTGAAATATGCGGGCGTGGATGAGGCGCGCATCGAGGTGTTTTACGATTATGACCCGTTGATCGACGCGATGTGCGCATCGGAATACCCGGTGTTCATCATGCCGACCTATACGGCCATGCTGGACCTGCGCGGCCGGCTGCAAAAGCAGCTCGGCGGAAAGGAGTTCTGGGAATGAGCGAAAAGACCCTGCGTATCTGCCATCTTTACCCGGACCTTCTGAACCTCTACGGCGACCGGGGCAATATTCTCTGCATGCGCCGCCGTTTGGAGTGGCGCGGCATCGACGCTGAGGTGACGGAGGTCACGGTCGGTCAGCAGGCGGATTTCACACAGTTTGACCTGTTTTTCATCGGCGGCGGTCAGGACTTTGAGCAGGAGGTGCTCCTGTCCGACCTGAAAGCCGGAAAGGGCAGCGAGATCAAGGCTGCCATTGCCGACGGCAAAACGTTTCTGACCATCTGCGGCGGCTACCAGATGCTCGGCAGCTACTACCGCACGTGGGACGGCAAGCAGTGCGATTTCATCGGCGCGATCGACTATTATACTGTCGGAGCGAAGGAGCGCATGATCGGCAACACACTCTTCGAGTGTCTGCCGGAGTCCGGCGGCAGTACGGTCGTCGGCTTTGAAAACCACAGCGGCAAGACCTACCTCGGCAGCGGCGTGTCGCCGCTCGGTAAGATGCTCGTCGGCGGCGGCAACAACGGGGAGGACGGCTTTGAGGGCGTGCGCTATCAAAACGTCTTCGGCACATACAGTCACGGCCCGGTGCTGCCGAAAAATCCGGCATTTTGCGACCACCTGCTCACGACGGCGCTGCGTGGCCGCTATCCGGAGCTGGAGCTGCAGCCGCTCGACGACGCGGCCGAGCGTGCTGCACACGACACCATGGTGCAGCGGCTGACGGAAAAATAATAGCGTGCAAAATGGGCGCATCCGTCTGGATGCGCCCATCGTTCGTCTCGTATTAAAAATCCGGCGGGATCGGAATGTCCGTGCGCGGGACCTTGTCCCAGGAAAAGTCCGCTGCCAGCTCGATTGCCGTCACCGGCGCGTCCGTTTGCCGCAGACCCGCGAGCTTGGCGAGCTTTCCGGTCAACTGTTCGGGTGTGTATTTCTGCCGCAGGGCCTCCATGTTCAGGTCGCCCTCGCGCTTGGAGAGCTTGCGCCCGTCCGGCGCGACGAGCAGCGGCGCGTGCGCGTATTCCGGGGCCTTGCCGCCGAGCGTTTCCATCAGCCAGATCTGCCGCGGCGTGGAGTCAAGCAGGTCGCGCGCGCGCACAACGCGCGTGATGCCCATGTCGAGATCGTCCACGCTCACGGCGAGCTGGTAGGCGAACACGCCGTCCGAGCGCCGGATGAGAAAATCGTCGCGCCCGTGCCGCAGTTCGGCTGCCTGCAGACCGTAGTGCGCGTCAACGAAGGCAATGTCCGCGTCCGTTACCGCAAGCTTTTTCGCCGCGCGGCGACCCATGTGCAGGCGCTTTTGCACCTCCAGCTCTGACAGCGTCCGACAGGGGCAGCCGGCCTCGCGCGGCTCGCCGGGGTGCGGTGCGCTCGCGGCCAGCCGCTCGGCGCGGCTGCAATAGCAGTCATACACCATGCCGCGCTCGGTCAGTGCATCCAGCGCGGCGGTGTAGCGCTGTGCGCGCGTGCCCTGACGGCAATCCTGCGAGCCGGGGCGCCAGCCCTCGTCCCAGTCGAGCCCAAGCCAGAGCAGGTCGTCGGCCATCAGGTCAGCATAGTGCTCCCAGCTGCGCTCCGGGTCGAGATCCTCAAGGCGGAATACCATCGTCCCGCCGCATGCGCGCACGTCCAGCCATGCAAGCAGAAATGTCAGCATATTACCAAGGTGCAGCCGTCCGCTCGGGCTGGGTGCAAAGCGGCCGCGGATCGTGTTATCCGGCATCGGTCATCCCTCCGGTTTCATTCTGAGCATATTATAGCATAACCGTGCCGGTTGGCAACGCTTTTGCACCAAATCCCTTGAAACTATGCAGGAAATCGGATATAATAAAGTGTTATTATCAGCGGAGGAATGTCTCATGGCGAAATCATCCATCGAAAAAACAAATGTCATGCGTCTGCTCGACCAGAAGAAGGTGCCCTACACGCCGCACACATATCCGCACGGCGACGAGGCGGTGGACGGCGTGACCGTCGCACAGATGACGGGCGTCGACCCGGCGAAGGTGTTCAAGACGCTGGTCGCCCGCGGTGCGAGCAAGACGCCGTACGTATTCGTCATCCCGGTCGCGTGCGAGCTCGACCTCAAGAAGGCGGCCAAGGCCGTGGGGGAGAAGTCCATTGCCATGCTGCACGTGTCCGAGCTCACGCCCCTGACGGGCTATGTGCGCGGCGGCTGCTCGCCGGTCGGCATGAAAAAGCAGCTGCGCACGGTCTTTGCTTCTCAGGCGCTCGCGCAGGAGACCATCCTTGTCAGTGCCGGCAAGATCGGCTATCAGGTCGAGACCGCGCCGCAGGCGCTCATCGCGCTCGTGCGTGCGGGCACGGCGGAGCTGACTATTGAATCCTAAGCAATTTCGGAGGCACCCATGCGGGATCATATTGTAATCAAAGGCGCGCGGGAGAACAATCTCAAGAACATTGATGTAGAAATTCCGCGCGATGCACTGGTCGTCATGACCGGCCTGTCCGGCTCCGGCAAGTCGAGCCTTGCGTTCGACACCATCTTTGCCGAGGGGCAGCGGCGCTATATGGAGAGTTTGTCTTCTTATGCACGGCAGTTTCTCGGCCAGATGGACAAGCCCGACGTCGACTCCATCGACGGCATGAGTCCGGCCATCTCCATCGACCAGAAGACCACCAGCAAAAATCCGCGTTCGACCGTCGGCACGGTCACGGAGATCTACGACTATCTGCGTCTGCTGTGGGCACGTGTCGGCGTGCCGCACTGCCCGAAGTGCGGCAAGGAGATCCGCCGCCAGACGGTCGACCAGATCGTCGATCAGATCGCGGCGCTGCCGCAGGCGACGCGCGTGCAGATCTTGGCGCCGGTCATCCGCGCGCGCAAGGGCGAGCACCAGAAGGTGTTCGACGATGCCCGCCGCGGTGGGTATGTGCGCGTGCGCGTGGACGGCAGCATCTATGACCTCACGGAGACGATCACGCTCGATAAAAACCGCAAGCACAATATTGAGATCGTGGTCGACCGCGTCGTCATCCGCCCCGACCAGAACCGCCGCCTGACCGACGCCGTCGAGATCGCGTCGGCGCTCTCCGGCGGTCTCGTGCTGGCGGACATCCCGGAGGAAAAGCGCGAGATCCTCTTCTCGCAGAACTACGCCTGCGACGACTGCGGCATCTCGATCGAGGAGCTCACGCCGCGGATGTTCTCGTTCAACAGCCCCTACGGCGCGTGCCCGACCTGCGGCGGTCTCGGCACGCGGCTGCGCATCGACCCGGCGCTCATCATTCCGGACCCGTCGAAGTCCATCCTCGACGGCGGCATCACCGCGAGCGGCTGGAACGGCGTCAAGGATGAGAGCATCAGCCGGATGTATTACGACGCACTGGCGGAAAAATATCACTTTGACCTTGCGACGCCCATCGGCGACCTGCCGGAGCACGTGCGCGAGATCCTGCTCTACGGAACGGGGGACGAGGAGCTCACCCTGCACTACGACACAAATCGCGGCAGCGGCGTGCTGCGCCGCCCGTTTGAGGGCATCGTCTGCAACCTTGAGCGCCGCTATCAGGAGACGCAGAGCGATGCCATGCGCGCATCGCTTGAGGACTGCATGGCGGAGACGGCCTGCCCGGACTGCCACGGTGCGCGTCTGCGGCCGGAGGTTCTGGCCGTCACGGTCGGCGGGCTGAATATTTCCGAATTTACGGCGCTGCCGATCACGGAGGAGCTGGCGTTTCTCGACCGGCTCGCGCTCAGTGAGAAAGACGCGCAGATCGCCGACAGTATTTTACGCGAGGTGCGCTCGCGGCTGCATTTTCTGCAGAGCGTCGGCTTGCAGTATCTGACGCTCGCGCGCTCGGCGGCAACACTCTCCGGCGGCGAGAGCCAGCGCATCCGGCTTGCAACGCAGATCGGCTCGTCGCTCATGGGCGTGCTGTATATTCTGGATGAGCCGTCCATCGGTCTGCACCAGCGCGACAATGAAAAGCTGCTGGCCACGCTGCGCGAGCTGCGTGACCTCGGCAACACGCTCATCGTCGTCGAGCACGACGAGGACACCATGCGTGCGGCAGACTATCTCATCGACATCGGCCCGGGTGCGGGCGTGCACGGCGGGGAAGTGGTCTGCGCCGGTACGCCGGAGGAGGTCGCGCGCTGCGAGCGCTCCATCACCGGGCAGTATCTGTCCGGCAAAAAGAAGATCCCCGTGCCCGCGCAGCGCCGCACCGGAAACGGCCACGCGCTCGTGATCCGCGGCGCGAGCGAGCACAACCTCAAGCATGTGGATGTGCAGATCCCGCTCGGCGTCATGACGTGCGTGACCGGCGTGTCCGGCAGCGGCAAGTCCTCGCTCGTCAACGAGGTGCTGTATAAAACGCTTGCGGGCAAGCTCAACCATGCGAAGCTCCGTCCCGGGAAATGCGACGGCATTGACGGTGTGGAGTATCTGGACAAGATCATCAATATCGACCAGAGTCCCATCGGCCGCACGCCGCGCTCCAATCCGGCGACATATACCGGCCTGTTTGACGATATCCGCAGCCTTTTCGCCTCTACGCAGGACGCAAAGCTGCGCGGCTACAGCGCCGGGCGCTTCTCGTTCAACATTCGCGGCGGCCGCTGCGAGGCCTGCTCCGGCGACGGCCTGCTGAAGATAGAGATGAACTTCCTGCCGGATGTTTACGTCCCGTGCGAGGTCTGCAAGGGCAAGCGCTATAACCGCGAGACGCTCGAGGTGCACTACAAGGGCAAGAACATTGCAGAAGTGCTGGATATGACCGTCGAAGAGGCGCTTGCGTTCTTTCAGAACCAGCCGAAGATCCGCGCCCGGCTGCAAACGCTCATGGATGTCGGCCTCGGCTATGTCAAGCTCGGTCAGCCGTCCACAACGCTCTCCGGCGGCGAGGCGCAGCGCATCAAGCTCGCGACGGAGCTGTCTAAACGCAGCACCGGCCGGACGATCTACGTGCTCGATGAGCCCACGACCGGTCTGCACGTGGCGGACGTCGCGCGCCTGATCGACATTCTCAATCGTCTGACCGACGCGGGCAACACGGTGCTCGTCATTGAGCACAACCTGCACGTCATCAAGGTTGCCGATCATATCATCGATCTCGGTCCGGAGGGCGGCGACGCGGGCGGCAGCATCGTCTTTACCGGCACGCCGGAAGACTGCGCGCGCTGCGCCGAGAGCTACACCGGTCAATTCCTGAAAAAAGAACTCGAAGGTTAACGGTCAAGCCCCCTTTCTCATAGGCTGAAAGGAGAGGGGGCGGTGAAGATGTTCATTCAGATCACCTTGTGTGCGCTGCTGATCCTGGGCTTTGCGTGGCTGCTGCGGATGCTCGGCTGCACACTGCTCACGCCGGTGCGCTCCGGCCGGGACGCACGGCTCACGCTCGTCATACGTGCGTGTGGAGATGCACCGGAGCTCGAGCAGCTTCTGCGCGGCATTCGGTGGCTGCGCGAGAGCGGAACGCTCATGGCGGATATTCTGCTCGTCGACTGCGGCTTGACCGACGACGCGGCCGCGCTCTGCGAGCGCGCAGCGCGGCAGTGCGAAGATCTGAAACTGTGCAATACAGAGGAAATTTGCCAATGGATGCAAACAGCAACCCAATAGAATTATGCGGGACCGTTGCGGCGGTCATTTATCAAAACGAGGAAAACGGCTACACCGTGCTCAAGCTCGACGTGGACGACGGCAGCCAGACCATGGTCGTCGGCTGCATTCCGTATGCCGTGCCGGGAGAGTCCATGATCGTCAGCGGCAGCTGGATGACGCACCCGGCACACGGCCAGCAGTTCAAGGCCGACTTTGCCGAGCGCACCATGCCGGAGACGGCGGACGCGATCTATGCCTACCTTGCCGGACGCGCCGTGCGCGGCATCGGCCCGGCGACGGCGTCACTGATGGTGTCGCGCTTTGGTGCGGACACGCTCAACGTGCTCGAATACGAGCCGGAAAAGCTCTGCACGATCAAGGGCATCAGTCTCTCCAAGGCCAAGGCCATGTCGGCAAATTTCCGCCGTCAGGCCGGTATGCGCCGCCTGATCGAGTTTCTGGCATCGGCGAACATCCGTCCGGTCATTGCCCTGCGGATGTACCAGTATTACGGGGATGATGCGCTCCAGCTCGTGCAGGACAACCCCTACATACTCGTTTCGGATGCCATCGGCGCCTCGTTTCAGGAGGCGGACGCACTGGCGCTCGGCCACGGCTTTGACGATCAGAGTGCGGAGCGTGTCGCCGCGGCGACGCTGTATGAGCTTGCCTACAACGCCGTGCGCGGGCACTGCTTTATCTCCTATCGCAACCTGCTTGCGGCCACGTCACAGCTCAGCGGCGTGCCGGACGAGCTGGTCGCCGAGAGCGTGGATGCGCTCGTGCAGAGCGGCGCGCTCGTGCGTGAGCGGGTCGCCGGGTGTGACGGATGCTATCTCGCGCGCCTGCATGAGGCGGAGGCCTACACGGACGAGCGCCTGCTTGCCATGACACAGACGGAGTACCGCCGCATGCCGGACACGGAGCAGATCGCCGCGCGCATTGAAGCGCAGCTCGGTCTGACCTTTGCCGACCAGCAAAAGGAGACGCTGCGCCTCGCCTGTCAGCATCAGGTCATCGCCATCACCGGCGGCCCCGGCACAGGCAAGACGACGTCCATCCGCGCGATCCTCGCGCTCTTTGACGCGCTCAGGCTCGACACGCAGCTCGCCGCCCCGACCGGGCGCGCCGCCAAGCGCATGAGCGAGCTGACCGGGCAGAGCGCGCAGACGATCCACCGCCTGCTCGAGGCCGGCATGAGCGATGACCATCAGGACATTACCTTCCGGCGCGATGAGGATGACCCGCTTGATTGTGACGCCGTCATTCTCGACGAGTGCTCCATGGTGGATATCTCGCTCATGTGCGCGCTGCTGCGCGCCATGCGCCCGGAGTGCCGGCTCATCCTCGTGGGCGATGCTGACCAGCTTCCGTCCGTCGGACCGGGCAACGTCTTTTCGGATATCATCCGCAGCGGTGTCGTGCCGACCGTGCGCCTGACGGAGATCTTCCGCCAGGCCGCCGGCAGCAGCATCGTCTCCTACGCGCACGCCATCAACCGCGGCGAGCACCCGAACCTTGCGCAAAACAGCGGGGACTTTTTCTTCCTCCGGCGCGCGGACGCGCAGAAGGCCGCCGACACGGTCGTGGAGCTGTGCAAGACGCGCCTGCCGAACAATATGAAGATCCCGCCGTCCGACATTCAGGTGCTTACGCCGACGCGCAAGTATGACACCGGCATGGCGGCACTGAATGTGCGCCTGCAGGCGGCGCTCAACCCGCCGTCGCCCGAGAAGAAGGAGCGGCGCTTCGGCGAGACCGTCTTTCGCGAGGGCGACCGCGTCATGCAGATCCGCAACGACTATGACATCGTGCTCAAAAACCCGGACGGTACGACCGCCGGAACGGGCGTCTATAACGGCGACGTCGGTCAGATCACGGCCATCGATCCGCAGACGGAGACGCTCGCCGTGTGCTATGACGGCAAGACCGCGACCTACGGCTTCGAGATGCTCAACGAGCTCGAGCACGCATGGGTCATGACGGTGCACAAATCGCAGGGCAGCGAGTACCGCGCGGTCGTGCTCTGCATCGGCAAGGCCGGACCCATGCTGCTCACGCGCAGCGTGCTCTACACGGCCATCACACGCGCCAAGTCCCTGCTCATCATCGTCGGGGACGAGGGCGCGGCCTATCACATGATCGACAATCAGACGCAGACCCGCCGCTACAGCGGCCTGCGCGCCCGGCTCTGCGGGGAGTGCGGTGCGGTATGAAGGTGGTCACATTCCTGCTCGACCTGCTCTATCCGCCGCGGTGCGCATTCTGCCATGATTTTCTCGAGACGAGCGGCGACGGCCTCTGCGCACACTGCAGGACCGGCCTGCCGTTTGCGCAAAACGGCGGACGGCAGCGCTTTTCGTTCGTCCGCGCGTGCGTCTCGCCGCTCAATTATGAGGGCGATGTGCGTGCGTCGCTCCTGCGCTACAAATTCGGCGGCGCGACCGGGTATGCCAAGGTCTACGGCCGCCTCGTCGCCGACACGGTGCGCACGGAGCTGGCGGGGGAGTATGACCTCGTCACGTGGGTGCCGCTGAGCCGCAAGCGTCTGCGCGAGCGCGGGTATGATCAGGCGTGCCTGCTGGCGCGCTCGACGGCGAAGGAACTTGGGCTTCCGCTCACGCCGACGCTGCATAAGCAGCGCAACACGCAGCCGCAGTCCGGCACGGGCGACGCTGCCAAACGCCGCGCGAACATCGCCGGTGCGTACCGCATGAAAACGGGTGCGGACGTGACCGGAAAGCGCATCCTGCTCATGGACGACATCGTCACGACCGGTGCGACGCTTTCAGAGTGCGCGCGGGTGCTCGGCAAGGCGGGCGCGGAGCAGGTGGTGTGCGCCACGGTCGCGCGCTCCGCTGACTAAAACAGCCGCCAGACGGCTACGATCAACTATAACATCCGCAGCGCGGATGATACGGGAGTTTTGCTTTATGATGATTTTTGAACGGGACATTGCCATCGACCTCGGCACGACCAACATCCGCGTGTTCGTGCGCGGCAAGGGCATCATGCTGCGTGAGCCGTCCATCGTGGCGGTCGATAAGTACACCGGCCGTATGCTCAAGGTCGGTCAGGATGCGCAGAAGATGCTCGGCCGCACGCCGGCGAACATCGTGGCCATCCATCCGATCAGCGCGGGCGTCATCTCGGACTATGACATGACGGCGCTCATGCTCAAGGAGCTGCTCTCGCGCGTGACGTCGTTCAGCCTCTTCAAGCCGCGCGTGCTCGTCACCGTGCCGAGCAGCGTGACCGGCGTGGAGGAGCGCAACGTCATCGACGCCGTCATCGAGGCCGGAGCGCGCAAGGTGTATCTGGTCGAGTCCGCCGTGGCGACGGCGGCCGGCGCGGGCGCCGACCTCTCCAAGCCGGACGGTCACCTGGTCATCGACATCGGCGGCGGCACGACGGAGGTCGCGGTCGTCTCTCTCGGCGGCGTGGTCGAGAGCGAGTCGATTAAGACCGCCGGTGACGCTTTTGACGAGGCGATCGTGCGCTATGTGCGCCGCAAGCACAACATCCTCATCGGCAAGCGCACGGCGGAAGAGCTCAAGATCGGCATCGCGTGCCTTGTGCCGCGCGCCGAGGTGGGCATTCAGGAAGTCAAGGGCCGCTGCCTGACGACCGGCCTGCCGAAGTCCGTGAAGATCAGCTCGGTCGAGCTTGTCGAGGCCATTGCCGAGCCCGCGCGCGACATTCTCGAGACCATCCACATGGTGCTCGAGCGCACGCCGCCGGAGCTCGTTTCGGACGTCGCGCAAAACGGCATCGTCATGGCCGGCGGCGGCAGCCTGATCTATGGCTTTGACCAGCTTGTCGAGAAGGACACCGGCATCCGCACGACCGTGGTGGACGATGCGCTCTCGTGCGCGGCGTTCGGCAGCGGCAAGATGCTCATGAACCTCAACGATATGGCCGACGGCATGGTCAACCTCGCGCGCAAGCGTCAGATGAAAGCGTAACAGGCAAGACGATAGCTCCCGGCCTTTTTCACCATGTACTATCACACACTCAATGACGAGCTGCGCCGCCGCTTCGGCTGCAAGGTCTATAAGCTCGCACTCGACGGCGGCTTCACCTGCCCAAACCGCGACGGAGTCATCGGCACGCGCGGCTGCATCTTCTGCGCCGGGGACGGCTCGGGTGCGTTCACGGCCGACCGTGCGCTGCCGGTCCCGCAGCAGATTGAGGCGGCCAAGGAGCGCGTCCGCGCCAAAAACGGCGGCGGCAAGTACATCGCCTATTTTCAAAACTTCACGAACACCTACGGCAGCCATGCACGCATGGAGGCGCTGTTCACGCAGGCGCTCGCGCCGGAGGATGTGGTCGCGCTCTCGGTCGCCACGCGGCCGGACTGTCTGCCGGATGAAACCGTTGCGCTCCTGCGGCGGCTGAACGCCGAAAAGCCAGTCTGGGTCGAGCTCGGTCTGCAAACCATCCATCCGCGCAGCGCGGCCTATATCCGCCGCGGCTACGACCTGCCGGTGTTCGACGATGCGGTGCGCCGTCTGCGCGCCGCCGGACTCGAGGTCATCGTGCATCAGATCCTCGGCATCCCCGGCGAGACGGACGCCGACATGGTGCAGACCGCGCACTATATCGGGCATTGCGGGGCGCAGGGCATCAAGCTGCACCTGCTGCACGTGCTGCGCGGCACGGATCTGGCGGCGGACTACGCCGCCGGGCGGTTCGAGGTGCTCACGCCGGAGCACTATATCGACCTGCTTGAGCGGTGTCTGCGCGTGCTCCCGCCGGAGCTGGTCGTCCACCGGCTGACCGGCGACGGGGCGAAGCGCGACCTTATCGCGCCGCTCTGGAGCGCGGACAAAAAGCGTGTCCTCAACGCGATCCATGCCGCCTTCGTGCGCGACGATCTGGTGCAGGGCTCGGAACTGTAACGTTATTTCAGGTGTTGACTATGAGAAGAGAAATAGATTTCATTCATGGAATATGCGAATTCTGCAGGCGCATGGATTCGGCATATCCAGGCGCTCCAAAAGATGATATTGAAGTTAAACTCGTGGAGCATATTTCGTGCCGGGAGTTTCTTGCCTTGCAGGGTTTTGCGCGAGATTTGTGTACTGGCATTTCGAGATTTTTGGCATATTCACGCGAAAACGAAACTGTTTCCATCGCCATGCGTATCAAAGACCACGGACTCTATTTGTGCAATTATTACGACCGGCAAAAGCCCTACGGAATGATTGCTGCGGCTGATAGAGAAAAAGCTTTCTCAAACGCGCGCTGGCTTTTCAGAAGGAAGCTGGGCGGATCACATTCGACCGGTATCACAGGCTTGTTCCGGACACTCTCGCAGCTTTTGCATTATCATGTGCTGACGGACGCCGCTGGGAATGAACTGCTTTGTTTATGTGATGACCATAGAAAGGCCATTCCGCTTTCCGTAGAGGACAAGACGGCATATGAGGCTGGAAACAACCACGAGCATTTGTTGGACGATATTTCAGACGAAGCGTTTTCTGAACTTGTTGCAGACGCACCTGTTCTTTGCCGGTTCATCTATTGCAATATCAAGATGCAGTACCCGCAGAGGAAGCTTGCAGTCTATGTTGCAGTAAGCCGCCACGATTCTCTCACGGTTCGTTTCCATCAGGTGTGGACGGGAGAACCTCCGTACTATGATCCGGAAGATTTTTCATCCGGGGATGAACGCGTTTTTTCTCTCATCGACTAAGCGCTTTATAAAAATACTGCGGGCCGTGCATCAGCACCGCCCGCAGCTTATATAGCTTGTTGTGATGAACTCCGAGGAAATCAGATCTTGCTGTTGAGCCACTCGAGGATATCGGCATATACCTCATCCTTATTGAGCTCGTTGAGCATTTCGTGACGGCCGTCCTTGTAGAGCTTGAGCTTTACGTCTTTGCAGCCGGTTTTGAGGAAGCGCTCGTAAACTTTCTTGACCGCCTCACCGTAGTTGCCGACGGGGTCGCCGTCACCGGACATGAAGTAGACCGGGGTGGATTTGTCCATCTTGTTGAGGTTTTCCGTCTTCCAGATGTACTGCAGGCCGCCCATCATGTCGTGGAACATACCGGCAGTTGCCATCGCGCCGCAGAGGGGGTCCGCGATGTAGGCATCCACGATCGACTCGTCACGGGTGAGCCAGTCGAGCTTCGTGCGCACGTGGTCATACTTCTTGTTGTAGCTGCCGAAGGCAAGCTTGTCGAGCATGGGGCTGTGGTACATGGGGCCGTTGTCGATCATCTCGAGCTTTGCCATGAGCTTGCCCGCGGCGACGACTGCGCCCGGGTTCTGGCCGGTGCCGCTGATGACGACGCCCTTGAGACCCTCGGGGTGGTCAATAATATAGGTACGGGTTAGGAAGCTGCCCATGCTGTGACCGAACAGGAAGTAGGGGACATCGGGGTACTTGGCGGCAGTGAGCTTATGGAGCTGGTCCATATCGCTCACAACGTCGTTCCAGCCGTCCTTTTCCGCGAAGAAGCACAGCTCCTGCTCGTTTTCAGCGGTTTTGCCGTGACCGAGATGGTCATTGGCGACGACGACGAAACCGTTTTCCGCGAGAAACTCCATAAACGGGGCATAACGGTAGACGTGCTCGGCAACACCGTGCGCGATCTGCAGGACGGCGCGCACTTCGCCATCAGGCGTGCACTCTCTGGCAAACACGTTGTGTTTCCCATCAGTGGACAAAAACCTAAAATCATGAAAAGATGGCATAGCAATACTCCTTACTTTGTGATATACTAAAAGATACCTGAATTGTATTCCAATTGACGGCATTCGTCAAGTCTACGGAGGTTATTTTCATTATGAACGGCTACATCATTGCACTTGATCAGGGTACAACCAGTTCCCGCTCGATTATCTTCGATAGTAAGGGAAACATCGTATCTCTGGCGCAGTATCCATTCACGCAGATCTATCCGAAACCGGGCTGGGTCGAGCATGACCCGATGGTCATCCTCGAGAGCCAGCTGCTCGCCATGAGCGAGGCATTTGAAAAGAGCGGCCTGTCGCCGACGGACATCGCCGGCATCGGCATCACAAACCAGCGCGAGACGACCATCGTCTGGGACAAGCACACCGGCAGACCTGTCTATAATGCAATCGTCTGGCAGTGCCGCCGCACGGCGCCCATCTGCGACCAGCTGATGGCGGACGGTCTCGGCGACTACGTGAAGGAGAAAACAGGCCTGCTCATCGATGCCTACTTCTCCGGCACGAAGATCAAGTGGATCCTGGACAACGTTCCGGATGCAAGAGAGCGCGCCGAGCGCGGCGACCTGCTGTTCGGCAATGTGGACTCGTGGCTCATCTGGAACCTTACCGGCGGTCGCGCGCATGTGTCGGACTATTCCAACTGCTCGCGCACGATGCTGTTTGACATTGACAATCTCTGCTGGGACGAGACACTCTGCGCACGTCTGGGCATCCCGATGAGCATGCTGCCGACGCCGGTGCCGTCCTCTATGGTCTATGGACAGGTGGCGGCAGGACTGTCCGGTCTGGAATCGCTGGAGGGCGTGCCCGTCTGCGGCAGCGCCGGCGATCAGGCTGCCGCGCTGCTCGGTCAGGCGTGCATCGAGCCGGGTCAGGCGAAGAACACCTATGGCACGGGCTGCTTCACGCTTATGAACACCGGCAGCAAGTCCGTGCGCAGCGTCAGCGGTCTGGTCACGAGCGTTGCGTGGTCTGTCAACGGTGAGACCACCTATGCCCTTGAGGGCAGTGTGTTCAACGCCGGCAGCTCCATTCAGTGGCTGCGCGACGAGCTCGGTCTCATCGGCGCGGCGCATGAGTGCGACCTGCTGGCCGAGAGCGTGCCGGATAACGGCGGCGTGTATCTCGTGTCCGCGTTCACCGGTCTTGGCGCACCGCGCTGGGATATGTATGCCCGCGGCGCGATCGTCGGTCTGACGCGCGGCAGCAACAAGGCGCACATCGCCCGCGCCACACTCGAGGGCATCGCCTATCAGGTCAAGGACCTGCTCGATGCCATGCAGATCGACGCTGAGAGCCCGATCTCCGTCCTGCGTGTGGATGGCGGCGCGTCGGTGAGCTCGTTTCTGATGCAGTTTCAGGCGGATATGCTGCGCGTGCCGATCGACCGGCCGAAGCTGGTCGAGACGACCGCGTTCGGCGCGGCGTTCCTCGCCGGCCTTGCCAGCGGCGTCTGGGAGAGCGTGGACGATATTGCGCTCCTGCGCCAGTCTGACCGCATTTTCAAGCCCGAAATGGACGCCGAGCAGGCAAAGCGGCAGCATGACAACTGGCTGCGCGCCGTCGGCAGAGCGGAAAAATGGAGTCTCGAATGAACCAGAACCTGTTTTTTGCCCCTACGGATATTCTGCTGCCTGAGCGTGCGGATATGCATCGCTGGAGTGTCATTGCCTGCGACCAGTTCACGTCGGACGCCGCCTATTGGCGCGCAGTGCAGGACACGGTCGGCGACGTACCCTCTACGCTGCGGCTGATGCTGCCGGAGTTTTACCTCGGCAAGTGTGACGAAGCGGCGGCGACGCGCGCCATTCAGCAGACGATGCATACCTATCTCGACAGCGGCGTATTTCGCACCGTGCCGCACAGCCTTGTGCTCGTGCAGCGCACGCTGCCGAGCGGCGCTGTGCGCTGCGGCATCGTCGGCGCGCTCGACCTTGAGGCGTATGATTACGCGCCCGATTCCGTCACGCCTATCCGCGCAACGGAGGGCACGGTCGCTTCGCGCCTTCCGGCGCGTGTGCGCATCCGTGCGGCGGCGGCGCTGGAAATGCCGCACATCATGGTCTTTTATACAGATCCGGAGGATGCTATTTGCCGCAAGGCGGAGGCGCTTGCGGATGACACACTCTATGACTTTGATCTCATGGCCGGCGGCGGGCATATCTGCGGCCGCCGCATTGCCGGAGACGCAGCCGATCGGCTGGCGGCCGCCCTGTGTGCGACCGGTGTCGGAACGGACGGCGAGCACCCCATGCGTTTTGCAATTGCGGACGGCAACCACAGTCTGGCAGCTGCCCGTCAGTGCTGGCTGGAGAAGAAAAAGACGCTCACGCCCGAACAGGCGGCAGTTGACCCCGCGCGCTATGCACTGGTCGAGCTTGTGAACCTGCACAGTCCGGCTGTGACGTTCGAGCCCATCCACCGCGTCCTCTTTGAGACCGATGCGGCGCATTGGCTGGACGCTGCCGAGGGCGCGCTTGCGGCGGCAGACGGCCGCGGCTATGCGGTCACGCTGCTGGCTGGTGCGCAGCGCAGAGACATTCTCGCACGCGGCAGCTCGCTCGGCGAGGCCATTGCTGCGCTGGAGGCATTTTGCGCATCGTATATGCAGGCGCACGGTGGCCGGATCGACTATATCCACGGCGATGACGAGGCAGTTGACCTCGCCGCCGGAGACGGCTGCTGCGGCATCCTGATGCCGCGCATGGAAAAAGAGGAGCTCTTCACGTCTGTGCTCCGCTCCGGCCCGTTCCCGAAAAAGAGCTTTTCGATCGGCCTCGGTGCGGACAAGCGCTATTACCTCGAGTGCCGCAAACTCTAATTTGATCTATCCTTTGCTTGAGAGAGGCAGCTTATTGGCTGCCTCTCTTTTTTTGTTCTGTCTTATGCTGCGCATGCATAGGATGTGGCAGGACAAAAGAGGAGGGAGTCGGATGATCTTCACAAATCAGGCGCTGGCGCTGTTCCCGCCGTCGCTGGGACAGGCCATCGCGCAGACGCAGCGCGACCGGGACGAGCTCGTGGAGGAGATCTGCTGCCGCATCGGGCGGCCGCCCGTGCTGCTGACGCAGGAAAATGTGTACCCTGCGGCGTGCCGTGCCGTGCTGCCGGACGATCTGGACTATCTGCTCGAGCGCGCAACGCGCGCGTCCGTCTATGCGGCAGCAGACCAGATCCGGCAGGGATACTTACAGACGGCTGGTGGCTGCCGCGTCGGGCTGTGCGGCTGTGCCTATGGACAGGCTGCCGGTCAGATCGACGGCATCCGGCAGCTGAGCTCCGTGTCCGTGCGCATTCCGCACGCCGTGCCCGGGTGCGCCGATGCGCTCGTGCCGAAGCTGATGAAGGACGGCTTTTGCAGCACACTCATTCTCTCACCGCCCGGCGGCGGAAAGACGACGCTGCTGCGCGAGTGCGTGCGCCGGTTGTCCGATCAAGGGCTGCGCATCTCGCTTATGGACGAGCGCGGCGAGATCGCGGCGGTGCAAAACCGGACGCCGCAGTTCGACGTCGGCGCGAACACGGACATCATGACCGGAGGACAAAAGGCCGCCTGCTGCATGATGCTGCTGCGCGCCATGCGCCCGGATGTGCTGGCGTTTGACGAGATCAGCGCGCCGGAGGACATCGAAGCGATGCGTATCGCCGCCGGCTGCGGCGTTGCGCTGCTGGCGACGGCGCACGCGCAGAGCGTCGGTGCGCTGCGCTGCCGGACGCTGTACCGCGCGCTGCTGGACGAGCATATTTTCCGCCGCGCCGTGTGCATCACGCGCAGCGGCGGCGCGCGTTTTTACACGCTCGAGGAGCTGCCATGACGTGGGCGCACGGACTGGGCGCAGCGCTTTTGTTTCTGGGCAGCACCGCGGCGGGCTTCGCGCTTCGGCGCGAACTGCAGCAGCGCGCGCAGCTGCTCGCGGCGGTGATCGACAGCCTGCAGCTGCTGCGCAGCGACATCGTCGGGCGGCTGCTGCCGCTGCCGGAAGCACTGCGCCACACGGCGGAGACGGCGCCGGAGCCGCTGCATGCGCAATACACCGCCCTCGCAGACGGCATCACGGACAGCGAGCGGCCGTTTTGCGAGCAATGGGCGGCGGCGATCCGGGCACTGGACATGTTCACACCGGCCGCGCGCGCCGCGCTGCTGACATTGGGCGCGCAGCTTGGAAAATATGACGCGCAGCTCCAGCGGCAGGCGCTGGACACCTGCATTGCGTCGCTGCAGAGCATTTCCGCTGCACTGCAAGATGACGCGCGGCGGCGCGGTAAACTGGTCTGCGGCCTCGGCGCGACGCTTGGTCTGCTCGCCGCCGTTGCGCTGCTTTGAACCGGGGAGGGACTTATGGACGTTGACCTTGTCTTTAAGATCGCGGCGATCGGGATCCTCGTCGCCGTGCTCAACATCCTGCTCTCGCGCGCGGGGCGCGATGAGCAGGCGCTCATGACGACCATCGCGGGGCTGGTCGTGGTGCTGGTGCTGGTGATCCAGAAGATCAGCGAGCTGTTTGCGCTCATCAAGCAGCTGTTTTCGTTCTGATGGAGGCGGTCTTTCGTGCAATGCTGATCGTGGTCGTTGCCGCTGCCGCCGCAGCCACGGTCTATAAGACCGTGCCGGGCATCTCGTTTTTGCTGAGCGCGGCGGCGGCGCTGCTGGCGCTGTTTTTGTGCGTCGGTCTGCTTGAGCCGCTGGCGGATTTCTTTCGTGATGCCATCGCGCTCAGCGATTTGTCCGGCGTCTACACCGGGCCGCTGCTCAAATGCATGACCATCAGCATCCTGACCATGATTGGAGAGAGCCTCTGCAGGGACGCAGGACAGACTGCGGGCGCAGGTGCTGTACAGCTTGTCGGCGTTGCGGCGGCGCTCTATGCGGCGCTGCCGCTGCTGCGCACATTTCTGACCATGATCGGAGCGTGCCTATGAAGCGGTTTTTGCTTGCGCTGCTGGCGGCGCTGACGCTGGCGGCCGTATGTACGCAGCCTGCATACGCCTATGACATTGCGTCCGAGCAGGCGGAGGCATTCGGCACGGCGGCACTGGAATCCGCGCTCCCGGCGCAGACGTATGACGCCTTCGGTGCACTGAGCGTCGCAGATGCCGCGCATACACGTCCACTGCTGCAAAAGCTCTGGGACTATGCGCTGCGTGAGGGCGGTGGAGCGCTGGCTTCGGCCGCGCGCAATGCGGCGCTGCTGCTTGCAGTCGTGTTTCTGGCGGCGCTGTGCGCGTCGCTGTCTGCAAGCGGTGCGTGCGCCAAGGTCACGCAGATGACCGGTGCGGTGGCAGTGGCTGCGCTGAGCGTCACCCATGTGACGTCCTGCATCACGGCCGGCAGCAGCGCGCTGACAACGCTGCGCGACTTTTCCAAGATTCTGCTGCCGAGTATGTGCGCCGCTGCGGCGGCAAGCGGGGCGGCGACGTCGGCAGCGGCAAAATATGCGGCGACATCGCTCTTTCTCGATATTCTGCTGTCGGCGGAGACGGCGGTGCTGCTGCCGATGCTCTATACATACGCGGGCACTGTCATCTGCGGCGCGGCGCTCGAGCAGGACGTGCTCACGGCGCTGAGCGCCCTGCTGCGCAAGGCGCTTCGGCTGCTGCTCATTGGCTTTGCCGCGGTGTTCACGCTCTATCTGTCGCTGACTGGCATCCTCACCGGCTCTGCGGATGCGGCTGCGGCCAAGGCCGTCAAAACCGCCGTCTCTGCGGCGCTGCCAGTCGTGGGCAGTATCGTGGCGGACGCTGCGGCGACCGTCACGGCAAGCGCTGCGATTTTGCGCGGCGGCATCGGCATCATCGGTGTCTTGAGTGTTGCCGCCGTGTGCGTCACGCCGTATTTGCAGCTTGCCGTGCACTATGCTTTGTATAAGCTTGCCGCCGGGATCGCGGAGTCATTTGCGGACAAGCGGGTCGGGCGGCTGATCGGCGGCTTTGCGGATGTGTACGGCTTCCTGCTCGGGATGGTCGGTGTGGCGTCGCTCATTTTGTTTCTCTCTATCGTATCAAGCATGAAGGCGGTGACAGGATGATGGAATCACTGCGCGCGTGGTTGCTGAGTCTCGCGGGCGCTGCGCTGCTGACGGCGCTTGCGGCCATGTTTCCGACGTCTGAGAGCCTGCGCCGCATCGTGAAGCTCATCGGCGGCGTTGCGCTGACGTGTCTGCTGTTTTCGCCGCTTGTGTCGTTTGATTATGACAGCTATGCCGCCGCGCTGCAGGACTGCCGCGTCTCGGTTTCAACAGACGGGGCGGTGTCCGACAGCGGTGAGCGCTTGCAGCGCACGGTCATAGAATCGGAGCTGCGCGCATATATATTGGACAAAGCCGCGCAGTCCGGCGTTTCGCTCGTCGATGCGCAGGTCACGCTGCAGTGGAGCACCGATGGCTACTGGTATCCGTATTCCGTCCGGCTGATCACTTCGGGCGCGGCGGAAAACAGCCGTCTGGCGCAGACCATTGAGGCCGATCTCGGCATCCCGCGCGCGCGGCAGGAATGGAGCAGTACATCATGAACACACGAAAACTCAGCGCATTTGCAGGCAAGTACAAATATGTGCTCATCATCCTGCTGGCGGGGCTGATCCTGCTCCTGCTGCCGGGCGGAAGCCGGACGAAGGCAGAACCGACAGCGGCGCAGCCGATTGACACGCAGATGCAGACCATCCAGACCGAGGAGCAGCGCCTTGCGCAGCTGCTGCGGCAGATCAGCGGCGCAGGTCAGGTGCAGGTACTGCTGTCATACCGCTGCTCGGCGGAGCGGGAGCTGGCGACGGATGATTCCGGTCAGCCGGCCATCATTTCCGCCGGAGGCGGAGCACAGGCGGCGGTGGAGCTGCGCACGGTCAGCCCGCAGTATCTCGGCGCGGTCGTCGTCTGTGACGGTGCGGACGCGCCGCAGGTGCAGCTTGCCGTGACGCAGGCAGTGGCACAGTTTACCGGCCTGAGCACCGACCGCATCAGCGTGCTCAAAAAGCAGCCGGACGCGTGATCTGAAATAATGGGAGGGCAGCTATGAAAAAAACCAAGCGGAACGTTGCGATCATCGTGGTGCTGCTGTTTGTGTGCGCCGCGGTCTATTTCAACTGGTCGTACAATGCGCAGTGGGGCAGTGCGGACGCCGAAATGGCCGCTGCCGAGGACGCTGCCATGGCGGCGGCCAATGCGGACGGGGAGGCCGCCGCAGCCTCGGCGTCGACCGATGATTATTTCGCCAAGGCGCGCCTGACGCGCCAGCAGTCGCGCGACGAAGCGCTGTCGCTGCTCAAGTCGGCATCGACCGCCGAAGATGCCTCGCAGGAGACGATCGACAGCGCCATGCGCGCCATCTCCGCCATGGCGAGCGACTCCATGACGGAGACGCAGATCGAAAATCTCCTGCTCGCCAAGGACTTTTCCGAGTGCGTGGTCTATATCACGGAGGAGGGCATCACGGTCGCCGTCCCTGCGCCGGCGGACGGCCTGAGCACGGCGCAGGTCGCAACGATCACGGATGTCATCGTCAGCGAGACGGACTACACCGCGCCGCAGATCAAGGTCATTGAGGTCAAAGCGGACGCACAGTAATATGCCAATCGCCCCGTTCGTTTGAACGGGGCATATTTTTCGCACCAGAACATGACACATAATCCAGCATAATGGCGCGACTGCCTAATCATGGTTAGTTAAATTTTTTTGATATTTCTGTTGACCAAAAACAGCGAAATGTGTATACTGAATCCTAAGTAAACGCGGCGTTTTCCGGCGCGCTTTTTGTGCACGCCCGGTCAAAAAAATGCGCGTTTACAGAGCTTTTTAGAAAGAAGATGACATATGAAAAGACGTGTTCTTTGTCTCATCCTCGCTGTGATCATGGTCGCCTGTCTGCTGCCGACGGCGGCCTTTGCCTCGACCAACGGCAAAACAGCGGACGATGCGATCAACTGGGTCAGAAGCCTGAACGGACAAACCGTTGGCAGCGGCGAGTGTGTGGCGCTGATCTATGCCTACTACTCCTACCTCGGCCAGACGTCCCCGGGCGGCGATGGCAAGGATTACTGGACGAATAACCTCCCCGCTGGCTGGACGAGAATTCCCAATGCCCAGCCGCAGAAGGGTGACATTCTGGTCTACGGATGGTCTGCCAAAAATCCGGCTGGCCATGTCGCGATCTATGAATCGGACTACAGCACCTGGCACCAGAATTTTGGCAGCGCGCGCTATGTAACCCAGGTCACGTTCAGATACAATTCATTTGATAATCCGTATCTCGGCGTCATCCGCCCGGACTTCTCGAGCGCAACACCGACTCCGTCCTACGCCGATATCGGCACAAACGTCTACCGTTACCTCATCCGCACGGACGGCTGGAAGCACATCGGCACGCACTATGGCTCCAATAACTACGTGACGATCAGCGCGGCCAACACCGGCGACCCGGAGCAGATCTGGAAGTTTATCCGTCAGGGCGACGGCAGCTACTATATTCAGAATATGTACAGTGATTGGTACCTCACCTATGAGGGCAATTGTGTCCAGCAGGCAAAGGTCACGGTCTCTTGGCTCAACACGAATAAGGCATCGCGTTTCCAGTGGTACATCTATGATAGAAACGGAACATTCCAGCTGGTTCCGAAAGACTCCGTGACCGCCGGGACGTGGCTCGTGCTCGACTGCACAGGAAACTATCAGACCGCCGGAACACAGATGGAGCTGTATCCGAACTGGTCAGGCGCCGCACAGATCTTCAGCCTCTATCCCGTGGACTATCAGAAGCCGGCCGCGCCTCCCAAAGTGGAGATCACGGTGCCGGAAGTGGTCACTGTGGGCGAGGAAGTTAAAATCAGCTGGACGGCGAGCCCGCTTCGGGACAAATATGATCAGCGAGAATACTGTGTGACCGTAGAGGGCGGCGGATCCAAAAAAGTTATTTATACGACCGACACAAGTGTTTCAGTGACAATAAAAAGACGCGAACTGCATTGCAATGTGACAGTAGAGTCATGCAACACAAAGTATGCCAACTATAGTTCAAGCTCCTATGCAACTTTCAAATGCGTCGAGGCGCATGAGCACAGTTACACTGCTGTTGTGACCGCGCCGACCTGCACGGAAAAGGGCTACACGACGCACACCTGCTCCTGCGGCGACAGTTATGTGGACACTTACACCGACGCGCTCGGCCACGCATGGGACAGCGGTAAGGTGACCAAGCAGCCGACCGCGACGGAGACCGGCGTCAGAACCTATACCTGCACGCGCTGCAGCGCGACCAAGACGGAAACCATCCCGGCCACCGGTAGCGTTGACGTGACGGAGATGTTCACCGACGTGACGAAAAACTGGGCGTACCCCGGCATCCAGTACTGCGTGACGCACGGCATTATGGGCGGCATGGGCGACGGCACGTTTGCCCCGACCGGCACGACGACGCGCGCGCAGATCGTGCAGATCCTCTATAACCTCGAGGGCACGCCGGCGGTGAGCGGCACGACGCCGTTTACCGACCTGACCGCGAACTGGTACAAGCCCGCCATCCTCTGGGCGTACCAGAACAATGTGGTCGCGGGCACATCGCCGACCACGTTTGACCCCGATGGGCCCGTCACGCGCGAGCAGATCGCAGTCATCCTCACGCAGTACATGTTCCATGTCCTAAAGATGGAGCGCACGTGGACGCCCGCCGACCTGAGCACGTTCCCGGACGGCGCGCAGGTGAGCGGCTGGGCGAAGGAGGCTATGCAGGACGCGGTCGCGCTCGGCCTCATCAACGGCACCAAGGCGCCTGACGGCTTGGTCTACCTCGACCCGCAGGGCAGCGCCGCCCGCCAGCAGGTCGCGACGATCCTGATGAACTTCTGCCAGAACGTGAAGAAGTAACATAACAGCATTTTTCGCAGATGCGCCCCGGAATGCACCGGGGTGCATCTTTTTGCGCTGCTGAAAACATTTTGCTTTCTTTTTGCCGCTGTACGTGGTACACTATAATGTACAATTTTATCAGGAGGTATTTTTCTATGCCGGAAAATTATATTACTTGCCAGGATGAAAAGGGCAGCATCAATATCTCTGAGGACGTCGTTGCCGCGATGGTGCGCGCAGCGATCACGGAAGTGGACGGCGTCGCCGGGATCGCGACCTCTGCCGGGACGGAGCTGGCCGAGCTGCTCGGCATCAAGTCCGCCGCCAAGGGCATCAAGGTGCAGATCGTCGACGGCACGATGACGGTCGACACGATCATCACGGTGCGCTATGGCTGCAGCGTTGTGGCCGTTGCCAGAGCGGTGCAGGAGTCCGTCACGAGCGCGGTGGAGTCCATGACCGGTATCGGCAAGCCCATCGTCAACGTGCACGTGTCCGGCGTGGCGTTTGACAAATAAGGAAAAGCAGGAGAAATCACTATGACAAGAACGGTTGCGCGTGAGATCGCGATCCAGCTCAGCTTTGCCGCGCAGCTCGCCGGGGAGGACGCCCGCGAGACGGCGGATGCATTTTTCAGCCGGGAGTATTTTGCGACACTGGCGGAGGAAGATCCGCTGTTCCGGGAGTATCCGGACGATACGCAGCTTGACTACATCCGCCGGCTGACCGGCTTGGTCTATGACCATATGTACGAGCTCAACCACATGATCGAGAAATATGCCCGCGGCTGGCGGCTTGAGCGCATCTCGCGCACCGCTGCGGCGATCATGCGCTGCGCCATGTGCGAGATCCTTTATATGGACGATGTGCCGAATGCCGCTGCGATCAACGAGGCGGTGCAGCTTGCCAAGGGCTATGAAGAGCCGGAGACGGTCGCATTCATCAACGGCGTGCTCGGAAGCTTTGTGCGCGGTGAGCTTGCGCAGGAAGCAGAGCCCACCGCAGAGGCGGAAGCAGTGCCCTCCGAGACGCCGGGCGAGGTGCTCGCTCCGTCGGAAGAAGGCTGCACAGAAGGCTGAAATGGAGCGTACATCCTTTACCGTCACAGAACTCAATGCCCATATTAAGCAGCTTCTGGACGCTGATATGCTGCTCGGAAACGTCTGCGTGACGGGCGAACTGTCAAACTATAAGGTCTATCCGTCCGGACACCACTACTTCACGCTCAAGGATGCCGAGAGCAGCCTGCGCTGCGTGATGTTTCGCAGCAGCGCACAGTCACTGCGCTTTCGTCCGGCGAGCGGCATGAGTGTGGCAGCGGTCGGGCGCATCGCGGTCTATCCGCGCGACGGCGCGTATCAGCTCTATTGCACGCGGTTGATCCCCGGCGGTGTCGGCGATTTGTATGCTGCTTACGAGCAGCTCAAAGAACAGCTGCAAAAAGAGGGACTGTTTGACCGCGCACACAAAAAACCGCTGCCGCAGTTTCCGCAGCGGATCGCCGTGATCACGTCGTCCGCCGGTGCGGCGGTGCGCGATATCATCCGCGTGCTCGGCAAGCGCTGGCCGGCCAGTGAGGTCGTGCTGCTGCCCGTGCGCGTTCAGGGTGCGGAAGCTCCGGCGGAGATCGCCGGGGCGATTCGTTATGCCAACCGCTATCAGGTGGGTGATCTCATCATCACCGGGCGCGGCGGCGGCTCGATCGAGGACCTGTGGGCGTTTAATGACGAGCGCGTTGCGCGCGCGATCTATGACTCGGACATTCCGGTCATCTCTGCCGTCGGTCACGAGCCGGATGTGACAATCTCGGACTTTGTGGCTGACCTGCGCGCGGCGACACCGTCCAATGCGGCGGAGCTTGCCGTGCCGAATACGGAGGATCTGCGCGAGACGCTGCGCAGCTATGACGTCCGCATGACGCAGGCGATGCGCAAGCAGATGACGCAGCGCCGCACCGCGCTGGAGAATTTGGCCGGCCGGCGCGTTTTGCAGTCTCCGGCGGCGTATTTTGATCTCCGGCGGGTGGAGCTTGACTATACCCGCAGCCGCCTGATCGCGGCGGGGGAACGCTATCTTGCCTCACGCAGGCAGACCTTTGCACAATGCGCGGCGGCGCTTGATGCGATGAGTCCGCTCAAGGTGCTCGGCCGCGGCTATGCCGTGGCGTCGGATGCAGCCGGGACGGTCCTCCGCTCGGCAGGACAGGTTCAGCCCGGAGATGCGATCCGCGTACAGCTTCAGGATGGTGCGCTGCACTGCACCGTGAACAACAGGGAGGAAGCACATGGCAAAACAGAAACTGACCTTTGAAGCGTCCATGCAGCGGCTGGACGAGATCGTCAAGCAGCTGGAAAAGGGCGATGTGCCGCTCGATGCGTCGCTGGCGCTGTTCGAGGAGGGCTCGCACCTGCTCAAAACCTGCAATGCGCTGCTCGACACCGCTGAGCAGAAGGTCGTGCAGCTGAAAAAAGGGAGTGACGGTGCGCCCGTCGAGCTTCCGTTTGAAACAGAGGAATGACGCATGGATTATCAGACGCAGTATCACGAATACAAGGCGCTTGCGGATGCGGCGCTCAATACGTACTTTACGGACACGAGCGTGTCCTATCACCGTCTGCTTGAGGCGATGCACTACAGCCTTTCCGTCGGTGGCAAGCGGCTGCGCCCGGTGCTTGTGCTCGCGTTTTGCGCTGCCTGCGGCGGAGACGTGCGCGCGGCGCTTCCGGTCGCGTGCGCGGTCGAGATGGTGCATACTTATTCGCTGATCCATGACGACCTGCCGTGCATGGACAATGACGATCTGCGCCGCGGCAAGCCGACCAACCACGTAGTGTTCGGCGAGTGCACGGCGACGCTTGCGGGCGACGCGCTGCAGGCGGAGGCGTTCCGCACGATCCTCTCGACGGAGCTGCCGGCAGAAATGCGCGCCGAGTGTGCACGGCTTCTTGCCGAGGCTGCGGGTGAAAACGGTATCTGCGGCGGACAGCAGCTCGACATGGAGGGCGAAGGCAAGGCGCTCACGAAAGAGGAGCTGATGGACATCAATGACCGCAAAACGTCGGCGATGATCTATGCCGCCTGTCTCATGGGCGTGACCTGCGGCGGCGGAAACGAGCAGCAGCGCGAGGCGGCGGCGAAATATGCCAAGGCGCTCGGCCTGGCCTTCCAGATCCGCGACGATATGCTCGATGTCATCAGCACGGAGTCGGAGCTCGGCAAGCCTATCGGCTCGGACGCGCGCGAGGGGAAGAATACCTTCATGGCGCTCTACGGTCTTGAGCGTTGCGGCGTATATGTACATGAGCTGTCCGAACAGGCGGTAGCCGCTGTGGACGGCGCATTTGCAGACAGCGCGTTTTTGCAGCAGCTTGCCCGCTCGCTTGCAGACCGGAAAAACTGAACCAGCGAAACACCGGCATCCGGTGAAAATACGAAAAGTGTCGGCTTACACTTGTAAAGTCCGGCACTTTTTGTTATAGTATAGATTGTATTATTATACGATACGTGAGGTATTCTGTTTTGAGTATATTAGAGCGAATCCATTCACCGGCTGACCTGAAGGCGCTGCCGGCGGGAGAAATTCCGGAGCTGTGTGCGGAACTTCGTTCTTTCCTGGTGCAAAGTCTCTCGAAAACCGGCGGACATCTCGCCTCGAACCTCGGCGCGGTGGAGCTTACGGTCGCAATCGACCGTGTCTACAATACCGAGCGCGACCGGCTCGTATTCGACGTCGGACACCAGAGCTATGTGCACAAGCTCCTGACCGGGCGGCGCGAAGCGTTTTCGACGCTGCGGCAGTTCGGCGGCATCGCCGGCTTCCCGAAGCCGGACGAAAGTGTGCACGATGCATTCGTAGCAGGCCATGCCTCCACGTCGATCTCCGTTGCGCTGGGTATGGCGCGGGCGCGCACGCTCATGGGGAAGAATTATGACGTCATTGCTCTCATCGGTGACGGTGCGCTGACAGGCGGCTTGGCCTACGAGGGGCTGTCGGACGCCGGGCAGAGCGGTGAGCCTATGGTCATCGTGCTCAATGACAACGGCATGTCGATCAACAAAAACGTCGGCGGCATGGCAACGCTTCTGTCGAAGCAGCGTGTCAAGCCGGGGTATCTGCATTTTAAGCGGTTTTATCGCAGCACTGTCGGAAAAGCGCCCGGACTTTATCGGGTATTGCATCACATCAAGGAGCATGTGAAAGATCTTGTCCTGCCGAACAATATGTTTGACGACATGGGCTTTTATTACATCGGCCCTGTCGACGGGCACGATGAGCCGCAGCTGGAAAAAATGCTGCGCTGGGCGCGCGACCTGCGTCAGCCGGTGCTGCTGCACGTGGTGACGCAAAAGGGCAGGGGCATCTCGTATACCGAGCAAGCGCCGGAAAAATACCACGGCGTCAGCTCGTTCGACCCTGTGACCGGCGCGCTGCCTGCGCCGAAGCCGGATTTTTCGCACGTGTTCGGTCAGACGCTTTCGCAGCTGGCGGACGAAGATCCGACCGTCGTCGCCATCACGGCGGCCATGCTGACCGGAACAGGGCTGGAGACGTTTGCCAAGGCGCATCCCGAGCGTCTGTATGACGTCGGCATCGCCGAGGGACACGCCATCACGATGGCTAGCGGCATGGCAAAGCAGGGACTCAGGCCGGTCGCAGCGATCTACTCGAGTTTTTTGCAGCGTGCGTATGATATGCTCATCCATGACACATCGCTGCAGCGGCTGCACCTTGTGCTTGGCGTTGACCGCGCCGGTATCGTCGGCAACGACGGAGATACGCACAACGGCTGCTTTGATATCAGTTATCTGAGCTCCGTGCCGTATATGCGCATCCTCTGCCCGGCGAGCTTTGCCGAGCTGCGCGCCATGCTGCGCAAGGCGGTCACGGAGCTGGAGGGACCGGTCGCCGTGCGCTATCCGCGCGGCGGAGAGGGCGCATATCAGGCGTGCTCACTGGAGCCGGTCACGGTTTTGCGCGAGGGCAGCGACCTGACACTGCTGACCTATGGCATCGTCATCAACGATGTCCTGCAGGCGGCGCAGCTGCTTGCGCAGCAGGGAATCTCTGCAGAGGTCGTGAAGCTTGCGCAGGTCGCGCCGCTGGAAGCTGCCCCAGTGCTTGCATCGCTGCAAAAGACAGGGCGGCTGCTGGCGGTCGAGGATGTGTGCGCTGCCAACTGCATCGGTGAACAGGTATTGTCCGCAGCGGAGCAGGCAGGGCTGCCAATGAAAGCGGCCCGGCTGCTGAATCTCGGCAGCGGCATCATCCCGCACGGCGCACCGGATGTACTCAAAACGGCGTATGGCCTGGACGCGCAGGCCATTGCAGCCGCTGCACAGGCACTGTGCGCAAATGACAGAGAGAAGGGGAACGGCGCATGAAGAAGGTACGACTCGACCAGCTCGTCTTCGATCAGGGGCTGAGCGAGAGCCGCGAACGCGCGAAGGCGATCATTATGAGCGGTGTTGTCTATGTCAACGGCCAGCGCGCGGACAAGCCGGGCGCGCAGGTCGCGCCGGATGCGAACATTGAGGTGCGCGGCAACACGCTGCCTTATGTCAGCCGCGGCGGTTTTAAGCTGGAAAAGGCGCTCAAGGTCTTTCCCATTGACCCGACCGGTCTGACGTGCATCGACTGCGGCGCTTCTACCGGCGGTTTTACGGATGTGCTGCTGAAAAACGGTGCCGCGAAGGTCTACGCCGTCGACGTCGGTTACGGTCAGCTCGCATGGAGCTTGAGAAACGATGCGCGCGTCATCTCCATGGAGCGCACGAACGTGCGCTATATCACCGCCGAGCAGATCCCCGAACCGCTGGATCTTGCGGTCATGGATCTGTCCTTTATCTCTGTAAAACTGATCTTGCCGGCGGTCTGCCCGCTGCTCAAGGATGACGCAGAGGTCGTGTGCCTCATCAAGCCGCAGTTTGAAGCCGGGCGCGAAGAGGTCGGCAAAAAGGGCGTTGTCCGCGATCCGAAGGTACATCTTGAGGTGCTGGAGAGTTTTCTGGCGTTTGTTCCCGGTGCGGGCTACACCGTCATGGGACTGGATTATTCGCCCATTAAGGGACCCGAGGGCAACATCGAGTACCTCGGCTACCTGCGCAAGGGCAGCCATGACGCGCCGCAGCTCGACCCGGCTGCCGTTGTTGCACAGTCGCACGGTGCGCTGGCGCACGGAAAAGAGAGCGGCGTATGAATCATATTGTCATAGCGGCCAATCCATATCGTGATATTGGCCTGCAAAAAGCGGTGGCGGTTTACCGGATGCTCACAGAGCACGGCCATCGGGCAGTCATTGCCCCGGTGTTTTCACCGAAGGCGTATTTGCCGGACGACATTTCGCCGCAGCCGCTCGCGGAGGCGGCGCAGGACGCGGGACTCATCATCGTCATGGGCGGCGATGGGACGATCCTGCACGTTGCAGCCCAGGTGCGCGACCATCCGATACCGATCATCGGCGTGAATTTCGGCGGCAAGGGCTTTTTGGCCGGTCTGGAGGACGACGAGCTGGATATCCTGCTCGAGATCGCGGACGGACAGTATACGATCAGCCGCCGTATGATGCTGGATGTGGAGCTTGTGCGCAACGATCGGGTCATCTGTGCGCAATCCGTGCTCAACGACGTGGTCATCCACGGCGGGCACGTGGACTGCATCGGCATCACGGCATACGGCGACGGCGTGCCGATCACACGCTTTCACGGTGACGGTATCATTGTCGCCACGCCGACCGGCTCTACGGCTTACTCCATGTCGGCGGGCGGACCGCTCGTCGAACCGGAAAACGAAAACATCATCATGACGCCTATCTGCGCGCACAGTCTGGCCGGAAAGTCCTTTGTGCTCGCACCCGGCCGGCAGATCACGATCGTGCCGGACCGAATACATGACCGGCCGGCCATTCTTGTGGCAGACGGCGGAGACGGCATCGCGCTCATTCGCGGCGACCATATCCGTATCCGCCGTTCGGAGAATTATACGCTGCTGGCAGATACCGGTATCCGCAGCTTTTATGAGACGGCTTTTGCAAAGCTGACAGACAGACTGTAAGGAGGGACGACGTGAAATCCACCAGACAAAACATTATTCTTCAGATCATCTCTGAGCAGGAGATCGAGACGCAAAATCAGCTCATGGACGTACTGGCGCAGCACGGCGTTTCGAGTACTCAGGCGACGCTGTCGCGCGACATCAAGGAGCTGCACCTGACCAAAACGCTCTCGCCGAGCGGGAAATATCGCTACTCCGCGCCGGCTGCGGATGAATTTCCCGGCTATGATGAGCGCCTGAAAAAGATTTTCCGTGAATGTGTAACGTCCTATGCCGAGGCACAGAACATCATCGTCATCAAGACCCTTCCCGGACTGGCCTCCGCCGCGTGCGCCGCGCTCGACAGCATGCACATAGAGACCCTTGTCGGCACGCTCGCGGGCGATGACACGGCATTTTTGCTCATGAAGGACAACACATCCGCCGATGAACTTTTCCAAGAGATCGAAAAGCTGCTTTGACGTGCCGCGGGAGGTGAAGCGCTTTGCTGCGAGAATTGCATATTGAAAATGTCGCGGTTATTGAACGTGCCGATCTTGAGCTCGGGCCCGGCCTGAACATTCTGACCGGCGAGACCGGTGCGGGCAAATCTATCCTCGTGGACGCCATGCACGCGATCCTTGGCTCGCGCGCCTCGCGTGAACTTGTGCGAACGGGCGCGGAAAAAGCGGTTGTTTGCGCGACGTTTGACCCTGAGCCGTGCAGGGCGTGGTGTGACGAAAACGAGATCGAATGCGACGATGAGCTCATCATCCGCCGCCAGATCACTGCGGAGGGCAAAACATCCTGCCGTGTCTGCGGCGTTCCGGTCACGACGGCGCAGCTGCGCGACCTGGGCGCGCTGCTGCTGGACATCCACGGCCAAAACGACGGGCGGCATCTGCTTGACGAGCGGGAGCACCTGCGAAGTCTGGACAAATTCGGGCGCTTAGAGCTGGAACTCGCGCGCTATCAGGCGCAGTATCAGGCGTATCAGGCACTCTGCAAGGAACGCGACACGCTCTCGGCCTACGAAAACGAAAAAGAACTGCTGACCGACAGTCTGAGCCGTCAGCTGGAGGAATTGGAGCATGCCCAGCTCAAGGCCGGGGAAGAGGCGGAGCTCGCCGAGCGCAGCGACCTGCTGCGCAACTTCGAAAAGCTCTCTGAGGCTGTCGATCTAGCTTATGATCTGCTGGCCGGCCGAGACGATTCCGCATCTGCGCTGGCAGGCGAGGCACTGTCGGAGGTCGAGCGGGCGGCAAACTACGCGGGCGAACTCGCGGCGCTTCCGGAGGTGGTCAAGGGAGCGGTGTTCACGCTGCAGGATGCAGCGGAAACTTTGCGCGATTTTCGTGACGGGCTGGATTTTTCCGATGAGGAATTTGACCGCATCGAGTCGCGGCTGTCCCTGCTGCGGCGATTGGAGCGAAAATATAACACTGACGAGGCAGGGCTGATCGATCTGCTCGATTCTGTCCGCAAACGTCTTGATCAGATCGAATATGCCGGCGATCGGCTGCAAAAGCTGGAGACATTGATCGCAAAGCAGGCACAGCAGACGCTTGCCGCGGCAACGGAGCTGACGCATAAGCGTACGGAGGCCGCCGCCGCGCTCGAGCGGCAGGTTGAGTGTGAGCTGCGCGAGCTGTCCATGCCGTCCGTGCGCTTTCACGTGGAGATCACACCGCTCGGCGGTACGCCCGGATTTCAGAGTACAGGCGCGGACAATGTGCGTTTTTTGATCTCGGCGAATGCCGGAGAGGCGCTTGGGCGCATCAGTAAGATTGCTTCCGGCGGTGAGCTCTCGCGCATCATGCTGGCGCTCAAAAACGTGTTCGCTGAACGCGATGACGTGCCCTCTATGGTCTTTGACGAGGTGGATGCCGGTGTTTCCGGCGTGGCTGCTCAGCGTGTCGGTGAAAAGCTCGGCAAGCTCTCTATGGCCAAGCAGGTCATCTGTATCACGCATCTGCCGCAGATCGCGGCTATGGCCGATCAGCATTACCTGATCGAAAAACGCGAGCAGGACGGACGTACCCGCACGACGGTGCAGCTGCTCGACAGTGACGGCCGTCAGCGAGAGATCGCGCGGCTCTACGGCGGCGAGCATATCACGTTGCTGACGCTTGCCAGCGCGGCTGAGCAGCTTGCTTCTGCCGCTGCCTATAAACAATCCATTGAGAAAGGTGATAAACAATCATGAACATCCAAGAAACTGCCGTTGCATATCACACGAACGGCTGCAACTGTGCGCAGAGCGTGCTGATGGCGCTGCAAAACGAAACGGGACTGGATGAAGATACCTCCCGGCGTGTTGCGACCGGTTTTGGCGGCGGTGTGCGCTGCGGTGAGATCTGCGGCAGCATCTCCGGAGCAGTGATGGCGTTCGGACTCGCCGCCGATCAGGTAACTGCCACGGCTATGACCAAGCAAATGACGCAGAGCTTCCGCGAGGAGTTTGGCTGCCTGCGTTGTCAGGAGCTTGTGGCGAAAAACGGCGGCAAGGGTCACTGTGCCCATATGATCGCATGGGGTGCTCAGCGCGCTGAGGAAATCCTTGCTGAGAACAAGGTCAAAGAATGACATGTATGAGGAGATAAGAAGATGACACTGTATGATGAACTGATCGCCCGCGGCCTGATCGCGCAGGTGACCAACGAGGAAGAAATCAAAAACATGATCAACAACGGCAAAGCCACGTTTTACATTGGCTTTGACTGCACGGCGGATTCGCTGCACGTTGGTCACTTTATGGCGCTGTGCCTGATGAAGCGCCTGCAGATGGCCGGGAACAAGCCCATCGCCCTCATCGGCGACGGTACGACGCTCATCGGCGACCCCTCCGGCCGCACCGATATGCGCCAGATGCTTACTGAGGAGACCATCAAGCACAATGCCGAGTGCTTCAAGCGTCAGATGGAGCGCTTCATTGACTTCTCGGACGGCAAGGCGCTCATGCTCTACAATTCCGAGTGGCTCAAGCCGCTCAACTACATTGAGCTCCTGCGCGAGGTCGGAGCATGCTTCTCTGTGAACAACATGCTGCGTGCTGAGTGCTACAAGCAGCGCATGGAAAAGGGCCTGAGCTTCCTGGAGTTCAACTACATGATCATGCAGAGCTACGATTTCTACTACATGTTCCAGCACTACGGCTGCAACATGCAGTTCGGCGGCAACGACCAGTGGTCGAACATGCTCGGCGGTACGGAGCTCATCCGCCGTAAGCTCGGCAAGGATGCACACGCTATGACGATTACGCTCCTGCTCAATTCCGAGGGCAAGAAGATGGGCAAGACCGCCAAGGGCGCCGTCTGGCTCGACCCGAATAAGACCAGCCCCTTTGAGTTCTACCAGTACTGGCGCAACGTTGACGATGCCGATGTGCTCAAGTGCATCCGTATGCTGACATTCCTGCCGCTCGAGGAGATCGACAAGATGGACGGTTGGCAGGGTGAGCAGCTCAACAAGGCGAAGGAGATCCTTGCCTACGAGCTCACGAAGATGGTGCACGGCGAGGAAGAAGCCGACAAGGCGCAGGCCGCTGCCAAGGCTGTGTTCGGCGGCTCCGGCGAGGGCGTTCCGACGGTGGAGATCACGAAAGAAGACGGCAATGACATCCTCAGCCTGCTCGTCAAGAGCGGTCTGTGTGCATCTAAGTCCGATGCGCGCCGCAATGTGCAGCAGGGCGGCGTGACTGCTAACGACAGCAAGGTCACCGATATTGCCAAGACCTTTACCGAGGCAGAGCTGAGGGACGGCGTTGTGCTCAAACGCGGCAAGAAGAATTTCCGTAAGATGCTGCTGAAGTAACCAAATATCCGACAGATTGATCGTGCCCCGCCGTTTCTGGCGGGGCACTTTTGTTAACGTTGCCGAAATGTGTAAATTTTTATCCGAACACTTGAAAAAAACTGATTAGAGTGGTATAACTTGAAATTGAAAGTTAGCTGCATCTAACAGAAATTTGAGTAAGCTAACCAGACCGCAATTCTGCGGATCTAATAACATGGAGGTAAATCGTTATGAGCATGGAAAAATTGGGAGCATTTGTTGGCGGTGCGCTGTTTGCAACAGTCGGTGCAAAGATTCTCGCAAGTAAAGATGCCCAGAAGGTATACGTTTATACGACGGCTGCGGCCCTGCGTGAAAAGGATGATGTCATGGCGGTTGTAACGAACGTCAAGGAGCTCGCAGGTGACGTTTTGGCCGGTGCAAAGGCATTCAACGAAAAGCGCGCGGCCGAACAGGCCGAGGTCATTGAGGATACGGCGGAGAAGGCTGAGTAAGCATGAAATGCACGATCCTGCATGAAACCCGAGGCCGTATGCGCGTGCGCACGATGCAGGGCGCTATGTCACTGAGGCAGGCGGATATTCTCGAGGCATATTTAAGGCAAATCCAAGGTATAACCAAAGCAACTGTCTATGACCGCACAGGTGACGCTGTGATCTGCTATGACGCGCCGCGCACAGCCATCATTCAGGCACTTGCATCATTTTCCTATGCCAACGAACAAGCACTCGCTCCGGAGCATAGCAGCCGCGCCATGAGCCGCGAATTTGAGGACAAGCTGATTGCATCGCTGTGCTGGCGCGGTATGAAGCAGCTGTTCATCCCGAGCTCTGTGCGCACGCTGATCACGGTCGTGCGCTCCGTGCCGTATATCAAGGCCGGGCTTAACTGTCTGCTGCATAAGAAGATTCAGGTGCCGGTGCTGGATGCGGCGGCGATTTCGGTCTCTATGCTGCGTAAGGACTTCGAGACGGCAAGCTCGATCATGTTCCTGCTGGGCATCGGTGATATTCTTGACGAGTGGACGCACAAAAAGTCTGTTGCTGATCTCGCGCAGACCATGTCCCTGAATGTGGACAAAGTCTGGAAAGAGACGGACGCAGGCTCGGTGCTTGTGCCGGTGGCAGACGTTCAGGTCGGCGACCGCATTGTCGTTCGTACCGGCGGTGTGATCCCGCTTGACGGCAAAGTCGTTGCCGGTGAGGCGATGGTCAATCAAGCGTCCATCACGGGCGAGCCGCTGGCTGTCCGCAGGGCGGAAGGCGGTTATGTCTATGCCGGCACCGTCGTCGAAGAGGGCGACTGCACCATTTGTGTGGAAAAGAGCGCCGGCAGCGGCCGCTACGACCGCATTATCCGCATGATCGAGGAATCGGAAAAACTCAAGTCCGCAACGGAGGATCACGCGTCGCACCTTGCAGACCAGCTCGTTCCGTACAGTTTGGGCGCAACAGCCTTGGTCTGGCTCCTGACGGGGAATATGACCAAAGCGCTGGCTGTTTTGATGGTCGATTTTTCGTGTGCGCTCAAGCTATCCATGCCGATCGCCGTGCTCTCTGCGATGAAAGAGGCGAGCGATCATCATCTGTCCGTTAAGGGTGGCCGATTCCTTGAGGCTGTGTCTGAAGCCGACACGATCGTCTTTGACAAGACCGGTACGCTGACGCGTGCCGAGCCAAAGGTTGCGCAGGTTGTTACTTTCGGCAACCATGATGAAGCGGACATGCTGCGGCTGGCAGCCTGCCTGGAGGAGCATTACCCGCACTCCATGGCCAAAGCGGTCGTCGCTGAGGCGTTGCGCCGTGGCCTGCGCCACGAGGAGCGCCATTCGCGCGTGGAGTATCTGGTCGCACATGGCATTTCCAGCAGTGTCGACGGGCAGAAGGTCGTCATCGGCAGCCATCACTTTGTTTTTGAGGATGAGCACTGCGTCATCCCAGCAGGGGAGCAGGCCAAGTTTGACGCTCTACCGGATACATATTCCCACCTGTATCTTGCCGTTTCCGGCGTGCTTGCGGCAGTCATCTGCGTGGAAGACCCGCTGCGGCAGGAAGCGGCCGACGTTATCCGCAGCTTGCGTGCGCTCGGTGTGTCCAGACTGGTCATGATGACCGGTGACAATGAGAAGACCGCCCGTGCAGTCGCCGAGGCGGTCGGTGTGGATGCTTATTATGCCGAAGTTCTTCCGGAGGACAAGGCGGCCTTCGTTCGGGCAGAACACGCAGCCGGACGCAAGGTCATTATGCTTGGCGACGGCGTGAACGATTCCCCGGCGCTTTCCGAGGCAGATGCCGGTGTTGCCATCAGCGACGGCGCCGCTATAGCACGCGAAGTCGCCGATATCACGGTCAGTGCGGATGATCTGTATGCACTGCTGACGCTCAAGCGTCTGAGTGACGCGCTCATGGAGCGTATCCACAGCAACTACCGCAAGATCATCAGCTTTAACTTCCTGTTGATCTGTCTGGGCGTGGCGGGCGTTCTGCCGCCGGCGACCTCGGCACTGCTGCACAATGTCTCCACGCTGGCCATCAGTCTCAAGAGCATGACAAAGCTTCTGCCTTAAGTATCAGCAAAGGTCCGATCCTAAATAAAAAATCCTGACGAACAATGGCTCGTCAGGATTTTTTATGTCCAATCACGCCTCAGCCGGGGCAGGCAGCTTGCAGACATCGATCCACTCAAGGGCGTTGGAATATTTGTAGAGCTCGTCCAGATTCAGCTCGATCGCGCTCGACGGGCTGCCGACAGCGGGGAACACCGTCTCGAACCGCTGCAGCGACACGTCCAGATACACCGGGATGCCTTCCTTGCAGCCGAACGGGCACACACCGCCGACAGGGTGACCGACCAGCTCCAGCACCTCGTCGGCAGAGAGCATCTTGGCCTTCATGTGGAACTTTTCCTTGAATTTATGGTTATCAATACGCGCATCTCCGGCGGCAAGGATCAGCATGCAGCCGTCCGCAGTCTTAAATGACAGGGTCTTTGCGATCCGCGCGCCCTCAACACCGAGTGCCTTTGCCGCCAGATCGACGGTCGCGCTCGAGACTGTAAACTCCTGCACACGGTCTTCCATGCCAAACTGCCGGAAATATGCTCTTCCTGCTTCAATAGACATTTGCCTCGCTCCTGTTCTCGTATTGGAAAGTATCCGAAGCTCATCATAGCGCAGGCGACAGCTTTCGTCAAGCCGATTTTTTCTTTCCGACACTTGCAGAATGGCCATATCTGGTGTATAATCAATTAGTTATAGCGCGTAGCACTGCATCCGGCTCGGCCGGATCCTTTCAGATCGGAGTGACATCCATGACCAAACTTGCACCATCCATTCTCTCGGCAGACTTTTGCACGCTCGGCAATGACATTGCACAGATCGGAGCCGGCGGCGCAGACTACATCCATATAGACGTGATGGACGGCATTTTTGTGCCGAATATTTCAATCGGCATCCCGGTCGTAAAATCCGTGCGCAGGTATACGAAGATGTTTCTGGATGTGCATCTCATGATCGACCGGCCGCACCGCTACGTGGGAGCGTTTTGCGATGCCGGTGCGGATCTGGTCGTGTTTCACGTCGAGGCGGACGAACCGCAGGATGTGTTTGCTGCGATCGAGGACGTGAAAGCACATGGCAAGAAGGTCGGTCTCGCCATCAAGCCGAAAACGCCCGAAAGCGTGCTCATTCCGTATCTGCCGCTGCTGGATCTGGCTTTGGTTATGACGGTCGAGCCAGGCTTCGGCGGACAGCGCTTCATGGCCGATCAGCTGCCGAAGATCGCAGCGCTGCACGAGCGCATCCTGCAGGTCAATCCCGGCTGCGAGCTGGAAGTGGACGGCGGTATCGACCCGGAGACGGCTCCGCTTGTGAAGCGGGCAGGCGCAAATGTTCTCGTGGCCGGCAGCGCCGTGTTTCGCCAGAGTGACCGCGCGGCTGCCATCGCCGCCATTCGCAACGCTTGAGTCAGGACGGTATTGTCATGTCATTTTTCCCGAACGCACTTGAAAATCTCATTGACCGGTTCGCTGCACTGCCCGGGGTCGGGCGCAAAAGCGCGCAGCGGCTGGCATTTCATATTCTGTCCCTCCCGGAGGAGGAGGCTCTGAAGTTTGCAGACGCCATTGTGGATGCGAAAAAGAACATACACTGCTGCACCATCTGTCAGAACCTTACGGATCAGGAGACGTGCAGCATCTGTGCGTCCCCAAAGCGCGACCAGAGTACGATCTGCGTCGTGGCACAGCCGCGCGATGTGCTCTCGTTCGAGCGCAGCCGCGAATATAACGGCGTATATCATGTCCTCCACGGCGTTTTGTCGCCAATGAATCATATCGGCCCGGACGATATCCGGATTCAGGAGCTCATCAAGCGTGTAGCGGATGGCGGGATCACGGAGGTCATCATGGCCACCAATCCCGACACGGAAGGCGAGGCGACCGCGATGTACATCGCGCGCCTGCTCAAGCCATTTGATGTGAAGATCACACGCCTGGCTTATGGCATTCCGGTCGGCTCTAATCTGGAATATGCGGACGATGCCACGCTCCTGCGGGCGCTGGCCGGCCGAATGGAAATGTAACAGGTTTGACGGCTCGGGTTTCCGGATATACTCTGGTTATCCGCCGCCGCGACGACGCATTTCGTACATATTTTTCGAAGTATCAACCTGCTTTTGGGGGAGTAGTCTGCCTAAAAGCGAACGAAAAGGAGTTTCACATGGCATCCAAATTGAAAATCATCCCGCTTGGCGGGCTTGGTGAGATCGGCAAGAACCTCACCATCTATGAGTACGGCAAGGATATGTTCCTTGTCGACTGCGGCATGGGCTTTCCGGATCAGGACCTCTATGGTGTGGATCTGGTCATCCCGGATATCAGCTACCTGAAGGCGAATAAAAACCGTATCCGCGGCATGGTCATCACGCACGGGCATGAAGACCATATCGGTGCGATCCCTTACGTGCTCAAGCAGCTGGATATGCCGATCTATGCGACCCCGCTGACGGCTGCGATCATTGAGCTCAGGCTGGAAGAGCACGACTTGCTGTACCATACGCAGATCTTCACGAAAAAGCCTGGTGATAAGTTTAAGCTCGGCTGCTTTGAGATCGAATTCATCCACACGAACCACAGCATCGCCGATTCCGTTGCGCTGGCGATCAAAACGCCGATCGGCACTGTCATCCACACGGGTGACTTTAAGATCGACCTCACGCCCATTCAGGGCGGCATGATCGATCTGCCGCGTCTCGGTCAGCTCGGCAACGAGGGTGTGCTTGCACTGCTGTCGGACTCCACGAATGTGGAGCGCCCCGGCTACTGCGCCTCGGAAGCGCGTGTGATCGACTGCTTTGACGAACTGTTCAAAGACTGCAGCAAGCGCATCATTGTTACGACCTTTGCATCCAATGTCCACCGTCTGCAACAAATCATCAACGTTGCGGCAAAGTATAAGCGCAAGGTCGGCATCACCGGCCGCAGTATGGAAAACATCATGCGCGTTGCAACGGAGCTGGGCTATGTGGACATTCCCGACGGCGTCATGATGGACATGTCACAGATCGGCAGTCTGCCGCGCAGTAAGACGGTTATCGTCTGTACCGGCAGCCAAGGCGAGCCGATGTCCGCACTGCACCGCATGGCATTTTCCGAGCACAAGCAGGTCACGATCGACGCGGGCGACCGCGTTATTATCTCCGCCTCGGCCATCCCGGGCAATGAGATCACGATCAGCCGCGTCATAGACGAGCTGTTCCAGAAGGGGGCAGAGGTCATTTATGACCGCAACACGCCGCTGCACGTTTCCGGCCACGCCTGTCAGGAAGAACTTAAGATGATGCTTGCGCTGACAAAACCGCATTACTTTATCCCGGTGCACGGCGAATACCGTATGCTCTGCAAGCATGCCGAGATCGGCAAGCTCATGGGCGTTGAGCCGAAAAATGTGCTTGTGGCCAAAAACGGGGAAGTCATTGAGATTACCAAGCGCAGTATGCGCGCAACGAGCAGCGTCCCTGCGGGTGATGTCTATATCGATGGTACCGGCATCGGTGATGTCGGCAGCGCCGTTCTGCGCGACCGCCGCCACCTCGCCGAGGATGGCATTGTCATGGCGATCATCACGCTCTCATCCGAAAACGGCAAGCCGGTCGCCGATCCCGAGATCATCACCCGCGGCTTTGTATACGTCAAAGAGGCGGAGGCGCTCATGGGTGAGCTCAAGCGTGTTGTCAACGAGAGCCTTGCCAGCTGTGAGCGCCAGAAACAGCGTGACTGGGCGGCTATCAAAGGCCGCGTGAAGTCAAACATCAGCGGCTACCTGTATAAGACCACGCGCCGCAGCCCCATGGTACTGCCCGTGATCATCGAAGTCTGAGCGGAGGCGCAGTATGAAGATCCAGATCTGGGGCAAGTCAAAATGCTTCGACACAAAAAAGGCCGAGCGCTACTTTAAGGAGCGTCGCATCCCGTATCAGGCTATCGACCTGCTGCGCTATGGCATGAGCCGCGGCGAGCTGACGAGCGTGAAAAACGCCGTGGGGCTAGAGGCGCTGCTCGATCCCAAGGCAGCAGACTACGCGCTTGTGCAGCATCTGGCCTATGAGCAGGACAAGATCGAGCGGCTGCTCGATGACCCATCCCTGCTGCGCACGCCCATCGTCCGCAACGGAAGACAGGCCACGATTGGCTACTGCCCGGATGTATGGAAGACGTGGGAATAAAACATGAAGAAGTCCGATATGGCCACTGCCATATCGGACTTTTGCTATTGCATTCAATTTTAATGTTCTGCCTGCTCTTCGCGGATCGCATCGCGCATCCGCTCCAGCCCGGTCTGAATGATCGTGCGCGGCATGGCAAGATTCAGGCGCACATACCCTTTGGCGTTGCCGACGAAGAGGGAATCTCCGCCCTCGAGCAGCACGCCCGCTTTATTGGCGAAGAAATCCGGCAGGTCTGCCACATCCGGCAGGCAGCGCGACAGATCTACCCACGCCAGATAGGTCGCCTCCGGAATGTACATGACCGCCTCTGGCAATTCCCGAGCCAGAAACGCCTTGACAAACGCGAAATTCTCGTCGAGATATTGCTTGAGTGCCTCATGCCACGCACCACCGTGCGCATAGGCCGCCTGCGCCGCTGTCAGCGACATGGGGTTGACCATGCCGAACAGCTTGTCACGCTCCTGATAGCGTGCGCGCAGCGCGGGGTCGCGGATGATGATGTTGGAAAATGCCAGCCCCGCCATGTTAAAGGTCTTGGTAGGCGCCATGCAGGTGATGAGCTTGGGATAGCGATCCATGACCTTTGCCATCGGGATGTGGCGGCGGCTGCAGCGGATTAGGTCGCAGTGGATCTCGTCGGACACCACCCAGAGGTTATATTCTTCGATGATCGCAGCAACCCGGCGCAGCTCGTCCTCCGTCCACATGCGCCCGGTGGGGTTGTGCGGGTTGCACCAGAATACCAGCTTGCACGCCGGATCGGCGCACTTGCGCTCGAAGTCCTCAAAGTCCACCGCAAACGTACCGTCCGCCTTCTTGTGCAGCGGAGAAGTCAGCACATCTACACCTGCATACTCCGCCGCGTGGAGAAAATAACCGTAGGCCGGCGTGTTGAGCAGCACCTTTTCGCCTGCTGTGCAGAGCATTTCCGTCAGCTGATACAGTGCAGGAATAATGCCTGGTGAGATACAGAGCTGCTCTTTGGGAAAGTGCCAGTCATAGTGATCCTTGCACCAATTTGAGAAAGTGTGGTAGTATTCGTCGTCATACAGGCCGGTGTACCCGAAAATGCGGCGGTCGATCCGTGCGCGCAGCGCATCGAGGATCTCGGGTGCCACGCCGAATTCCATGTCGGCGACCCACATACGGACAAATTCTTCATCTTTAAAGGCAAACACTTTTTCCGGACCGGCATGAAAAATATAACCGCGAAAACCGTCTGTATTGAGCGCGTTGGTATGGCGACGGTCAATGATTTCATCGAAATTGTAGTTCATAACGTTTTTCCTTTCTTTGCATTTGCAGCAGGCACATCAGTCTGCGCGTTTATTATAGCAAATATATTGGAAAACAAGCAACAGATCTCAAGAGAAAAAGCACTATGTGCGCGGCCATCCGCGCACATAGTGCTGCAAAAAAGCTTCAATTTTATTCTCAGCTGAAGTTCACGCTGCCGCCGCTGGTCGGGATCACGCCGACATAGGTCGTGCCGCGAGAAAGGTTCAGCGCTGTGCCGTCCTCAAGCGTATAGGTAAAGCAGCTGTTGATGTCGCTGCGCGCCCACTTGATCGGCACATATTTGCCGCCGGTCACAAAGTAGCCGGTGCCGCTGCCGATCAGATCGACTGCGAGGCGGCCATAGCTGTCGACCGTTTTCATGTCAGCCGAGAGGATGAGCAAGTTGGAGAAGGGGACAGGCTCGCCGGTCGCACCGTCTTTGTAGTCGCCCTTATACTGCACGGCCGTGTACTTGCCGGTATCGGTGTGGTACGTGAAGGACGTGCTCTTGGAGGTGTTGAACGTCACCTGTGCGGTGGCGGCGTCGGCAGTGCACTGCTGCACCGCGTTGTCCGCGAAGCTCAGGCCGGTCTTGTAGCTGCTGTTATGCTCGGTGCGGAACTGATATTTCTCCACGAGCGGCTGCACGTTCGCACCGTGGAAAAACAGCGTGTGCTCCGAGCCGTGCTGACCGCGGCTCTTATCGCGGTAGAACATGGAGCTGGTATTGCCGTCGCGCACACCGTCGAGGTGGTCGGCATTATAGGTTTTCACATCGCTGTACGCCTGCTCACTGCCGCCGGCATGGATGACGATGGCGTCATACGACAGGGCAACGCTCAGATAGTACGGGCGCAGGCTGCGGATGCTGCCGACAGACTCGATGTCGTACAGGTGGCTGAAAATCGCCATCATACGGGTGATGCCGCCCTCAGCCGGGATCTCGTAGATGATGTCTGCATTGCTGATGCCGACCTGCGGCTGCGCGTAGACAATGTTATTGATCATGACGGCAAACGGGCGGGTATTTTCCGTCTTTGCGCTCAGCTGCTCGCCGGTGAGCGGAGCGTAATATGTCTCCGCTTTCGAGGGAGCACCGCTGACGGACGGCTTTTCGGATTTCGTGCCGCAGCCGGCGCAGATGAGCAGCGTTGCGGCAAGAAGACAAGCAAATATACGTTTCAAAACAGAGTCCTCCTGTTACGTTTTGGTTCACGTTTATGATACACGCCTCGCAGAGGATTGTCAAATCCGGCGCTGCGTGATACAATGAAAATAAGAAATTTTAATAACTGTCTGGAGATGACCATTTATGTATGAAGAAGTACGCAGCGCAGCCCGCGCGGCTTTGCTCGAACTGCTGGATGCAGCCGCGCTCAAACCCGGGCAGCAGGTCGTGATCGGCTGCTCCTCGAGTGAGATCGTGGGGCAGAAGATCGGCAAGGGCTCTACGCCGGAGGCGGCAAAGGCCGTGGTTGACGAGATCCTGCCGATCCTGAACGAGCGCGGTCTCTATCTTGCGGCGCAGTGCTGCGAGCACCTCAACCGCGCCCTGATCATGGAGCGCGCAGCGGCTGAGAAATTCGGCTATGAGATCGTCTGCGTCCGACCGCGCCCGAAGGCGGGCGGCTCGTTCGCAACGGCCGTCTATGAGGCGATGGATGACCCGGTCGCGGTCGAATTCGTAAAGGCTGACGCCGGGCTCGACATTGGCAACACCATGATCGGCATGCACCTCAAGCACGTGGCAGTCCCGCTGCGCCTGTCGGTCAAGACGATCGGCGAGGCGGCGGTCAACGCGGCGCGCACCAGACCGAAGCTCATCGGCGGCAGCCGTGCGGAATATCCGGACTGATCACGCTTTGAGCCTGACATGAAAAAGAGCATCCCCCGAGATATTCGGGGGATGCTCTTTTTCGCTGTTTTGCTGTGATTATGCGCCCTTGTGCATCAGCACAGTCAGCACCAGCGTCAGGACAACAAAGACGAGACCGAACCACTTGGTCGCCTTGGCGAGCTTGGCGTCGAGCGTCTTGGCTTTGCCCTTGGAAAGGAACGTTTCCGCACCGCCAGCAATGGCGCCGGACAGACCGGCGCTCTTGCCGGACTGCATCAGCACGATCACGGTCACGGCCAGACCGGACAGCAGCTGGATAATCGTCAGAATCAGTTCCAAAGTAGTCATGGTATTCATCCTTTCATGATAGGGGAAATCATCTATTATAACGGAGTTACTATATCACAACATCTGGTGGATTGCAAGAGGAGTTTTCAGAAAAATAGTGTATATTGCATATTTGATGACTTTAGCCCTTGCTGGAGTCACGTTTTCTGAAAATATCAATCGGCTTTCCAGTTTCTGTTTTCCAAACGTACCATCCGCTGTTTCGGCTGCCGGTGGGAATCCAAGCCGCAGTTGATGGGGAACTGCATTCGACGTCTTCCATCAGAACATTGTTTTTGATAATAGCACCCTTCCGTGCTGCCGGAACCCAAGACGCATTGGTCGGACAACAAATGCTGCCTTTAAGCACGGTAAAGAGGCCATCCTCAACTTTCATCTTTGCAGTGACACGCCCAAAGCCGGTTTTCTGCAAGTCCATGTAGTAGACACCGTTTGGAATGAGCGCAATATCGGCTGTGAGTTTGCGATTTTCTGTAGCCGACGTAAATGCCTGTTCTTTGGTCTCATTTTTGGGATAAACCTGTCTGCCATCAAATGAGGAGAGAAGCTGGATCGCCATATCAATATCCAATGCAAAAAGCTCTGAATTTTGAAGGCGGCTCTTATCAAACAAGCTGTCTAACAGCGCTTCCTTAGCATCATAATCTTCTACCTCAATGGCAAAGCGTCTCTTTAAGCCGACGACATTGTTGTAGCCATTGCGTTCAAGTGAGTACATTCGCTGCTCAAAATTTTCCGACCCCGTTTTTCCAATCTTAATAAGGCCTGGGACAACCGTCTCCATAATGTAGATAATTCCTTTTGCCACCTTATATCACTCTCAATTCCGTTGAAACTAAAAATTTAATGCTCCTTCTCATTAGCTGCATATGTCAGCAGTGCCACAGTCTCGACATGGCTCGATACGTCCATTTTGATGTCAGAGCCTCCCGACGTTCGCGGAAACAAATCCAGCAGTTTTCATCTGAACTTATCCACTTTTCGCCCCGTTCGCCTCAATCCATTCGTTAGCGGGAACATATCAATCGCTTTCGAAAACCCGCATGAAATGGGATTTTTTCGGGATTAGCGAATTCCATTGCCTCAACCCTTGACGATTCCGCGAGTGCATGGGATTTCATCGCCTCAACCTTTGACAGCTCCGCAAGTGCATGGGATTTCACCGTCATAGCCCTAATATGCCTCTGCTGGGGTTGATGATCCATCTCTGACAATTTTGATTGTTCCATCATCAGAAATTTCTATTACAGAGACATCTTCAAGCAAATGCCCATGTGCTCGAACATAATGCTCAGCCAGTGTTTCCTGCTTGCCACAAAACACTGCTTTTTTCATACAAAGCAACTTCTTTGTCCCAGAAGGCAGAAATCCAAAGTAAAATACAGCCTCGTCCAAGCCCATCAACTTTGCGCTCGGAACATTCCCGGAATCAGTCCACGTATAACATTTGCATTCAGCCACGATAGACCTGTCAGCATTGGCAAGATCAAACTTGTGTTCCTTTGGCGGTCTGCCGATGGGGATTGCTGCTTCTTGCTCAAAATATGTATTATATTTTTTTTGAGAATCGTTTGCACAAATTCTTGGAACTTGCGTCCGACGTGCGGATTCTCAGAATTTAAATTTGCCATCAGTGCTCCTCGTCCTGAGTGGACTATTACCAATCTACCGTTATACATGGCACAATCAAATCGTAGAACTTCTTTGACCATTCTGCATCAACGCCTACCCGGATATGTTCCTGAATCAGAATGGCGTGACTTTCACCAAGAAAGTGCTTGAGGACTTGGGCTATCCCGCCTTCGTTTTGTGTCTGCTGGATGCGAAAGCGAAGGTATTTGCGATCCGTTCCTGCAAGAGCAACGAACCGAAGGAATTCAAGTTCTCCAAGCCGAGAGGCGAACAGAAAGGCGTTGTTACGATCTCCGACAAGAATCTGCTTGACCCGCTTCGCGCTGTCACCGGCGAGGACTGGATTCCCGGCAAGCGTTACAGGGTGCGCGGGTTCTGTGTTGCCGATGCAAAAACCATGTGCTTTGACCTTAATGAGGGTGTTCAGGAGGACTTTCGCCCTGTTGCGCCGAGCAATGACGCAGAATAATCCCTGATATTCAGAGAGAAAAGGGAGAGCCAAAGGGCAGCGGCAAGCCGCCTGAGCGAGAAAGCCACCTCTCCCTTTTCTCCCTCGCTGCGGCTATGGAAACCGTGGAAAACCGCAAGCGATTTTCACTACGCTCGATTTTAACTTGGCGTTTTTACTGCCCTCAAATTCGATTTACTCTGAAATTAAGCCAAAATGCCGCAGCGCATCCTTGATCGCCTCGACCTTCTCAGACGGGCAGGGATGATACTCATGTTTTCTCTGCTCCACCGCATTCGGTGCTTTGTGCATATCCAGTCCGACCATACGCTTGACCTCTGCAATATATGCCGTATGGACTTTGAAGCCGTACTTCTCCTGCACATACTCCTGAATACGCTTATAGGTCGGATGCTCCTTGACCTCGCCGGTTTCCACTTCCATTCTGACCTCAACCGTCAGTGGATTTGTTTCCCGTGACAAGAGGACCACCGTCTCAACGGTATTACCTTTTTCCCACAAAAGCCGCCTTACCTCTTGACCAT
>UQSF01000009.1 GCA_900543625.1 uncultured Eubacteriales bacterium
GAATGTTACGATTGCTGTTTCTATTTTTGCTTTGATTTTCACCGGATATATGACAATTGCCGGACGGCAACGGCAGAGTCGGTCGGCTGGTCCTGTTCAAGGAATGTCTGCGAAACAACATCGTTCCGTTTATCATCGACGAGGACACGAAGCTGTATTACTATCGCGGTCTGAAGGAATGGGAACGGGAGCGAGGCTATCTGCGAGACACATGCCTGGCGGCGCAGGATAAGTTTAAGAAGTACCTGGACTATTTCAGGATACCGTATGATAATTGAGCATGCTTGCGCATTACAGAGGTAAGGTGATCGAATGACTTACAAACGTATTTCCGATATGACACCGACAGAATTTGAAAGATGCTGTTTGGATATTCTATCCGGTTATGCTGAGGAGGAACATCTAAACGGATTCGAAATCACGCACAATAAGATAATTAAGGCGTCTGATGGAAGATACCAGATTGATGCGTATGCCGAATTCACGGCTATGGGGGCTCGGTTTAAGATATTATGTGAGTGTAAAAAATACAAATACCGCGTTGGCAGAGAGAAGGTTGCGGTTTTACATCGGAAACTAGATAGCATTGGGGCCCAGAAAGGTATTCTTATTTCAACAAGTGATTTTCAAAGTGGCGCACTCGAATATGCCAAGGCGCATGGGATTGCTTTGATTAAAGCTGAAGATTATCATTTTGAATACCTTTCCCACTCCAACGGGCAACCAGAAAATGAGGACGATCCATTTCTTTATGCTGAAAAACACATGCCGACTTATGTCGGTTTGGACTGCACAGTCAATTCGAGTGAACCTCACAAAGTGTTCCCGACAAGAGCAATGATACGGGAATTGCTTCTTGAAGAGAACAAAAGAATTAGCGAAGCGTTGGGGATTGAGCGAAGTATTGATTTATGAAATCATAGAAGGCTTTTCTTTATATAACCCACTCATAGAAGCCTTGATATCATACGTAGAATACTATCCAAATCTGATAGTAGGATAGAATCATAGTGGATCATGAAGAGCAGACTGAGCGAGAGGCTTTTGCCTCCCGCTCAGTCTGGTAGAGCTATTCACTTTTTCTGCCAACCGTTACCGGGCTTCTGCGTAGGCGGCAATCTGTCACCGGGATCAATGTGGACAATTCTAGAATCATCCACTTTCCCGCCGCGAGGGCCTACTTCAACATAAGTTCCTGGACGCTGGTTGTCAGTGCCGGGTTTAATAGGTTTTGCCATTCGGTGTACCTCCTTCCTTTGAAGATACACGTGTTATACCATATATATGGTTAAATGTCAAACACTAACACAATGTATTGTGTTCTTTGGATAGTTATTCCTCCAACAAGCTCTCAAACGGCGCGTCGTCGCTCAGAAAGGTATCCATCATGAACCGTGCGCCGAGGCGGAAGCCGGTGATGAAAGTATCCAGCTCGGATTCGCCCATGAACTCGGCGTAGGCGTTGCAGAAGCGGAGAAACAGAGCTTTGTTTTCGCCAGCGAGCTGCTCGGTGAGCTTTTCCTCCAGGTCGTTCAGTGAGTCGGACGCCTTTTTCACAGGGCTCTTGGGACGGTAGCCGCGATCCTGCGGGTCGATGTTGCCGTAGTACAGCTCCTCGATGATATTTCCCCTCATTGCCCGTCACTCCATTTCTGCAGCTCCCAGAGCCGGTCAATGTGGCGGCGGGACTTGCGGGTGGTTGTGTTGTGCTCCTCCGAGGAGAGCCAGTCGATCAGATAGCACTTCGGGATCATGTACTTGTGCTGCAACGCTAGGGCACGGAGCTTTCCGAACCGAATCCACTCGCAGACCGTGTGGTGGTTGTAGCCGGTGAAGTCCACGACAGCGGCCACGTCGATCACGTCCGGATAGTCGGCGAGCTTGCTTTCGTAATAGCGCCGCGTCTTTTGCGAATCGTTTGGGAGGGGCGGCTGAATGCGGATCTTGTAGGGCTTCACTTCCTCGTTTCCGTATTTGTACCAGCTGGTGGGCACGATGTACCGGCTGGGGTTGATCTCCCGGTTGATCATAAAGTCGATGACGTCGCGTTTCTTGATGGCGTAGCAGCGGGTTTTCTTCCCGGTGCAGACGTGGGGGATCAGATTGAACTGCAGCAGATAGTGCGCCGTCCGTTTGCTGATATGGCAGACCTTGCGCAGCTGCTCCTTGTTCATGATCTCTGGGTATTGTTCGAGTTCCTCTGCATCGTATGTCATGACGAAGCTCCTTTCCGTTTTTTGCGGTCCGAAAGGGTGCTTCATCGGTGCTGTCGGGGTCTCTGTTTTCTTGCCTGACTTCTTGCAAACGCGCAAGAACGGCGGCTTTTTACGCAAGAACGCAGTTTTATTTGAACTCTGGGGCACTTTAAATCGCCTCCGGCCGATACGGGCCGGAACGTCCGAAAACCCTTGCAGCGCCTGGGTCTCCGGCTTCTTACAAAGCGGCCTGAAACGACCTGCTCCGGAGGTGAATCTGCCATAGTCTTGCAACACTCGAAATCAGGTAGTCGCGCAAGCGGCTCGTGGGTTCGAATCCCACCCTATCCGCCAAAAGAGTCCAGCAAACTCAAGGGTTTGCTGGACTTTCCTTTTTCCCGGATTCTTAAATTTCCCAATTCTTGCGTTAGAACGGCGTTAGAATTGCCCGTTTTCGTGTTAGAACGGCGTATTTTTTAGTCGAAAACCGGGTTCAAATCCGGTTCTGTTATCTTGCCCTGTACAGCGCATTTCACAACACGACGCAAATGCCCTGCAACCACTTCAGTGCATCCATTCCCCCGTCCCGGCGGACGCTTGTCCGCCGGGACGGGGGAATTTTTCAAAGAACCTCGTAGCCTTTTGCCGGTGGCGACTTGGCTTCGCATTTTTCTTACCAAGCGGTAGATAAAACCTTGACATTCCATTTTCTCCGTGCTACTTTAGAATTACCAACTGGTCAATATTGACCTCGCAGTAATTTTTGCTTAGGAGGATCACCATGTCGGAAGCTCAAGAAAAAACGGTGAAGCTGCTCGACAGCAAGCTCGACGCAGCCGTCATCAAGACCATCACCACCTGCGCGATCGTCATGATCGTCGCCGTGCTGATCCACGACGGGGATCACATCCGTCAGGCGCTCAACTGGGGCTACTCCATTCCGCTCTCGCTCTGGGTGCTGAATCTCACGGTATACGTGCTGCCGGTCGTGACGCTGTTTCTGGCCAAGAGCGGCCGCCCGTCCGCGACGCTGGTGGGCGCGGTCGCCGGTGTGTTCACGACGGCGTCGTTTCTCATCCTGCACCTCTGCGGCTCGTTCACGGGCAACTGGGGCGTGTGGAACTACTCGTATTTTGCGCTGATCAAAGGTGTCACGTATAACGGCGTACTCTATCAGGGCGTAGACTGGCTGAGCTGGGTGCTGCTGTTCCACATCCCGGTGTGCTGCCTGCCGTGCTCGTGGGTGTGCTTCCGGCAGTATCTGAAGCTGAAACACGATGCAGCCAAGTGACATCTCCGTCTCGTGTCCCGCCTGCGGCGATGCCGGGAGCGAGATCGGCGGCCGGCTGCGGCTGTTAAGGACGCTTTGTATCAGCGTCCTTCTGACGATGCCCCTGTTCTGGAACCTGCACCCGCTGGCTCAGCTTGCGATCGCGTCCGTGCTCCAGTTCTGGCCGGGCGCATATTTCTACAAGGGCGCGTACAAGGCACTGCGGCAGGGCGTGCTCGGCATGGACTTTCTGGTCGCCGTGTCGACGACCGTGATCTATCTGCACAGCGCCTGCATCGCACTGACCGTGCACCACGACGTGAAGCTGTACTTCCTCTCCGAGGGTGTGCTGCTGTCGCTGATCCTGTTCGGCAAGTATATGGAGTGCACCTCGCGCTACGAGGCCTCGGAAGCGATCCGGAAGCTGATCCGCCTCCAGCCGGAGACGGCGAACGTGCTGCGCGGCGGCACGGTGCAGACCGTTGAGGTCCGCACGCTGACGCCCGACGATATTGTGCAGGTCCGCAGCGGTGAGCGCGTGCCGATCGACGGCGCCGTGCTGAGCGGGTCGTGCATGGTCGACGAATCCATGCTCACGGGCGAGAGCGAGCTGATCCAGAAATGTGCGGGCGCGCACATGTACTGCGGCACGCTCTGCCGGGAGGGCGATGTGACGCTCTCGTGCGCGGCCGTCTCCGGGCAGACCGTGCTCGCGCAGATCATCGCCATCGTCAGCGCCGCACAGTCGGAAAAAGCCCCCGTCGCGCGGCTGGCCGACAAGATCGCAACCGTGTTCGTGCCCGTGGTCATTCTGGTTGCAGCCGGTGTTTTCTGCCTGCGCTACTTCGTGCTCGACGCCGGAGATCTGCGCTCGGCGCTCAACTGCGTCTGCTCCACACTCGTGATCGCCTGTCCCTGCGCGCTGGGGCTGGCCACGCCGACCTCGATCATGACCGGCTCCGGCCGCGCGGCGGAGCTCGGCGTGCTGTTTCGCGGCGGCGAGCAGCTGGAGACCGCCTGCAAGACCGACACCGTCGTGTTCGACAAGACCGGCACACTGACGCTTGGCCTCACCGACGGCGCCGAGCAGCTGCGCCCGGGCGCTGCCGAGGCTGTCCGCGCGCTCAGGGACCGCGGTATAGAGCTGTGGATGATCAGCGGCGACAAGCGGGAGAAGGCCGAGCGGATCGCCGGGATGCTGGGCATCGAAAACGTGCTCTGCGAGGTCAGGCCCGCCGACAAATCGGACGCGGTCAAGGCGCTGCAGGCACGCGGAAAGCACGTGTGTTTCATCGGTGACGGCATCAACGATTCCCCGGCGCTGGCGTGCGCGGACATCGGCGTCACGCTCGGCTGCGGCGCGGACATCGCCATTTCGACGGCGGACGTGATGATCGTCAGCAGCAGTATGCAAAGCGTGCAGACGGTGTTCGACGTTTCCGCCGCGACCATGAAAAACGTGCGCCAGAACCTGATCTGGGCGGCCGTCTACAACGTCATCTGCATCCCGCTCGCGGCATCCGGCATCATCAACCCCTCCATTGCCGCGGCCGCGATGGCGCTGAGCTCCAACGGCGTATTATTAAACGCATTGAGGTTGAAAAAATATGAGCCACGAAATATTTGACCGCAAGGTCGACGGTATGATCTGCCCGCAGTGCGAGGACGAGATCGCGCACAGGCTGCTGCACACGCGCGGCATTCTCTCCTGCACGGCCAGCTACCGCAAGAGCACCGTCACGGCGGACTTTGACCCGGACATCCTCTGCGCAGAGGACATCGGGCGCATCCTCGCCGAGACCGGCTACCCCGTCGGCGACGGCCGCAGCGGGCGGCGCGCCGATGCGATCGCGCTCGCGCTCGTCGCGTGCCTGTATTTTGCCGTCCCCGCCTTGACCGGCCTCGTCCGGACGCCGAGCGCGGAGCGCGGCGTCGGCGTCGGTGCGCTCTTTGTCATCGGTCTGCTCACAGGCTTGCACTGCATCGGCATGTGCGGCGGCATCCTGCTCGCGCAGGGCAATGCGCTGCTCTATAACGGCGGCCGCCTGCTGAGCTACACGCTGATGGGCGCCGTCTTCGGCGCGCTCGGAAAATACATCAGCTACGATCTTCAGGTCAGGAGCATGCTCCTGACCGTCAGCGGGCTGCTCGTGGTGCTCATCGGGCTCAGGATGTGGGGCGTACCGTTTCTGCGCCGGATCAGCCCCGAACTGACCAAGCCCTGCCGCTTCCGGGGCAAGGCGTTCGCCGTCGGGCTGCTGACCGGTCTGATGCCGTGCGGCGCGCTGTCGTCGATGTGGATCTTCGCCGCCTCGTCCGGATCATGGGCAAGCGGCGCGGTGAGCATGCTCGCCTTCGGCGCGGGCACGTGCGTCTTCATGCTGCTGTTCGGTCTACTGGGCGCATTCATCCCGAAGCGGTACAACAAATATCTGCTCAAGGGCAGCACGATCCTCATCGTCGCCCTCGGGCTGAGCCTGATGACCAAAGGCATCCGGCTGCTCGCCTGACGGCAAGCACAAGCGGCGCGTCCGAAATCGGACGCGCCGCTGAGACTGTCAAAAAGTGTTCCTTTTTGACAAAGAGGCTGCAGTCTGCTGCGCGCACAATTTATGCGCCTACGGCGCACAAATTCCACACTTGCAGCCTGAGAAGTATTTTCTTCGCCGCACATGTCGCCGAAGAAAATGATCAGACTTTCTTTCGCCGCGCCGGCGGCGAAACTCTACGAGGTTTTTGTCAAGCTGACAAGCGGCGCGTCCGAAACCGGACGCGCCGCTTGGTTTTTCAGATTTTCCGGGAGATCATTTTCCCGCCTCGGTCTCGCAGTACAGGCAGCGGTAGACGCGCCGCTCCCGATCCGTCAGCACGAACTCCTGCGGCAGCTCGCGCTCGGTCGAGGTGATGCAGCGCGGATTCTTGCACCGCAGCACGCCGCGGATGCGCTCGGGCAGCTTGAGCGTGCGCTTTTCCTGCAGCTCGCCGCCGCGGATGATGTTGACCGTGATGCTCGGATCGACGTAGCCGATCAGGTCCCAGTCGAGCTCCATCTCGCCGTCGATCTTGATGATGTCCTTGCGGCCGAGCTTGCCGCTGGTGACGTTTTTGAGGATGGCAACGGTGCAGGCGAGCTTGTCCAGACCGAGGATCTGGTAGAGCTCCATGGCCTTACCGGCCGTGATGTGGTCGATGACGATCCCGTTTTGAATCGAATCAATAAGCATAACGTTCCTCCTCCCGTCAGTCGATGCCCAGCAGCTTGAGCATGAGCGCCATGCGGATATAACGGCCGTTTTTCACCTGCTTGAAATAGCAGGCGCGCGGATCGTTATCCACGGCGGCGGCGATCTCGTTGACGCGCGGCAGCGGGTGCAGGATGCTCATGTCGGGCTTGGCGGTCTCGAGCTTATCCGGCGTGAGGATATAGCTGTCGCGCAGGCGCAGGTAGTCCTCCTCGTTGAAAAAGCGCTCGCGCTGCACGCGGGTCATATACAGCACGTCCAGCTCCGGCATCACGGCCTCGAGCGACGTGGACTGCGTGTAGGGGACGCCGGGCTTTTTGAGATACTCGTCCTTCACGTAGCGCGGGAGCTTGAGCTCCTCCGGGGAGATGAGCACGAAGCGGATGCCCGTGCAGCGGCTCATGGCGGCGACGAGCGAGTGCACCGTGCGGCCGAACTTCAGGTCGCCGCACAGACCGATCGTCAGATCGTCCAGCCGCCCCTTTTCGCGGTAGATGGTCATGAGGTCGGCCAGCGTCTGCGTGGGGTGGTTGTGACCGCCGTCGCCCGCGTTGATGACCGGGACCTGCGCGTACATGGACGCGACCAGCGGCGCGCCCTCCTTGGGGTGGCGCATGGCGATGATGTCGCTGTAGCAGCTGACGACGCGCACGGTGTCCGCGACGGTCTCGCCCTTGGAGGCGGACGAGCTCTCCGCCGAGGCGACGCCGAGCACCTTGCCGCCGAGCGAGAGCATCGCGCTCTCAAAGCTCAGGCGCGTGCGCGTGGACGGCTCGAAAAACAGCGTGGCGAGGATCTTCCCGTCGCACTTGTGGGCGTATTGCTCGGGGTGCTCCATGATCGCGCAGGCGGTGTCGATGAGCTCCATGATCTCCTGCGGGGTCAACTGCATAATGTCGATCAGATGCTTCATATCACACCTGACTTTCTGCCCGGATCCAGCTCTCGTCGGAGGGGTTTTCGCGGAAGGCCAGCAGCCGCGCGACGTCGGCCTCGGTGATGTAGCCCTCCTGTGCACCCGTGCTGGCGACGGTGTCCAGATCCGTGAGGCTCACGTTTCTGACCTGCGCTGCGGCGAGCCGCTCCACGCCCTTTTTCATGCCGTAGGTGAAGATGCTCACGACGCCGAGCACCTCCGCGCCGGCTTCACGCAGCGCGTCCACCGCGTCGAGCACGCTGCCGCCGGTGGAGATCAGATCCTCGACGACCACGACCTTCTGCCCTGGGACGAGCTTGCCCTCGATGCGGTTCTGGCGGCCGTGATCCTTGCTGCTCGAGCGGACATAGCCCATCGGCAGACCGAGCAGATGCGCGGCGATGGCGGCGTGGGCGATGCCGGCCGTGGCCGTGCCCATGAGCACCTGCGCCTGCGGATACTCGCGCTTGACCGTCTCGGCGATGGCGCGCTCGACCAGATCACGCGCCTCGGGCGCGGTCAGGATGAGGCGGTTGTCGCAGTAGATGGGGCTCTTGATGCCGCTGGCCCACGTGAACGGCTCCTGCGGGCGCAGGAACACCGCCTCGATCGAGAGCAGGCTGCGCGCAACTTCGTGTTTGATATCCATAGCAGTTCCTCCTGTTGAAATGTCTCTGATCCGGCGCTCAGCCGACGAACGCGGCCACGCACCGGCGATAGGCGGCGACGGGATCGTCCGCCTGCGTGATCGGGCGGCCGACGACGATGTAGTCCGAGCCGAGCTCCCGGGCACGCTCCGGCGTCGTGACGCGCTTCTGGTCGCCGCTCTCCCCGTCGGCAAAGCGCACGCCGGGCGTCACGGTCAGAAAGTCCGCGCCGCAGCGCGCATGGATGCTGCCCGCCTCCAGCGGGGAGCAGACCACGCCGTCAAGACCGGCATCGCGCGCATTGCGTGCATAGTGCAGCACGACCTCGTCGATGGGCGCGTGGATGAGCAGCTCCTGGGCCATGCGCTCCTGATCCGTGGAGGTCAGCTGCGTCACGGCGATGAGCAGCGGGCGCGTGCCGTCCGGCCGGGTCAGTCCCTCGAGCGCGGCGCTCATCATGGCCTTCGTGCCGGCAGCGTGGAGGTTGATGATATCCACATCCAGCGCCGAGAGCGCGGCCATCGCCTTTTTCACCGTGTTCGGGATGTCGTGCAGTTTGAGGTCGAGAAAGATCTTGTGACCGCGCGCGCGGATCTGGCGCACGATGTCCGGCCCTTCGGCATAAAACAGCTCCATGCCGATCTTCACAAACGGCTTCTCGTCCTGAAAACGGTCGAGAAATGCGAGCGTCTTTTCCCGGCTGTCAAAATCCAGTGCGATGATAACGTCCTTACCCATGATGTGCTCCTCCTATGATGTCTCTGAGATCGTCGATGCCGAAACGCGCCATCGCGTCCGGCAGAGTTTCAATGATGTGCTTGCAGGCATACGGCTCGACCAGGTTCGCCGCGCCCACGCCGACCGCCGTTGCGCCCGCGAGCATCAGCTCCAGAACGTCCTGCGCGTTCGTCACGCCGCCCATGCCCACGATGGGGATGTGCACCGCCTCGTACACCTGATAGACCATGCGCAAAGCCAGCGGGAACATACCGGGGCCGGACATGCCGCCGGTCCGGTTGGCCAGCAGCGGGCGGCGGCGCGCAAGGTCGATGCGCATACCCGGCAGGGTGTTGATGAGGCTCACGCCGTCTGCGCCCGCGTCCTCGCAGGCCCTGGCAACGGCGGCAATGTCCGCCGCCGTCGGCGAGAGCTTGAGGATGATCGGCTTTTTCGTCACGGCGCGCACCGCGCGCGTCACCTCTGCCGCGGCCGACGGCTCCGCGCCGAAGGCAGCGCCGCCGCCGTGGACGTTCGGGCAGGAAATGTTGACCTCCAGCCAGCCGACCTGCGGCTGCGCGTCAAGCCTGGCGCAGACCTCGGCATATTCTTCCACGCTGAAGCCGCTGACATTCGCCATGACCGGCTTGTGAAACACCTTTTTCAGCTCCGGCAGCTCGTGCGCGATGACCGCGTCCACGCCGGGGTTTTGCAGTCCCACCGCGTTGAGCAGACCGCCGGCATACTCGGCGATGCGCGGCGTGGGGTTGCCGAAGCGCGGCGCACGCGTCGTCCCCTTGAAGGAGAACGTGCCGAGCATATTGATGTCATACAGCTGCGCAAACTCCTGCCCGTAGCCAAACGTGCCGCTGGCCGGGATGATGGGGTTTTCGAGCTCGATCCCGCAGAGCGTTACGGCTGTTGCGGCCATACGATCTCCTCCTTTGTGAACACGGGCCCGTCCTTGCAGACGCGCTTGCTGCCGTGCGTCGTTTCGCAGGTGCAGCCCATGCACGCGCCGAAGCCGCAGCCCATGCGCGCCTCAAGGCTCAGCTGACCGTCGAGCGGCGTCGCGCTGCACAGCGCCTGCAGCATGGGCATCGGCCCGCAGGCATACACATAGGTGCCGCCCTCGGGCAGCGCCTCGGTCACGAAGCCGCGCGCGCCCATGGTGCCGTCCTCGGTCACGACCGTGACGGGAATGCCGAGCGCACAAAACGCATCGGCAAGCAGCACCTCTGCCGCCGTGCGAAAGCCGAGCACAGCCAGCGGGCTGCGTCCCTCGGCCACGAGCTGCTGCGCCAGACCGTACAGCGGGGACGCGCCCACGCCGCCGCCGACCAGCAGCGGCCGCGCACCGGCGGGTGCGGTGTCAAAGCCATTGCCGAGACCGACCAGCAGGTCCAGCTCCGTGCCCGGTGCCAGCGTGCTCAGCTGCGCCGTGCCTGCGCCTGCCACTTTATAATACAGCGTCAGCGCGCCGTCACTCCAGCTGCACACCGACACGGGGCGGCGCAGAAAGCGTCCGGCAAGCCGGATGTCCACAAACTGCCCCGGCGCGGTGATCGCGGCGGTGTCCCCCGTGAGACGCAGACGATACGTCTCGCGGGCGACGGGCGCGTTTTCCGCAATGGTGAAAACTTTCTGCTGCATGACTTACTCCGCGTGGATCGTGGACACGGCCAGCGTCGTCTCCTCGAGCACGTCGAGCAGCACGCGCACCGTATCGAGCGAGGTAAAGACGGTCACACCGTTTTCCACCGCGCAGCGCCGGATCGCGGCGCCGTCCTGCGCGTGGACGCTCGAATGGATGGAGCGGGTGTTGATGATGTAGCTGACGTAGCCGCTGCGGATGGAATCGAGGATCTCATGGCTGCCGTCGCTGATCTTGCCGCGCACGCGCGTGCGGATGCCGAAAGACTTGAGGTAGGCAGCCGTGCCTGCGGTCGCCTCGATGTTAAAGCCCATCTCATAGAACCGGCGCACGAGCGGCAGGCCCTCCGGCTTGTCCTCATCGGCCAGCGTCACGAACACGGTGCCGTAGTTCTGCACGTTCATGCCGGAGGCCTGCAGCGCCTTGTACATGGCGCGCGAGAGCTTCTTGTCGTAGCCGATGGCCTCGCCCGTGGACTTCATCTCCGGGGAGAGGTAGGCGTCCAGCCCGTGGAGCTTGGCAAAGGAGAACACCGGTGCCTTGACATAGCAGCGCTCTTTCTCCGGCGGATACAGGTCGAAGATGCCCTGCTCCTTGAGGCTCGTGCCGAGGATGACGTTGGTGGCGATGTCCGCGAGCTGATAGCCCGTGGCCTTCGACAAAAACGGCACCGTGCGCGACGAGCGGGGGTTGACCTCGATGATGTAAACATGGTCGCTCTTATCGACGATGAACTGGATGTTATACAGGCCGACGATGCCGATGCCCAGACCGAGCTTCTTGGCATAGGTCAGGATCGTGCCCTTGACCTTGTCGGAGATGGAAAACGGCGGGTAGACGCTGATGGAGTCGCCGGAGTGGACACCGGTGCGCTCGACCAGCTCCATGATGCCGGGCACGAACACGTCTCTGCCGTCGCAGATGGCGTCGACCTCGACCTCGCGGCCGGAGATGTACTTGTCGACCAGCACGGGCTTGCCCTCGCCGGTGCGCACGGCATTCTGCAGGTAGTGGCGCAGCATCTCGTCGTCGGCCACGATCTCCATGGCGCGGCCGCCCAGCACGAACGACGGACGCACCAGCACCGGATAGCCAACCGTGTGCGCCGCCTTGAGACCGTCGTCCAGATTCGTCACCGCCGCGCCCATCGGCTGCGGGATGTTCAGCTCGAGCAGCAGCTTTTCAAAGCAGTCGCGGTTTTCCGCGCGCTCGATCGCGGCGCAGTCCGTGCCGATGATCTGCACGCCGCGCGTCATGAGCGGCTGCGCCAGATTGATGGCCGTCTGGCCGCCGAGACTGGCGATCACCTGATCGGCCTGCTCCTCGTGCAGGATGTTCATGACGTCCTCAGGCGTGAGGGGCTCGAAATACAGCTTATCGGCGGTCGTGTAGTCGGTGGAGACCGTCTCGGGGTTGTTGTTGATGATGATGGCCTCGTAGCCCGCGCGCCGGATGGTCTGCACCGCGTGGACGGTGGAGTAGTCAAACTCCACGCCCTGACCGATGCGGATCGGACCCGCGCCGAGCACGACGACCTTCTTCTTGTCCGAGCGGCGCGCCTCGCTCTTTGCGCCGGGGGCATAGGTGGAGTAGAAATAGGGGATGTAAGCGCCGGTGTGGCTGGTGTCCACCATCTTGTAGGCGGGGTAGAGCCCCAGCTGCACGCGCTGGGCATACACATCCTCCTCGCGCACGCCCCAGAGCCGCGCGATGTAGGGGTCACAGAAGCCCATCTGCTTGGCCTGCTTGAGCGTCTCTCCGTCGCCCTTGTGCGTGCAGAGCGTCTGCTCCATGTCCACGATGCCGCGGATGGTCTCGAGGAAGAACGGCGTGATCATCGTCAGCGCAGCGACCTCGTCCACACTCGCGCCCAGACGCAGCAGCTGCGCGACGGCAAAGAGCCCGTCATCGCGGAACTGGTGCAGGTACTCGGTCAGCTCCGCCTTGGTCATGTTCTGAAACTTCGGCAGCCAGAGGTGCTGCGCGCCGATCTCCAGCGAGCGGACGGACTTGAGCAGGCACTCCTCGAGCGTGCTGCCGATGCCCATGACCTCGCCCGTGGCCTTCATCTGCGTGCCGAGCGTGTTGGCGGCGGTCGAGAACTTGTCAAACGGGAAACGCGGCAGCTTTGCGACCACGTAGTCCAGCGACGGCTCGAACGCGGCCGTCGTGTTGGCGACGGCGATCTCGTCGAGGTTCATGCCGACGGCGACCTTGGCCGTGACGCGCGCGATGGGATAGCCGCTGGCCTTGCTCGCCAGCGCCGACGAGCGGGAGACGCGGGGGTTGATCTCGATGAGGAAGTACTCCGAGGTCTTGGGGTTGAGCGCAAACTGCACGTTGCAGCCGCCCTGGATCTTCAGCGTGCGGATGATCTTGATCGCGCTGTCGTTGAGCATCTTCATGTCATGGTCGCTGAGCGTCATGATCGGCGCGACGACGGCGGAGTCGCCGGTGTGCACGCCCACGGGGTCGATGTTCTCCATGCCGCAGATGGTGATGGCGCGGTCGGACGCGTCGCGCATGACCTCAAACTCGATCTCCTTATAGCCCTTGACGCTCTTTTCGATCAGCACCTGATGGATGGGCGAGAGCTTGAACGCCTGCATACCCAGCTCGACGAGCTGCGCCTCATCGTCGGCAAAGCCGCCGCCCGTGCCGCCGAGCGTAAACGCCGGGCGCAGCACGACCGGATAGCCGATGGCCGCGGCCGCGGCCTTGGCCTCCTCAAGGTTGTAGGTGATCTGCGACGGGATGACCGGCTCGCCGATGCTCTGGCAGAGCTCCTTGAACTGCTCGCGGTCCTCGGCGCGGCGGATGCTGTCGCTGTCCGTGCCGAGAAGCTCGACCTGGCACTCCTTGAGCACGCCCTTCTGCTCGAGCTGCATCGCCAGATTCAGACCGGTCTGGCCGCCGATGCCCGGGACGATCGCATCCGGACGCTCCTTGCGCAGGATACGCGCCACATACTCCAGCGTCAGCGGCTCCATGTACACCTTGTCCGCGACGGAGGTATCCGTCATGATCGTGGCGGGGTTGGAGTTGACGAGGATGACCTCGTACCCCTCCTCCTTGAGCGACAGGCACGCCTGCGTGCCGGCATAGTCAAACTCGGCAGCCTGGCCAATGACGATCGGGCCGGAGCCGATGATCATAATTTTCTTCAGATCCGTTCTTTTGGGCATGTGATTTCCTCCTCAGTACGTAAAAGGTTTTGTATGTGATGTATTTTTGTATGTAGGTGTAAGGCGCTCAGACCTGTGCGTCCTGCCAGACGACGGCGCCGCCGCAGACGTTGCGCACGCACCGCCCGTAGACCGTCTGTCCGGCGAAGGGCGTGCTCTTTCCCATGGAGCAAAACTGCGCCGGGTCGATGCGGTACTCCGTATTCAGATCCCAGACGGCGTAATCGTCCGCGCGCAGCGGGAAGCCGAAGCGCTTTCTGGGGTTGACCGCCATGAGCTCCACAAGCTTGTCGAGCGTCAGCACGCCGGTGCGCACAAGGTGGGTGTAGAGCACGGGAAACGCCGTCTCGAGACCGACGATGCCCATGGCGCTCCCGGCGAGGCCCTTGGACTTTTCCTCCGCGCTGTGCGGCGCGTGGTCGGTCGCGATCATGTCCACCGTGCCGTCGAGGATGCCCTCGAGCAGCGCGTCCCGGTCTGCCTGCGTGCGCAGGGGCGGGTTCATCTTGAAGCTGCCGTCCTCGCGCAGGTCGTCCTCGGTCAGCACGAGGTAGTGCGGCGCGGTCTCGCAGGTGACGTCCAGCCCCTGCGCCTTCGCCCGGCGGATAAGCGCCACGCTCTCCTTGGTGGACACGTGGCACATATGATAGGCGCAGCCCGTCTCGCGCACCAGCTCGAGATCGCGCTCCAGCTGCCGCCACTCGCTCTCACTGCTGATGCCCTTGTGCCCGTGGGCGCGGGCATACGCGCCGTCGTGGATATAGCCGCCGTGCAGGAGGGTGTTGTCCTCACAGTGCGCGGCGATGAGCTTGCCGAGACTTGCCGCCTTGCGCATCGCGGCGCGCATCACGTCCGCATCCTGCACGCCGCTGCCGTCGTCGGAAAAGCCGGCGACGTAGGGCGCGAGCTGCTCCATGTCCGCAAGCTCCCTGCCGCCGCGGTGCGCGGTGATCGCGCCGTAGGGCGTCACATCGATGACCGCATCCGTGCGGATGCGCTCCAGCTGGGGAGCAAGCGTCTGCAAACTGTCCGGCGCCGGATCCAGATTGGGCATGGCGCACACGCGGCTGTATCCGCCGTGCGCCGCAGCAAGCGTGCCGGACGAAATGGTCTCCTTATAAGAAAAACCCGGCTCACGGAGATGTACATGCACATCTACGAAACCAGGTAATACCACGAAAGAAGAAATATCAAGTTCGTCACCGGCAATGCTGCCGCTGCCAAGAAAAACAGAATCACGGTTGCCGGAAAAAAGATCCCACCCAAATGCCTGCATATTCTCTGCGGCCGCAACCATTTTTCCTCGCCTCATTTCTGCCGAATCGCAAATTTTTGATATAATATCACAAAATCGCCCGGTCTGTCAACAAATCCGGCGGCTTTGCGCGCCGTCTTTTTGCACGAAAAATTCCGTCATTTTCCGTCCCGCGTTGACACGCAAACCAGCGCACAATGCAGCGCCGGAAAACCGGCTGCAAACAGACTCGGCGGCGCGCCCAAAATGGGCGCGCCGCCTTTGCTTTGCGTAAATGAAAGAAGGGAGAAGGATGTATTCCGGGGATCAGTCCTCGAGCTCCGCCGCGACATTGGACGCGTCGTACTCGCGCTCCTTGATCGGCAGCGTTGCCAGCGAGCAGAGCACGTAGGAGATCGTGACCGTGGCGATGGCCACCGAGATCATGTTCATATCGACCAGCTTGCCCATGAGGATGGGGGCGACGAACGCGCCCAGACGGCCGATGTTGAACGTGAAGCCGACGCCGGTGCTGCGCAGGTGCGTCGGGAAGCACTCGCCGATGAACGTCGCGTGGATGCCGGTGGGCATGCCGTAGCAGACGCCGTAGAGCAGCATGAGCACAAGGATGTTGCTGCTGTTGGCCCAGAAGGCCAGGCACAGGCCGAAGATCGCCGTGCCGATGGTGCCGATGAGGAAGAGCTTCTTGCGGCCGATCTTGTCGGCGATCTTGCCGCCGCCGGCCGTGCCGATGATCATGGCGATGTAACCGGCCGCGGTGATCCAGCCGCCGGACTGCATGCCGACCTGCGACTGCACGTAGTTGGGCAGCCAGGTGATGAGGCCGTAGTAACCGTAGAAGTACAGGATCATGGAGATCGACCAGATGATGAAGGACTTGCGCATACGCGGGTGTGCCCAGATCTCGGCATAGGCGTTGACCTTTTTGCCCTCAGCCTGATCGCGCTTGTCGCGGTTGGCCTTGGCAGCGGTGAACGAGGGGGCGTCCTTCATGCCGAAGATCATGAAGATGACGAAGATGATGGGCAGCGCGCAGATGCGGAAGCACCAGCGCCAGCCGATGCTGGGCAGCGCGAACGCCGACATGGCGCAGCAGACGACATAGCCGAAGTTCCACACGGAGGTAGCGACGCCGCTCATGAAGCCGCGCTTATTGGTGGGCACGAATTCGCCGATGAGGATGGAGGCGATGTAGTAGCAGCCGCCGAGGCCGACGCCGGTGACAAAGCGCAGCAGGCCGAAGATGGAGTAAGACTGCAGCAGCGAGGTCGCAAACACGGCCAGCGTTGCCAGAATGACGTCGACGATCAGGATGTTTTTGCGTCCGAAGCGGTCGGCAAGGTAGCCGGCCACCATGCCGCCGAGCATCTGACCCATGAAGGTATAGGTGCCGAGCGAGCCCGCCTGCACTGCCGTGAGCGCGAGGTCGGTTCGAATGGTCGAGATGCAGACAGAGTACATCATGGTCGCCAGACCGGCGGTCAGCATGGAAACGAAGGACCCGAGCAGCGCATTGCGCGAGTACTTCTTGAGTTCAAGTTCTGTCATGGTTTTCTGTTTCCTCTCTAAATGGATTCAATGATAGATGTTGTACGTACCTTCTTTGTGCACCTGCGCACGCGGCGCTGCGGCCGCATAGCCGACGATGGCGATGCCCCAGCACACGTGCGTGTCCGGCACGCCGAATGCACGCAGGACGGGGCGCACGCGCGCGTCGTCGCAGATGTCGCGGGCCTGATTGATCCAGCATGAGCCGATGCCCATGTCGGTAGCCCGCAGGAAAATGTTTTCGAGCATGCAGCCGACTTCCAGCTTCTGATTGTCGTTGCCGCGCTCGACGCAGGCGAGGATCGCAGCCGCCGGCGCATACATATTATATCCGGGACGGCCGAGCACCTCGGCGAACACGCGCGCAAGCTTCTGCACGTTCTCGTGTCCGGCGATCACGCACAGATGCCGCGCATGATCGTGAAATGCCCACGGCGCCGCAAGCCCGGCGCGAACCAGCTCGGTGAGCTGCTCGTCGCTCAGCTCCGCGTCCGTGAAGGCGCGGATGCTGGCGCGGGAATACAGAATTTCCTGAAAATCAGCCATTGTTCATTCCTCCGCTGTACCAAGTGCTTTTTGCTGTTTTTCCGCCGCTCTGAGCGCGAGATACTGCTTGCGGTACGGCCCTTTGAACAGGCCGACGAGCAGGATCACCATCGCCGCAGCGCCGAAGCCGATGATGATCTTCCACGCGAGACCGAACGACGCCGCCGTCCCGTCGGAGATAATGCCGCCGAGCAGCATGGGAACGCAGACGTTGCCGATCATCATTGCGCCGGCATACGAGCCGATGATCTCATCATAATACTTGCGGCCAAAGGCCTCGGGGATCAGGTAGGGTGCGGTCGCGTTGTCGAGCGGGCCGTTCATGCCGCACAGGATGACCGTGACGAGCAGCAGCGCAAACGAGCCGGTATTGTTCATGAGCACGATCGCGCAGGCGTAGCCGACGATGGACACGACGTGCATCAGCACGACCATCTTCACACTGCCGAGCTTGTCGGCCATGACGCCCATGAGGATCATGCCGGCCGCGATGCAGACCGACAGCACGGACGCCCAGTTGGAATACGTAACGGTGTCCAGACCGATGGAGCCGCGGAAGAACGCGCCGTTGTAAAACCGGAACGCCACGCCGGGGAACGAGGAGATCGCAAGGCCGATCCACAGCAGCCAGTAGCTGGGCGTCCTGCGCGCCGCGGCCAGATCAAGTCCGCCCTGACGGCTCTCTTTTTCCTTCTTTGCCGCGACGGCCGCGGCGATCTCCGCCGCTTTCTCATAGCCGTAGGGCTTCACGCCGAGCTTGGCGGGGTCGTCGACGATCATGAAGATCGTGACCAACAGCAGCAGCACGCCGCCGAGCGCATGGCAGCGGTAGGCGACCTGATAGCCGTAGGCCGCGATGAGCCGGCCGACGATCGGCAGGATGATCATGCCGCCGAAGCCGTAGCCGCCCATGATGAAGGCCAGCACGGACGAGCGCTTGTCCACGAACCAGTTGGTGATGACGACGGAGACCGGCGTCGCGCAGGCGAAGAGCGTCACAAGGCCGCCCAGCGTGCCGCAGATGCGCAGAAACCAGATCGTCTCGGCATAGGAGTACAGGATGTAATGGAACATCAGCAGCAGATCACCGAAGATCAGGAGCTTTTTGGCGCCGAATTTTCGGAGCAGCGGCTTGAAAAAGAACATGGAAACGATAAAGGATGCCAGATATGCAACCGTCAGGTTGCCGGAGATGGAGCCGGTGGAGATGCCGGTGTGGGCGCTGATCTCGGGGAGCATCATGGAAAAGCTGGAGCACAGGCCCATGCCGAGGAACATCTGCAGGAAACAGCCGGCCGCGATATACCAGGGATTGCGTTTGAGCGTTTTCATCGGAGGTTCACTCTCTTTCTACTGCTTGTAAACGGATCGCCGAATCCCTGCGCGCACGAGATCCAAACTTATCGTTGCTTCATTTTGGCGGCAGGCGGACGGCCAGCGGCACATACGCCTGTCCTGCTTGCCCGCAGGGCCTTGCCGGCCGGACAAAGCCCTGCGGTGCGGGTAAGGAATGCCTCAGTACAGCTTCTGGTCGTAGACCTCGCCGAGAAGCTGACGGGCGGTGTCTTCATTAAACTCCGTGGGGCAGAAGTGCCAGATCGGGTCGAGCATGACCTTCTCCACGGTCGCGTCGCTGACAAACTCCTCGCGGGAGATGCCGCGCTCTGCCGGGGTCGCGATGTTTATCTCCCAGACGAGCTTCTTCATGGCGTTGGCCACGTCGGCGGCGACGGTCTCGGACCGGTCGTCCATGCCGAAGCAGCGGGCGATGAGGCGGATCTCATGGTCGCACTCCTTGCGGGTGAAGTACAGCGCGACCGGAGCCGTCCACGCGCAGCAGTGACCGTGCGGGACATGGAAACGGGCGCCGATGGCGTGTGCCATGGAGTGGCCGCAGTTGCCGTAGCTCTCGCCGGTCAGGCCGAGGTAGGCGGCCATGGACATATTGGCGCGGGCTTCGAGGTTGTCGGGCTCTTTGTAGGCCGTGAGCAGGTTCGCCCACGAGAGCTCGAGCGACTTGCCGCAGATCATCTCCGTGAACAGGTTGCTCTTGGTGCAGCACAGCGCCTCGCAGGCGTGGGCGATGGCGTCCATGCCGGTCGTCGCGGTGACGTAGGGCGGCAGGCTCTTGGTGATCTGCGGATCGAGGTAGACAAAGTCCGCCTTCGCCGCCTGAGAGGACAGCGTCGCTTTCACGCCGAGCGTCTGAGACGCGATGATGCACGACCGGGTCGCCTCCGCGCCCGTGCCGGACGTGGTGGGGATACTGATCAGGTGCGCCTTACGCGGCAGATCCGGGCCGTTGTACCAGCCGACAAAGTACTGGTCGATCGGCAGCGGCTGGTCGACCAGCAGGGTCGCCGCCTTGACGATGTCCATCGTGCTGCCGCCGCCCATGGCGAGAAAGCCGTCCACCTGATGATCAATGGCAAGCTGGCGCACCTCAATGACGCCGGTGTCCTGACCGTCGGCATAGGGGCAGGAATACGGGATGAGCTCGATGCCCTCCGCCGTGATCGAATCCAGCACTGTGGACACCACGCTCTCCGGCAGATTTGCATCATAGCCGGCCAGAACCTTCGTGCAGCCGAATTCCTTGAACTTCTTACCGGTCTCCTTCGCGACACCGTCGCCGTATTTCAGCAGAGGCTTGATCGTCGTCTCAAAGCTTTTCATAACGTGTAGCTCCTTTCCTCTCACGGATAAGATGTTTTCGTTTATTCCAGAGCGATCGCGCAGTCATACGCTGCCGAGATCGCTTCATAGATCATACCGGTCTTTGCGCTGTCGCCGATGTTGAAGAATTTCTCCACACCGCACGCGCGCAGCTTCTCCACCTCGGCGCTGTTGGAGCGCACACCGATCGCGGGGATGATGACATCGGCCGCGAACGTGACCTGCTCGCCCGTCTCGACCGACTGGGCGACGACGGCGCTGTCCGTCAGCTCGAGCACCTTGTGGCCGAACACGGTCTTGACGCCGGATGCCTCGGCATACTCGAGGTCGAGCTTGTGCTCGAGCAGCGTGATGAACGCGCGCTCCTGCATCTCGATCTCCGTGACGTCGTTGCCGAGCGCGGCGAGCATATGCGCCGCCTCCAGACCCGTCTGACCGCAGCCGAGCACGACCACCTTCTTGCCGCGGATCTCCGGCCGCTCGAGAATGTAGCGGCGGGCGCCGATGACGTTCTCACCGTCTGCGCCGGGGATGGGCGGGATGAACTCATACGAGCCGACCGCGGCGATCACGGCGTAGGGCGCCTCCGCCTGCAGCAGCTCGGGCGTGACCTCCGTGTTCAGGCGGACATCCACCTTCAGCTCGCGCAGCATATTGGCGTAGTAATTGATGCCGTTCTGGAACTCCTGCTTGCCGATCGGCATACCGGCCGGGACCATCATGCCGCCGAGAAAATCGTTTTTGTCGCACAGGATCGGGCGGAAGCCGCGCTGCGCCAGCGTGATGGCGGCGAGGCAGCCGGCAGGCCCTGCGCCGACGACAACGACCTTGCGCCCGGCGCCGGTCTGCGGGGTGTCCTCCACGCGGGGCGTGAACGCCTCGCGGCGGCAGCGCGGGTTCATCGTGCAGCCGCAGACATCCGCCGGCAGCGCATACACGCAGTGCATGCACGACAGGCAGTAGCGGATGAGATCCTCACGGCCGGCCTTGCACTTGTTGACCCAGTGCGGGTCGCAGATCGAGGTGCGGCCGAGCGCGACCAGATCGCACTTGCCCTCGCTGATGATCGCGTCCACATAGGACGGATGCTTGAGGTTGCCGCTCGCGGCAACGGGGATGGACACCGCGTTCTTGACGATCTCGGCGTATTTGACCTTCCAGCCCTCGGGACGGTGGCCGTCGCCGCTCATGCCCTCCAGACGGGTCAGACCGCCGCCGCCGTTGACGGTGATGAGTGCGATGCCGGCCTTCTCCAGCTCTTTGGCGCTGGCCGCGAGCAGTTCGGGCGTGATGTCGTCGTTGATGATCTCGCTGCCGTTGAGCTTTGCGATCAGCTCCACGTGGCTGTAGCCCGCGGCGTCAAGCGTCCGGCGCGTGAGCGTGAGCGCCTCTCTGGCGAAGCGCATGGAGTTTTCCACGCTCTGCTGGCCGTATTCATCCGTGCGGCGGTTGAAGTAGGGGCTGAAAAACTGCTCGCCCAGATAGTTGTGGGCGTTGTGCCACTCGACCACGTCGGCGCCGGCCATCGCGCAGCGCAGCGCAGCCGCGGCATACTTCTTTTGAATGTTATGGATCTCATCCACCGTGAGGCGGTTGACGATCGCGATGTCCTGCGCGCGCTCGACCGCATTTGCATAGGTATACGGGGCGCGGCCGGGCATCCAGGGCTGCAGGCTCGCCTTCGCGCCGCCCGCATGAATGGCGGCGACCGCCCGCGTCAGGCCGGGGATGTATTTGTCATCGCCGAGGCAGGGCTGCGTGGGCATCGTGCTGGGCCAGTTGAGGTCGATCGGCATGATGCCGACCGTCACCATGGCGACGCCGCCCTCTGCGATCGCTCGCAGATACTCGACATAGGCATCCGTGACATAACCGTCCTTGCAGAGGTAGCGCGCCATCGCGGGCACGATCACTCTGTTTTTCAGGACCATGTTGCCGATGCGCACCGGCTTCAAAAAGCTGTAAGACATAGCTGCTTGGTCTCCTTTTCCGTTTTCAGAGGTTGTGTGTTAATAAACGCTCATGGCAGGACGATGGGCATTTCTTCCGTTAATAAACATCGAGGTTTATTGAAAGCTGAAAAAAATGCCGGTCCGGAGATCTGGCGCCTCGCGATAAGAGCGGAATCGCATGTGTTTCTCCGTCTCAATCGACAATTTGGTTATACCGCATTGTCAAGCTGTTGTCAATACGGTTTGTGAATTTTTTGCGTTTCACTACTGCACAAAACTTTCTGTCGATTTTTGTACAATTCTACAAAGCGAAAAATAAACTCGCGATTTTATTGACAATTTCCGCAGGGCGTATATAATGACATTGTTAATAAACTCTCAAGATTATTCTCGGCCTCGCTGTTTCGGACACTCCCCCAGTTTCGAACACATCAGAAAGGATGTTTCTTATGCAAAACGAATTTCAGTTTTTCATTACAAAGATCATTCACGGCGTTGGCAGCAGCAAGAAAGTCGGCGATATCGCAAAGAAGCTCGGCGCCCGCAAAGCCCTCGTCATGCACGGCTCCAACGTCAAGGCGGCCGGCATCGTCGACCCCTGCATCGAGGCGCTCAAGGCCGACGGCATCACCTGCATCATTTATGATAAGGTAGAGATCGAGTCGCCCATGCATTCCATCGAAGAGGCCGCTGCGCTCGGCCGCGCGGAGGGTGCCGATATCTGCGTCGCCATCGGCGGCGGCAGCTGCATGGATACCGCAAAGGTCGCGCGCATGCTCATCACCAACCCCGGCACCTGCCGCGATTACACCACGGCGATCGGCACGGAGCTGTACCCCAACGCGGGCATCCCGCTCATCTGCATCCCGACGACCGCCGGCACCGGCTCTGAGGTGACCTTCACCGCCGTCATGCACGACGTGGAAAATCAGCGTAAGATCTCCACGCGTGACCGCGACAAGCTCGTGCCCGACTACGCCATCCTTGACCCGGCCGTCACCGTGACGCTGCCGCCCGAGATGACCGGCGCGACCGGTCTGGACGCGATGGCGCACGCGATCGAGGGCTTCCTCAAGCCCGAGGCGCACTGCTACTGCGACCCGCTGTGCATCCAGGCAATGAAGATGGTCTACTTCAACCTGAAAAACGCCTACGAGCACCCGGACGATCTCGAGGCGCGCGACAACATGCTCCTCGCGGCGAACATCGCCATGGGCGGCATGGCCGACGTCGGCGTGCAGATCGGTCACGGCATCGGTCAGGCGCTCGGCGCATACACGCACGCGCCGCACGGCGTTACCTGCGCGTGGGCACTGCCGTATGTCATCGAGCATCTGTATGACGTGGAGGCCGCCAAGGTGCGCCAGATCGCGGACGCCTTCGCGCTCGACCTGCCCGCCGATGCCAGCCCGGAGACCGTGCGCGACGCCGTTGTCGCCGCCATTGAGCAGCTCAGCGCCGACGTGCACCTGCCGATGCCGCGCGACCTCGGCTGCACGATGGAAAAGGACTACGACAACTTCGTCAAATTCGTCCTGCGCGAGCAGCGCCTCATCCAGATGTCCGCCAAGCACGTCTCGGACGACGACGTGCGCAGATACATGACCGATCTGATGACCCGCGCGCACTGAGCCGCGCCGCGACAGACAAATCTAAGAAGGAGTACAAACGATCATGAGAAAACTTCTCGAGCCGCTGAAAGTCGGCAATATGGAGCTGCGCAACCGCGTGATCCTCTCGGCGATGGCCAAGTATTTCTGCACCAACGGCTTCATCGGTCAGGAATACATTGAATACTACCGCACCATCGCCCACGGCGGCACCGCGCTCATCACCCCGGGCATCATGTGCGTCGAGCCCAAGTGGTACGGCCAGCATGAGCAGCCCTTCCTCAACGACGACAAGTATATCCCCGGCCTCAAGGCGGCGATCGACGCCGTGCACGGCGAGGGCGCGAAGTTCTCCTGCCAGCTCTGGATGCCCGGCCACCTGCCCTACACGCAGGCCGACTACATCGAGACCAACGGCCCGAAGCTGGTCGCGGTCAACTACATGTCCCGCGAGATGATCCAGGAGATGCAGCAGAAATATGTCGACGCGGCCATCCGCTGTGCCAAGGCCGGCACCGACGCCATCGAGTGGCACATGGCGCATAACTACCTGCCCGAGCAGTTCTACAGCCCGTACTTCAACCACCGCACGGACGAATACGGCGCGCAGAACGTGGACAACGCCATGCGCTTCTCGCTCGAGATCATCGACCGCATCAAAAAGGCCTGCCCCGACGTGGAGGTCGTGGCGAAGATGAACGGTACGGACTGCCACGACGGCGAGGCCAGCATGGCCTGGCTCGGCAGCGCGGCGTCGCTGCTCGAGCAGCACGGCGTGAGCCTCATCACCGTCAACGGCGGCGGCGTGATGTCGCGCCTGACCGGTATGAGCGCCGACGGCAACTGGGAAGAGGGCTGGAAGGTCCCCTATGCCGAGGTCGTGAAAAACAGCGTCAGCATCCCGGTCGCGGCCTGCGGCTCGCTGCGCCATCCCGACTACATCGACAGCATCATCCGCGACGGCAAGTGCGACGCCGTGGCCCTCGGCCGCCAGCTGTTCGCCGAGCCGGAGTTCTGCAGCAAGATCGCGCAGGGGCGCGAGGATGAGCTCAAATACTGCGTGTCGTGCATGCACTGCCTGACCAAGACGCCCTTCGGCCCGCAGCAGCCCGGCTGCACCATGAACCCCAGAGGCCGCCGCGAATACTGCATGCCCGCACAGCTCAACATCAACGGCGACCATCTGCCCGTGGCCGTCATCGGCGCGGGCCCTGCCGGACTCGAGGCCGCCGTGACGCTCACCAAGCGCGGCTTTGACGTGACCGTGTTTGAAAAGTCCGACCGCATCGGCGGCGCAGTGAACCTCGCCGACGCTCCGATCGGCAAATACAAGCTCGGCTGGCTCATCGACTACTACGAGCGCATGATCCGCAAGCTCGGCATCCGTGTGCAGCTCAACACCGAGTGCACCCCGCAGATGCTGCGCGCCATGGATCCCTACGCTGTGTTCGTCGCGACCGGCTCCGACGAGTTCATTCCGCCGATCGACGGGCTCAGCGGCGAGAACGTGCTGAGTGTGCGCGAGTATATCCGCAGCAAGCCCGCCGTCTCCGGCAAGCGGGTCGTCGTGCTCGGCGCCGGTCAGACCGGTCTGGAGGCCGCGCGCATGCTCGCGCAGGACAACACCGTCACCGTCGTGGACATGATGCCCGACGAGATCCCGGCCAACACCGACCACCGCCTCGACCTGTTCTACGCCAAGGACGCCGGCGTTCAGACCGTTCTCGGCCACAGGATCCTGCGCGTGGACGGCGCCGGTGTGACCGTTGCCTCTGTCGCCTCCGGTGAGGAGCGCGTGCTGCCCGCCGATCTGGTCGTCGTGGCGCTGGGTGTGCGCCCGGTCGCGGAGCTCTACAATGAGATCAAGGACGCGTTCCCGCACGTGTGCAAGCTCGGCGACAGCGTCAAGCCCGGCTTCATCGTGCACGCCACCACGGCGGCATACGAGGCCGCAGCCAGCCTGCCGACCAAGCCCTACGAGGTCAAAGAGGTCTACTTTGCGGCGGAAAAGGAAGCCGTCAAGCCGCAGCTCATCAATCCCTACGCATAATACCGCATTCGTTCTTCCCCCCCACCATATCAAAAAGCACATCCCTCATCGGAGGGATGTGCTTTTTGCCTCTGCGCGGTTTTTGCCAGACGCATTACAATATAATATATATGTATATGTCCGCCCGGACGGGTCACAGCGCCTTGTAGCGCAGCATGATTGCGTCAAGCACCGTGTCGATCAGGCGCGAGATGCGCGCCTCGGTCATATCATACCAGCCGTCCTGCTTGTCGACCGCCTCGATGCCGAGGGAGATGACATAGAAATACACCATGAATAACTCTACATCCGTGTCGGGGCGGAGGATCTTGTCGTCGATCGCCTTCTGGATGTACTGCGTCTTCATCTTGTGGATGCGGTGCATGATGTCGGTCTGAAAATCGCGCGCGGCGGCAAGCTGCGGCTTGGAGTTGATGCCGGTGAAGAGCTCCTTCTCCGCCAGACGCAAGTGCGACGACAGGTCGAGATCCTTGCGCACCTTGTCGAAAAACGGCATGTCGCTGGCAAAGAGCTCGGTATACGTCTCCAACTTGCCGGTCAGGTGCTTTTTCACGACCGCCTCATAGAGGTTCTGCTTGTTTTCAAAGTAGTAGTAGATCGGAGTGCGCGTTGTGTTCAGCTCGCGGGCAATGTCGTTGAGGTTGGTGTTGTCAAAGCCGTATTCGCAAAAGATCTTCTTTGCGGCATTGAGAACGTCCTCCTCCGAGACTTCCTGCCCCAATGGTTTTCTGCTCATATGAAAAAGGCCTTTCTATCTTTGTGCAAAACAATAATCACGAGTGTTTATTATAGACAACATGATAGCATAAAAGGGCAGATATGTAAATGCCCCGGGCCGAAAACCGGGAAAAATTTTTCCGCTCTGCGCCGGTCGGCCGTATCGCTGTTTACTTTCCACGTAAACGTGCTCTCGCAACGAGCTTCTATATTATATACGCAGGGACAAAATAATGCCTGCGTGAATTTAAACAAAAAACCGCTATATAATTCGTGCGGGTTTGATAATTGTTTCCACGGGAAACATATGATATATTTGAATCACCTTTTGAAGGGAGATAGAGAATATGAAAAAACAATCAAGTGCAGCAAAGTTTCTCGCTGTTCTGCTTGCTGTCATTCTGGTCTGCTGCATCGTCCAGAATGTCGTGCTGACCGACAGCAAAAACGTACGCATAGAAGATGTAAGCTGGGTCACGGATGACGGTGCCTATCTTGCGGCGCGCATTTTCATACCCAACGGCGTGACTGCCGATGCCCCCGCACCTGCCGTTGTCGCATGCCATGGGTACAACAACACGCTGGAAGTTCAGGAAGTCAACTGCATTGAGCTGTCACGGCGCGGCTATGTTGTGATTGCTCTGGACGCATATGGTCACGGCAACTCAACCGCCGCCATCGGTCAAATGACGGATGACGATCTTGTTGACGGTGCTGCCGACGGCCAGATTGCGCTCGACGCCGAGGGCGATGCCGCTGTTCAGGACGGCGGTGTATACAGCGCGCTGCAGTATCTGGGCACGCTTCCGTTTGTCGACCCGGAAAACATCGGCCTGGTCGGACATTCCATGGGCGGATATACGATCCAAATGGCCGCAAACCGTGCGCTGTGCAAGCAGCAGGCCGGGGCAGATGTCGTCGTGCCCAAGACAGTCTTCATCATGTGCGAAGCCAACGGCATTTCCTACGATGATTTTTCCGTGAACGTCGCCACGCTGACGCCCGAATTTGACGAATTTGCTTCCGGACACTGGGGGATCACTATCCCAAGCGAGGCAAACACATCCGCCAAGATGAAGTCTCTGTTCGGTCTGGACGAACAGGCAGCAGACATTACATATAACGAGTTTTATACCGTCGGCAGCGAGAAAACGCTGACCAGAGCGGAAGCGATCGACGCCGGCAAAGCGGGAACGCTGCGCACGGCCTATTTCCTCAAGGGCCGCACGCACCCCGGTGCGCACAATTCGTTTGCCGCAGAAGAATACATTCTGGATTTTATGAATGTGACGCTCAAGGCCGGACAACCGGAAGGCATTCCGGCATCAAACCAGATCTGGCTGATTAAGAACATTGCCGGTCTGGTGTGCCTCATCTGTTTCTTCCTGCTGGTGATCCCGGTTGCAGAACTGCTGCTCAGACTGCGCTTTTTTGCTACGATCGTCAGAAAGCCTTACCCCGGTGTCTCTCTCCAAACCGGCAAGTGCAGATACTGGATTCTGTTCGTCATTGGCATGCTGCCGGCCGCGCTGTCCTTTTTCCCCGCCGTCGGTAACCCGATCTGCGTCAAATTCATGAAGTTCAATAGCGCGATCCCGTGGCAGAACACGAAGGCTTTTCCGATGCCGATCGTAAACGGATTTGCTCTGTTCAATGTTATCTGCGGCGCTGCCGCCCTGCTGCTGTATGTTCTGTTTGTCCGCAGGCCGTGGAAGCGGACCGGAGATCACACAGTCGCACCTGTATCCGGGGTTTCCTTTGCGGATGTCATGAAGTCGCTTCTGCTTGCCGCGGCAACGTTCTTCTGCGTCTATATGACGCTCGTACTGGCCGCATATTTCTTCAAGGTGGATTTCCGGTTCTTCACGCTGAGCATCAAAACCATCGATCCGCTGCGACTTGGCATGCTGCTGCGATATGCCCCCTTCTTTGCCGTGTTCTATGTGATCAACAGCCTCACATTGAACGCCTCCGTCGCCGTGTCCGGCAAGAAGGAATGGGTCAACACCCTGCTCTGTGCCCTTGAAAATGTCGGCGGCCTTCTGGTAATCCACATCGTGGACTACGCCGGAATGTTTACCAGTGGCACAAAACTGCTCAATGGCTATTCCTCCATGGGCGGGAATTCGGCGCTGGCCGGCATCCTGCTGTGGGGTCTGCTGCTTGTGCTCCCGCTCGCCGCGATCATTGCCAGACGGCTCTATAAAAAGACCGGGAACTTCTGGCTGGCCGGATTTATCAACACATTTCTGGTTACGCTGTTTGCCGTTTCCAACACGGCAATCAGCAACGCGGTATTCTGATCTGCCGGTAACGTTCAGGCAGTCCACCTTTTGGGCTGCCTGAATAGTTATTGATTCTCGGGAAAAAATAAAGTATAATTACTTTATATTACTTTCCCAAGGAGAACATATGGCGATCAAATGGATGGGCAGATACCGCGACTTTGTCTCGGCCGTGGTCAAACACAGCAACCAATATAACCGCGTGGCAAACGTCGATTCGGTATCCTTCGAGGACAAAACCTTCAGCAGCATCGAGTGGCAGATACTTGAATATGTATACGAGCATCCGGACGACACCGGCAACATGTCCGTAATATCCGAAGCGCTCGGACTTGCAACCAGTTCCTTCTCGAAAAGCACCGCAAAGCTGGTTCGTCTCGGGCTGGTCGAAAAATATATGGTCGACGGAAATCGCAAAAACATCATCCTCCGCGTCAGTGAGGAGGGCCGGCGCTGTTACGATTACATTGTAGAAAACCAGATGAAGGCGCTGTTTCTCGATGCCTTTGCGCAGCTTGATTGCCTGGACAACAAGCAGCTGGCCGCTGTCGTTTCTGCAATATCCATGCTTGGGTATCTCCCCGAAACTCCAATGCAAAAACAAGTCACTCCGAAAAAACTCATCCGCGTCGAATAACATCCGCACCGCTGCACGAATGGGCGGCCAGCTGGTCGGACGTGACGGAATTCGAGTTCATCCCGGTCATCAGCAGCCGGAAAATAAGCGAAAAAATGGCATGGAAGGAATAACACCTCCGCGCCGCAAAAAAGCCTGACGCTACAGCGTCAGGCTTTTTTCATTTCAAATCAGACGCAAAACCCTGTCGCCGTATTCGGCGCAGGTCGCGCCGTCCGGCTGCCCGGTGATGACGACCGGGCAGGCATTGAGCGCCGCCTCAAGCCGGTCGGCCGCAGCAGCGCGGCCGATGTGCCGCAGCAGCATGACCTCCGCACGCAGGATGCTCTGGGGGTTTGCATAGTCGCCCATGCCGCGCTCGATCATGCGCGGTGCCGAGCCGTGGATGGCCTCAAACATGGCGTGGCGGTCGCCGATGTTGGCGCTGCCCGCCGTGCCGACGCCGCCCTGAAGCTGCGCGGCCTCGTCGGTGATGATGTCGCCGTAGAGGTTCGGCAGCAGCAGCACCTGAAAGCCGCTGCGCACGCGCTCGTTGACGAGGTTCGCCGCCATGATGTCGATATAATAGTCATCGACGGTGATCTCCGGATAGCCGGCGGCCACCTCGTGGCAGATGGCGGTAAACTTGCCGTCGGTCTTTTTGAGGATGTTCGCCTTCGTGACGACGGTCACGCGCGTTTTGCCGTTGCGCCGGGCGTAGTCAAACGCCGCGCGGGCGATGCGGCGCGTGCCGGGGTCGGTCGTGACCTTGAAGTCCACGGCCATGCCGGGCAGCTCCACGCCGCGGCTGCCGAGGGCATATTCGCCCTCCGTGTTCTCGCGGAAGAACGTCCAGTCGATGCCCTCGTCGGGAATGGTCACGGGGCGGACGTTCGCATAGAGGTCGAGCGCGCGGCGCAGCTTCACGTTCGCGCTCTCGAGCCCGCCGCCCATGGGCGTCGTGGTCGGGCCCTTGAGCAGCACGTCGCAGGTCAGGATCTCCGCAAGCACGTCGTCCGGCACGGCCTGATCGCAGGCCATGCGGTTTTCGAGCGTGAGCCCGCGGATGCGCCGCAGCGCGATGCTGCCGCGCGCGATCTCGTCGGCGAGCAGCGCCTCGAGCACGCGCACCGCCTGCTCCATGATGATCGGACCGATGCCGTCGCCGTCCACGAGGCCGATGGTCACGGTCGCTTTGTTCGTATAATCCACCTGCGCGGCGGTCATCGCCGCAACGCGGGTCTGCTGCTCTTCGAGCAGGGTGCGAAACGCCGCACAGGCGCGGTCGATATCGTTCATAGTGTGTGCTCCTTTGTATAGTTGAGCAGTCCGCCGGCGAGCAGGATGGCCTGCTGCCGCTCGGTGAGGCTGCACACGACGGGGTAAGCCTTGCCCGTGGCCGTGTCCGTGAGGGTGAGCGCTCCCGCCGCCATACCGGCGCGGATGTTGTCGATGCGCAGGTGTGCGCCCTGCGGCAGCGCGTCATAATCGGCGGGGTCGGCAAACGTCAGCGGCAGGATGCCGGCGTTGATGAGATTTGCCGCGTGGATGCGCGCGAAGCTCTTGGCCACGACGCAGCGGATGCCGAGATACATCGGCACGAGCGCCGCGTGCTCGCGCGACGAGCCCTGCCCGTAGTTGCTGCCGCCGACGATGATGCCGTCACCGGCGGCCCTGGCACGCGCCGGGAAGGTCGGATCACAGACCGTGAAGCAAAATTCCGACAGCTTCGGGATGTTCGAGCGATACGGCAGGATCTTCGCCCCGGCGGGCATGATGTGATCGGTCGTGATGTTGTCGCCCACCTTGAGCACAAGCTCCGCCGCGAGCGAGTCGGCAAAGGGCTTGCTGCGCGGGAAGGGGCGGATGTTCGGCCCGCGCAGGACCTCCACCGCGTCCGCCTCCGCCGCCGGGACAGGCGGCAGCACGGCGCGGTCGTCGATGCGGAAGCTGTCCGGCAGCGTGACGGCGGGCATTTCCCCGAGTGTCTGCGGGTCGGTGATGACGCCTGTGAGCGCGGCGGCGACCGCCGTCTCCGGAGAGACGAGGTAGACCTGCGCATCCTTCGTGCCGCTGCGGCCGAGGAAGTTGCGGTTGAACGTGCGCAGGCTCACGCCGCCGGAATTCGGCGAGAAGCCCATGCCGATGCACGGGCCGCAGGCACACTCGAGCAGGCGCGCGCCGCTGGCGAGGATGTCCGTGAGCGCGCCGCAGTCAGAGAGCATGGTCAGCACCTGCTTCGATCCCGGCGAGATGGACAGGCTCACGCCCGGGGCGATGGTCCTGCCGCGCAGCAGCGCCGCGACCTTGAGCATATCGAACAGGGACGAATTCGTGCACGAGCCGATGCAGACCTGATCGACCTTCGTGCCGGCGAGCGACGCCACGGGCACGACATTGTCCGGGCTGTGCGGGCAGGCGATCATGGGCTGCAGCTTGTCGAGGTCGATGTCGATGACGCGGTCATAGTGCGCATCCGGGTCGCTCTGCAGCGGGGTGAAGTCCGCCGCGCGCCCCTCGGCGGCGAGAAATGCGCGCGTCACGGCGTCCGACGGGAAGATCGACGTCGTCGCGCCGAGCTCCGTGCCCATGTTCGTGATCGTCGCGCGCTCGGGCACGGACAGCGCCGCGATGCCCGGGCCGCCCCACTCGATGATGGCGCCGACGCCGCCCTTGACCGACAGGATGCGCAGCAGCTCGAGGCTGATGTCCTTGGCGGTGACGAACGGGCGCAGCGTGCCGGTGAGGTTGACCTTGAACATTTTCGGCATGGTGATGTAGTACGCGCCGCCGCCCATGGCGACCGCGACGTCCATGCCGCCCGCGCCGAAGGCCAGCATACCGATGCCGCCGCCGGTGGGTGTGTGGCTGTCCGAGCCGATGAGCGTCTTGCCCGGCTTGCCGAAGCGCTCGAGGTGCACCTGATGGCAGATGCCGTTGCCGGGGCGCGAGAACCGGACGCCGTGCTTTGCGGCCACGGTCTGGAGGTAGCGGTGGTCGTCCGCGTTTTCAAAGCCGGACTGCAGCGTGTTGTGGTCGACATAGGCCACGCTCAGCTCGGTCTTGACGCGCGCGATGCCCATCGTCTCGAACTCGAGATAGGCCATCGTGCCGGTCGCGTCCTGCGTGAGCGTCTGGTCAATGCGCAGGGCGATCTCGCTGCCGGGGGTCATGTCGCCGTGCAGCAGATGTGCGCGGATGATTTTTTGAGCCAGTGTCTCACCCATGGAGATCCATCCTTTCGATCATACTTTTCTTTGCGTGGATTGTGTGTTCGGTCGTGAGCGCGGCGGCCGCATCGGCATCGCCCGCGGCGATGGCCTCATAAATGGCGCGGTGCTCTTTGACCACCTGTGCCGTGCGCTTGGCGTCGGCAATGGACGCCTTGCGATAGCGGCGGGTCTTGCGGTGCAGCGGTACGAGCGTGTCGCTGATGACGGCGTGACCGCTCATGTCGCAGATGATGTCATGAAACTGGTCGTCCATCTCGCGCAGGTGCTCGGCGTCACGCTTTTCAAAGTAGAACTCCTGCAGATCCAGAATGTGCTGCAGGCGCGCAAGACCGTCGGGCGAAGCGTTTTTCGCCGCGTAGTACGACGCGAGCCCCTCGATCTTGCAGCGGATGTCCATGATGTCCACCAGATCCTCCGCCGTGATGCCGAGCACGACCGTGCCCTTGCCGGTATCGGCGATGAGGTGCTCCTGCTCGAGCCGGCGCAGCGCCTCGCGGATGGGCGTGCGGCTGACGTTGAGCTGCTCGACGAGCCGCAGCTCCGTGAGCACCTCACCGCGCGGGTAAACGCCCTGTATGATGTCGGATTCCAGCCGCTCAAACACCTGATCGGCCAGCGTAACGGTACGGAAATCTTTCATGCTGCACCTCCTGTCAGACCTGCGCGAAGCGGCCGGGCGCCAGCTCCGCGATCTTGGCGTTGAGCTCCTTGGCCGAGATGACGGTCTGGCGGCCGTCCTCGTATTCCGCATCCACCCAGCCCTTGAGCGCGAGCACGAGCGGGTCGTGCTTGTCGATCTGCGCATCCCCGGTCAGGCGGTAGTTCTGGTTGATCCAGTAGGCGATGCCCGCGAGGCCGGAGGTCTTGGCAACCTGCACGGACGCGGGGCGGTTGAGGAGCTTTTCGGTGTCGAAGATCGTGTAGATCTCCGCATCCTTGAGCAGCCCGTCGGCGTGGATGCCGGCGCGCGTGGCGTTGAAGTCGCGCCCGACGAACGGCGTCATCGGCGGGATATCATAGCCGATCTCGTGCTGGAAATAGTCCGCGATCTCGGTGATGACGGTCGGGTCCATGCCGTCGAGCGAGCCGCGCAGCGACGCGTACTCGAACACCATCGCCTCGAGCGGGATGTTGCCCGTGCGCTCGCCGATGCCGAGCAGGGAGCAGTTGACCGCGCACGCACCGTAGAGCCACGCGGTCGAGGCGTTGACGACCGCCTTGTAAAAGTCGTTGTGCCCGTGCCACTCAAGGCACTCGCTCGGCACATCGGAATACTGCTGCAGGCCGTAGATGATGCCGGCCACGCTGCGCGGCAGCGCCGCCTCCGTGTAGGGGATGCCGTAGCCCATGGTGTCGCACGCGCGGATCTTGACCGGGATGCCCGCCTGCCGCGAGAGCTTTTGCAGCTCGTTGACAAACGGCACGACAAAGCCGTAGAAATCGGCGCGCGTGATGTCCTCCAGGTGGCAGCGCGGCACGACGCCCGCCGCGAACGCATCCGCCACGGTCGCAAGATAATAGTCCATGGCCTGACGGCGCGTCATCTTCATTTTCTTGAAGATGTGGTAGTCGCTGCAGCTGACGAGAATGCCCGTCTCACGGATGCCGAGGTCGCGCACGAGGCGGAAGTCCTCCTTCGTCGCGCGGATCCACGTCGTGATCTCCGGGAACTTCAGCCCCAGCTCCATGCACTTTTCGAGCGCCTCGCGGTCTTTCTTGCTGTAGATGAAAAACTCCGTCTGCCGGATGATGCCGTACGGCCCGCCGAGCCGGGAGAGATACTTATAGATATTGACGATCTGGTCGACCGTGTACGGCTCCACGGACTGCTGCCCGTCGCGCAGGGACGTGTCCGTGATCCAGATCTCCTCGGGCATATTCATCGGCACGCGCCGGTGGTTGAACGGCACCTTCGGCACCATGCCCTGGGTGTAAATGTCGCGATGGAGGTTGGGTTCCGCTACATCCTGAAGCGAATATTTATACGCATTCTGCTCCAGCAAATTCGTCTTTCCGGATATTTCAAGCATAGCAGTGGGACTCCTTTCCGTTGCTTTGTATTATTGTATACAATTATACACACGCCGCTTTTCTTGTCAATAGAATTGTTCACAAATTTCCGCTTGCTTTCCGGGCGGAAGCTGGTATAATACAAAATCGTTCAAAATTGAACTATTTCCAGGAGGTGACCGCCGTGCTTACCGCATCGCAGGTCTATACGTACACGCGCCGCATCCTCGACGCCTACGCCGTCGTCATGCAGCCGCTGAGCGCGGAGCTGGACATGGCGCCCAACGCCGTGGACATCCTGCTCTTTCTGGCCAACAATCCGGGGCTGGACACCGCGCGCGACATCTGCACATACCGCCGGCTCAAGCCGGGCATCGTGTCGTTTCACGTCGACAAGCTCGTGCGCGAGGGGTATCTGCTGCGCGCACGCGACCCCGGCGACCGGCGGCGCTGCCGCCTCGTGTGCACGGACAAGGCCGCGCCCATCATCGCGCGCGGGCAGGCCCTGCAGGAGCAGTTCAGCGCGCAGATGTCCGCGGGCGTCGCGCCCGACGCGCTCGAGACGTTCCAGCGCTGCCTGACGGCGTTCGCGCAAAATCTGGACCACATCGCATATGGGGAGGCACGCTGAATGCAGCAGGACAAAACATTTCTCGGCACGGAGCCGGTCGGACAGCTTCTGCGCCGGCTCGCGATCCCGACGGTGATCGCGCAGCTGGTCAATATGCTCTACAACATCGTCGACCGCATCTACATCGGCCACATTCCCGAGGTCGGCAGCGCCGCGCTGACGGGCGTGGGCGTGTGCCTGCCGATCATCCTGATCGTGTCGGCCTTCGCGTGCTTCACGGCCTCCGGCGGCGCGCCGCGCGCGTCGATCTACATGGGGCGCGACGATATGGACAGCGCCGAAAAGACGCTCGGCGGCTGCTTCACGCTGCAGATCGGTATCTCCATTGTGCTCACGGCGGTGCTGCTCCTCTGGGGGCGCGAGGCGCTGCTTGCCTTCGGCGCGAGCGAAAATACCATTGACTACGCCGTGGACTACCTGCATATTTATGCGTTCGGCACGCTCTTTGTCGAGCTCACGCTGGGCATGAACGCCTTCATCACGGCGCAGGGCTTTGCCAAGGTGGGCATGTACACGGTGCTCATCGGCGCGGCGGCGAACATCATCCTCGACCCGATCTTCATCTTCGCGCTGGGCATGGGCGTGCGCGGCGCAGCACTGGCGACCGTGCTCTCACAGGGGCTCTCGTGCGCGTGGGTGCTGGTGTTCCTGTGCGGGAAGAAGGCGTTTTTGCGCCTGCGGCGGGAAAATCTCTTCGTCTCGCCGAAGCTCATCCTGCCGTGCGTGGCGCTCGGCCTGGCCACGTTCACGATGCAGGCGAGCGAGAGCGTCATCTCCGTGTGCTTCAACGCCTCCCTGCTCAAGTACGGCGGCGACATCGCCGTCGGCGCCATGACGATCCTCACGAGCGTGATGCAGTTTGCCATGCTGCCGCTGCAGGGCATCGGGCAGGGCGCGCAGCCGATCACGAGCTACAACTTCGGCGCGAAAAACACCGCGCGCGTGCGCGAGACGTTTCGCCTGCTGCTCAAGGTGTGCCTGATCTACTCGGTCTCGCTTTGGGCGCTCATCGAGCTAGCCCCCGGCCTGTTTGCGCGCATCTTCACGCCGGACGCGGCGCTCATCGCCTTTACGACGCGCGTGCTGCGCATCTATTGCGCGGGGCTGTTTTTGTTCGGCATCCAGATCGCCTGCCAGATGACGTTCGTGTCCATCGGCAGCGCGCTGTGCTCGATCATCGTGGCCGTGCTGCGCAAATTCGTGCTGCTGCTGCCGCTGATCTATCTGCTGCCGGCGCTGCTGTCCGATCAGACGACCGCCGTGTATCTGGCCGAGCCCGTCGCGGACGTGATCGCCGTCACGTGCACCGCCATCCTGTTTGCGACGCAGTTTCGCAAGGCGCTGCACAAGCTCGAGGCAGGCGCCTGACAGACTGCGAAGCACGCTGCGGATGATTCAAAAATTTGAAACAACGTTATGAAAATTATGAATCGTCCGCAGCGTTGACAACCGGCTTTCCGGCGCGTACAATGGCGTCAAATTTCTTCCAAAAGGAGCTGCAAGCCATGCGTCACACGTCCTTTGCCCGTCCCTGCAATGCCGCGGCCAAGTGCGCGGTTGGCTCGGCATGCTCTGCGGCGAATACCGACAACAACAGCATCCTTCTGCTTACCATCGACACTGTAGCTGCAGTGTCGATTTTTGCTATACTCAGCATTCTGGGCATCGCACCGCCAGCAGAACGAACCAAACCGGTATTCGCGGGATAAACACGACTTGGTATACCAGGAGTCGGCCCCGACCGTTTTGGTCGGGGCCGATTTTTTGTTGTATAGAAAAACGGACAGAAAGGAAATCTGTTATGGAAAAGAAAAAAGTTGGATTCGCCAGCGGCATCGGCTTCATCCTCGCCGCCGCCGGCAGTGCCGTGGGCCTCGGAAATCTCTGGGGCTTCCCGTACAAGACGTCGCAAAACGGCGGCGCGGCCTTCGTGCTCATCTACGTCGCGTGCGTGCTGCTCATCGGCTTCGTGACGATGCTCAGCGAGATCTATCTCGGCCGCCGCGCGCAGGCAAACCCCATGACCGCCTACAAGATGATCCACAAGAACCTCGGCTGGTGCGGGCTCGTGGCGATCGTGATCCCCGCGTTCATCATCTGCTACTACTCCGTGCTCGGCGGCTGGACGACGAAGTACGCGCTCAACTCCTTCAGCGGCAACGCCGGCATCGTCGGCACGTTCTCCGTCAACACGGGCGAGGTCATCCTCTACACCGCGATCTTCCTCGTGCTGAGCATGATGATCATCATGGGCGGCGTCAAGGACGGCATCGAGAAGGCGTCCAAGGTGCTCATGCCGGTGCTGTTTCTGATCCTCGTCGCCATCGCCGTCTACGCGCTGACGCTCGGCAGCGGCGTGCGTGAGGGTCTGAGCTTCTACCTCAAGCCCGATTTCTCCGGCATCACGTTCAAGTCCGTGCTCGTGGCCATGGGTCAGGCGTTTTACTCCCTGTCGCTCGGCATGGGCATCATGATCACCTACGGCTCGTACACCGGCAAGGAGGTCAACCTCGTGCGCTCCACCGCCATGATCTGCATCTTCGACACGCTCGTGGCGCTCATCGCGGGTCTGGCGATCTTCCCGTCGGTGGCGCACTTTGACCCCGCGCTGCTCGGCAGCAGCAAGGGCGTCGCGCTCATGTTCATCATCCTGCCGCAGGTGTTCGAGTCCATGGGCGGCGTGGGTCAGGTCGTGTCGTTCGCCTTTTTCGTCATGGTCGATATCGCCGCCATCACCTCCGTCGTGTCGCTGATCGAGGTCGTGACGCAGTTCGTCATCCAGAAATTCCACGCCCACCGCAAGCGCGCCGCGCTCATCGTTGCGAGCGTCTGCTTTCTCGTGTCGATCCCGATCGGCATCTCGCTCGGCCATGTCGCCATCCTCGAGGAATCCAGCCCCGCGCTGTTCGGGCTCGACTGGCTGACGTTCTTTGACGAGGTGACCAACACCGTGCTCATGCCCGTGTGCGCGCTGTTTTCCTGCATCGTTGTCGGCTGGTTCATCACGCCCAAGCGCGCCGTGGCCGAGATCGAGGCTGGGGGCACACCCATGGCCGGCTGGCTCAAGAAGGTCTACGCCGTCATGATCCGCTTCGTGACGCCGGCGCTCATCCTCATCGTCGAGATCGGCGGCCTGCAGAGCGAGATCGCGGCCGGCAACACCGCCGTCATCGTCTTTGCCTACGCGCTCGTGGCGCTGTGCGTGGTGGCGTATTTTGCCTTCTTCCGCAACAGAGACACCGGCACGAACGCCGACGAGAAGCTCTCCGGCGATTACCCCGTGTGACACGCGCGATGCGCCCAATACCCCGGAATTGTTTTTGACAAGCTATACACCGGTGTGGTTTTTTGACCATACCGGTGTTTTTTGTATGACAAACTCGTTAAAAATCGAGCAACTTTCAGTTGAAATACCGGCAAAAAACAGGTATAATAACAATGTCAGTCAATCTGACAAACATAGCTGACAGGAGGCACGCCCATGTCGATGCAAGAGGTGCGGGAACAGAATATCGCACTCGTAACACAGACGGCACTGGCGTGTTTTGTTGAAAATGGCATTGAAAAGACGACCATCCGCGACATCGCGCAGCACGCCGGTCTGACCGAGCGCTCGGTCTACCGGTACTTTGCGGGCAAGGATGAGCTCGTCATCGCGGCGGCCTACCTCTACTGGGACAGGGCCAAGGAGCTGGCCGCACAGTCGCTGGCAAAGCAGCGGCGCAGGGGCATGACCGGCATCGAGGAGATCCGCGTGCTGCTGCGCAGCTACGCGGGACTGATCTTCACCGACCCCGCGGGGATCCGCTTCTCGCTGGATGCGGAGGTCGCGCTGTGCAACGCCGGCCGGCAGCACGCGGTCATCAACCGGCCGCCGGAGCGCTTTGAGGTCGCCCCCGGGCCGATCGCTGCGGCCATCCGCCGCGGGCTCGCCGACGGGACGGTCGATCCCGAGGCCGATGTGAAAACACTCTATTATAATACATACGATTCGATCCTCGGCGTCATCCAGCGGATGTCCGTCGGCGTGCCGAGCGTGCACGAGCTCGACGGGCACGCGCGCATCGACGCGCTGTGCGAGCAGTTCACGCGCGCATTCGCGGCGCCGCCCAAGCAATAAGGGGACAGGGAACACCTTTTAAATACCACCCTACATTGAAGGAGGAAACGGCATGGCAAAAAGACCGAATATTCTCAAGCTGGCCACGAAGATCAGCCTTGAGAGCATGACGTACATGGGCATCACGTATGACGATCCCGAGTATAAGATCCTCGAGCCGATCATCGACGATGACATGTGTGCGATCATGATGCACGTGCGACTGGAGACCAACCGCACGGTTGAGGAAGTGGCCAAGCGCGCAAGAAAGAGCGTGGAATTCACGCAGGAGCAGCTCGACAAGCTGTGCAAGACCGGCGCAGTCCGCTACCGCTATGTGGACGGCAAGCGCTGCTACTTCTACCCGATCTGGGTCCCGGGCATCATGGAGGGCATCCTTGCCAACCGTGAGCAGTGCGACAAGTATCCCGTGCTCGGCGAGAGCTTCGAGGCGTACACCCGCCGCCGTCCGGAAATGCTCGCGCCGATGCTCGACTCCGGCAAGACCGGCATGTTCTTCATGCGCGTCATGCCCGTCATGAGCGCCATCGAGAACGACTCGCACGCCGCCTCCTATGACGAGGTGCGCACCCTCATCGAGAACGCGACCGCCATCAGCGTCGGTCCGTGCTCCTGCCGCCGTGCCCGCCGTCTCATGGGCGAGGGCTGCGGCCACCTCGAAGAGGATATGTGCATGTACCTCAACGACAACGCCCGCTGCTTCTCCGAGCAGGGGTATCACCGCCTCGTGACCAAGGAAGAGGCATATGAGATCCTCCAGCGCGCCGAGGACAACGGCCTCGTGCACGAGATCAACCAGACCCCCGGCTTCGAGGACACGAACGCCATCTGCAACTGCTGCGGCTGCTCGTGCTTCGCGCTGCGCATCGCGGAGCTGTTCCGCACGCCGCGCGCCATCCGCTCGAACTACATCGCCCGCGTGGATAAGGAAAAGTGCGTCGCCTGCGGTCAGTGCGTTGAAAACTGCCAGACCAACGCGCTCAAGCTCGGCCAGAAGCGCTGCGCGACCGATCCGCACATCTCCGACACCTACGACACCGACGCCAGCGTGCCGTTCCACCGTTCGAGCTACAACCCCGAGTACCGCACGAACCGCTCCGACGTCATGCCCAGCGGCACCGCCCCCTGCAAGGCCGAGTGCCCGGCGCACATCCCGGTTCAGGGCTACATCAAGCTCGCGTCCCTCGGCCGCTACACCGAGGCGCTGGAGCTCATCAAGAAAGAAAACCCGTTCCCGGCCGTCTGCGGCCGCATCTGCAACAAGCGTTGTGAGGACGCCTGCACCCGCGGCAGCATCGACGATCCGATCGCCATCGATGACATCAAGAAGTTCATCGCCGAGAAGGATCTCGAGGCCAGCACCCGCTTCGTGCCGAAGATGCTCAACCAGATCGGCCGTCCGTACCCGGAGAAGATCGCCGTCATCGGCGCCGGCCCTGCCGGTCTGAGCTGCGCGTACTACCTCGCCGTCAAGGGCTACCCCGTGACCGTGTTCGAGAAGGAGTCCGTGCCCGGCGGCATGCTCACGCTCGGCATCCCGAGCTTCCGCCTCGAGAAGGACGTTGTCAACGCGGAGATCGACGTGCTCAAGGAGCTCGGCGTGGAGTTCCGCTTCGGCGTTGAGGTCGGCAAGAACATGACGCTCGACGCGCTGCGCGCGGACGGCTACAAGGCGATCTACCTCGCCGTCGGTGCCTCCAAGGGCACGCCGGCCGGCTGCCCGGGCGACGATCTGAAGGGTGTGTTCACCGGTGTCGAGTTCCTGCGCGCCGTGAACCTCGGCAAGCGCCCGACCATCGGCAAAAAGGTCGCCGTCATCGGCGGCGGCAATGTCGCCATCGACGTCGCGCGTGCCGCCGTGCGCCGCGGTGCGGACGTGACGCTGCTCTACCGCCGCGGCCGCGAGGAGATGCCCGCAGCGGACGAAGAAGTCGCCGAGGCCGAGGCCGAGGGCGTCAAGTTCCGCTTCCTGTGCGCCCCGGTCGAGATCCTGGGCGAAAAGGGCAAGGCCACGGCCGTCAAGGTCGAGACCATGACCCTCGGCGAGCCCGACGAGAAGGGCCGCCGCAAGCCCGTCGGCACGGGCGAGTTCGAGACGCTTGCAGTCTCCGCCGTCATCTCGGCCATTGGCCAGCAGATCGACCTGTGCGGCATCGACGCCGGCTCGAAGCTCCGGCTCGGCAAGCGCGGCACCGTGCTGGTTGACCCCGCAACGTATCAGACCGACGAGCCCGACGTGTTCGCGGGCGGCGATCTTGTGACCGGCCCGAAGTTTGCCATCGACGCCATCGCCGCCGGCAAAGAGGCTGCCGTGTCCATCCACCGCTTCGTGCACCCCGGCCAGAGCCAGCTCATCGGCCGTGACCACCGCGACTACAAGTCGCTCGATCCCGCGACCGTGGCCGTGCCGATCGAGAGCTTTGACAACACCCCGCGCCAGCACGCGCACGACGGCTCCGCCGAAGAGGCGAAGAAGACCTTCCACGATCTGCGCGGTGTGTTCACCGAGGAGCAGATGAAGAAGGAGACCGAGCGCTGCCTCGGCTGCGGCGCGGTCGTCCTCAACGAGGACCAGTGCATCGGCTGCGGCATCTGCACCACCAAGTGCAAGTTCGACGCCATCCGCCTCGAGAAGGTCAACGACACGCACGGCCGTGAATACTTCCGCACCCTGCTGACCGTGGCCGGCAACACCCCCGCCGCCATCGGCCGCCTCGTGCGCAAGACGCGCGGCAGATAAGGAGCAGCGCCATGCATGAGATCGGTGTGGTGCGCGCCATGGTCAAGACCGTCACCGACTACGCGGCCGCCAATCAGATCGATGAGATCTCCGAGATCGTGGCCGACTGCGGCGAGCTCTCGCTCGTCATTCCGGAGTACGTGGAGGAGCTCTATCCCCCCGTCGTGAAGGGCACGCCGCTGGAAAACACGAAGCTCATCGTCAACATCGTGCCCGGCATGGCCGAGTGCGAGGATTGCGACGAGATCTTCAATGTCATCGAGTGCAACGGTTATTGTCCGAACTGCAACAGCTTCAACAAAACGGTGCTGTCCGGCAAGGACTTTACCATCCGGGAGATCCATGTCCCGGAAGAACGTAAACCCGGGTCTGTGGAGACCTAAAAAATAGAAGGAGCGTATTCAATGAACGAAAAGTACAACGCATTGTTCACCCCCTGGAAGATCGGCAATGTCGAGATGAAAAACCGCATTGTCCAGTGCTCCATGGGCGGCACGTCCCTGTTCGGCTGGATGGAGCCGAACCACTTCGACAAGGAAGCAGCTTACTTCCTGCTCAACCGCGCACAGGACGGCGTGGGCCTGATCCTGCCCGGCATGCAGTGCATCCGCGATCCGCTGGGTATCCCCGGCCGTAAGTGGCTGTACCAGAACGACCAGATGTTCAAGCAGCTCAAGGAGTACATGGTCGAGTTCCACAAGACCGGTGCAAAGCTCTTCATCCAGCTCGCCGCCGGCATGGGCCGCTCCATGGCGATCAACGGCTGGATGACGATGCTGGCCAAGAACAACTTCCTCAACAAGATCGTCAGCCCCATCGTCGACGTGCAGTACATCTGCGCCTCCGCTTCCGAGGTCCCGAACCGCTGGAAGGAAGACGTCATGTCCCGCCCGCTGACCGTCAAGGAGATCCAGGACATGGTGCACGCCTTCGGCAAGACCGCCAAGAAGCTGCGCGCTGCCGGCGTCGACGGCGTCGAGATCCACGCTGTCCACGAGGGCTACCTGCTTGACCAGTTCACCATGGCCAACTGGAACCACCGCACCGACCAGTACGGCGGCTCGTTCGAGAACCGTTTCCGCTTCCCGGTCGAGATCGTGCAGGAGATCAAGCGTCAGGCCGGCGCCGACTTCCCGGTGTCCCTGCGTTACTCCGTCGTCTCCAAGACCAAGGCCTGGGGCAAGGGTGCGATGCCGTACGAGACCGACTTTGAGGAGTTCGGCCGTGACATGGCCGAGTCCGAGAAGGCTGTCAAGTACCTCGAGGAAGCCGGCTACGACATGTTCAACTGCGACAACGGCACCTACGATGCGTGGTACTGGGCACATCCGCCTCAGTACATGCCCGACAACTGCAACCTCGAGTACGTCGAGCACATCAAGAAGTTCACCAACTGCCCGGTCGTCTGCGCCGGCCGTATGGACCCCGTGAAGGCTGCCGAAGAGATCGCTGCCGGCCGTCTCGACGCTGTCGCCATCGCGCGTCAGAACCTCGTTGACCACGAGTGGATCCACAAGATCCTCAGCGGCCACGAGGACGAGATCAAGCCCTGCATCCGCTGCCACAACGGCTGCTTCAACATGGCCAAGTTCAAGGGCACCGCGAACCTCCAGAGCATGGACGACTCCCTGCACCTGGCTCGCTGCGCGCTGAACCCGACCACCATGCAGCACAACAAGTACAAGATCGTCCCGACCCGCAACCCGAAGAAGGTCGCCATCATCGGCGGCGGCATCGGCGGCATGGAGTGCGCGCTCGTGCTCAAGCAGCGCGGCCACACCCCCGTCATCTTCGAGAAGACCAACGAGCTCGGCGGTCTGTTCCTCACCGCTTCCGCGATGAGCTTCAAGGAGAATGATAAGGAGCTCATCCGCTGGTACCTCAACGAGGTCGCCAAGGAAGGCATCGACGTCCGCTTCAACACCGAGGTGACCGACGTCAACACGCTCGGCGGCTTCGACGACATCATCGTCGCCAGCGGCTCCATCCCGCGCACCATGCCCTCCATCCCGGGCTTCGAGAAGACCCTCACCTTCACCGAGCTTCTCAAGGACAAGAAGGAAGTCGGCGACAAGGTCCTGTTCATCGGCGGCGGCCAGTCCTCCTGCGAGGCGGCTTACGACCTCGTGCTGCAGGGCAAGCACCCCATCATCGTCGAGTACGCGAACGACCTGATCGCGGCACAGGCCACCTGCCTTGCCAACACCTCCTTCCTGCGTGACGCGATGGAGTACCACAAGGTCCCGACCTACCTCGAGTCCACCGTGACCGAGATCAAGGACAACGGTGTCACCGTCAAGAACGTCAAGACCGGCGAGACCTTCTTCGTCGAGTGCGACAACGTCGTCAACGGCATCGGCTTTGTCCCGACTCCGGTCGGCGGCAAGGACAACAAGCAGGTCTTCCGCGTGGGCGACTGCGTTGCCATCGGCAACCTGCGCACCGTCATCTGGCGTGCTTGGGACGTCTGCATGAAGATCTGATCCCATCTCTACAAACGCGAAACTCCCTCCGGAAATCCGGAGGGAGTTTTTTGCTGTCAGAAAGCATTCCTTTTGACACAGAAATCGCCCCCGAGAGCCAAAGGCTCTCGGGGGCGTCGTCTCTGTTAGTGTCTGTTTCGCCGCGTCTGGCTCACTCGCCCTGCGCGCGCAGCCAGCCGCTCGCCACGCCGGGGTAGTTCGTGATGATGCCCTCGCAGCCCCAGCGGTGGAGCTGCTCCAGACCCGCCATGTCGTTGACGGTCCAGACGTTCATCTTCACGCCGTGCTCCTTGCAGTCGCGCACGTTCTCATCCGTGAGCAACTCGATCGGCGGGTGGTAGCAGGCGAAGCCCGCCTGCTCACAGTAGTAACCGGGGAAGCCGCCGATGCTGTCCTCGAGCACGAGCGCGCCGACCTCGACCGCGTTGCCGCTGATCTCGAGGATGCGGCGCAGCGAGAAGTGGTTGAACGACGAGAACATGACCTTGTGCTCCAGACCGTAGCGCTCGATGGTGGCCCAGATCTTGCGCTCGATGTCGTGATAGTAGATCTTGTCGGTCTTGATCTCGATGTTGTGCCCGACGGTTTCGCCGGACGCCCACTCGCAGTATTCGTCGAACGACGGGATGCGCTCGGGGGCGTATTTGCCCGCGAAGCGTGCAGCGGCGTTGACCTGCCGCAGCTCGTCGAACGTATGCTCGCAGATGCGGCCGGTGCCGTCGGTCGTGCGGTCGAGCCGCTCGTCGTGGATGACGACGAGACGGCCGTCGCGCGTCTCATGCACGTCCATCTCGATCGCGTCGCAGCCGACCTTGACCGCCTCGCGGAACGAGAGCATCGTGTTTTCCGGATAAGCACCGCTGTAGCCGCGGTGTGCCATAACTTTCATGCAATTGTCTCCCTTAATAAATGAGATTCGGTATCAGCATCGTGATACCGGGGATATACGTCAGCAGCAGCAGCGCAATGAGCAGCGCGATGATAAACGGCACGCACTCTTTGATAAATTCCTGCATCTTGCAGCCCGTGATGGACACGCAGGTGAACATCATCGAGCCGAACGGCGGGGTCAGACCGCCGATCATGATGTTGACGTTGCAGACGATGCCGAAGTGCACCAGATCGATCCCGGCGGCCTTCACGATCGGCACCATGAGCGGAGCGAGGATGATGAGCGCCGCGCCGCCCTCGAGGAACATGCCGACGATGAGCAGCACGATGTTCATGACCAGCAGCACGAGGAACTTGTTGCTGGCAAAGCTCGACACGGCGTTGAGCAGCATGGTGGGGATGTTCTCCCAGTTGAGGTAGTAGCCGAACACGGTCGCCGACACGATGATGAGCATGACGGTGGCGGTGCCGGAGATGGTCTCGCGCAGGATGGGGATGAAGTGCTCCTTGCGCAGGCCCTTGTAGACGAACTTGCCCACGATCAGGCAGTAGAGCACGCCCACACCGCCGGCTTCCGTCGGCGTGAAGATGCCGAAGCGCATGCCCATGATGATGCCCAGCGGGAAAAACAGCGCCCAGAAGGACTTGAGCGCCTGGCGGCCGATCTCGCCGAGCGTCGCACGGCGGGGGCGAGACGGCGCGTAGCCGCGCTTTTTGGAGATGATCGCCACGGCGATCATCAGCGTCACAGCCATGAGCAGACCGGGGATGTAGCCGGCGGCAAAGAGCTGACCGACGGATGCGCCGGCGATCAGGCCGTAGACGATGAGGTTGATTCCGGGCGGGATGATGGGCGTGACGCACGAGGACGCCGCCGTGATCGCGGCGGAGAAGCCCTTGCCGTAGCCGCGCTTTTCCATCTCGGGCACGAGCAGCTTGCACTCCATGGCGGCGTCGGCGTTGGCCGAGCCGGAGCAGCCGCCCATGAGCATGCTCAGCAGGACGTTGATCTGCGCAAGGCCGCCGGGCAGGTGACCGGTGAGCGCATCGGCGAAGTCCATCAGCCGCGCGCTGATGCCGCCGTAGTTCATGATCGAGCCGCACATGATGAAAAACGGGATCGCAAGGAACGGGAACGACTGCGTGGACGTGATGAATTTCTGCATCAGCAGGTACGGCACGGTCGTCGTGTCAATGAAGCCGAAATAGGTCAGTGCCGCGGCAAAGAGCGCGTAGGCGATGGGGATGCCCGTGAAATACAGCACGAGCGCGATGATGATCGGCAGGATCGAAAGGAACGTGCTCATGCGTCCACCTCCCCGTCAAGTTTATTGCCGCTCTTGAGGTCTTTGATGAAAATGACGAGCGAGTAGATCGTCATCAGGCCGAAGCCGATGACCAGCGCCGTGTTGACCACGCTGGACGGCAGCTTTGTGATCGGCATGCGCTTGATCCAGGACGACTGGATAAACTGCACGCTGAGCACCGTGATGTAGCCGTTGATGACCACGAGCAGGGCGCTGGTGATCAGGTGCACGGCTCTGCGCGCGCCGGCGGGCAGCCGCTCCACGAGCAGATCGACACCGACGTGCTGGTGCTTGCGGTAGGCGTAGGCCGCGCCGATGAACACCGAGTACACGAAGCAGGAGGTGGCGACCTCCTCGCTCCAGATGATGATATAGTTAAACAGTTTTCGCGTGATCACGTTGACGACGACAAGCACGATCGTCACGATCATCATCGCGCCCGCGATATACGCGTCGAGATTTTTCAGTACTTTTTTCAAATTTGCTTTCCTCTGCTTTCTGTGGCTTTGCTCAGCAATGCCGGGTGTCCGGCAGCGTGTGCGGGACACCCGGCATAAAAAGCCGGTATGGGGCTTCCGGCCGTCCGTCAGCGCGCAGCGCTCACTTGTTGGCCTGGCGGTACTCGGCGAGGATGGCCTGCGCCTGCTCGTAGAAGGTGGGCGTCACGCCGTCTTCCTTGACCATGCGCTCAAACTCCGGCTGCACGGCGGCGCGGAACGCATCGACATCGACCTCGTTGAACGAGCAGCCCTGCTCCTTCTCGAGCTTGGCCTTCGTCTCCTCGAAGGAAGCGTTGGTGAAGTCGGTCAGTTCCTTAGCGCCCTTGGTGAACTCTTCCTGGATGATGGTGCGGTACTCTTCCGGGATGCTGTTCCAGACCTTGGTGCTGATGTAGGCGCCGCAGGTGCCCACGAGGTGGTTGGTCAGGGACATATTCTTGCACACTTCGGAGCTGCCGTTGGTGGAGTAAGCGTTCATGTTGCCTTCCAGACCGTCGATGACGCCCTGCTGCACGGCGGAGATCGTCTCAGCGAACGGCATGCCGGTGGGCGTGGCGCCCATGGCGGTGAGGCAGTTGATGTACATGGAGCTGTTCGGCACGCGGATCTTCATGCCCTTGAGGTCAGCGGGGGTCTTGATGACCTTGTTGGTCTGCATGCAGCGCATACCGACGTTGAAGTCGAGCGCGAGCACGTGGATGCCGTAGTTATCTTCGAGCTTCTGGCACATATTCTTTACCAGATCGGACTGGCAGACGTAGGAGTACTCGTCGATGCTGTTGTACATCATGGGGCCGATGAGTGCTTCAAAGTCGATGTCGTAGTCGGCGAGGTAGGAGGGGTCTTCGCAGGCGATCCAGTCGGCGCCGTTGACGACCTGCTCGATGTTGTCCTTATAGACGGCGAGCTGGCTGGAGTCGTAGCACTGGATCTCGATCGCGCCGTTGGTGCGCTCCTTGATGCGCTGGGCGACCTGCTGCATCTCGATCGTGAGCTGCTCGGTCGTCGCAAAGACGTGGCTGAGCTTGAGCGTGAGGTGGTAATCATCGTTCGCGCCGGCCTTATCGCCGCCGCCGCCGCAGGCGCACAGTGCAAGCACCATGGTCAGGGCGAGAAGCATCGCAACAATTTTCTTCAAGGTAGTTCCTTTCTGCTTAAAAAAGCGTTGAATTTTTCTCCGTCATTTTAACGGCTCTCTGTGAAAAATGTTAACATTTTTGTGCGATGCCGTCAATATGGGTAGAAATTTTGCTTGCCATTTTTCTGTTTTCGCTATATACTCCTCGTAGAAATTGGTGAAACTGCAAAGGCGAAGCGCCCTTTTTTCGCTGAAAAATGCTTAAATTTTCAACACATGCGCCGTCATCTGTACTCTACTGGAGGTGCCTATGAGCAGCAAACCCACCCTGCGCGACATCGCCGAGGCGACCGGTGTTTCCACCGCGAGCGTCTCCATGATCCTCAACGGAAAATCGCTGGAGCGTTTTTCGTCCGAGCGTGTGGCGAGCGTCCTGGCCGAGGCCGAGCGCATCGGCTACCGCACGCCGTCCGCCCGCTGCTCCGGCAAACAGATCGCCGTCCTCTCGCCGTCGGTCGCCAACCCCTACCACACCAAGATGATCGCCGGCATCGACGCCGCGGGGCACGCCGCCGGGTATCACACCGCGATCTACAACACCTACTGGAATCCCCGCACGGAGAGCCACCTGCTCGACTCGCTCGACTATTCGCGCGTGGCCGGCATCATCTTCGCCATGACGCCGACGCAGACGGCCAAGGTGCGCGAGCTGAGCCGCCGCGTGCCCATCGTCGCCGTCGGCGACCGCGTCACGGACTGCGGCATCGACACCGTGGACGTGGACAACTTCGGCGCGGCGCAGCTCGTGGCCAAGCACCTCATCGACCTCGGCCACAAGCGCATCGCCTACCTGTCCACGGCGCTCAACGAGCACCACGTCTCCCGTATGCGCCGCGGCGAAGGACTGCAGGAGGCCTACCGCCGCTGGTGTCCGGAGGGCAGCGTGACCATCTGCTCGCACGTCAACTCCCTCGAGGCGGAGATCACCACGCCCGACCTCGAGTACCGCTCGGGAATGGAGCTGGCCTACAAATGCCTGCGCAACGACAAGATCACCGGCATCGTCGCCATCAATGACATGGTGGCCTTCGGCGTGCTCGACGCGCTGCAGCGCGAGGGCTACCGCGTGCCGGAGGATTTCAGCCTCTGCGGGTTTGACAACGTCACGACCTCGGGCTATCAGCGCATCCAGCTCACGACCGTGGACAACAACACCTTCAGCCACGGCAAGAGCGCCTTCAACCTGCTGCTCGAGCGCATCGAGGGCGGGCTCAACAGCCGCGAGGATCAGCCGATCAACCGCGTGGAATACCGCAGCCGACTCATCGTGCGCGGCAGCACCGGCAAGCCGCGCAGCGGCGGCCTGTAACCAGCTCAGAAAGGAGCCGCATCTATGGCGTCCGTACTCTCCTACCTGCGTGAACTGAATATCGTCACGATGATGCTGCGCATCCTCCTCGCCGTGCTCTGCGGCGGGCTGATCGGGCTTGAGCGCGAGCGCAAAAACCGCCCCGCCGGCTTTCGCACCTATATGCTCACGGCGCTCGGCGCGACGCTCACCGTGCTGCTGAGCCTGCAGCTCGACCAGATGCTCCACGGACCGTGGCGCGCGCTCGCCGAGAGCATCGGCGCGACGCAGGACGTGTCGCGCTTCGGCGCCGAGGCCGCAAAGGGCATCGGCTTTCTCGGCGCAGGCACGATCATCATCACCGCCCGCCAGCAGGTCAAGGGCCTGACCACCGCCGCCGGACTCTGGGCGAGCGCGTGTCTCGGCCTTACCATCGGCGCGGGCTTTTATGCCTGCGCGTTCATCTGCATCGCCTACATGGCGGCCTGCATGTACCTGCTGCCGCCGCTGGAGCAGCGGCTCACCCGCCGGGCGCACCACATCAACATCAGCCTCGAGATCGAGCGCATGGAGCACCTCGGCGCGATCGTCGCGCATCTGCACGACGAGAACATCCGCATTTTCGACTTTGCCGTCAACCGCAACGGCACAGGCCCGCTGGCGAGCTTCCTGTGCCAGTTCAGCGCCATCCTGCCCGAGCGGCGCGACCACCCCGAGCTGCTGGCAGAGCTGTCGGCGCTTGAGGGCGTCATCCTCATCGAAGAGATCTGAGAAAGGAGGCTGTACCATGCTGCATTGTTTTGATCCCATCCGTGATATGACCTTCTGGGCGATCCTCGCCCGTCTGACGCTGGCCGTCGTCTGCGGCGGGCTGATCGGCGCAGAGCGCGAGATCAAGCGCCGGCCCGCGGGCTTCCGCACGCACATTCTCATCTGCCTCGGCTCCGCCATCACGACGCTCACGAGCCAGTACCTGCTCTTCCAGCACCTGTATAACGACATCGCGCGTCTCGGCGCGCAGGTCATCTCCGGCATCGGCTTTGTCGGCGCGGGCACGATCATCGTCACGCGTGACAAGCGCGTCAAAGGTCTGACCACCGCCGCCGGACTCTGGGCCGCGGCCATCATCGGCCTTGTCTGCGGCGCGGGCTATGCCGAGTGTGCCATCTTCGCCACGGCCGTCGTGCTGCTGGTCGAGGTGGTGCTCGTGCGGCTGGAGACCCGGCTCACGAGCAAGAGCACCGATCTCACGCTCTACATTGAGTACGCGCGCGCCGTGTGCATGGAGTCCGTGCTCGCCCTGCTGCGTGAGCGCAGCATCCGCATCGACAATCTCGAGATCAGCCGCATCTCGGACAGCGACGCCCCCGACGCGCCGCACCACTACTGCGCGCTCATCCCCATCCACAGCCGCACTCCGCTGCAGCCGGGCGACCTGCGCGGCGACCTGACCGCGCTGCCGGACATGCTGGCCGTCGAGGAAATGTAACGAAAACGAACAAGGGGCGGACGCCGCATGGCGTCCGCCCCTGTGACTGTCAAAAAGTATTACTTTTTGACAAAGGGATTTGCGGCCTGACTGCAGCGCACGCGCTGTCCGCCTTTGACGGACGGCGCGCACGTTTGCAGGCCGAGAAGTATTTTCTCCGCCGCACATGTCGCCGGAGAAAATGATCGGACTTTCTTTGCGCCTGCGGGCGCAAACTCTGCGAGGCTATTTGGATAAACTGAGAGGGCGGACGCCATGCGGCGTCCGCCCCTTGTTGTTCTTCAAGATGTTTTGCGGCGTTTTCTCAGCGCAGCGTGCCGAGATAGCCCTCGAGGATCAGGCTCGCCGCGACGGCGTCGACCGTCCGGCGGTGCTTTTTCTCCTTGCGGCCGTTGGCGTGCAGGATGCCGTGCGCCTCGATGGAGCTGCGCCGCTCGTCCCAGAGCACGACCTCCAGCCCCGTCGCCTCCGTGAGCCGCTGCGCAACCATGCGGCTCTTTTCCGCGCGCGGGCCTTCCGTGCCGTCCATATTCTTCGGCAGACCGAGCACGATGCGCTCCACGCCCTCGGTGCGCACCACGTCCGCGATCGCCGCGACCGCGCGCTCCAGATTCCACTCCGTGAGCGTCCACGCCCGGCCGCAAAGCGTGGCCGAGGCGTCCGAGAGCGCGAGCCCGATGCGCGCGTCGCCGTAATCAATGCCCAGAATTCTCATCGTGTTCCCTCCGCAGATAGGTTCGGATCGCGCCCGCCATGTACAGCGAGCCGACCGCGCAGATGACATCGTCCTCCCCCGCCTGCGCGAGCGCGCGCGCCGCAGCCTGCGCGGGGTCGGGGCAGACCGTCACCGGTTTTCCAAAGCGCTGCAAATACGCCCCCAGCTCCTCCGCCGGCAGCGCGCGCGGCGAGAGCGGCGTTACCGCGATGTAGGCCGCGGCATACGGGTCGAGCTGCGCGATCAGATCGGGATAGTCCTTATCCGCGAGCACACCCACGAGCAGCGTGATGCGCCGGCCGGGGAAATAGCGCGCGAGATTGTCCGCCACGGTCTGCGCGCACTGCGGGTTGTGCCCGCCGTCGAGCACGAACCACGGCGCGCGCCGCAGCACCTCGAACCGCGCCGGCCAGCGCACCTGCGCAAGCCCCGCGTGCACGGCCGCATCCGGGATGCGCCAGCCGCGTGTGCGCAGCGCCGCCACCGTCTCGAGCGCGACGGCCGCATTGCGCAGCTGATGCCTGCCGAGCAGCGGCAGGTCATACACCGCGCCGCGATAGGAAAAGGTCTGCCCGTCCACGCTGTCGCGCAGCGGCTCGATGGCGTCCGCGTCCGCCTCCGTGAGCGGGATGCCCAGCCGGGCGCACGTCTCGTGCAGCACCGCGCGCACCTCCGGCACCTGCGGATAGCTGACGGCGCGCGTTCCGGGCTTGAGGATGCCCGCCTTCTCGCGCGCGATCTGCGCGAGCGTGTCGCCGAGGATCTCCGTGTGGTCCAGCCCGATGTTCGTGATGACGGCACATGCCGGCGCACCGATGACATTCGTCGCGTCCAGCCGGCCGCCGAGCCCGACCTCGAGCACCACGATGTCGCAGCCGCGGCGCTGAAACCAGAGCATGGCCGCCGCCGTCACGAGCTCAAACTCCGTCGGCTGGTCGTCCATGGCCGCAATGCACGGCTGCAGCGTCTCGCACGCGGCAGCAAGCTCCGCGTCCGGGATCGGCTGGCCGTTTACCTGCATACGCTCGGCGAATTGCTCGAGAAACGGGGACGTGAACAGCCCCGTCGTATAGCCTGCCGCCTGCAAGACGGCCGCGAGCATCGCCGCCGTGCTGCCCTTGCCGTTCGTGCCCGCGATGTGCACGAACTGCAGCGTGTCCTGCGGGTCGCCGATGCGGTGCAGCAGCTCGCGCACACGCGACAGCCCCGGACGAGATCCGCGCCACTCGACGCCCCGGATCAGCGCCCGCGCCTCTTCTATGGTCATTACGCAGTACCTCCCGCGTGAAAAAAATCAAACGGAAGAATTATATCACATTTCATGCCGCGCAGCAACCTGCACCCTTGCAATTTGCCTACGGTGGGAGTAAACTATGAAATGCTCGTTTTTTCGCCGGTTTTCTCCGGTTTTCTAAATTCCCCCCCGAAGGTGGTATGCAAATGGAGAATCTCATCATTTCTGTCCATGCGATCCTGCCGATGTTCCTCGTGATGGCGCTCGGCTACGGCGCGCGCTGTCTCGGCTGGATCCGCCGGGAGGAGATCTTGAACATCAACAGGATCGCCTTCCGCATCTTTCTGCCGTGCCTGTTGTTTTATAATGTATACTGCTCCGATCTGTCCGGCTCGTTCGACCCGCTGCTGATCGCCTATGCCGTCGGCGGCGTGCTGCTGTCGTTCGCGCTGGCGCTCGGCTACACGCTGCTCACGGAGAAGCTGCCAGAGCGCCGCGGCGTGATGATCCAGGGTATGTTCCGCAGCAACTACGTCATCATGGGCATCCCCGTGGCGACGGCGCTGCTCGGCGCGGATCAGCTCGGCACGGTCTCGATCCTGATCGCGATCATCGTGCCGATCTTCAACATGATGTCCATCATCGTTCTGGAGGTATTTCGCGGCCAGAAGCCGAAGCCGCTGCACATCCTCGGCCAGATCGCAAAAAACCCGCTCGTCATCGCCTCCGTGCTCGGCGTGCTGGCGCTGGTGGCAAAGATCCGCCTGCCGTACATCCTGGAAAAGACGGTGCAGAGCGTGAGCGGCATCGCCTCGCCCCTGCAGCTGTTTCTGCTCGGCGCGTTTTTCCAGTTCTCCGGTCTGCGGCGCTATGTGCGCGAGCTCACGGCCGTCGTGGCGGCAAAGCTCATCGTGTTCCCGGGGCTGTTTCTGGGGCTCGGCGCGCTGCTCGGCTTCCGGGATGCGGCGTTCGTGTCGCTGCTGGGTGTGTTCGCCTCACCGACCGCCGTCAACTCCTTCACCATGGCGCAGCAGATGGGCGGCGACGCGGAGCTCGCCGGCGACACCGTCGTCGTGACCTCGGCCGTGAGCATGCTGACGATGTTTCTGTGGGTCTTTCTGTTCAAATCCCTCGGGATGTTCTGAGCGTTCGGGACTTCACAAATCGGGTGAAACGGCGTATAATATTTTATTACGCAACAGTTCATCATGATATAAAGAGGACAACACCATGAATTTTCGAATGATCGGGCAGGTCATCGGCCGCGTGCTGTGCATCGAGGCGGCACTGATGCTTCTGCCGATGGTCGCAGCTTTGGCATACGGCGAGTCGCCGGCGCCGTTTCTGATCACGATCGCCGTCACCGGCGGCATCGGGCTGGTCATGTGGCGCGTGCGCGCAAAATCCGGCGGCATGACCGCGCGCGACGGTTTTCTGATCGTCGGCCTGTCGTGGATCGCCATGTCGCTGTTCGGCGCGCTGCTGTTCGTGCTCACGGGCGACATCCCGAACTACGTCGACGCCCTGTTTGAGACGATCTCGGGTCTGACCACGACCGGCGCCAGCGTCGTCACGGCTCCGGAGGAAATGACCCGCGGCGGCATGTTCTGGCGGCTGTTCACGCACTGGATCGGCGGCATGGGCATCCTCGTGTTCGTGCTGGCCGTGCTGCCCATGAGCGGCAACCGCTCGATGCACATCATGCGCGCCGAGGTGCCCGGCCCGACGGTCGGCAAGCTCGTGCCGCGCATCCGCAAGACCGCCTCCATCCTCTACCTGCTGTACATCGCGCTCACGCTCGTGGAGATGGTTCTGCTCATCGCCGGCGGCATGAGCTTTTACGATGCGCTGCTGCACGCGTTCGCCACCGCCGGCACCGGCGGCCTGTCCACGCGCGCGCTGAGCATCGGCTACTACAACAGCGCCTATATCGACATCGTCGTGGGCGTGTTCATGATACTCTTCGGCGTCAACTTCAGCCTGTATTACCTCATTCTGCTCGGCAACATCCGCACCGCGCTGCGCAACGAGGAGCTGCGCTGGTTCCTCGGTGTGATCGCCTTTTCCGTCATCACGATCGCATTCGACATCCGCAATCTCTACGGCGGTGTCGGCCACGCGCTGCGCTATTCGTTCTTCCAGGTCACATCGATCATCTCTACGACCGGCTTTGCCACCGCGGACTTCAATCTCTGGCCGGAATACTCCAAGTTCCTGCTCGTGCTGCTGATGTTTGTCGGCGGCTGCGCCGGCAGCACCGCCGGCGGTCTGAAGCTCTCGCGCGTGATGCTGCTGTTCAAATCCTGCACGATCGAGGTCAAGAAGATGCTGCGCCCGCGCTGCGTAGAAAACGTCCGTCTCGACGGCAAGCCGGTCGACGGGCAGACCGTCTACAACGCCCTGACGTATTTCACGTTCTACATCATCATCCTGCTCATCGCCGGGCTGATCGTGTCGCTTGACGGGCTGGACTTCACGACGAATTTCACCGCCGCACTCTCGTGCCTGTCCAACGTCGGGCCGGGGCTCTCCCTCGTCGGACCGACCGGGAGCTTTGCGATCTTCTCGCCGCTGAGCAAGATCGTGCTCATGATCTGTATGCTGCTCGGCCGTCTGGAGATTTTCCCGCTGCTGCTGCTGTTCGTGCCGTTCACTTGGCGCTGGAAGTGAGCGCAGACCCCGGATGCCCCATTTGGATAACGATGACCCCCGCTGTGCAAGACGCGTCTTGCGCAGCGGGGGTTTTCCTATGCCGCGGCTCTGAGGCGCTGCCGTCAGGCAGCTATCCCCCGTCAAAAAAGGAATACTTTTTTGACAATAACGACCCCGCAGGCGATTGCCCGCGGGGTGACGGCTCAGCTTGTTCAAAAACCTCGCAGAGTTTCGCCGCCGCAGCGGCGAAAGAAAGTCTCGATCATTTTCTCCGGCGACATGTGCGGCTGAGAAAATACTTCTCAGACTGCAAGTGTGGAATTTGTGTGCCCTAGGCGCACAAATTATGCGCGCAGCAGACTGCAGCCCCTTTGTCAAAAAGGAATACTTTTTGACAGCGGCAACCCCGCAGGCTCTTGCCCACGGAGTGTCGGCTCAGCTTGTCCAAAAGCCTCGCAGAGTTTCGCCGCCGCAGCGGCGAAAGAAAGTCAAATCATTTTCTCAGGCGACATGTGCGGCTGAGAAAATACTTCTCAGGCTGCAAGTGTGGAATTTGCGTGCCGCAGGCGCACAAATTATGCGCGCAGCAGACTGCAGCCCCTTTGTCAAAAAGTAACACTTTTTGACAGCGACAACCCCGCAGGCCGAAGCCTGCGGGGTTGCCTCTCTACGACGCTGCAAGCGCAGCGGTCAGTATTTCTTAATTGGGACGCCGGAGAGCTGCGCCTTCGTCAGATCACTCAGACAGCTCTGCCTTCTTCTCGGCAGACAGCTTCTTGATCTTCGGGATGCCCCAGATGAACGCCGGGAGCACAACAACGATCAGTGCATAGTAGCCGTCATAGCCATAGATCTTGGAGATGATGGTCGACAGGCCGAGCAGGGAAACCGCATAGCACAGGCCGATGACGACCAGGCCGACGATCACGCTGCGCAGAGCCTTGCTCTTGATGGCCTTCGGGAAGCAGTGACCCTCGAAGCGCTGGATCATGGAGTAGACCAGCGTGACGGACGTGGACACGAACGCGCAGAACAGCAGGATGGTGTACACGACGAACAGCCAGGTGTAGCCGCTGCCCATGAGGGTGACGACGCTCTGATTGGGGAGCTTCATGACATCGCCGATGTGGCGGGCGGCGATGCTGGCGACGGAGTCAACACCAACGCTCTTGATGGTGCAGAGGATCGGGTACCAGCGCAGCAGCATGGCGCCGGAAGCGGCGAGCGCGCCGCCGTTCATGAGCCAGCCGAGGATGCTCGCGCGCTTGACGCCCTTGTGGGTCAGCTCGGTGGAAGCGGCGATCATGGCCGGGACAGACACGCACTGGAAAGCAGCGTACACAAACACGCCGCGCCAGACGCCCTCGATGCCCTTCTGGGAGGTGACGTCAGCGATGGCCGGGATGGCCGCGTAAGCCGCGTTCTCAGTGGCGAGCTCCTGAGTGACCGCGTCGATCGGAACGACGAAGCCCATGATGACCAGGATCGCAGTGACGATCAGGATCGCGGTGGAAAGAACGGTGGAAGCCTTGATGATCAGGTCAACGCCGAAAATCGACAGAAGGATCAGCAGGGCGATGATGACGAGGTTGCAGATGATGTCGGGCAGGTCGACCAGGCTCTTGACGATGCCGCCGGCGCCGTCAACGCAGGACGCGACTGCCGCGAGGATGATGATGATGTAGAAGATCTCGAAGAAGACTTCCATCCACGGCTTCGGATACAGGGCACGGTAGGTGTCCTTGTAGTTGTCGAAACCGCTGAGCTTGGCAAACTTCATCATGATGTACATGACAACGGCCAGAATGCCCATGGCCAGAAGCGGGAAGATGGCCGCAGTCCAGCCGTACTGGACAAAGTAGTTCACGACCTGGTTGCCGGTCGCAAAGCCGGCGCCCACGTGCGTGCCGAACCAGACGGACGCCACGGTGAAGGCGGCTGCCCAGCTGCTCTTGAGCTTTTTGTTATCCATTTTTTACCTCTTTCTTTTCTCTGTTTGCTTTTCTCTTTTGCTCTCTATTTCAAACCCGCCGCGTGCTCTCCTACAACTGCGGCGGGCTTTGAAATCCTCGTCCTTGTGTTAATTTATGAACAAGTCATTAACAACTCGGGATAGTAAATTTATAATTCTCTCACGCACAAAAGTCAATAACAGCCTCTTCCAATCCCCAACATTTCCCGAAAATCGTCGATGTGCACAATTTCTTGCACGAATTTTTATGCACTCTGATTCTGGCATTTTTGTAAAAATTCGCGTGATTTTAGCGCTTTGACAGAAAGAAAACAGTTGCGGCATCTGCACTTTCGTGCTATCATAACAATGCTGAGAGATCAAGTCTTTTGTCTATTTGCTGACAAACGGCTTTGGCATTTTCTTGACACAGGATTTTGTCCCCGGAAGGCGCGCTTGATGAATTTTTAACCATCATTTTTTGCGTACACATTCACTGCCGGGTACGAAACACGGAGGGAGCGCAGCCCTATGAAGCTCGTGACATTCGAAATCAACGGCCGCAGCGCCGTCGGTCTGCTCAATGCGGACGCGACCGCCGTGCACCCCGTGCCCGGCTGCGCGGACATGCAGGCGCTCATCGGCCTCTGGCCGGCGCTGGACACGGCCGCCGTGCTGCGCAGCGCCGCGCTGCCGCTTGAGCAGGTGCGCCTGCTCGCCCCGATCCCCCGCCCGGCGCAGGACGTGATCTGCCTGGGCATCAATTATTTTGACCACGCCAAGGAGAGCGAGCGCGTCACCGGCAAGGGCGCGAAAGCGCCGGACACGTTCCCGATCTATTTTTCCAAGCGCGTGCACGAGGCCGTCGCCCCCGGCGGCGACATCGACAGCCACAGCGACATCGTCGCCGACCTCGACTATGAGGCGGAGCTGGCCGTCGTGATCGGCAGACGCGCATACAACGTCAGCGAGGCGGAGGCACTCGAGTACGTATTCGGCTACACCATTTTAAATGATGTGAGCGCGCGCACGATCCAGAACCAGCACAAGCAGTGGTACCGCGGCAAGAGTCTCGACGGCTTCACGCCGATGGGCCCGTGGATCGTGACACCGGAGGAATTTGACGTGCGCGAGCCGCACTGCATCCGGAGCCGCGTCAACGGCGAGCTGCGGCAGGACAGCACCACGGATCTGATGATCTTTCACGTCGCGTATGTCATCGCCGAGCTCAGCCGCGGCATGACCCTGCTCCCCGGCACGATCATCTCCATGGGCACGCCCGCCGGCGTGGGCATGGGCTTTGACCCGCCGAAATGGCTGCACCCGGGCGACGAAGTCGCCTGCAGCATCGAGGGCATCGGCACCCTCACCAACACCGTTCGGTAATCCGCCGTCAGGCAATGCCTGCGACGGCCGAAGATATCGCAAACAGACAGAATCAGAAAAAGGAGACATCACTATGAAATTTGCTATGTATGGTTCCGGCGCTGCCGGCAGCGTCTTCGCTTCTTACCTGCGCAAGGGCGGTGCGGACATCATCCTCATCGACCGCTATGAGGCACACATGAAGAAGGTCGCCGAGGAAGGCATGCACTTCACCATCCATCAGGAGGAAGACGGCGGCTACAAGGATTACGATTACCAGCTCAAGGGCTTCCGCACCTACATCACCGCTGCCGATGCGGCCGCAGCGGAGGGCAAGGTCGATGTCATCATCTACATGACCAAGGCGACCCAGCTCGAGCAGGCCATTCAGGACTCCCTGCCCGTCGTCGGCGACAGCACCGTCGCGGTCTCCCTCATCAACGGCCTCGGCAACGATGACAACCTCTTCAAGGTCTTCCCGAAAGAGCGCTGCATCATCGGCTCCGGCGTGCTGGGCACGGCTCTGCCCGAGCCCGCGCACTGCGTGTCCACCCCGGCCGGCGGCGTGCAGATGAACTTCGGCGGTGCGGTCCGCTCGGAGCTCAACGACGCGGCCTGCGCCGAGATGCTCAAGTGCTACCGTGACGGCGGCTGCGACGCCTACTGGCGCGACGGCGAGCCGGGCACCGACAACAACATCTACAAGTTCATCTGGAAAAAGGTCTGCGTGAACGCCACCGTCAACACCGTGTGCGCCGTCCTGCGTCTGAAGATCGGCGAGGTCGAGGCGGATCCGTTCGGCCAGTGGCTGTTCCACAGCGTCATCCGCGAGACCTGCGCGGTCGCGACCGCCAAGGGCGTGCCGATGGACGCGGACGAGTTCATCGCCCACGATCATCAGGACATCGTCACCAACATCGCCGACTACTATCCGTCCATGTGCCAGGATATGCTCTTCAACCACCGCCAGACCGAGATCGACGTGCTCAACGGCAAGATTGCCGAGTACGGCGAGCAGCTGGGAATCGACACCCCGGTGTGCAAGGTCCTGTCTCAGGTCGTGCGCTGCATCCAGGGCAACTACGACAAGCAGTACCTGAAGTAAGTTCACCCCGTTTTTTCGCTGCCGGCCGGGCAACAACCGGCCGGCAGTTTGCTAAGGAGGCAACCGCATGAAAATCGCAATGATCGGCTCCGGCGCTGCCGGCAGCGTCTTTGCCGCCTACCTGCGCAAGGGCGGCGCCGAGCTCTGGCTCGTCGACAAGTACAAGGCGCACATGGACAAGATCGCAGCCGACGGGCTGGTCTTCCGCACGCCGGAGGGCGAAGAGGTACTTACGGGCTTTCACACGAGCGCGACCGCGCGCGACATCGGCACGATGGACATGGTCATCCTCATGGTCAAGGCCACGCAGACGGAGGACGTCATGGCCGACACCATGCCCTGCATCGGACCGGAGACGGCGGTCGTGTCGCTGCAAAACGGTCTCGGCAATGACGAGGTGCTCGCGCAGTTCGTGGACGCCGACCGCATCCTCTACGGCAGCGGCCTGATCGGCACGGAGCTGGCCGGCCCCGGCGTGTGCGTGAGCAAGCCGGAAAAGGGCATCCAGATGCACTTCGGCGCCGTGCGCAACAACCCGAAGGCCGACGCCGCCGGCAAGGCGCTCGAGGCGTGCTTCCGCGCGGGCGGCTGCAACGCGAGCTTTGACGAGGACGTGCGCCCGTACATCTGGAAAAAAGTCATCGCCAACAGCGGCTACAACGGCGTGAGCGCCGTCATGCGCCTGAAGGTGAAGGAAACGTTCGCCGACCCCTACGGGCACGACATCGTCATGCACGTCTGGAAAGAGGGCTGCGCCGTCGCGCAGGCGCTCGGCATCGGCGACCTCTGGCCACTGATGGAAAAGGAGGAGCCGAACATCGTCGCAAACCTCGGCAACTACTATCCGTCCATGGCGCAGGACGCCGTGCTGCACCAGCGCCAGACGGAGATCTCGGTGCTCAACGGTGCGATCGCGCGCTACGGCGCACGGCTCGGCGTGCCGACCCCGTTCAACACCGTCATCACGCAGGTCATCTCCTGCATCCAGAATAACTACGACAAGCAGTATCTCGGCTGAGGCGGCGCGCAGCAGCCGGCATCGAGCCAAACAACAAATCCCCTCCGTATGCTTTTCCGCATACGGAGGGGATCTTTGCATATCCGGGAGACGGCCGGCCGGAAATCACGCGGGGCTCAGGATGCGCCGGATCTCCTCGAGGTTGTCGGCAAAGTAAATGCCCTCCTGCCGCTCCTCGGACGAGAGTCCCTTTTCGATCATCTGCTCCAAAAGCGCCTGCAGCGCACGGTAGTAACCGTTCAGGTTGTAGAGGATGCACGGCGCGTCCAGATGCTTCAGAGACACCTTGGACATGACCTCCGCGATCTCCTCGAGCGTTCCCGTGCCGCCGGGGAAGGCGATAAAGGCATCGCCGAGCTCGATCATCTTGCGCTTGCGCTCCGCCATGTCCTCGGTCACGATGAGCTCAGTCAGGCCGTCGTGCTGGAATTCGCTCTCGATAAAGCAGCGCGGCTCGACGCCGGTCACTTCTCCGCCGGAGCGCAAAACGCTGTCCGCGATCGCGCCCATCAAGCCGGATCTGGAGCCGCCGTAGACCAGCGCATTTCCGCTTGTGCCGATCCATGTGCCAAGCTCCTGAACCGCTTCCCGCAAAGCCGGATCATTGCCTTCGTTTGCGCCGAGATAGACCGTAATATTCACACAGAGTCCCTCCGATCCTGTTCCTGTCGGTATAAAACGGCAGTCAGGCTTTTTGCCTGACTGCCGGCAGGTATGCACCGTTTGTATTATACGCAGCCGCGGAGCGCCTGTCAACGGGATCGGGTGCTGGCGGGCATCTGTGCATCCGGTCTGCGCAGCAGCGCCGGGTTTCAGGCGGCATGCTCGCTTTGCTTTTTGCGCGCGCCGCCGAACAGATACCGCGCGACCGGATAGATCAGCGAAACGACCGCCAGGACCCACGCGCCCGGATCGCCAAAGCACAGCGCAATGTATGCACCCACGGAGGCCGAGGAATCGATCGCCCCGCCGTTGACGAGCTTCGGCAGGAAGGCGCAGATCAAAACGCGCGCGATCAGCTCGGCGCAGCCGGCGACCAGCGTAAACTCCGCGTGCCCCACGCCCTGCACGCCGGAGCGGAAGACAAACAGGACCATCAGCGCAAAGTACATGGACAGATCCACATACAGATACAGATTCCCGTAGCGGATCGTGGCCGCCGTGATCTTATCCGCGCTCATAAACAGGTACTGATATGCCCCCCGGATCGTCAGGAGCATGCCGGCGCCGCCGAGGATCAGATACATGGCGAGCCCGATCAGCAGGCTCTTGACCGTTCCGCGCCGGATCCTGTCGTGTCTGCCCGCGCCCAGATTCTGCGCGTTGAAGCTGACGATCGCGGTGCTGAGCGCATTCATCGGACACATCAGGAAGTTGTTGAGCTTATTGGCGGCGCCGAAGCCGTTCTGCGCGGGGTTTCCGGCCGCCATGATGCCGTCCGGCCCGATGTCGAAGCCGACGAGCGCGCGCTGCATCACGATGATGCCGATCGCCAGCACCGAAAACTGAAGTCCCATCGGCAGCCCCTGACTCAGGTGCTGCACATACACGGAGACCTCCGCGCGAAAATCCTGTCCGGAGAGGTGGAGCTCCGGATATTTGCCGAAGGCGTAGATCAGGCACAGGAGCGCGCTCACCGCCTGCGCCAGCACGGTGGCAGCCGCCGCGCCGATGACCCCGAGCCGGAACGCAAGGATGAACAGCAGGTCGAGCCCGATGTTCAGCACGGTGGAAAACAGCAGGAAGATGAGCGGCGTGGTCGAATCGCCCAGACTGCGCAAAACGGAGCAGATCAAATTGTAGTAAAGCTGCGCAAAGATCCCGAGGAAAATGACCAGCGAGTACTGATATGCCGCCCTCCAGACGCCGGGGTTTGCCTCGGACAGGCCGATGAACCGGAGCAGGGGCTTGAGCGTCAGCACGGCGACACCGGTCAGCGTGAGCGACAGGACACCGCCGAGAACGAGCTGCGCCGCAAAGGATCTGCGGACTCTGGCCTGATCGCCGCGCCCCGCCGCGATGGACGTGATGACCGAAAATCCGGCGGTGCAGCCGACCGCGAACTGCAGGAAGATGAACAGGATCGGAAACACGTCGTTCACGCCCGCAATATCATCAACGCCGAGCGTCTGCCCGCAGATCGCAGCATCGCTGATCGTATAGATCTGCTGCAGCAAATACGAGAGGATGATCGGTACGGAAAACTTGAAAATCACCCATCCTTCGTCGCCGGAAAGCAGGTCGACCGAAGATTTTTTCCCCAGCTTTAACATGGTTGCTCCTTCTGTACTGCCTCTGCCGCCAAAAAACCTCATTCGCCTTCTGCTCTGCAGCTTTTGCGCTGCCGCAAGGCGAAACGCGGCAAATTCTGATAATACTTTTTTCGTGCATGCAAGTTATACCGCAGAAATTGTGAACAATTCTACCTCCGCGCGCAAATATTGCGCGCAGCCGGCCGCCCTCATGTCAAAAGGGCAATATTTTTGTCGGCATAAAACACCCCCTGTGCCGCAGCACAGGGGGCAGCTTGTCAAAGAATCTCATAGAGTTTGCGCCCGCAGGCGCAAAGAAAGTCCAATCATTTTCTTCGGCGACATGTGCGGTGAAGAAAATCCTTCTCGGCCTGCAAACGTGCGCGCTGTCCGCCTCCGGCGGACGGCGCGTGCGCTGCAGTCAGGCCGCAAATCCTTTGTCAAAAAGTATTCCTTTTTGACAGACGCAACACCCCCTGTGCCTCAGCACAGGGGGTGTCCGCTATAGTGTTTTTCCAACCGTCAGCGCAGCGCGCTTACCGGTCGGGATACTTCTGCGACAGCTCTGCCTCCAGCGCATCCCAGTCGCGCGGCGGTCTGAGCTCCGTCCACGTCTCGGGCGAGGTGTTGTCCACGCGCTCGTACTCGTGGCCGTTGGTGGCCTCCTGCACGGCTGCGTAGTACCACGCCGTCTTGTTGCTGTTGTCCGGCCAGACGATCATGTCCGGCAGCAGATGATCCTTATCCGGGGTACGGAAGAGGACGTTGTTGATGATCTCCATGACCTCGGCACGGGTGATCTGGTTCTGCGGGCGGAACGTGCCGTCCTTATAGCCGCTGATCAGGCCGAGCTTCGCCGCGCGGTTGATGTAGTCGCGCGCCCAGCTGTCGGAGATATCGGTGAAGGCATCGTCCTCGACCTCCGGCGCATGGAAGAACAGCGCCGCGATCGTCGCGAACTCTGCGCGGGTGATGTACTGCTGCGGGCGGAATGTGCCGTCCTTGTAGCCGGCGAGGATGCCGCCGTTGGTGAGCGTGGCGACCTGACTGGTGTACCAGCTCTGAGCCGGGACATCCGAGTACGAGCACTTGGTGGTCCAGATCTCCTCACGGCCGTCATCTCTCAGGATGCGGTAGAAGATCGCGGCGACCTCGGCACGCGTGATCGGTCTGCCCGGTGCGACCGTACCGTCCGGATAACCGGCGATGTACGAGTCGTGGTTATCGCGCTCCAGCGGCGGAGGCGGCAGCTCGTTGTCCTCTGCGGAGAAGACGAACTTGATGTGCGCGGCCGCTTCCTGGAAGGCGTTGCCCATCGCGGGGTCGATCTCAACGGTCACGTCCAGCTTGATCGGGTCTGCCTTCGGGAAGACCTCGGCAACGAGAACGTCGCTCTTGAGTCCGTCGGCCGCGTCGAGCTGGTCGAAGAGGCTCGCGTTCTTGTTGGTCGCGAGCACCTTGCCGTCCTGCGACACGGTCATGTTGATGTGGCTGAGCACATCGTCGTACTTGATGGCGGTGCCCTCCTTGGCGGAGGTGTCGCCGTCGATCTCGGCGCGGAGGTAGACCTTCGCGCCCTGCGCGCCGTTGGCGCTGTCGGCCTTGACGCAGATGGTCTGCGTGAGGCTGTCGCCGGGCATGCAGTTGGAGAAGTTGGCAAACAGGTCCGTCGCCGAGCCCTTGCCGGTGTTGGTAAAGGCAAAGCGCGCGTTGTTGCCGTCGTTGCCGTCATAGTAGGTGACGGTGGGGAGCTTTTCCTCGCCCGTCGCCCAGATGCCCAGCCCCGCGGCCAGCGCGACCACCAGCACGAGGGCGACGATCATGGTAAACTTTTTGTGTTTCATACCGCTGCCCTCCTTATGGTGTCGTGGTCGGCTGCGTCAGATAGCCGTTGTTGTCAACGCCCACGCCCCAGCTATCTGTCACGGCCTTGCTCGGCGCGGCCTGAATGCTCTCGGCCAGCACCGTCACCTCGAGGTGATAACCCTCGGGCGCGGTGCCCTGCGTGATGGGCGTTTTCAGCAGGTTGGTCGTTTCGCCTTTCGCTGCGACCGGCATCTTGTAGTAGTAGATGCCGCCCTGCTCGAACCAGTCGTCCGTGATGCTCGGCGTGATATTCACCGGTTCGGCGGAGACATTGCCGCTCTCATCCACCCAGTTCATGACCAGCTTGACGCGGACATAGGACACGGCCGTGCCGGTGTTTTGGACGATGATGCTCTTTTTCTGGTTTCCATCCAATTCCTCGACGATGTCCGTTCCGGACTTGGCCGCCGTGAAGGTGTTCGTCACGGGCTCGGTGTTCGCCTTGAGCAGGGCGAACGTCGTGCCGACGGCCAGTGCGAAGATCAGGCACAGGGAGAGGATGAGCGCGGTCTTTCTCCCGCCTGAACCGTTAAAGATACGTTTCATATGTCATCCCTCCTGTTCAATTTGTTTCCGGAGCCGGAATCTGCTGGATCTCGGCTGCGCTGACCCACTTGTTGATCACGTCGGCAATGCTCGTGAGCCAGTTGTGCGAATTGTAATGGTTGGTGACATCGACCACAGCGCTGGTCGTCGTGCTGCTGAGCGTAGCCGTCTTGTTGTTGCCGCCAACGATGCTGTAGCTCCACGACCAGTTTGTATCCTCGGTGACCGTGTACGTGCCGACGGCCAGACCGGTGATGGTCTTGCTTTCGTTGTTCTTGAGCACGATGGTAGTCACGAGCTTACCGGTGCTGTCCTTGACATCGAACACGAACGTCTGGTTCGGGTTCGCACCGTCGCCGGTGACGGCCTTGGAGATCTTCAGGCTGCAGGTGTTGACATGGCACAGGAACGCTGTGCCGTCCGGCAGCGTGCAGGTCTTGCCCTCGCAGGGCGTGTGCTGGAATGCGGTATTCGCCGTCACATCGGTCTCACCGATCTTCACAGCCGCAGCCACACCGAAGTCTGTCCGGGTGTTGATCTTGCCGTCCACGACAGCGTCGGTGTCCGGCGTGAAGGTAAGCGTCAACTCAGGGGCTGCGCCCATCACATCGGTGTTGGCCTCGGTTTCGCCGTGCTTCCACACGGTGGCGGTCAGGTTGCCGTCAAAGCCGGGCGCGGTGTCGCCGTAATAGCCCTCGCTGTCCTTGAAGGTCAGCTCCGGCTTGAAAACGTTGACTTTGGCAGTGTTGCTGCCCGTCTGCTCCGTTGCGGCGTCGGCCGCAGTGCTTGTCGTCTTCGGCGCGACCGTGACCGCGACCGAATAGGTAACGTCATCTTTCAGGTCAGACAGGTTAGTAATCACGTTGCCGTTTGCATCCGTGACCGAGACGGTGATGTCCACGTATTCCGTCTGCCAAGCTTCAAGGCCGTAATTGTCTGCGTTCAAGTTGAGAGAAACGCCACCGACCGAGGCCGTTGCACCGGCTTTCAACTGGTCGGCAGTCACGCCACCGAGCAGGTATACATTCTTGTCCGCGCCTGTCACAGTCACATCCTTGATCGGCACATTGACCTGCGGGCGTTCAAAGGTCGCAACCGGAAGCTGCGCCGTGCTGTTTGCGTAGATAGCGGCGTTGGCATTCGTGAACACATCGTTGCCGCCGAGGAAACCGTCCTTTGGCACGACCTCGAAGGAGATGACCAGCTTATGGCCGCGCGGGACTTCCGTGCCATCCGTCTGCGTTTCCACGCCGCACCAATTGCCGGCGAAGTCAAAGCCGGTCACACTGACCTGTCCATCCGCCTGAATGCTGGCAGTTGCGCCCATATTCCCATTGCTGGTTGTGCTCCACTGATACGTGTCTCCGGTCTTTCTGGTGCAGGCATAGGTCTGCAGCCGGATCTGCTCCGCCGTTGTACCGGCCGGGAGGCAGAACTGCTGCGAGATGATGTCCTTGACGACCGCATCGCTGCTAAGCGTGGTGCTTGAGCCGCCGGTTTCGATCTGGTCGCTGATCTGCTTAAAGATGTTTTTCAGGGACTCCGCATCCGCAGCGGAGAGGTAATAGCTCGGGTTTTGCACAACGCCGTTGTTGCTCGACAGGTTCTGCATGAACCAGTTGCAAGCCGCGGGCAACGTGCTGCTGTTATCGCTCAAATTCTTTGTTGGCTTTGTTCCCGGGCTGGTGGCATCTGCACCGGCAAAAATGCCGATACCGTATACCGTAGCGCCGCCGGATTTGATGTTATTCGCCGTGGTGATCGCGCTGTTCGCAACATTAACTTGGAAGCCGTTAAAATCCGTCGGAGAACCGTCCGTAAAGACGATGACGACGCGGTTTCTCGTTTGATCCGCAGGAACAGGGTTCGCATCCAGAATACCCTTTGCCATCTCCATGCCGAGGTCCGTTCTGGTTGCGCCGCTTGTTTGCAGTGCGCCCAGCGATGCGGTGACGTTGTTCTGACCATCCGTTGTTTTCATGGACTGAAGCGCAGTCGCATACACACTGGAGGCATTCTTATACTTCGTCATTTTGCTGCCGATGAACACGCCTGTGTTATAGCCGTAGTCATCATCGGTATCTGCAAAGCCGACGACCGCGATCCGATGGTCGACGTCGTCATCCGTGCCGAGCTGGCCGTCTTTACCGGCAGCCTTGGTTGCGACGGAGTTTGCAAACTCCGTTGCTGCGGTTTTCAGCGCCGCCAGTCTGCTGCCGCCGCCGCTGGAGCTCACCGAACGCTGATAAAACTGTGCGTATTTTGTGCTCGCTCCGGTGGATGTACCGATGGTCTGGGTCACGCCGTCAGCATCCGTATAGGTGTAGGTGTAGACGGTGCTGTCTCCATCCGCGGCAAGCGCATACAGAGGGCCGCGCGATCCAAAATCCGGAACGCTGCTGCTCCCCTCGCTGACGACCTGATGCCCATCAGAGAAGGTATACGTGTAGGTGTAGCCATCCCACCAGTGGCCTGTATAGGTCACAGTCACTTTCTGGTACGTGTCTCCAACCTTCTCGTACAGAACGTCTACATACTTCCAGTAGCTTTCCTTATTGCCGTTATCCACGGAGTTTTTTAGATTGGCGGACAGCGCATTGTACACCTTCGATTTTTCCACATTTACAGGTACATAAGTACCGTCCGACAGCGGATACCAGAGATTTGCGCTGTCGCCGTTGTGGCGTCTGTCGTAGTTGTCTGCATTGGTCGAGTTCTTGTCCGAGTACTTTTTATACGTGACCGTGCCCATATCATCCGCCATCGAGCCGGACTGGTCAAGGACAAGCACGATGTCGGTCGGGACGTCCTTCTGAATCTCGGAGATGACCTTGCTGCCAGTGGCATAGGCCTCAAGCGTGATGGTATACGTACCATTGTCGTTCTTGGTCGCGGTCTTGCTGGTAACAACGCCTTTATCCGTTGCCCGCGTGGTCGCTGCGTTCACATTCGCGGTGAGCATCGGAGCGCGGGCGGGGTTGTTCGCCGCCTGAGCATTGGCCTGAACGAGCGGCGCGACGTTCGTAAAGTTCACGGCGGGCACAAAGTCCTCCGTGGCGGGCGCATCCCCGACCACACCCGCGCCCATGAACAGGCACAGGCTCAGGAGCAGGGCTGCACAGAGGACGAGCGAGAGAATGCGTTTTTTCATGGTTTCGTCCTCCTTTCTCAGGGCGTCGGGATCGGGTCGATCTGCGTGCTCGAGGTGCTCGCCTCGACCGCTCCGACGTGCTTCCATACATCTCTGACATCATTGGCGGCGTACTGCTCAAGGTTCGCCGTCTGCACGGCCTCCGCCGTTACATAGATGTGCACCGTGGAATTCTGGTATTCGTTGCCCATTTTGGTGCTGAACGTGACGCGGCTGAACAACTGCGTCGTGGCCATCTTCGGATCGACCGCACCATTATAATAATAGTACCCGTCCGCTCCGGCGATCCAGTCGGTATCGTTCAGATCCAGCACCAGCAGGTGCTCGCTCGGGTCGAGCGGCATGCGCTCGCTGTCGGCGTTGAGGATCTCGGGCGTGATCTTCACGCGGGTGTAAAACGCACCCGTGCCGACATTCTCCACATACACCACTTTGTTCACGACGCTGCCGGGCATGACGCGCACGGTCGTGAACGGATCGCCGTTGCCGTCCTCGTCGTGCAGCGCGAGCTTGACCGAGCCCATCGTGATGACGTTGTCCGCCGTGCCGACGGCCGAAAAGTACGCCCACGTACCGACCGCCAGCAGTGCCACTGCCAGGAGGAGGACCGTCGCGATGGTCCACTTCTTCTTCATGCACAAACCACCTTTCTCCTTGCCGGGGGTTATTCTGCGCTGTGCGCAGGGATTCTCTTCCGCGCCCGAAGGCGCGCCGGGACTGTTTTTGCGGGATTCTCTCTTTCAGTCTGCGCGCGGACAGCGGCAGTCCCGCCGCCCGCGCCCGGATTGAAGCCGAGCCAGAGTCCCCGATGGGGGCGGCGATTTCGCCGCCCCTTTGGGGTCAAAATGTTGGGGAATTACTTGCCGTTGTTGTTATAAGCAGCAACAGCCTCATCCACCGTGTTAAAACCATCCGCCTGGATCGCGTAAGCGGTCACGATGACTTCCCAAGAAGCATTCGCAGAGATCGGATCGCCAGCGGGCAGGATGTACTGAGTGCCATCTTCATTCGTGGTCACGCGCCAATCCATGTAGACCTGAGCGAGGCAGGGCAGAGAGGTCTTGCCAGCGGGCAGGGTCTTTGCCATGGTCGTGCGGATTACAACATACTCGATGCCACCGATTGTTTCAGTGCCAACATACTTGTAGTCGTTCCAGAGGCCATCTTCAACAGCAACCATTTTGGGGTCGGTAACTTTGTGGTTTGCATCAACGATGCCGTCGTTGGTCGCGAGGCCCCAATAATTTCCGGAGTTGTACTCCACGTTGAAGCAGCCGTAGCTGTTCCAGTGCAGTGCGTTCTTGCTCTCGTTGGTGGGATATTCCTTGCTCACAAGGTACTTGGGAATCTTCAGCTCAACCCAAACCCAAGCATCATTCGCGCCCGTGTTCTTAACCGTAACGATCTTGGAAACGGCATTGCCGTCGTTGGACTTGCCGGGGACAAGGGTCTTGTTCTGTTCAAAGGCCTCAAGACCGTTTTCGCCCTTCTGCTGCTCATCCAGAGCAATCTTGACATTGCCCATGGTGAACGTATTGGTCGCGGACTTCGTATCGGTGAAGTACGCCAGCGTGCCGCCGACGACCAGCACCGCGACGAGCATGACTGCAATCGCAGCCATCAGAATGGATTTCTTCTTCATAAGTAGCGTTCTCCTTTTCTTTTTTATGTACAGCTCTCTGTACAAGGTATTCAAGGGATCTGCTCAGGGAAAGCTGCGAGGGAGTTACTTAAAAGCACTCGGCAAACGCGGCCGCAGCATCCGCAAAACCAGCGGACTGGCACAGATAGCCATAGAACGTCAGGCTGGCAGTCGCATCCGAATTCACGTCAAAATCGTTAACCTCGACAAGGTTGTTCGCCAGAATGTTGGTCGCAGTGACATCTGCAGTCACTCTGTTGCCATCGTTCGTCTTGTAAACGTAAACCGCGCCGCCGTTCTTGCCCGTAACACCAGCAAGCTGCTCCCACGTATCGGCCACACTATAATTCAGAACGCTACTCGCGTCCGAAGCCACGACCTCAACATAAAGATAGCAGGAAGCGCCGGCTTTCAGGCCGGTGACCTTAACAAACGGGTCTTTTTCGATCTTCGTGCCGGGGAGCAGATTGTACTCATTGCCCGTCGCCTCTTCAGTGGTGACCTTGTAAGAATACTCGCCGGAAGTCTGCGCAACCGCCTTGTGCTCTTTCAGCGTCAACGCGCCGCCCTGATCAAACAGCTTGCCGACCGTGAACGTGTTCACAACCGGGCCGGTCTGCGCCGTCAGATACGCCCACGTCGCGCCGACCGCCAGCGCCACAACGAGCACGAGCGCGATGGCGATCGTCAAAGTTTTCTTCTTCATTTTCGTGTTTCCTCCCTTACACAAATTTTGGTTTCCGAACTCACCATGTCTCAACAGCGTCCAACGTGCGCTGTCAGCGTTCGTAGGGTTAACGCATCAGGGTGTGAAAATATTTCACATCCTCGGAAAAAATATTTAAATCTTACGATTTTTGTCATCCTTTTCCGTGCACTTTGCCACGTTTTCTGCCTCTGCTCGGCGCGCCGCATCGCGGGCATCGGCCTCAGCCGCCTTGCGCAGCATATCCGGCAGGAACGCCAGAACCACCAGCACGATCGCGATCGCAATGGCCAGATACATCCCCGGCGGGTTCGAGACCCAGTGCGAAACATAACCCAGATACGGGATGGTGAACACCGGTCGGCCGATGAGGTTCTTGAAATAGACAGGTGCGCCGTCGGGCGCGTCGTTCGCGTCTCCCTGCGTGTAGAAATGCTCGTTTTCCGCATCGATGGAGATCACGCGGTGTGTGACGACATCCAAGTCCTCATTGAGTACGAACGTGATCGCGTCACCGACCTGCACGTCCTCGGGCGCACAGGGCTTGACATAGATCAGCGAGCCGGTGTGATACGTCGGCTCCATGCTGCCGGACAGGACGCACATCGGCCGCAGACCGACCAGCCGCACACCCACCAGAAGCAGCGCCAGAATGACCACCAGCACCACCGCAGCGGTGGAGATGGCATTGCACACTTTCTGAACCTGTTTTGACATCTTCGTTCTTCCTTTCCCTTCGCGGGCATCCCCCCTGTTGATCCCGGCCGGAGGGCAGACCTCCGAAGCGCAGCCTGTCCGAACCGGAAACGCGCACGGCGGGGCGGGGCGGGAACGCTTCGGAGTTTCCCGCCCCACTTCAGCCGTCACGCTTACTAACCAAAAGGATACCACGTTTTATTGCACACCGATAGGCGTATTATACACAAACTTCCAGCGATATTTTTGTAAAAATCAAATAGTTTTTCCTTTTGCTGTCCAAAAAGCTGTACAGTTATCCAACACCCATTGTACGTTTTGGCTGCGGGTGCGTCAAGTGCGGAGCGCGGGCGCGCGGGAATCTTACCTTTTCTTAAAACTGTCGCGGTTTTGCTTGTTTTTAGCGGGGAAACATGATAGGATAATTGTCGATTATGGATAGATAACAGGAAGGAGCTGCACGCATGGATACAAACGTGCTCGACTGGCTGGAAGTCACCGCCGCAGCCTGTCCGGACAAGCCCGCCTTTCTTGACGAGGACGGCGCGGTGACCTTTGCCGACGTGCGGCGCGAGGCGCGCATCATCGGCACGGCGGCGGCAAGGCTGCGCGCCGGACGCAAGGCGCCCATCGCCGTGATGAGTGGGCGCAACGCACACACCCCGGCCGTGTTTCTCGGCGCGGTATACGCCGGCTGCTGCTACGCACCGATGGACGGGACGATGCCCGTACACCGGCTCAACTCTATTTTAAATACGCTCGACACCGATCTGATGATCGTGCAGCGCGCGTTTTACGACAAGGCCAGGACGCTGGAATTCAGCGGCGAGATCCTCATCGCGGAGGATCTGCTCGAGGGCTGCGAGGACGCGGGGCTGCTGGCTGACTGCCGCGCGCGCGCGCGTGAACTCGACCCGCTGTACATCATCTTCACCTCCGGCTCAACCGGTACGCCCAAGGGCGTCATCACGGCGCAGCACTCGCTCATGTGCTACATCGAGGACTACGCCGGCGTGATGGGCATCGTGCGCGAGGACGTGCTCGGCAACCAGTCGCCGCTGGACTACATCGCCGCCGTGCGCGACATTTACCTGCCGCTGCGCTTCGGCGCAACGACGGCCATCATCCCGAAGGAACTTTTCATGTCGCCGGAGCGTCTGTTCGAATACATGAACGACAAGGGCGTCACGACCGTGGGCTGGAGCGTCTCGGCGCTGACGGTGCCGGCCGCGCTTGGCGCGTTCGAGTGCAGCGTGCCGCAGCACCTGCGCAAGGTGTGCTTCTCCGGCTCGGTGATGCCGTGCAGCTGCCTGCGCCAGTGGCAGCTCGCGCTGCCGCAGGCGCGCTTCGTCAACCAGTACGGTCCGACGGAGGCGACCGCCTCGTGCACGTATTACGTCGTGCCCGGTCTGGTCGAGGACACCGACGTGCTGCCGATCGGCAAGCCGTACCCGCACTACGAGGTGTTTCTGCTCTCGGAGCAAAACGAGGCCGTGCCCGACGGCGAGATCGGCGAGATCTGCGTCAAGGGGCCCATCCTCGCGCTCGGCTACTACAACAGCCGCGAAAAGACCGCCGAGAGCTTCCTGCAAAACCCGCTCAACCCCGCGTATGACGAGCGCATCTACAAGACCGGCGACCTCGGGCACTTCGCGCCCGACGGCAACCTCATGTTCCACGGCCGCAAGGACCGGCAGGTCAAGCACCTCGGTCACCGCGTGGAGCTCGGCGAGATCGACCTCGCCGCGGCGAAGGTGTCCGGCGTGGAGGAGGCCTGCGCGCTCTACGATCAGGAGCACGAGCAGATCTGGCTGTTTTACACCGGCGCGGACGTGACCAAGCGCGACATCGCCGTGGCGCTGCGCGCCGACCTGCCGGGCTTTATGGTGCCGCGCAAGATCGAGCAGCTTGACGCCATGCCCCGGCTCGACAACGGCAAGACGGATATGCGCGCGCTGGCCGGGCGCATCGCCGACGCCCACCGATAATCGCTTACATTACTCACATTTCAGGAGGTATTTTATTATGGAACAGGAACTGATGGACATTCTGACCGATCTGCGCCCGGACGTGGATTTTGAGACCGAGACCGCGCTCATCGACGACCACATTCTCGAATCGTTCGACATCGTGTCGCTCGTCGCGGCGCTCAATGACGCGTTCGACATCGAGATCGGCGCAAAGGATCTCGTGCCGGAGAACTTCAACTCCGCCAAGAGTCTGCTGGCCATGGTGCAGCGCCTGCAGGACGAGGACTGATGGACAAGACTGCTCTGAAAACGGCGGCCGCGAAATACGGCACGCCGCTGTATCTGTTTGATCTGGATGCTTTCACGGCGCGCGCTGAAAAAGTGCGCGCCGCGTTCGGCTCTCACGTGCAGCTTTGCTACTCCATGAAGGCAAACCCCTTCGTGCTGCGCGGCCTGCCGGACGTGTTCCGCTGGGTGGAGGTCTGCTCCCCGGGCGAGCTGACGATCTGCGAAAAGCTCGGCATCGCGCCCGAGCGCATCCTCTACTCCGGCGTGAACAAGGGCGCAGACGATGTCGCGCGCGCCGTCGCGCTGGGGGCAGACCTGCTCACGGCCGAGAGCACGCTGCATTTTGATCTCATCTGCGCCGCCGCGGCCGCGCAGGGAAAGCACGTGCGCGTGCTGCCGCGCCTGACCGCCGGCAGCCAGTTCGGCATGGATCCCGCCGCGCTGGAGGAGCTCGTTGCGCGCCGCGCGGAGTTCCCGAACGTGACGATCGCGGGCATCCACTATTTTTCCGGCACGCAAAAGCGCAAGGACGCCGTGATTGCAAAGGAGCTTGCGCATCTGGATGAATACCTCACGATGCTGCACGACAAGTACGGCTTCACGGCGCAGCACGTGGAATACGGTCCGGGGCTGAACGCCGAGTGCCTGCGCGACGATGCCGAGGCGCGCGACAGCGCGCTGCTCGACGCGGCGGCGGAGCACATCCGCGCCTTCGGCGAAAAGTACCCGCTCACGATCGAGATGGGGCGCTTTTTCGCCGCCCCCTGCGGCACGTTCCTCACCGGCGTGGCGGATGCCAAGTGCAACCTCGGCGTGAACTACGCCGTGTGCGACGGCGGTATGCATCAGGTGAAGTATGACGGTCAGCTCATGGGCATGCAGTCCCCGCCGCTGACGCTACTGCGCGAGAGTGCGGACGCCGCCGGGCCGTGGATGCTCTGCGGCAGCCTGTGCACGACCGCGGACGTGCTGGTACGCGAGGCGCAGCTGCCGCCCCTGCGCGTGGGCGACGTGATCGCCTTCGGACGCTGCGGCGCCTACTCCGTGACGGAGGGCGTGGCCGCGTTCCTCTCGCGTGACATGCCGCGCGTGGCGCTCTGCCGCGGCGGGGACTTCACGCTCGTGCGCGACCGGTTCGCGACCGACGTGCTCAACACCTGCCGGACGCCGGAGGACGAAGCATGACGCTGACATCGCTGCCGTTTTATCTGCTGGTGCTCGCACTGCTGGTGCTGTACTACCTCGTGCCGAAGCGGTTCCAGTGGGTGGTGCTGCTGATCGGCAGCTACGCGTTTTACGCGTTCGTGTGCCTGCGCTACATGGGCTTTATCGTCGTGACGACGCTCACGACCTACTTCGGCGCCCGCGGCATGGACGCCATGACCGCGCGCATGGAGCAGACCGTCGCCGCGCACAAGCAGGACTGGGAGCGCGAGGAGCGCAAGGCGTACAAAAAGCGCTGCAAGTCCCGCCGCAAGGCGCTCATGATCGCCATCCTGCTGCTGAACTTCGGCATCCTCGCCGTGCTCAAATACTATAACTTCTTTGCCGAGTCCATGGAGGCGCTCTTCGCGTCCGTGGGGCTGACGGTCTCGCTCGGCCACATCGGGCTGCTGCTGCCGCTGGGCATCTCGTTTTACACGTTCCAGTCCATGGGCTACGTGCTCGATGTCTACCGCGAAAAAGTGCCCGCCGAGCGCAACGTCGGCAAGCTCGCGCTGTTCGTGTCCTTCTTCCCGCAGATCATTCAGGGCCCGATCGGCGTGTACGACCAGCTGGCGCACCAGCTCTACGACGAGCACAAGTATCACTTTGACAACATCCGCTTCGGCGCGCAGCTGATCCTCTGGGGCTTTTTTAAAAAGCTCGTCATCGCCGACCGCGCCGTGGGCATGATCCACACCGTCGCCGGGGCGTACACCGACTACGCCGGCACGTACGTGCTGCTGGCGGCGCTCGTGTACGCGCTGCAGCTCTATGCCGACTTCTCCGGCGGCATCGACATCTCGCGCGGCGTGGCGCAGATGTTCGGCATCACCATGGGCGAAAACTTCCGCCGGCCGTACTTCTCGCGCACACTCACCGAGTACTGGCACCGCTGGCACATCTCGCTCGGCGACTGGCTGCGCAACTACCTGTTCTATCCGCTGTCGATCTCGAAGGCGTTTCTCAACTGGGGACGCCACGCCAGGCAGCACCTCGGCAGCCACATCGGCAAGGTCCTGCCGACGGCCGTGGCCTCGCTGATCACGTTTCTCATCATCGGCATCTGGCACGGGGCGAGCTGGAAGTACGTCGCCTTCGGCTTCTGGAACGGCATGGTCATCCTTGTGTCCACGCTGCTGCAGCCGGTGTCGGACAAGGTCGTCACCGCGCTGCACATTGAGCGAAAAAGCGCGTGGTATCAGGTGTTTTCGATGCTGCGTACGTTCGTGGTCGTGCTCATCGGCTATTACTTTGACATCGCCGACGGCTTCCGCGCCGCGATGGGCATGATGTTAAAATCCGTGACCGACCTGCACCTGTCGCAGCTGCGGCCGGGCGCCGTGCTCGAGGCCCTGCCGCTGACGCGGTATGACTGGGCCGTGCTGCTGTTCGGCACGGTCGTGATCTTCACCGCCTCCGTCATTCAGGAGCGCTCGCAGCGCACCATCCGCGAGATCCTCGACGAGAAGTGTCTCGCCCTGCGCTGGGCCGTGCTGCTTGCCGGCATCTTCGCCGTCGTGCTCATGGGCGTTTACGGCCCCGGCGTGCAGGCATCCGAATTCGTGTATATGCAGTTTTAAGCTATGACAAAACGACCGATCTCCAAATCCCGCACAGCGGTACGCGCGATCGTTTTCGTGCTCATTGCCGTGCTGGGCATCGGGCTCATCTCCCCGATGCTCGTCGCGAATAACGACTGGGACAAGCGCCACGTGCACGGCTTCTTCCTCGAGCCGGAGGACAGCCTCGACGTGGTGCTCATCGGCGCGAGCCAGCTCTACACCGGCTACAGCGCCCCGCTCGCGTGGCAGCAGTACGGCTACACGAGCTATCCGCTGACGGTCTCAAACATTCCGGCACGGCTCTACGGCTCCCTGCTCACGGAGGCCGTGGATCGCCAGCACCCGAAGCTGATCGTCGTGGACATCGACGGCTTCATCAACGACGAGAACCCGGAAACGCTGGAGGCCAACCTCCGCAAGTGGATCGACAACATCCCCTGGTCGCGCAACCGGCTCGAGACCATCCGCACCTGTGTGCCGCGAGAGCTGCAGACCTCGTTTTACTTCAACATCGCCAAGTACCACACCAACTGGTACCAGGTGGGGAAATGGGTGCCGGTGCAGCGGCGTCTGCACATCATGGATGAGACCGGCTGCTCGCTGACCAAGGGCGTGGAGACGGTGTGCAAGTCCCTGTCCGCGGATTTTGAGCCCGATGTCCGGCCGCTGACGCTCAGCGCGGCGAACGAACAGTATCTGCGCGCGTTCTGCGCGCAGGCGCAGAGTCTCGGCGTGCAGACGCTCTTTCTGCGCACGCCGCACCGCACGCAGACGACCGACCCCGGCGTCTTTGACGACGTGGCCGCCGTCGTGGGCGAATACGGCTACGACCTGCTCGACCTGCACGACGCGTTCGACACGATCGGGCTCGACCGCTGCGCGGATTTTATCGACTCCGACCACCTCAACACCGCCGGCATGGAGATCTTCACCGCGTGGCTCGGGCAGTATCTCACCGCGCATTATGACCTGACGGGCACGTACAGCGCCGAGCTCACCGCCATGTGGGACCGCTGCGCCGCCTTCGTGACGCAGACGCTGCCGCTGTGCAAGGAGCTGGCCGCTGCGAACACGGAGCAGAATCTCAACGAGTTTTCGCCGCAATTTGCCGCGTGGCGCTAACACAGCATGTGGAGAATATCAATGAATCCAAAACAACACGCAAAAAGAAATACCGTCGTGCGCGTGATCGCGTTTCTGCTCATCGTGGCGCTGGTCTACGGCGCGCTCACGCGGCTGCTGACCGTCAACAACGCCACCGAGCAGCAGTACATCCGCAGCTTCTATCTGGAGCCGAAAAACTCGCTCGATGTCATGATCCTCGGCGCGAGCGAGACGTTCACGGATTACTGCGCACCGCTGGCATGGCAGCACGCCGGGTTTACAAGTTACCCGCTGGCCGTATCGGCCGCGCAGGGGACCATGTACCCCTCCATGCTGCGTGAGGCCGCCAAGCGGCAGAGCCCCGCGGTCTACGTGGTCGAGGTCAACGGCTTTCTCTACACGGAGGACGAGCGCAAGGAGCTCGGCAAGGCCGCAACGCGCGAGTGGCTCGACACGCTGCCGCTCTCATGCAACAAGGTGCAGGCCATTGGCGAGTGCGTGCAGGGCAAGCGCCTGTCGTACTATATACCGCTGCTCAAATACCACGACAACTGGAGAAAGCGGGACCTCATCCGCAATTCGCTGTCCCTGCAGCAGCAGGCGCGCGACGTGGGCTATTCGTACACCAAGCCGTTTTTGTCCATCTCCATGTTTCTCACGGAGACGGATGAGATCCCCGTGCGCCAGCAATCGCTCGACGATTTCAACGAGCAGAGCCTGCGCACCTTCTGCGAGACAGCAAAGAAGCTTGGTATTCAAAACGTGCTCTTTGCCCGCTTCCCGCACCGCACCGTCATTGAAAACTATGATACCGTGTTTGCAAAGCTTGAATCCGTCGTGCAGGAGTACGGCTACGACTTCGTGAATTTCGACACGCAGATGGACGCCATTGGCCTCGACCCGCTCAATGATTTCGCCAACGCCGAGCATCTGAACATTTTCGGCGCGGAGAAATTCACGCCCTACCTCGCCGACTATCTCGCGCAGCACTACGACCTGAACACCGCGCACAGTCAGGCCGTCACCGATGAATGGACGCGCTGCGCCGCATTCACGCAGCAGATGCTGCCCGTGTGCGAGGACAACACCCGGCGCTACACGTGCGAAAAGCTCGACGAATTCTCGCCCGTGTTCGCAGACTGCCGCTGAATAAAGCAAGTCTGGCGCTGAATAAAGCAAAACGCAGCCCCCTTCGAGACGCTCGAAGGGGGCTGCGTTATTGTTGCTTTACCGGCCGGTGCTGCCAAAGCCGCCCGCGCCGCGGTCAGTTTCGTCGAGCGTGTCGGCGTCCGAAAATTCCGCCGCGAGAAACGGCAGGATCACGAGCTGGGCGATGCGGTCGCCGGGGGCGACGGTGCGCACTTCGTCCGTGTCATTGTGCAGCGCGACGGTGCACTCGCCGCGGTAGTCGGCGTCGATCACGCCGACGCAGTTTGCCGGGCGCAGCCCCTGCCTGGACGCAAGGCCGCTGCGCGCGAACACGCCGCCGAAATACCCCGCCGGAATGGCGAGGGCAAGCCCCGTGCCGATCATGGCCGTCGTGTGCGGCGCGATCGTGACGCTCTGCCCGTCCGCCGGGCAGGCGTAGAGATCATAGCCCGCCGCGTCCGCGCTGCCGCGCCGCGGGGTGACGGCGCCGGGGCGCAGCTTCCGGATCTTCACTTCCATCCGTTCATGCCCTCCCAGAGTACGATGTGCCCCGCCGCGCGGGTGCGGTTCATGTCGATGATGCGCTGGTTTTCCGAGCCGCGAAAGCGCAGGCTGAGGTTGCGCTGCGCGTCCACATAGCGCCCGTCGACGAGGATGTCGATGAGCGAGAGCATCTCGTCGGTCACCTCGCAGCGCGGGTGCGCGCCGTCGACGGTGAGCTCCTTGTCGAGCACGAAGCCCGAAAACGCCCAGATGTCCTTATCCGGATAGCGCTCGCGCACCCGGTGCAGAAACGGCACGAGCGCGCGCTGATTCTCCGGCTCAAACGGGTCGCCGCCGAGCAGCGTCAGCCCGCGGATGAAGGGCTTTTCCAGCTCGTTGAAGATGATCTGCTCGGCCGCCGCGTCAAACGGCTGGCCGTAATGAAAGTCCCACGTCTGCGGCTGGAAGCAGTTGTAGCAGTGATTCGTGCAGCCGGAGACGAACAGCGTCACGCGCACGCCGACGCCGTTGGCGATGTCGCAGGTCTTGATCTGACCGTAATTCATAGCAATTCCTCACAAACAGCGGGCGCGCCGCTTCAGACACGCCCGCCGGGTATTTTTTCTCCGCGAGCCGCCTTACAGGTGCAGCACGCGCTCCTTGATCTCCTGCGTGCGGCCCTGATTCCAGAACTGCGTGCCGATGTAGCCGCAGGTGCGGCGGGCGACGTTCATCTTGTCCTGATCCGTGTTGCCGCAGTTCGGGCAGCGCCAGATGAGCTTGCCGTCGTGCTCGACGATCTCGATCTCGCCGTCGTAGCCGCAGACCTGACAGTAGTCGCTCTTGGTGTTGAGCTCGGCGTACATGATGTTGTCGTAGATGAACTTCATCACCTCGAGCACCGCCGGGATATTGTTCTGCATGTTCGGCACCTCGACGTAGCTGATCGCGCCGCCGGGGGAGAGCGCCTGGAACTTCGACTCGAAGGCGAGCTTGCTGAACGCGTCGATGTTCTCCGTCACGTGGATGTGGTAGCTGTTGGTGATATAGCCCTTGTCCGTGACGCCGGGAATGATGCCGAAGCGCTTCTGCAGGCACTTGGCGAACTTGTACGTCGTGGACTCCAGCGGCGTGCCGTAGAGGCTGAAGTCGATGTTGTGCATCTGCTTCCACTGCTTGCAGGCATCGTTCATGTGCTGCATCACCTCGAGCGCGAACGGCGTCGCCGAGGGGTCGGTGTGGGACTTGCCGGTCATGTACTTGACGCACTCATACAGTCCCGCGTAGCCGAGGGAGATGGTCGAGTAGCCGCCGTAGAGGAGCTTGTCGATCGGCTCACCCTTTTTCAGGCGCGCCAGCGCACCGTACTGCCACAGGATGGGCGCGGCGTCCGAGAGCGTGCCCTTGAGCCGCTCGTGGCGGCACATGAGCGCGCGGTGGCACAGCTCCAGCCGCTCGTCAAAGATCTGCCAGAATTTCTCCATGTTGCCGCCGGAGGACAGCGCCACGTCCGGCAGGTTGATGGTCACGACGCCCTGATTGAAGCGGCCGTAGTACTTCGGCTTGCCGTTTTCGTCGACATACGGCGTCAGGAAGCTGCGGCAGCCCATGCAGGTGTAGCAGTGGCCCTCGCCGTTTTTGTCCACCTTGAGCTCGAGCATCTTCTTTTCGGAGATGTAGTCCGGCACCATGCGCTTGGCGGTGCAGCGGGCGGCCAGCTCCGTGAGATACCAGTAGGGCGAATCCTCGTGGATATTGTCCTCCTCAAGCACGTAGATCAGTTTCGGGAACGCCGGCGTGACCCAGACGCCCTTCTCGTTTTTCACGCCCTGATAGCGCTGGCGCAGCGTCTCCTCGATGATCATGGCGAGGTCATGGCGCTCCTGCTCGTTTTTCGCCTCGCCGAGGTACATGAACACCGTCACGAACGGCGCCTGACCGTTCGTGGTCAGCAGCGTGACGACCTGATACTGGATCGTCTGCACGCCGCGGCGGATCTCCTCGCGGACGCGGTTTTCGACCAGCTCGGCCAGCTTCTCCTCGCCCGGATGCGCGTCGATGGCCTGCATCTCGGCCGCGACCTCGCGGCGGATGCGCTCGCGGCTGACCTGCACGAACGGCGCCAGATGCGTCAGCGAGATCGACTGCCCGCCGTACTGGTTGGAGGCGACCTGCGCGATGATCTGGGTCGCGATGTTGCACGCGGTCGAGAAGCTGTGCGGCCGCTCGATGAGCGTGCCGGTGATGACGGTGCCGTTTTCGAGCATATCCTCAAGGTTCACGAGGTCGCAGTTGTGCATATGCTGCGCGTAATAGTCGGCGTCGTGGAAGTGGATGATGCCCTCCTCGTGCGCCTCGACGATGTCCTTGGGCAGCAGGATGCGGTTGGTGATGTCGCGGCTGACCTCGCCGGCCATGTAGTCACGCTGCGTGCTGTTGACGATCGGGTTCTTGTTGGAGTTTTCCTGCTTGGCCTCCTCGTTGTTGCACTCGATCAGGCTCAGGATGCGGTCGTCGGTCGTGTTGGCGCGGCGCACCAGACTGCGGGTGTAGCGGTAGGTGATGTAGGCCTTGGCGACCTCGAACGCGCCGTGCGCCATGATCTGCTTTTCGACCATGTCCTGGATTTCTTCCACGGCGGCGCTGCGGCCGAGCTCCTGACAGGCGAGCTCCACGCTCTCGGCGATGCGCTGGATCTGGCGCGGCGTCATGCGCGCGCCCTCCTCGACAGCGGCATTGGCCTTCGTGACGGCCATGATGATCTTCGAGATATCAAAGGTCGCCTCTGCACCGTTTCTCTTGATGATCTTCATTTTCTATTCCTCCCCCTCGTAATCGAAAACACAATATCTTGTGCGGAAAACCGCTTTATTTTGTATTGAGAGCGGGTATATCGTACAATATCTTGTGTCTTATGTCAACACATATTTTTATTTTGCTTGTGCAAAACACACACGACCGGCCCGGCTTCAGGCCGCAAAAATGCGCCGCCTACAGGCGGCGCAAGGCTTTTGCGGATCGCCGGAGCGAGCCGCAAAGCGTTGCCGTCAGGCAGTTTCGTAGCCGTTTGGGTTCTGGGTCTGCCAGCGCCAGCTGTCGCGGCACATATCCTCGAGCGAGTAGTCCGCGCGCCAGCCGAGGATGCGCGCGCTCTTGTCCGGGCAGGCGTACACCGTCGGCAGGTCGCCCGCGCGGCGCGGCGCGATGCGGTAGGGCACGTGCACATGGTTGGCCGCTTCAAAGGCGTGCACCATTTCGAGCACGCTGTAGCCCCGGCCGGTGCCGAGGTTAAAAATGCTCTCGCCCGTGTGCGCCGCCATGTAGGCGATGGCCGAGACGTGGCCGCGCGCAAGATCCATGACGTGGATATAGTCGCGCACGCCGGTGCCGTCGGGCGTGTCATAGTCGTCGCCGAACACGTTCAGGCACTCCAGCCGGCCGATGGCCGTCTGCGAGATGTAGGGCATGAGGTTGTTCGGCACGCCGCGCGGATCCTCGCCGATGAGGCCGCTCGGGTGCGCACCGATGGGGTTGAAGTAGCGCAGCAGCACGACCGACCAGCTCGGGTCAGCCACCACACAGTCGCGCAGGATCTGCTCGCAGACGTACTTCGTCCAGCCGTAGGGATTCGTGCAGCTGCCGGTGCGGGACGTCTCGTAGAGCGGCATGTCGTTGTCGCCGGAGTACACCGTCGCCGACGACGAGAAGATGATCTGCTTGACCCCGTGGTCGCGCATTGCCTCGCAGAGCGTGACGGTCGAGCCAAGGTTGTTGTCGTAATATTCCAGCGGCATATGCACCGACTCGCCCACGGCCTTGAGGCCGGCAAAATGGATGACACAGTCGATCTTCTGCTCGGTAAAAATGCGGTCGAGTCCGGCGCGGTCACGCACGTCCATCTGGTAGAACTTCAGGGGCTTGCCCGTGATCTGCTCGACCCGTCTGCCCGCCTCCGCGCTGCTGTTGACGAGATTGTCCACCACGACGACATCCATGCCCTGCTCGAGCAGCTCCACGCACGTGTGGCTGCCGATGTAGCCCATGCCGCCGGTCACCAATACGGTCATGCGCCGTACCTCCCTCTTGCTGCAGTATCGTTTGATTGCGTACCTTTTTATTTTACATCAGAACGCCGCGAAGTTCAACGGTTTTCCTTTGCCAGAGTTTTGCCATGCGCGTGAATTTCCTGTCAATCCCTGATTTTACAGATTTCAGGCGATTTTATCTTGACTTTTCATCCCAGCTGGGCTAAACTGCAACTACCATAGTGCAGTTGGGATGGCTGCGTACGCACTGTTTTTGTCCATTTGCGATCTGACCCATCTCTTTTTTATCAATTCTTTTCTCTTTTATCTGATCTCTATTTACCGCGTTATCTACCATTGTTCTCCGCGATCGGCACGTTCATCCCGTCTCAGGATCAGGGCGCACCTGCAGCGTACAGGGCGCGCAATGGCTGCACGCATAGCGAAAGACCTCCGGGCGTACCCGGAGGTCTTTTTCTGCTTTCGGTGGCTTTCAGCTCTCCATCTGCTTGCCGAGAAAGCCGGCGACCGCCTGCGCGAGCTTGCGCTCGGTTTCTCCGGCGGGGGCGCCGCCGCGCGCGGCGGCAAACAGCACGCAGCCGAGCACGTCGCCTTCGGAAAGGATAGGCGCGGCCACGGCCACGGCGTAGCGCTCATCGGTCTCGGTGACCGGCAGCGTGCAGGTATCGGCCGCATATTGGCCGCGCGCGGTCATGAGCTCCTCAAGCTCGCGGCTGACGCGCCGCTCGAGCAGCTCCCGCTTGCCGCCGCCGGCCACGGCAATGACGGTGTCTCGGTCGCACACGGCGGCGATCTCGCCAGTGGTCTTGTGCAGCGCATCGCAGATCTGCACGGCGAACTCAGACAACTCGCCCATCGGGGAATACTTCTTAAAAATGACCTGCCCGTCGGTATCGGTGTAGATCTCCAGCGGGTCGCCCTCGCGGATGCGCATGGTGCGGCGGATCTCCTTGGGGATGACCACGCGGCCGAGGTCGTCGATCCGGCGCACGATTCCGGTTGCCTTCATATTCTGAAAACTCCTTTGCTCTGTTTTGCGTTTCGGCAACCCTATTTTCTGCAAATTCCGGTAATCTATGCAGGCCGTGCCGCGCAAGGGCGTTTTCGTTTTTTCTTTGCGACACTGTCGAGCACATCACAACGTAAAGTCGCCGCTTGCGCGCAATTTCGTTGTAAAGCTTTTCTTGTATCAATGATATCGTCGGCTTGCCGCCTTCATCCCGTATGCAGTGGTTCCCATCATGATCAAACAGCCGGCTGGCCAAATGACCAACCGGCTGTTTTTCAGAAGGGAGCGGAATCAAATCACGGGTGCGTGGATTGAAATCGACTACAACAAGTGGTCCGACCGGGGCTATGCCGTCGCGCCCCGCAAGGGGCGCGTGGATTGAAATTTGGTATGTCTCGAACTGGGTACGCTGGTTGGTCGTCGCGCCCCGCAAGGGGCGCGGCGAAAGAAAATCCCATCCTTTTCTCCGGCGCTACGTGCGGCGAAGAAAATATTTCTCGGCCTGCAACCGTGCGCGCGGCAGGCCGACAGGTTTTCCGGCAAAAACACACCGGGGCGGTCATAGACCGCCCCGGCTCGTTGTATTCCCGGGGGCGCGTCCCCCGCTGTGCGCGTCAGATCTGCTCCTCGACGTCCTTGGCGTCGTGGTATGCGATGAGCGCGTTGTAGATCTTTTCGATGAGCTTCATGTCCGCGTTGGTCATGTATGCCAGAAACAGCAGACCAAAAAGCGCGGCGAGCACGATGAGCACGATCCAATACCAAGCCATGTTCGTTCCTCCTTACCAGCTGAGTGCGTCTTCGTAATCCAACAGAGTGGGGTCAAGCGGCTTCTCGTTGAGCACCGTGACCATGTACTGGCTGAACGCCTCGCGCATCTCGCGGCGCGAGACCGTGCGCGGGTCCATGACGTCGTGCGGGATCCAGATGAGGTGGATGCCGCGCTCGCGCGCCTGGTCCTCGAACAGACCGTGCAGACCGCCGACGTTCTTGCACGACACGTGGTCGTACATGATGACGATGTTCGTGTGGAACTTCTCGCACATCTTCCAGCACTCGTCGAGCAGGTTGACATAGCCGCCGTTGGTGTGCGAGCGCATCATCATCTTCTCGTAGCAGCGCGCGAGATCGGCCAGCGCCTGCTCCTTGTCGCCGATGGTGATGGGCAGGTAGCTGAGCATGGCCTCCATGTCGTTGACGCAGGTGACGCCCCAGCAGTGCTGCGTCCAGTAGGTGAAGTTGGTATAGTAGTGCGCGGGGCACGCCCAGACGAGGCAGCGGTATTTCGGCTTGGGCGCGTTGGTTGCCTTGTCCTGCTCGTAGCCCTTGAGCATCATCTTCGTGACGCGCAGGTCCGTCTTGTGCATGAACTTGTCCATGCACGCCGCCGCCTGGAACTCATATTCGCGCTGCAGCGCCAGCGCCGCGCCGCAGACCTGCGGGTGGTCGGTGCAGTTGACGTCCCACTTTTCGACCATGCAGCGCGAGGTGTCGTTGTACATCTCGGCGTTTTTCCAGAAGGCATCCCAGTCCCACTTGACGCCGAACTGCTGCTCGAGAAATTCGATGCCCTTCTTGAGGTTCTTGACCGCGTAGGTCTGCACCTCCGGCTCGTTGACACGCTGCGGCGGCGTGATCTGGAACGAGGGCAGGTCCTTGAAGTGCCGCGTGAGGATGTTCGTCTGCGAGATCGCGCCGTCGCACGGCATCGTGCCGGTGAAGTAGCACTTGCCGACGCGCGGATAGTCGTCCACCACGGCGACGCCGCACTCGGCGGCGGGCTCGGGGCAGACGTCCGCCGGCAGACCGAGGTGCTCCATGGCGTCGATGTAGAACATACTGGCGTTCTGGTCGACCTCCGACGGCAGACCGACGGCGAACATGGCGATGTCGATCCACTTCACGGTGGGGAAGCCCATCATGATCAGGTGCGGGGTCATCTCGTCGAACATGACGGTGTTCTCGCGCAGCTTTGCCGCGCGCTTGCTGTTGGGGCGCAGGTTTTTATCGCGCACGATGATGTCGCGCACGCCGAGGACGGAGTTGTGCAGCACGGAGAAAAACTGGTTGTGCGCATAGCGCAGCTCCTTGCCGCGCAGACCCATGGTATGGCGGTCAACCATGTGCGCCGCGGTGAGGTAGGACACCATCCAGCGGTAGCGCAGCATGGCCTTGACCATCAGGATCGGGTGGCAGCCGAGCTTTGCGGCCATGAAGCCGTAGAGATAGAGCCAGCGGAAGAAATCATAAAACGTGTCCCGGAAGCCGCGCCATTCGCGGGCGCGGAAGGCGCGGTGCTCGGCGGAATAGAAGCGGCCGAGGCCCTTGCCGGTTTTGGGGTTATAGGCCATGTCAGTTGTCCTCCTTTTGCGCTGCACGCAGCTGCTTCATTTCCAGGCTCTCCACGAAGGCCTGCACGCGCGTGCGCAGCTGACCGCTCTGCCCCGCGATGTAGGGGCGGTCGATGGAGAGGATGTGGATGCCGTAATCACGCGGCATGACCTGGTTTGCGATCACGCGCTCATACGACCAGTAGGTGCAGAACTTCATCTGCTCGTAGATCGCGCCGTCGGCCTTGAAGTCGTGCACGAGCTGGGCGACGTGGTCGTTGCGGTACTGGACGCGGTGCAGCGCGCTCTGGCGCGGGCACTCGGTGTGCTGCAGATACCAGCGGCACACCTGCGTGAGCGCATCCTCGCCGTCCGTGAGCACGATCTCCTGACGGCCGGGGAAGCTGCCATAGCAGTAGCGGTCGGCGACTACCAGCGCGCCGCAGCTCTCGATGAGCCGGATCAGATCCGGGTCGTCGATCTCAGAGCCGACGACGGCGACGCGCACACGGTAGTTTTTCTGCGCATCGACCTCGCGCGTCTTTACCTCGGCGAGCGTCTCGCGCAGCAGCGGCAGGATCAGCCGCTTCGGGCAGACGTAGCTCACGAGCACCAGCACGGCGTATTCATAGCCCGTGATGGGCGGGTTGTCGAGCTTGCGCGTCTCGCCGATCTCGGTGAGGATGCGGCAGACCTCGTTGTGCTCGCTGACTGCGGCGCGGATGGCGGCGTCCGAGGTGTCGACGCCGTAGTTTTCGCGCATGGGCTTGAGGATCTTGCGCGAGACCTGCTCGCAGATGTGCTCGACACAGTCCTCATCGTCGGAATACGGGATGTCGAGGTTGCAGTAGAAGAATTTGTCCTTGTCCGCACCCTGCGCGTGCATGATCTCCATGTTCTCGATGGCGCGGTTGTTGGCCTCGCACACGTCGACGCCCGCCATGGCGTGCAGGAAGCTGTAGTTGCCCTCGAGCGCGCGCTCGAGGATGGCGCGGGAAAACTCGCAGCTGTTGTTGGCCATGTAATAGGTGGCCAGCTCCATGGACGTGGTGTGCGGCGCGCGCAGACGCACCGAGAAGCAGCTGCCCAGATTCAGCAGCACCTCCGGCGCGTGAAAGCAGGTATAGCCGATCGCCAGATCCCCTTCCGCTTCGGCCTGACGGACGAGCTCGTTGTGTGCATCGTCCAGCAGGCGCTCAAAATACATCAAATGCTTCAGTTCCTTCATTGCGGCCCTTCTTTCTTTGGATTTCTATCTTCCTTCTCCGCTTGTGTCAGCCATACTGACACAAGTGGGTATACACAAATCCCGATGGCTCGGGATCTGCTGTGTATGTGGTTATTTGCCGCTGAGCGCGCGCACGAACATCCGGCTCAGGTGGCGCATCCGGCTGTCGTAATCGAGCGCGCCCGCGCTCGGCGAGCCGCCGATGGACAGGCGCTGCATGATGCCGAGGATCGCGTCGTAGGAGTTGTAGTAGATCTCCCGCACATCGACATCCGGGCTGATCGAGCCGTCGGCGAGCCCCTTGCGAATCGCCTTGGCCATCGGGCCGCCGGAGGTCTCAAACGGTTCGGGCGGCTGGTTTTTGATCTCGTGGAGCCTGCCCGCGGTGTGCAGCGTCAGCTCCGCGTCGAGCGTGAAGCGCATCCCGTTCGGGTCGAGGTGATAGAGCTGAGAATAGCAGATGAGGACGTTTTCCGCGTCCTGCAGGCCGGTCGTGCCGCCGCCGGACGCCGCGTGGGACATCCGGTCGATGCGCTCGAGGATGCGGTTCCAGTAGAGCAGGGACGCGGCCAGGACCAGATCGGCCTTGGTCTCAAAGTAGCGAAAGACCGACCGCTCGGTGAGTCCGGAGCGCAGCGCGATGTCTGCGACCTTGGTCTTTTCGATCCCGTTGGCCAGAAAACAGTCCAGCGCGACCTCCGTGACCAGCCGGATATTCTTTTCTCTCTGCTCCTCGTGCGGCAAGTGCGTTCGCCTCCTCTTCGTTTTGTCAGTTTCGCTGACAGATGCAGTGTACTGCGAAAAGCGAAGAATGTCAAGCCCTTAACAGGCTATATGAGAAAGAAACTGTGCCGCCCAGAGCTCTGAGCGGCACAGTTTCCGGCCTGTCAAAAAGTATTACTTTTTGACAGGCTTGCGTTATGCTTTGCTTTTGGAAAAGAGGTCCTTGCCGTCGGCCGCGGTCAGAATGCCGCAGACGATGACGATGAGCGCGCAGATGATCGTCGTCGGCGTGAGCACGCTCGTGTCGCCGAGGAACACCGCCGTGAAGAAGATCGCCCAGGCGGCATAGGTGACGTTGAGCGCCATGGACTTCGACGCGCCGATCGCGGCGATCGCGCGGTAGTAGCACAGGTAGGACAGCGTGGCGAAAAACGCCGCGATCGCGATGACGGGCAGCAGCCAGCCGGTGCCGGAGGTGAACAGGCTCACCGTGAAGCCCCAGCCGTGCAGCAGGGGCAGCAGCACGATGCCGTAGACCAGTGCCGAGGTGGTCTGGCGGATCTGCAGGGCATATTCGTCCTTCACGTCGGGGTCCTGCATACATTTGGCGAGGATGACCGCCTCGATGCCCCAGCCGAAGGCGCACATCATCGCGCCGACGATGCCGAGCCAGAAGTCGGTGATGTTCAGCTCCGGCGAGTAGCTCAGACCGTAGACGCCCAGCAGCGTCGCCAGCAGGAAGATCCAGCGGTACCACTGCATCTTTTCCTTGAGGAAGAAATAGGCGAGGATCGCGCCGATCGCGGGAAAGACCGCGCTGGCGACCGCGCCGATGGACGCGCCCATGTAGTTGATGGCGAGCACGTAGCCCGTCATGCCGATCGGTCCGCCGATGACGGCGGCGAGCATGACGAACTTGCCGCTCTTGGTCTTGAAGGCGGCCTTGTAGACATTTTTGAGGTTGCCGCGCACGCCGTTATACAGCGTCGCCCAGAGCGCGGAAAACGCGTCGTGGATGAAGGTGCTCACAAACGGCGCGAGGAAGATCGCCTGCTCGGTCGAGATAAACGGCGTCATCGACAGCGCGATGCCGAGGATGATGGTCTCCACCGCCCAGGTCGCGCCCGCTGCAATACCATAAAACATAGCTTTTGTTCCTTTCTGCGCTTGCTGCGCTCAGGCCTCGGCAAAGAGGCGGAGGTTGTCCTTCAGACGGGCATAGCGCTCCACCGCCCAGTCCTCCATGGGCTGGCCGTCATACGGCACGCGGGTCTTTGCCCAGAGCGTCCAGAGGTAGTCGACGTAGATCTTGTTGGCAAGGAAATGCTTGTATTCGTTCTGGTCGGGTTTGCTGCCGAGATACTCGGTAAGCAGCAGCTCGTCGTTTTCCGGCGTGAACACGCCCTCGATCGACACGTCGGCGAGATCCCAGATGCCGTCGTTCATGCCGGCGTACTCCCAGTCGATGAGATAGAGCCGGTCGTCGTCTGCCGAGAGCACCCAGTTTTCGCACAGCGGGTCGTTGTGGCAGGGGACGTTTTGGATGTCGCAGACGCTGTCGACCTGCGCCTTGACGGCCATGACCGCCGCCTTGACCTGCGCATAGTCGCCGAACATGGGCACGCTGTTTTCCTCGATGATCTTCTCATAGCCCGCGGCCATGTCGAACACCTCGAAGGGGACGCCGGTGTCGACGCCGCTGCCGTGCAGCATCTTGAGCAGCTGCGCCGCCTGACGGATGCGCTTGTCGCCGCGCATCGTCTCGGCCGACATGGTGACGGCGTTCGGCACGAACTGCGACACCTTTTCGCCGTCGTCACCGAAGAAGTAGAGCTTAGCGTCGATGCCGAGGCGGCAGGCGAGCTCCGTGCTCACCTTCTCGTCGGCGCGGTCGATGAGTTCCTCCGTGCCCTCGCCGGGGATGCGCACCATGATGCGGCTGCCGTCGGCAAACGACACGCAGTAGGTGCGGTTGGTGAGGCCGCCCATTCTCTGCACGTCGCTGTAATCGGAGCGCCCGAGCACCTCGTCGAGCAGCGCCCGGATCCGGCCGAGATCCGCCTGCACAATTTCTTTAGCCATTGATCTTCTCCATTTCTTTATTTTTATAGTCGTACTGATACGTCTCGTTCTGATAACGGAAGGTGAAGCCGACCGCCTGCGTGCTGCCGCACGCCTTGCGCGCGTGAAAATCGGTGAGCGCCGCCTCGCCGCAGCCAAGGCGCGCCGCGAGCTGCCGGATGATCTGCGAGCGGGTGTCGTCGATGTAGCTGGCGTCAAAGCTGCGCAGCTCGTCGAGGCTGTCAAACTCGAAGATGTCACTCTGATCATAGCGGCGGATGCGCAGCTTCAGCTCGTCGAGATGCGCGGCGTAGACCGCCTCCCAGAGCTTGTCGCGGATCTCCGGCGTGTCATATTCCCGCTCGAGGATCTCGACGAATTTCCGGCTGAAAGGTTCAGACCAGAACACGTGCCCCATCATGTACCATGCGTTTTCGCCGCCGACGCTGACCCGGTCGATATAGCCGTCGTCCCCCTCATAGACGCACCACTCGGGCGTGGGACCGTCGGCATAGAGCGCGGCATAATAGGCATCGTCCACGCAGGACTCGAAGGGATTGCGCGAGAAGTAGTTGTCCGACGAGCAGATGTAGGAGTTGCCGAGCAGGTGGCGCGCGGCATAAATGCTCGAGTGATTGTTGCGGCAGGTGTATTCGGGGTTATCGACAATGGTGACGCCGAACTTCTCCCGCAGGTACGCAAAGCGCTCCTTCATATACCCGCCCACGAGCACGACGCTGTCGATGCCGGCGTCCTTGATCTGGCGGATCTGCCGCTCGATGAGCACCTCGCCGCGCACGGTCAGCAGGCTCTTGTGCGTCTCATACGACAGCGGCGCGAAGCGGCTGGATGTGCCGGCGGCCATAATGACCGCATTGTCTACTTTGTACAAGTTGTTCCCTCCGTTCAGCGGTCGGCAGTCAGCACGGCTTTGTTCGCGACCGAATGCCAGGCGTTTTTGTTCCAGATGTCGCCGTTGACGGTGTACCAGTCACCGGCAATAAACTGCGTGCCGCAGTTGACGTTGACGTCCCATTCGAACGAGTAGAGCAGCAGCTGCTCCTGCTTCGGCTTCGAGACCTCGTCGATGCGCCGCCCCGAAAACGGGTTGACGGGATCTGCGACCACGTCCTTCACTGCCAGCAGCGGGACATCGGCGGAGAGCATGAACTCGTCCGACGTCGTAAAGCCCCTGCTGTTGAAGTCCTTGACCATGAGCAGCGAGGCGAAGCTCTCGGCATCCATGCCGTCGTCCGCGAGCAGCTCGGGAAACTGTCCCATCGTGCCGCCGTGGTCGGACATGACGATGATGCGCGTGTTGTCGTAAACGCCGTTTTCGCGCAGATAGTCAAACCATTTGCCGAGCTGGAGCAGCGCGGCGACGTTGCACTGATAGTACGCATAGTCATTGCGCTGTTCCACGGTCATCGTTCTGCCGTTAAGCGTGAAGCGGTCGGCGTGCTCGCGCTCGTACTGCGTGTTGTCGACCTCCAGCGCCGGGACGTATTCCGGCTCCTGCAGCAGCACCGGATCGTGGGTCGTGTCGTTGGTCAGGACCATGTAGGTGTTTGTGTCGTCCTTGCTGATCTGGGTGATGTTCGGGAGATTTGCGAGGACGTTGTAGGAATTCATGAATCCTGCGCTGATGCCGCTCGCCGTGAGCGCGCCGTCGGTCGATTGACCGGCGTAGCCCTCGTCGGACACGAAGTTGCCCTGATTGTAGGTGCCGTAGTCGTAGAGATTTGCCTGAATGCACAGCGGCGCCGCCTTCATGAGCGCGTAGCAGAAGAAGTTGCGCTTGTTGCTGCGGATGGCCTGCGCCTGCAGCTTCGGGTCGGAGAAGTAGCCGCGGACGTTGAAGCGCCGGATGTCCGGATAGTCCTGAAAGATCGAGAGATCCGGCACCCAGCCGTAACCGGCGTAAACAGGCTCGAGCACGGTGACGTCAAAGCCGTTTTGATCGAACATGACCGGCAGCACCTTGAGCGCCTCGTTCTGCTTATCGACAAGCAGCTCCTGATCGCGCGCGTTCAGCTCGGCCGGCGTGTATTCATAGCCGCCGAACAGGGACGGCGTGCTGATGTTCGTCTTGATGCCGAGCGAGGCGGTGTTGCTGTAGTAGGTGAAGCCGTCAAACTGCGCCTCCAGCTCCGGCTTTTCGTTGAAGATATACGGAATGTACGGCCCCATGGCGCGGTCGAGCATGAGCACGATCACGTTTTTGCCCGTCTTGCTCAGGGAGAAGGACGGGGTCCCGCCGTCGGACTGTGCGCCGGCCTTGATCTCGTTGATCGAGCGGCAGATGCCCACGGTGTTCACCACAGACATGCACACGACGGCGATGATGCCCACGGTGAGGATGCCGGGGATGCGCTGCCGCCACTTGGACGCAGCGAAGGTGAACACGGCGAAAACGGCCAGCACGACGGCGAGGTTCACGAGCATCTGCCCCGTTGTAAACTGCAGCCCGTTGTCAAACACGAGCCCCGCCGAGAGATTGCCGAGGCTGCGCCCGAAGAACATATAGTCCACCAGCGCGATGCCGCACAGCGCCCAGACGCACCGATCCAGAAGGGCCTTCACCGAGGGCTTGGCAAGACTGTAAAAAATGCCGAACCAGATGACAAACGTGCCCACAGCAAAGCAGAGGGCGCTGACGATGTACCACGCCGGATGCAGGAAGCTGGTCATGTTCACAAACTCCTGCGGCGAGGCGTGGATGACCGCCGAGGGGATCAGCAGCCCCGTAAGCACAGCGAGGAAGACGCTGCCGGAGACGAAGAGCTTCTTGCTCGGCTGCGCGCCGCGCAGCTTTTCCGGCAGCCGGACCTTGCCCTTGCACAGCACGGCCAGCAGCGGGAGCTGCAGCACGAGGGCCGCCGCGATGAAAAACACCAGACGGCGCGGCGTCGGCTGTCCGTAGAAAAACAGACCGTACACAGCGGCAGCGATGCCCGCGAGTGAGAAGAGCACGCCGAGGATGATGTGCGCGTGCCTGAGCTTATAGAAGATCGTCTTGATGAGCGAAAAGAGGTTATTGAGCGTCCAGTAGAACACGAGCCCCGCCGGAGACGTGTAGAGAAACACGAGGAAAAACAGCGCCATGGTATACAGCTGCACCTTCGTTTTCGGCAGGCTGCCCTTGGTGAAGATGACGCAGGAGACGAGGTTGATCGCCGTCATGAGAAACGGCAGGACGTTGACCGTCACGCCCGCCACGGTGAGCAGGCCGTCGGGCGCGCCGAGGTCGCGGATGGGCCCGAAGGACACGCCGTGCAGCAGCTCGAGGTTCGAGAGAAAGGCGTAGGCCGCGATGAAAAACGGGATCTCCAGAAACAGCGACGTCGCGCCCTTGAGCACATAGGTCGGCTTGTAGTTGTTCTGCCGGTAGTAGGTCTGCAGCATCATCATGCGCTCGTCGCCGCGGAAGGTCTTTTTGATGTGCGCCACGCCCTTGTGCAGGCGCAGCTCCGTCTCGCGCTCCTCCTCCTGCATGGCGTCGGCGCGCCGGTAGAGCGGCAGCACGAGGAAGTTCATCGCAAGGCTCAGCGCGATGATGGCAAGGCCGGGGTCGCCGACGACCCGGTTGGCCATGACGAACACCACCTCAAACAGCAGCTGAAGCGGCTTGATGAGCAGCGTGCCCAGAATGTCCCAGAATGACATGTTATTGTTCTCCTATCTCGGTGTCGGAGGCCGTCTTTGCGGACAGCTCCGTGAGCTTGCGCTCCAGGTAATCGGCCGTGTTGCGCGCGCCCTGCCCGATGTGCTCCCAGGTCTGCGCCCGCGCCTCGTCGCGCCCCGCCTGATAGCGGGGGTCACGCAGGCAGGCGTCGATGAGCTCGCGCAGGCGCGGCATATTCTCCTCGGTCAGCTTCTGGCCGATGCGCGGCAGCACGTCGAACGTCCAGTAGGGCGTGTCGAGCCACCACGCGTCATAAGGCGCGTCGTCAAAGTCCGTGTCGGTGTAGATGACGGGCTTGTCATACACGAGCGAGAAATCGAAGATCACGCCCGAGAAGTCGGAAATGAGGATGTCCGAGCGGCGCAGCACGTCGTAGTTGTCCGCGTCGCGGTTCCACTCGAGCTGCGGCGAGTCGGGATAGGCGCGCATGAGCCTCTCCATCATGTCCTGCTCGGAGCGGAACGACTGCGGGTGCGGGCGGATGATGATGTGGTACCCCGTCGCAAGCAGGGTGTCAATGATCCGGCCGCCGTATTTTTTGAGGATGGCGCTCTCGCCCCAGGACGGCGCGAGCAGCACCGTGCGCTCATGCTCCGGCAGCGGCGGGTCTGCGTGCAGCCGCGCGAGCATATCATCCATGTACGGGATGCCGACCTTGACGATCTCCTTGGCGGGCAGCGCGCGCAGCTTTTCGAGCGCGCGCACCTGCTCGACCTGATACTGACCCGAGAGCAGGATGGCGTCATAGTAGTCGATACCGAACATCCGGTAGCCGCTGATGTCGCTGGCCGCGTGCGGCAGGTGGACGTAATAGTCGACCTGCTTCGAGCGCTTCCACTGGTAGACATCCAGCCCCGGCGTCGTGGCCAGCACGATGGAGGCGTTGAGGAAGTTGAGCTTGGCGAAGGCCTTGTTGCCCTCCTCGATGAACTGCGCATGGATGTGCGGGAGGTCGTTTTCGAGTGCGGGGTCGTCCGGCGAGGCGGTCATGTAGACCGTGTCGATGCCTTTTTTGTCGAGCTCGCGGCACACGGGGCGGAACACGCTCCAATACCGCTTGTCATCCGAAAAAATGACCAGCGGGATCTTCTTTGCGCCGGTATCGACCTTTTTGCCGCCGCTGAGCACGAAGCGCAGCTTCAAAATCCACGACTTGAGCATATACGTGACGGCGCCGATGATCCCGATGAGGATCGCAAAGAGCATGCTGCCCGTGCCGGGGTCAATGTAAAATCTCATCCTGGGTCTGTTCTCCTTCGATTGTTTCTGTTGCGTTCAGAATTCAGGCTGCATCCCTGAGCAGCCGCAGCGCGCACAGCGTGCACAGCGCCGACGCCGCCAGATAGGCCGCGGCCCGAGGCGCGGCGGATACCGCGCCGCTGCCCGTGAGATTGATGAGCGCGTGGGCGAGCAGCGGCAGCGCGATGCTGCCGGT
>UQSF01000010.1 GCA_900543625.1 uncultured Eubacteriales bacterium
CTCTTCCGATCTGAGGCCGGGCGTTTTCCGGTGGCAGAGCGTCACGGTCGCGTCCGCGCGCGTGAGCAGCAGCGCTGCCGGGCGTCCGATGACAAGGCTGCGGCCGACGACGGTCACGCGCCGGCCCGCTGGGTCGAAGCCATATGCGCGCAGCAGGTGCAGGCACGCCTCGGCCGTGCAGGGGGCAAAGCCCGCCGCGCCCGTCAGCAGTGCGCCGAGCGATGCCGTCGTCATGCCGTCAACATCCTTGCGTGGGTCGAGCGCGTCGAGCAGGTGCTGTGCGCGCAGCGCCTTCGGCAGCGGTCGCAGCAGCAGCACGCCGTGCACGGTGTCGTCCGCGCTCAGGGCGCGCAGCGTGCCGGTCAGGGCATCCGCCGCGCAGTCTGCCGGCAGTTCGACCGGGCGCACGGCCACGCCGCACCCGTCCGCCGAGCGCGCGATGCTGCGCAGGTAGGCGCGGTCATCCGGCTGCGCGCCCACGGATACCGCCGCAAGACACGGCTGTGTGCCGAGCGCGGCTGCCTTTTCGCGCACCTGCGCATAGATCTTACTTGCGACCGGCGCGCCGGTCAGACGTGTTGCCATCGCTCAGCCCTCCCCGCGCAGCGCGGCAAACACCGCGTCCGCGGTCTGTGTGCAGCTTTGCACCACGGTCGCGCGCAGATGCTCGGCGCGCGCCTCGGTCGCGGCGCGCTCGTCCGGCGTGAGCAGGCCGGTGTTGACAAATACGTTCATGGCCGCAGCCTCCGCCGCGGCGCGGCACAAAGCGGCGGCGCAGCCGACATCCGAGCGCAGGAGGGGACTTGCCGTCTCGAGCGCGGCGGTCAGCAGCAGTGCGGTCTGTGCGCAGTGCTCCAGCATTGCCAGCGGCGCGAGACAGGCCGTCTGCGCTGCCGCCGCGAGCTTCGCTGCGCGGTCGGGGTCGGTCTTGGGGATGGCGTAGGCCTTTTGCAGCGGCAAAAAGCCCGCTGCGTCCGCCTCGATGAGCGCGAGCAGCGTCGTGCGCTGCGTCTCACAGGCGTCGATGAGCGAGCGCAGCGCGTCACTGCGCTCGGCATAGCGGGGATTTGCCGCCGTGACATTTGCGGCCATCGCGGTCAGGCTTGCGGCCAGTGCCCCGGTGAGCGCGGCAGCGCCTCCGCCGCCCGGTGCGGGCTGCACGGAGGCAAGCTGCGCGGTGAAATCGGAAAGGGTCAGATCCATATCAAAATACCTCCTGATCGGGGTGAAAGATCGCTTTTGCGCCGCTCACAGACCGGCGTCTGCGAGGGGGACGGCGCGCTCCGTCTCGCCGACGGGGCGCACGGCGCAGCGGCCGGCCGTCAGGTCGCGCACCTGTACGGCGAAGGCTTCGCCGGCTTCTTCCGGCAGCAGGGCGCAGAGCGTCACGGCGGCGGCATACTGCGTCTCCTGCACGACGCCGCCGAGCGCGGCAACGGCCGCGCGCACCGGCTCGTAGAGCGCGTAGGGCATGCTGACCTCGCACGCGAGCCAGCGGCGCACCACGGAGATCCCGGCGTCTGCGAGCGCATCGGCAGCGGCGGCGGTATATGCCCGCAGCAGACCGCCCGTGCCGAGCAGGACGCCGCCGAAATAGCGCGTGACGACGCAGACGACATTCGTCACGCCCGCACGGCGAAACACCTCCAGCATCGGGATGCCGGCCGTGCCCTGCGGCTCGCCGTCGTCGGAGTAGCGCTCCGTGCCGTCGAGCAGCAGGTAGCACCAGCAGTTGTGCCGCGCGTCGTGGTACTGCTTTTTGCACGCGGCGATGATCTCGCGCGCCTCGTCCTCGGAGCGCACCGGCTGCACGAGACCGAGAAAGCGCGAGCGCTTTTCCACGTATTCCGACGCGCCATTGCCTGTTGGGATGCGGTAGCTGTCCATGCTCAGACCTCCTCGTCCGGGATGACGAACGGCTCGAGCCGCGGCCACTGCTCCGGGTGGATGATGACTTCGAGCGCGATGCCGTCGTCGCGGTAGTCGGTGCGCAGCACGGCACAGTCGCGGTGCAGCGTCTCAAGCAGCGCGCCCTGCGCATACGGCAGCAGCAGCGTCACGTGGTGGTCGGCGCGTCCGAGGATCGCACGCACGCGCTCGGTCAGCTCGTTTGCGCCCTCGCCGCTGCGCGCGGAGATGCACACGACGTCCTCACCGTGCGGCAGGATGCCGAGATAGGCGTCGCACTTATTGAACACGCGGATGCACGGCGTATGCGCTGCGCCGAGCTGGTCGATGAGCCGGTCGACGACGTCGGCCTGCGTCTCCCACTCGGGGTTGGAGAGGTCGATCACGTGCAGCAGCACGTCGGCATATGTCAGCTCCTCGAGTGTTGCCTTGAACGCCTCAACCAGATGCGTCGGCAGCTTGCGGATGAAGCCGACCGTGTCCGAGAGCAGCACCTCCTGCGCGGCGTCGACGCGCCAGCGGCGGGTGGTCGTGTCGAGCGTGTCGAACAGGCGGTCGTTGGCCGGAATGTCCGACCCCGTCAGGCAATTGAGCAGGGTGGACTTTCCGGCGTTCGTGTAGCCGACGAGCGCGACGACGGGCATGGCGTTTTTCTCGCGGCGGCGGCGCTGGGTGCGGCGCACCTTGCGCACGTCCTCAAGCTCCTGCTGCAGCTTCTGGATCTTGCGGCGGATGTGGCGGCGGTCGGTCTCGAGCTGCGTCTCGCCGGGGCCGCGCGTGCCGATCGGCGATGAGCCGCCGGACGCCGTCTGGCGCACGAGGTGCGTCCACATACCGGTCAGGCGCGGCAGCAGGTACTGGTACTGCGCCAGCTCCACCTGCAGCTGACCCTCGCGCGTCCGGGCGCGCTGGGCAAAGATGTCGAGGATCAGGCCCGAGCGGTCGAGCACGCGCACGCCGAGTTCCTCCTCCAGCACGCGCATCTGCGACGGGGAGAGCTCGTTGTCAAACACTGCGAGGTCGCAGTCGTTGGCGAGGATCAGCTCCCGGAGCTCCGCCACCTTGCCCTCGCCGAGGAAGGTGCGCGGGTCGGGTGTGGGCTTGCTCTGCAGCAGCGTTGCCACAGGCTGTCCGCCGGCCGTCTCTACGAGCGCGGCGAGCTCGGCGAGAGAGACATCCGTCGAGCGCTCGCGCTCGTCCATGCACGCCGCGGCGAGACCGGCCAGCGCGGCGCGTTCGATTTTCTGTTCGGTAGATTGCATAGGGGTCATCCTTCTGATGTGAAAATATTTGGGTCAGGCTGCGCTCATGACAGGGACAGCGGCTCGCTGCCTGCGGTCGGCGCGGCGAAGCGCTGTGCGCCCCAGATGCCGACAAGAATGGCGGCCGAGGCTACGGCGCTGATCCAGCCGAACGGCTCGTGCAAAATGAGCACGCCGGTGAGTACGGACACGACGGTCGAGAGATTGATGAGCACCGCGGTGCGCGCGACGGGCAGCACCTCGAGTGCGCGGTTGAGCGCAATGTAGGACAGCACCGAGGCCACCACGCTCAAAAACAGGATGGCCAGCACGAAGGGCGCGTGCGTCATGGGCTGCACGACGGCGCTCAGATCGTGCCGGTGCTCGAGCAGAGACAGCACACCGAACGCCGCCGCGCCCATCAGGAACGTGACGTATGTGCGCTCAAAGGCCGAAAAGCTGTCGGCGCAGGCGCGGCTGGCGACCATGTAGGCCGCACCGGCAAAGACCGTGCCGAGCAGGACAAGAAAGCCGAGAAAACTCCCCGCGCCGATGCCGGAGGCGTAGACAGCCAGCACGATCACGCCCGCGACGGACAGCACCGAAAACAGCACCTGCTGCAGCGTGGCCTTTTCGTGCAGGAACACCGCTCCGTAGATGAGCGAGCACAGCGGGATGAGCGCGATCATGACGCCGGAAAACGACGTGCTCGTCAGCTTGAGACCGTACTGCTCACAGGGGAAGTAGAGCACGGGCTCAAACAGTCCCGCCAGCAGCACCGGTCGGAGATCGCGTCCGTGCAGGTGTACATGAAAGCGCCCCGTCAGACACAGCAGATTCATCAGCACGAATGCCAGCGCAAAGCGCCAGAACAGCAGTACGAACGGCGTGCCGTAATTTTGCGCGACGCGCGAGGCGAGAAACGTAAAGCCCCAGATGAAGTATGTGAACGCGGCGAGCCAGAACGCGGCCGTCGGCGAGGGGGTGCGGTGCATGGGTGTTATCCTTCTTTCTCGGTGGTAAAGGTGAGGTTCGAGCCGTCGGAGCGGCAGACGACCGTGCCGTTGAGGTCCGTGCGGTAGACGGTCACGTCCGCGTCGCGCAGACGGCTGAGCGTGTCGTCGTGCGGGTGGCCGTATTCGTTCCCCGCGCCGCAGCTGATGACGGCGTACTTGGGCTGCGCCTCATACAGCAGACGGTAGCCCGTGGAGGTGCGGCTGCCGTGGTGACCGGCCTTGATGACGTCACAGCGGACGTTTTCACCCGCGTCGAGCACATCCGTCTCGCTCTGGTACTCGGCGTCGCCCGTGAAGAGAAAGGCGTTGCTGCCGTAGTCCACGCGCAGAATGAGGCTCTGGTCGTTGACGTCGCTGTAGTGCTTTTGCGGGCCGAGCACGGTCACGGTCGCACCGCCGAGGGCGAAGGTGTCGCCGACGCCCGGCACGGTGATGGTGAGATTCGCTGTCTCCGCCGCGCGCATGACGCGCTGGAACGCGCCGTTGCTGCTCGAGGTGACAGAGCTGTAGAGCGTGTGCACCGGGAAGGCCGCAATGACGGCCTTCATGCCGCCGCAGTGGTCGGCGTGTGCGTGTGTGCACACGAGGTAGTCGATGCTTTTGACGCCCTGCTGCTTGAGGTAGGTCGTGATATGGTTTGCCTGCTCGCCGATGCCGGCGTCGATGAGCATGGTCTGCCCGTCGCACTGCAGCAATGTGCAGTCGCCCTGACCGACGTCGAGATACGTCACGGTCAGGCCGCTGCCGGGCATGGATGTGGCGGCGGCGTCGGGGTCGTTTCCGCCGTCACGGCCGGCGCCGAACCACATGGAAAGCCCCGCGATGACGAGCGCGAGCAGGATGGTGATCAGATGGTTTTGGGCCTGCGAGCTGCGGCCGCGTTTCGGTTGGGACATGGGATGCATCTCCTGTAAAAAGCGTGCGGGGCGTATTCCCCCACCAGAGCGTGAAAGACGAAAAACGCAAAAAAGTCTGTGTAAGCAATACACAGACATTTTCTCATATCGCAGCCCAAAATGCAACCCCGCGGCAGCCCGGATGCGGGGGCGGCCGCGGGGATTTTCAGACCTTTTTTATCCGTTTTTGCGCCAGAGCTCTGCTGCGCGGATGCGCGCCTTTGCGCGTGCGCGTGCGGCCTCGGGCGTGGAGATGTTCATCTCCATGCCGCGCGCCTCGAGATCCGACTCGGCGCGGTGCAGCGCGGCCTCGGCACGGGCAAGGTCGATGTCCGGCGCGCGCTCGGCCGTGCGGGCGAGCACGGTCACGTTCCCGGCGGCGACATTCACCGTGCCGGGGCTCACGGCACAGTAATGCTCCTTGCCGGCGGTCGTGTAGCGCACGACGCCGCACATGAGCGCGCCGAGCAGCGGCGCATGGCCGGGCAGGATGCCGACCTCGCCGTCGGCGAGCGGCAGCGTGATCTGTGCTGCCGGCGTATCCACGACGGCGCCGCCGGCCGTAATGATCTCCAGATGCAGTGTATCCGTCATGGCGTGCCTCACTTGAGCGCGTCGCGCTTGCGCAGCACGTCGTCGATCGAGCCGCAGAACAGGAACGCCTGCTCGGGAATGTCGTCGCACTCGCCGCCGAGGATGGCCTCAAAGCCGCGGATGGTCTCCGAGAGCGGGACGTACTTTCCGGCCATGCCGGTGAAGTTTTCCGCCACGTGGAACGGCTGCGACAAAAAGCGCTGGATGCGCCGCGCACGGTTGACGGCGGCCTTGTCCTCCACGCTCAGCTCGTCCATGCCGAGCACGGCGATGATGTCCTGCAGATCCTTATACTTCTGCAGCACGCGCTGCACGGCGCGCGCGGTGTCATAGTGGCGGCGGCCAAGGATGTCCGGCTCGAGGATGCGCGACGTAGAGCCGAGCGGGTCGACAGCCGGGTAGATGCCGAGCTCGGAGATGGCGCGGTCGAGCACGGTCGTGGCGTCGAGGTGGGCAAACGTCGTGGCGGGGGCGGGGTCGGTCAGGTCGTCGGCGGGGACATAGATCGCCTGCACGGACGTGACCGAGCCGTTGCGCGTGGATGTGATGCGCTCCTGAAGCTTGCCCATCTCGGTCGCAAGCGTGGGCTGATAGCCGACGGCGGAGGGCATACGTCCGAGCAGGGCCGACACCTCGCTGCCCGCCTGTGTGAAGCGGAAGATGTTGTCGATGAACAGCAGCACGTCCTGTCCGGACTCGTCGCGGAAGTTTTCCGCAATCGTCAGACCCGACAGCGGCACGCGCAGACGCGCTCCGGGCGGCTCGTTCATCTGGCCGAAGACGAGCGCGGTCTTGTTGATGACGCCGGACTCGTTCATTTCGTTCCAGAGGTCGTTGCCCTCGCGCGAGCGCTCGCCCACGCCGGCAAAGACGGAGTAGCCGCCGTGCTCGTAGGCGATGTTGCGGATGAGCTCCATGATGAGCACGGTCTTGCCTACGCCCGCGCCGCCGAACAGACCGATCTTGCCGCCCTTGGCATAGGGCGCGAGCAGGTCGACGACCTTGATGCCGGTCTCGAGCAGCTCAGTCGCGGGGGCAATATCCGTGAAGGCCGGGGCCTCACGGTGGATGGGCAGATATTCCGCGGCGTTGACCGGGCCTTTGCCGTCGATCGGCTCACCGATGACATTGAACATGCGGCCGAGCGTCGCCTCACCGACGGGCATTTTCACGCTCGTGCCGGTGTCGACGGCGCGGCAGCCGCGCTGCAGTCCGTCGGTGGAAAAGAGCGAGATGCAGCGCACCGTATTGTCGCCGAGCTGCTGCACCGCCTCCATGACGATGCGCCGCTCGCCGGTGTGCACCTCGATGGCGTTGTTGATCTCCGGCAGCTTTCCGGCCGGGAACTGCACGTCCACCACCGGGCCGATGACCCTTTTGACGATACCGTTTTCCATACGTTCTCCCTTCGTGGGACGCGGCGCTGCCGCCGCGGTGTTAATCAGATCCTTGTGATTGCTTGAGTGCGGCACTGCCGCCGACGATCTCGGAGATCTCGGTCGTGATGGCGGCCTGACGCGCACGGTTGAAGTCCAGATTCAGCTCCTCGATGAGCTCCGCCGTCGAGTCTGTGGCGGCGGTCATCGCGGTCATGCGCGCGGCGTGCTCGCCCACGCGTGCCTCGAGCATCACGGCGTAGACCGTGTTGTTCAGGTACAGCTCGAGCACGTTGTCGAGCACGGTCTGCGCGTCCGGCACGAACAGATAGTTGTTGTTCGCGGCGGGGGCGTCGGCCTCCGGGGCGGCGGGCAGCAGCTGCCGGTGCACCGGGGTCTGGTGCAGCACGGAGTCGAAGCGCTGGTAGACGAGGTGGATCTCGTCCGCCTCACCGGTGCGGTAGAGGTTTTTGAGCGTCTCGGCGATCTCGAGCGCCTCGGCCATGGTGGGCGTGTCGCTCAGCCCGGCGCAGATCTCCCGCACGGGCAGGTCCGTTCCGGCGAGGACATCGCGTCCCCAGCGGCCGCACACGATCACGGAGCAGGGGCGCGTCTCGGCGTGCACGAGCTGCTCCAGATGGCGCAGCAGCACCTGATTGTATGCCCCGCACAGGCCGCGGTTGCCCCAGAACACCACGTAGCACACGTGCCCGACGCGGCGCCGGGGCGTGAGATACGGGTGCTCAAAGGTGACGTCATCGGCGAGCAGGGCGTTGAGCACCTCCTGCCCCTTGTCGGCAAACAGGCGCACGCCCGCAAGGCTCGTCTGCGTCTTGCGCAGCTTGGACACGGCGATCATTTTCATCGTGCGGGTGATCTGCTGCGTGCTGTTCACGCTGCGGATGCGCGCGCGGATCTTATGCAGATTTGTCAAGGGGCGTTCCTCCTCTCTGCCGGCGGCGGGGATGGTGCATCATAGATTCTTGAGCGTCTCGTCGGCAAGCGTACGCAGCCGCTCGAGCGCCTCGGGCGGGAGCTTCTTGCCGCTGTGCACGAGGGCATGCAGCTCCGGATACGTGCGGTGGATGCGCGCAAGCAGCGCGTCCGCGTAGTGCGGCACGTCCTCGACGGCGATCGAGTCGGTATATCCCTCGCCGGCGGCGAAGAGCACCGCGACCTGATCGGCCGCGTCCATGGGCGCGTACTGCGGCTGCTTCAGGAGCTCGGTCATGCGGCTGCCGCGTGCGAGCGTGTCGCGTGTGGCCTTGTCCAGATCCGAGCCGAACTGCGCGAACGACGCAAGCTCGCGGTACTGTGCCAGGTCCATGCGCAGACGGCCGGCAACCTGCTTCATCGCGCCGAGCTGCGCCGCGCCGCCGACACGCGACACGGACAGGCCCACGTTGATGGCCGGGCGCACACCGGCGTGGAACAGATCCGTCTCGAGGAAGATCTGCCCGTCGGTGATGGAGATGACATTCGTCGGGATATAGGCCGAGATGTCGCCCGCCTGCGTCTCGATGATGGGCAGGGCGGTCATGCTGCCGCCGCCGGCGGCCTCACTCAGGCGCGCGGCGCGCTCGAGCAGGCGGGAGTGCAGATAAAACACGTCGCCGGGGTAGGCCTCGCGTCCGGGCGGACGCTGCAGCAGCAGGGAGATCTCACGGTAAGCCACGGCCTGCTTCGACAGGTCGTCGTAGACGATGAGCACGTCGCGCCCGCGGTACATGAAGTACTCGCCGATGGCGGCGCCTGCATAGGGCGCGATGTAGAGCATGGGTGCGGTCTCCGACGCGTGCGCACACACGACGGTGGTGTAGGCCATGGCGCCGCGGTCGCGCAGCTTGCGCACGACGCCTGCGACGGTCGATTCCTTCTGGCCGATGGCGACGTAGATGCACAGCACGCCCGTGTCCTTCTGGTTGAGGATGGCGTCGATGGCGATGGCGGTCTTGCCGGTCTGGCGGTCGCCGATGATGAGCTCACGCTGACCGCGGCCGATCGGCACGAGCGCGTCGATGGCCTTGATGCCGGTCTGCAGCGGGACGCTCACGCCCTTGCGCGCGATGACGCCGGGCGCGGGGCTCTCGATGGCGCGGCGCTCCGTCGTGCGGATCGGGCCGTGACCGTCGATCGGGCGGCCGAGCGCATCGACCACGCGGCCGATCATCTCTTCGCCCACGGGCACGGACATGATCTGCCCCGTGCGGCGCACGCGGTCGCCCTCCTGCAGGTGCCCGTAAGGACCGAGCAGGACGACGCCGATGTCCTCGCGGCCGAGGTCCATGACCATGCCGCGCAGCGTGCCGTCAAAGGCGAGCAGCTCGCCGGCCATGACGTCGGCCATGCCGCGCACGCGGCAGATGCCGTCGGACAGGCTCGTGACGATGCCGGTCTGGAACACGTCGATGGCGACGTGCGTGTCTGCGAGCCGGTCGCGGATGCACGCGGCGAGATCGGGGTTTTCGTCCGTGGTGTGCAGGGCGCTGTTGGCCGCGTCCTGCTCGAGCAGGTCGAGCGCGTGGCGCAGCGTGCCGTCATAGTGCGTGTCGCCGATGCGCAGGCACATGCCGCCGATCAGCTCCGGGCGCACCGTCGTCATGCACGTGACGTGACCGTAGGCGCGCGCGAGCGTGTCTTTGAGCGCGTCGAGCGCGGCGGCGGGCAGCGGCTCGGCCGCCTCGACCTCCACGGTCAGCGTGCCGGTCTCGGCGAGGGCGAGCGCGTCGCTCGGCTGGGTGGTCAGATGTGCACCGATGTGGGCGACAAATTCGTCCACGAGCGCGGCGCGCGCGGGCGCGAAGGCGTCCTGCGCCAGCACTCCGGCGGTCGCCGCCGTGATGCGGCCGATGGCCGCGTCGCTCACGCGGTCCTCCATGTCGCTGCGCAGCTGCGCCTCGGTCTGCGCTACGCCGCGGCGCACGGCCTCGGCCTCGCGCGCGGTCTCGGCGTCGGCAGCGGCGGTGTTGGCCTCGGCCTGTGCCTTTGCCTCGGCAAGCTGGGCGTGTGCCTCAGCGTCGGCAGCCTGCTTCGCCTCGGCGATGTCCTCGGCGGTGTGGCGTGCCTGATCCTGCGCGTCCGCCGCGCGGCCGAGCGCATCGGCAATGCGGTCGCGGCGCTCCTGAAAGAGCTTGCGGATCTGCTTGCGCGTGAAGAAAATCAGCGCCAGCGCCAGCAGCAGGAAGTTGAAGACGGGGCCGATGGCTCTCAGAAATTCCACGGTGTCGCCGCCCCCTTTCGATTCATTTCATTCATGGTTCAGCCCTCATGCGTGGGGGCGACCCACTGGCGGATCTGTGCGGCGCTGCGCTCGGCGGTGTCGCTGCCGAGCAGGCCGCCGGTCAGAGCCGTCACGAGCTCGGGCAGCTTCGCGTCCACGGCGGCGGCAGCGGCGGTCTCTTCGCTGCGCACACGTGCGCGCACGTCGCGCGTGGCCTGTGCGGCCTCCTGATGCGCGGCCTGCAGCGTCTGGGCGCGCTTGCGCTCGGACGCGCTCTTGGCCTCGGCCAGCAGCGTATCCGCTGCGGCAGACTGCCGGCGCTGCGCATCGCTGCGCGCCTGTGCGGCCGCATCGAGTTGCTGCTGGGCGGTGCGCCCGGCACTGATCCCGTCCTGAATGCGCGCATCGCGCGCGGTCATGAACGACACCAGCGGGTCAAACAGCAGCTTCTTCAAAACCACCAGCAGCACGAAAAAGCAGATCACCGTCCAGATGAGTTCGGAGATGTTGATGCTCAAAGCGTGTGCCTCCCTTATCCCGTGCTTCTCAGCCGATCTTACCGATCAGCAGAAACGCGATCAGCAGGCCATAAATCGTCAGCGATTCGAGCAGACCCATGGCGATGATCATGTTCGAACGGATCGTACCGGCCACTTCCGGCTGGCGCGCGATGGCGTCCATGGCGTGGGCGGCGGTCAGACCCTGACCGATGGCGGGGCCGATGGTGCTGATGGCGATGGCGAGCGCGGCGGCGATCGCAATGATTCCGGTTGACATAACTCGTTCCTCCTAATTTTTCTTGGGTGTCTGAAAGGTTGTTTCTTACGATTTCTGATGCAAGGATGCTTTACTCCTCAATGGCTTCCTCGATATAGATCGACAGCAGCATCGTGAACACGATGGCCTGGATCAGGCAGAACAGCAGGCTCAGCACCTGCATGAGCAGCGGCAGCACGAGCGGGAAGAGATTGCCGAGCTCATGCGTGACCATCTCCTCGCCGTAGAGGTTGCCGTACAGACGCAGCGCGAGAGAAAACGGGCGCACGATCTGCTCGATGAGGTTGAGCGGCAGCATGAGCAGGAAGGGCTTGATGAAGCTCTTGAGATAGCCGCCCAGACCACGGCGCTGGATGCCGACGGTGTGCGTCATGCAAAAGGCGATGATGGCCAGACCCGCCGTGACGGACAGCGTGGCCGTCGGCACGGTGAACACTTGCCCCGCGCCGGGCAGCAGCCCGATGTAGTTGGACACGACGATGAAGATGAAGAACGTCGCCATCATCGGGAAGTAGCGCCGGGCGTTGGCCGGACCCATGATGCCGCCGTAAAAGCCCTGCAGCTTTTCCACGGCCATCTCGGCCGCGTTTTGCAGCGGTCCGGGCACGTCGCGCAGCTTGCGTGTGGCCAGCCACGATACCAGCGCCAGCACGGCCACGATGACCCACATGGTCACGACCGCGCCGGTGACCTCCAGCGGTCCGATGGAAAACAGTACGTTCGTTTCACCCATTTGTGTCGTCCCTCCGTTCGTCCGCCGGGTCGGGCTCCGGCGTCTGGTTTTGTTCCGCATCGGGCAGTTCGTCCGCGTCCGTGATCTCCACGCACTCGGCGGGGATGGTATCGTCCATCTTGCGCGCGAGGATCCATACGCCGGCGATGCTGCCGCCCGACAGGCCGACGGCCGTGCCGATGAGTGTGCCGGCCAGCGGCAGCGGCACGACGCCGCGCAGCAGATAGACCAGTACGAGCGCCGCGAGATTGATGACCTGCCGCAGGCCGCTCGTGCCCATGACGGATGTGGTGCTCTGCTTGGCGCGCAGCAGACTGCGGCGCGTCAGCAGGGTGTTGCCGGCGGCGACGAGCAGGCCGAAAACCAGTCCGGCCGCGCCGCCGAGCAGATATTGTCCGGTCGACATGTTCTGTCCCTCCCGTTTGTGCAGCCCCGGTTGCCGGGGGAAAGCTTTCTTAGCGGAAAATTAGCGGATACTTAACAATGTTCTACTATATCATGACGGCGAAAAGATGCCAATACCCAATTCCGGTTTTGAAATAATTTCGTTGAATTCTACAAATAGAAAAAGCGCCCTGCGGCCGCTCGCCCGCTTCACAAAGCGGGAAAAATAGTATATACTGAGGGACAGAAAAAAGCCGCGGCATCCGGCATCCCACAGGACGCTCCGCGGCGAAAAATCTTCCGAAAAGAGGGATACAGTATGAAATACATTCTCGTCATCGGCGACGGCATGGCCGACCACCCGCTCGACACGCTCGGCGGGCGCACGCCGCTTGAGGCGTCGAAAAAGGACGCGATCGACGACCTTGCGCGTCACGGTGTGCTTGGCAGCGTGCGCAACGTGCCCGAGGGCTTCGCCCCCGGCAGCGACACGGCCATCATGTCCATCTTCGGCTGCTCGCCGCGCAAGTACTTTTTCGGCCGCGCGCCGCTCGAGGCGGCGGCGTCCGGCATCCGGCTCGCCCCCGGCGACGCGTGCTACCGCTGCAACATGGTCACGTATGCCGATGAGGACGTCCCGTTCGAGCACAAGCACATCCTCTCCCACAGCGCGGGCAGCATTGAGGGCCGCGAGTCGGACGAGCTCGTGACGATGCTCTTTGATCACCCCGACTTCCGCCCGCTGGCCGAGCAGGCCGGCATGGTCATCCACAAGGGCTCGTCGTTCCGCCATCTCGCGGTGCAGAGCCACGTGGACATCAAAGGGATTAAGCTCGCCCCGCCGCACGACCACCTCGGTGAGGAGATTGGCCCCATCCTGCCCACCGGCTGCCCGAATGCCGACGTGCTGCGCGAGCTCATGCGCCGCGCGTTCGACATTCTCGACCAGCACCCGATCAACGTCGCGCGCCGCGCCGCCGGAAAGCTGCCGGCCAACGGCGTCTGGTTCTGGGCGGAGGGCACGGCGGCCGCGCTGCCGAATTTCCCCGAGCACTACGGCTCGGACGGCGGCGTCGTCTCGGCCGTGCCGCTGTGCCACGGCATCGGCATCCTGACCGGGCTTGAGGCCGTCACCGTCCCGACTGCGACCGGCGAGTGGGATACCGACTATGCCGCCAAGGTCGCCGCCGCGCTCAATGTGCTCAAACGGCACGACTTCGTGGCGCTGCACCTCGAGGGCCCGGATGAGGCCACGCACAACCATGACCTGGAGCACAAGATCTATTCCATCGAGCGCCTGAGCGCCGATGTCGTCGCCCCCGTGACCGAGGCGCTGCGCGCCGCGGGTGAGGACTTCCGTCTGCTGCTGCTGTCGGATCACACGACGTATATGGCCAACGGCGCGCACGGCGCCGACCCCGTGCCGTTCGTGCTGTATGACAGCCGCGTGTCCGATGGCTCCGGCCTGTCGTATTCCGAGGCCAACGGCGCCAAGGGCCCGTATGTCGACGACGGCGCGCAGCTCATGGATCTGCTCTTTGAACTGAAAAAGCTGTGACCGGTACAGCAAGAGAGGCCGCGTGGGCAAAGCTGAACCTGTCGCTGGACGTGCTCGGTACGCGCCCCGACGGGTTTCACGACCTGCGCATGATCATGCAGAGCGTGGATCTGCACGACGATGTGACCGTCACGCTCGACGACACCGGCGTCTGCCGCGCCGAGACCAACCGCAGCTATCTGCCCTGCGGGGCGGACAATGTGGCCGTGCGCGCGGCGCAGGTGTTTCTCGAGCGTGCGGGGCTCGGGTGCGGCGTGCACATCCGGCTGTACAAGCGCATCCCCGTGTGCGCGGGGCTGGGCGGCGGCTCGTCGGATGCGGCGGCCGTGCTGCGCGCGCTCAACCGGCTGACCGGCGCGGGCTTTTCCCGCGCGCAGCTTGAGGAGCTGGGGGCGCTGGTCGGCTCGGACGTGCCGTACTGCGTCGCGGGCGGCACGATGCTGGCCGAGGGACGCGGCGAGCGGCTCACGCCCGTCACGCCCATGCCGCACCTGCCGGTCGTGATCTGCAAGCCGGATTTTCCGATCTCGACGCCGGAGCTGTTTCGCCGCGTGGACACGCGCACCTCGCGCTGCCGTCCGGACACGGAGGGTATCTGCGCCGCGCTTGCCGACGGCGATATGCCGAAGCTCGCCCGCCGGATGTACAATGTCTTTGAGGACGTGCTCACCCGCCGCGAGGGTGAGATCGCGGCCATCAAGAGCCGCCTGCTCGACGGCGGCGCGCTCGGCGCGGTCATGAGCGGCACGGGCTCGGCCGTGTTCGGCCTTTTTGCCGATGCCGACAGCGCGGCGTACGCCAAACGCCGGCTCGCGCGCGACTATGCCGAGTGCTTTCTGACAGAGACCATCGACCGTCTTGAGGTCTGAGGATTAAAAGCGAACAAAACTGCCGATACTGAGCACAGATGCCCGGTACCGGCAGTTTTCATCTCAGAAAGGCGGACATACGATGCATACCCATTCTCTCTCCATCCATTCCGATCCCGGCCGCACCCTGCGGTCGTGGGAGCTGGCGCTGCTGCTGGCCGTGTGCGTGACGCTGCTGACCGGCACGTGGGCGCAGGCGCGCAGCGCGCTGCTGGCGTCGCGGCTCGTGCGGCTGCACGTGATCGCGGTCTCGGACGACGACACCGAGCAGGCCGTGAAGCTGCAGGTGCGCGATGCGGTGCTGGCCTATCTCGAGCCGCAGCTTGCCGACGTGACGGATATGGACACGGCGCGGCTGCGCATCGCGGACGAGCTTGACGGCATTGCCCGCGCGGCACAGGCGGCGGCAGGGGAGCGCCCGGTGCGGGTCTCCCTCGGCGCCGAGCACTACCCGACGCGCGACTATGGCGCTTTTGCCCTCCCGGCGGGGGTGTATACCTCCCTGCGCGTGACGCTCGGTGCGGGCGCGGGGCACAACTGGTGGTGCGTCATTTTCCCGCCGCTGTGCGCGCAGGCGGCAGGGCTCTCGGAGCGAGCGGTGCAGGCGCTCTCGGACGACGATGTGCGCCTCGTCACGGAGTCCGGCGGCGGCTATGTCGTGCGCTTCCGGCTGCTGGAGCTGTGGGACGCGCTCGTGCAGCGGCTGAGCTGACGGCGCGGCGGAAAATTGAAAACGCCCCCGCGGGAAACTCCCCGCGGGGGCGCTTGCCATTGGGTCACACAAGCTGCTTCCGGCGCAGCAGCCGGCAGACAAGCGCGGCAAGCCCCAGGCCGAGCGCGAACGAGAAGCCCAGCGCGCCCAGTGTGGCGGCGGCGCTGAACAGGCCGACCGACATCTCATGCACCGAGCCGATGTCCACGATAATCTCGCACACGAGCCACAGCCCGGCGCTGATGCCCGCAGCCGTCCAGAAATCACGCCGGCGCTGCAGGGCGCACCGGACGCCGACGCCGGCGGCGAGCAGGAGCAGATACAGAACGATCCGTCCGGTGATGCCGCCGGTCACAAAGATCCCCATCATTTTCAGAAGCGCAAACGGTTCCATACGATACCTCCTGTTGAATGAAATGTGTGTCCGGATCCTGACATCCTCATTTTAGCAGATTCTTTATGAAATTGGAACAGGATTCATAATATTTGTAAATTTCGCCAAAACACGATTCGGGATTCTGTGCAGCGGTGACAAATCGCATCACCCGTTTTCGCGGCGTCTGTCACCCAAACCGCCGTGCGGCGCAGGAAAACGCAAAGCCTTCTCCCAACGGAGAAGGCTTTTTGTATTTGCAGGGTTCAGCGCCGCGCGCTCAGTAGCTGTACACGCCGCCGCCGATAAATTCGCGCAGCATGCTCTCGGGCGCGAGCAGGGTGGGGTCGATCGTCTCGAAGCGCTCGAGCGCGGGCAGGATGCTGCGGATCTCCGCATAGCGCTCCGCGCCCTCGGGCACGGCCTCGAGCAGCGGCTCGGCGAAGTTTTTCATGATCGACACCTCGCACGGGAACGACGAGTCGAACATCAGGTTCGCACGCTCCTTGAACGGGGAGATGAACCGCTTTTCGCCGCGGCGGACGTTTGCCCACATATCCAGCGTCGCGGCAGCGGGCGTGCCGCGGAAGTTGCTGTCGCGCACGAGGCGGCGCAGCAGACGCATCCACGTGCCCTTGAACACCTCGTTCCCGTCGTCATCGACGACGACGGAGCGCGCGCTGATATACAGCCGGAACGCATCCGGGCAGTAGGCGGCGATCTCATCATTGAGCGCGTGGATACCCTCGCAGACGACGACCTCGTCCTTGCCGAGGCGCATGGGGCGGCCGATGGGGCCGGACTGCACGCGCGTGACGAAATTATACCGCGGCAGGTGGATCTCCTCGCCGCGGGCGAGCGCGTTGAGGTGCTTGCCGAGCAGGTCCATGTCCAGACACGCGGGGGACTCCAGATCGAGATCACCCTCCGGCGTGCGCGGTGCGGTGCGCAGGTCGACGGTGCGGAAATAGTCGTCCATGGCGAGGCTCTGACTGCCAACGCCGAGCTTGCACAGCGCCTCCGCGATCTTCATGGCCGTGGTGGTCTTGCCGCTGCCGGACGGGCCGGAGAGCAGCACGATCGGACACGTGTGCGCGTTTTCGGCGATGGCGCGCGCTGCGCGCTCGATCTTGGCGGCATAGGCCGCGTCGCTCGCGTCGACAAATTCCTTGGGATCAGCCTGAATGCGGCGGTTGATCTCCTGAAGATGATAGCTCATTGGAAAAACGCCTCCAGTTCCGCCTTGGCCGCACAGATGCGGTCGATATTGGCGATGTATTCCGTGGGATACTTGGGGTCGATGTGCCGCTCAAGCCTGCCGCCGTTGGGGCGCACGAGCTTTGTCGACGCGCCGCCGCCCATGGCGAGGATGCTGCACAGCTCCTCCATGATGCAGATGTTGTAGAGATTCTCCTGCCCCGGCCGCGTCCAGCCGACGTTTTCAAAGCCGCCGGACATAAACTTCTGCCGGTAGAGGTAGTACGGTGCGTAGCCCGTCCTGGGCAGCACGGTACCGGCAAAGTCAAGCATCTCGCCGACGGCTTCTCCGTCGGGGATGGGCGCGTCCTGCGCCATCAGGTTCGAGCCGCGCTTGCGCGAGAGCGTGTGCACGGTGACGTTCTCGGGCGCGAGTGCGAGCACCTGCTCGAGCGTGGCGCGAAAGCCGTCCGGCGTGTCGCCGGGAAGCCCCGCGATCAGGTCCATGTTCACGGCGAAGCCGCCGGTCTCGCGCACGAGGCGCAGCGCGTCGTAAATATCCTGCGCGGTGTGGCGGCGGCCGATCGTGTCGAGCACGCGGTCACTGAGCGTCTGGGGGTTGACGCTGATGCGGTCGACCCGGTGCGCGCGCAGCACCTGCAGCTTGTCGGCGGTGATCGTGTCGGGCCGGCCGGCCTCGACGGTGAACTCCCGCAGTGCGCTCAGGTCGAATGCCGCGGCCAGCTGCGTGCACAGCGCGTCGAGCTGGCGCGCCGAGAGCGTGGTCGGCGTGCCGCCGCCGATGTAGAGCGACACGACGCGCAGCCCCGCCCTGCGCACGGCCTCGGCGGTCGCGGCGATCTCGCGGGCGAGCGCCTGCAAAAACTCCGGTACGAGCGCCATGCTCTTTTCCACCGACTGGCTCACGAAGCTGCAATAGGCGCAGCGCGTCGGGCAAAACGGGATGCCCACATACAGGCACACATCCTTGCTGCCGAGCGATTCCATGGCGCGCAGCGTGGCGTGTGCGGTGCGCACGACGAGATCGGCGCGCGCGGGCGAGACGTCATACTGCCGCTCAAACTGGCGCGCGGCCTGCGCGTCGTTGAGCCCCTGCGCAAGCAGGGGAGTCATGAGCTTTCCGGGGCGCACGCCCGTGAGCATACCCCACGGCCGGTGCGGCAGCCCGATGCCCATGGCAGCGCGGTAAAACGCGCGCTTGACCGCGCCCTGCAGCCGGCGGTCGGTCTCGGCAGGGTCGGTCAGCTCGCCGTTGGGCACGCTCGTGCGGCCGTTGGCCGTCTGCCCGTGGTAGACGAGCACACACGTCACGGTCGTCACTTTTGTGCCGGACATGAGCCGCAGCTCTGCGCGGTCGCCGGTCGGCCGTCCGTCCGGGTATTCCGGGCGTTCGTCCGGAAACAGCGTCAGGAGCATCTGCTCCGCCGCGTAGCGGTAGTCATGTCCGATCAGATAGAGATTCATGGTTCTTCTTCTTTCTACGCCCTGCCGGATGGTCAGGTGCGGTCTTTTGCTTTGCTTTTGAGCGCCTTGGCCTTCGCCTTGACAGCCTTGGCCAGCTCCTTGCGGCGCTGCGCGTGCTCATGCACACGCGTAAAGGCGCGGCCGTTGGTCTGGCCGGAGCGCAGCGCCGGGAACGCCTGCGCGATACGCTCGTGCACGATGTTGCGGTGGCTGAGGATCTCCTCGCGGCGCTCGATCGAGGCCTCGGCGCGCTTTTGCGCAAGCTCCGTGCTCTTTTCCTTCATACCGGTGTAAACCTCCATGCCGCGGTCCTTCGCGTCTGAGGTGCGAATATAGATCTCCTCGCCGATCTCGTCGGAGATGGCCGTGAGCGAATCCTCAATGGCCTGCAGGGCGCGCAGCTTCTTGGGCAGCTTGCGGATCTCCATGGCGGTGATGATGTTGTCCGCGATCCACAGTGCGCTGAATGTGCCGAGCAGCACCCAGCCGAGTTTTTTTCGGAATGAGGTCGACGACCTTGGCCACGAGCGGCTGGAACACGTCGACCACAAACACGCACGCCAGTCCCCACAGCACCGAGAACTCCAGACACACGTAGCCCTTGATGTTCAGCGGACGCTTGGAGTAGTCCCACCACTTGTCGTGGAACACCTTTTCCAGCACCCAGCCGGTGAGGTATTCGATGGCGCTCGTAAACAGCACGCTGCCGCCGAACAGCAGCCAGAGGCTGCTCTTGAGCGGCCCGAGCACGAGCAGCACGCTCATGACGCCGAAGCCGTAGATCGAGCAGATGGGGCCGTTGACGAAGCCGCGGTTGACAAACTTGCCGTGCGCGACGGCGGCGAAGGCCACCTCGGAGCACCAGCCGAGAAAACCGTAAATGTAGAAGTACCAGAGGATCTGGAACCAGGAATAGGGCACAAGCATGAAAAAACTCCTCTCATGAATGCCTGTGGGCGGAAAACCCGGATTCATTTCATATTTGTCTATATTAACATAGCTATGCGGACTTTTCCAGTCTTTTCGGCGCGGATGGGAACAAAAAACGCAAAGTGGCAACTGCTGGCCTTTTGTCAGAAAGGAATCCTTTTTGACGGGCACAAAAATGCGGAGCGCACGAGGGTGCGCTCCGCATGAAAAACCGGGGTGATTTACTTGATCGTCAGCAGCAGCTCGCCGGCCTTGACCGACTGGCCGCCCTTGACAAAGACTTCGTCGATCGTGCCGTCCATGCGGGCGACGACGCTCGTCTCCATCTTCATGGCCTCGATCACGGCGAGCACGTCGTTGACCTTGACCTGGTCGCCGGGCTTGACGTTGACCTTCGACACCATGCCCGGGATGGACGCGCCGGCCTGGCTCTTGTCGTTCGGGTCGGCCATGACGACGGTCTTGGCCGAATCGGTCGCGGTCGGGTCGGGCACGGAGACCTCGCGGCGCATACCGTTGAGCTCGAACTGCACGTTGCGCGTGCCGTCGTCGTTGCGGTCGCCGAGGCCGATGTACTTGATCATGAGGGTCTTGCCGTCCTCGATGTTGATCTTGTTCATCTCGCCGATGGCCATGCCGTTGAAGAACACGTGGCTGCCCATGCGCATGATGTAGCCGTACTCCTTGCGGTGACGGATGTACTCCTCATAGACCTTCGGATACATGGCAAACGAGATGAGCGAGCGCGGCTCCTCATAGTTCGGGTAGAACTTGCGGATCTCGCTGCGCAGCTGATCCCAGTCCACGGGCGGCAGCAGGTCGCCGGGGCGGCCGGTGATGGGCTTCTCGCCCTTGAGCACGACGCGCTGCAGATCCTTCGGGAAGCCGCAGGGCGGCTGGCCCATCATGCCCTTGAAGTAGCTCACGACGCTGTCGGGGAAGGCAAGGTGCTCGCCCTTTTCGACGATGTTCTCGGGCGTGAGGTCGTTTTGCACCATGAAGATCGCGAGGTCGCCGACCATCTTGGACGACGGCGTGACCTTGATGATGTCGCCGAGCATGAGGTTGACGGTGCGGTACATCTCCTTGACCTCCGCGAAGCGGTGGCCGAGGCCGAGCGACTCGACCTGCGGCTGCAGGTTCGTGTACTGGCCGCCGGGGATCTCATAGCGGTAGATATCGGTGACGGGGACCTTGAGGCCCTTGTCGAAGCTCTCATAGCGCAGGCGCACATCGGCCCAGTAATCGGCCAGCTCCTGCAGGCGCTGCGGCTCAAAGCCGGTGTCGCGCTCCTGACCGCGCAGGGACTCGACAAGCGCGTTCATCGACGGCTGGCTCGTGAGGTTGGCCAGCGGTCCGATGGCGGTGTCGACCACGTCCACGCCGGCCTCGGCCGCCATGAGGTAGGTCGCGATCTGGTTGTCGGTGGTGTTGTGCGTGTGCAGGTGGATGGGGATGCCGATCTCCTGCTTGAGGGTGCTGACGAGCTTCTTGGCGGCATACGGCTTGAGCAGGCCGGACATATCCTTGATGGCCAGCATATGCGCGCCGCGGCGCTCGAGCTCCTTGGCAAAGTCGACATAGTACTGCAGCGTGTAGCGGTCGCGCGTCGGGTCGAGAATGTCGCCGGTGTAGCAAACGGTGCCCTCAAGGAACTTGCCCTGACGCAGCACCTCGTCCATGGCGGTCTCCATGTTCGGCATCCAGTTGAGCGAGTCGAACACGCGGAACACGTCGATGCCCTCACGGGCGGACTCGGCGATGAAGGCGCGCACGAGGTTGTCCGGATAGCTCGCGTAGCCGACGAGGTTCGAGCCGCGCAGCAGCATCTGGAACGGGATGTTCGGGATCTTCTCGCGCAGCATCTCCAGACGCTCCCACGGGGATTCGTGCAGGAAGCGGTAGGCGGTGTCAAACGTCGCGCCGCCCCACATCTCGAGCGAGAAGCAGTCGGCGAGGATGTCGGCCGTGCCGTCGGCACCCTTGAGCATGTCGCGGGTGCGCAGACGGGTGCTCAGCAGCGACTGGTGCGCATCGCGCATCGTCGTGTCGGTGATGAGCAGCTTCTTCTGGCCGAGGACCCATTCCTTGACGGCCTCGGGGCCGTCGGTGTCGAGCAGGAGCTTGAGTCCGTCCTGCTTCGTGACCTCACGCTGTGCCTTCGGGAAGCGCGGCGTGTCGTACTGGTGGCGCTTGGCGTCGGGATTGTTGACCTGAATGTTGGCGATGTATTTGAGCACGCGGGTCGCGCGGTCGCGCGATTCGGTGAACTCGAACAGCTCCGGCGTCTCGTCGATGAACTTCGTGTGGCACTTGCCGGCGACGAAGGTCGGGTGCGTGAGGATGTTCGTCACAAACGGGATGTTCGTCTTGACGCCGCGCACGTGCTCTTCGTTGATGGCGCGGGTGGCCTTGCGGCAGACGGCGGGGAAGGTGCAGTCCCAGCTCGTGACCTTGACGAGCAGGGAGTCATAGTACGGCGAGATGATCGAGCCCGTGCCGACGTTGCCGCCGTCGAGACGCACGCCGAAGCCGCCGCCGGAGCGGTAGGCCTCGATCTTGCCGTTGTCGGGCGCGAAGTTGTTGGCCGGGTCCTCGGTGGTCACGCGGCACTGGATGGCGTAGCCGTTGACCTTGAGGTTGTTCTGGTCGCCGAGACCGATCTCCGGGTGGCTGATCGGCTGCCCCTCGGCGATGAGGATCTGCGCACGCACGAGGTCGATGCTCGTGACCATCTCGGTGACGGTGTGCTCGACCTGAATGCGGGGGTTCATCTCGATGAAATAGTGGTTGCCGTCGCGGTCGACGAGGAACTCCACCGTGCCGGCGTTGACATAGCCGACGGCCTCGGCGATCTTCACGGCGTCAGCGTGCAGCTGCTCGCGGATGCTCTCGGGCACGCTCCACGCGGGCGCAAACTCCACGACCTTCTGGTAGCGGCGCTGCAGCGAGCAGTCGCGCTCGCCGAGGTGGCGCACGTTGCCGTACTGGTCGGCAAGGATCTGCACCTCGATGTGCTTGGGCTGCACGAGATATTTCTCGATGAAGATGTCGTCATTGCCGAAGGCCTTGCGCGCCTCGCTCTTGACGAGCTCGAACGCGGGGATAACGTCCTCGGGCATTTCGCACAGGCGCATGCCGCGGCCGCCGCCGCCGGCCGCCGCCTTGAGGATGACGGGGAAGCCGAAGCTGATGGCCTTCTCCAGCGCCTCCTGCCCGTCGCGCAGAGGCTCGGAGCAGCCGGGGATGACCGGCACGCCGCACTCCATGGCGATCTGCTTGGCCGAGAGCTTGTCGCCCATCTTGCCGAGCACGTCGCTCGGCGGCCCGATGAACGTGATGCCGGCCGCTTCGCAGGCGCGGGCAAAGTCCGCATTCTCGGACAGGAAGCCGTAGCCCGGGTGGATGGCGTCGACGCCGCGGCGCTTGGCCAGATCGATGATCTCGGGAATGTCGAGATACGCACCCAGGGGGCTCTTGTTCTCGCCGACGAGATATGCCTCGTCGGCACGGGTGCGGAACATGCTCAGTTCGTCTTCCTTGGAGTACATGGCCACGGTGTGGATGCCGAGGTCATAGCACGCGCGGAAGATACGCACCGCGATCTCGCCGCGGTTGGCAGCAAGGATCTTGTTGAAAACTTTTTCTGACACGGTCGTGTCTCCTTTCTGACTGCGGCGGGCCGCAGAGATGGGCGGCAGCGGTAAAAAAACGCGCTTCGCTGCGATGCCAATGCTGGAATTATATCATATATCAGTAACAATAGAAATAAAATTTTTGATTTTCGACGAGTTTAAAATCTAACAAATGCACGCACAGGTAATTTATACGCAATTCTTTTCTCGGCGCGCAGAATGTGATACAATAACGGGCGAAAATTCAGGAAAGCTGGAATGAATTTGGAAAATACTTGTTATATCGTCGGCGCGGCCAGTCTTGAGGGCGTGCGCCTGAGCCCGTGCGCGGGCGACTATATCATCGCGGCTGACGGCGGCTACCGTTCGCTGCGTGCGCGCGGCATCGAGCCGGACTTCGTCATGGGCGACTTCGACTCGCTCGGCTACCGGCCGGAGCACCCGAATGTGGAGACGCACCCGGTCATGAAGGACGACACCGACCTCGGTCTCGCCGTGCGCTGGGCGCTCGGGCACGGCTACCGGCGGCTCGTGATGGCGGGGGCGCTCGGCGGCCGCATCGACCAGACGATCGCGAGCTTTCAGACGCTGCGCGGTCTCACGGACGCGGGCGCGCAGGGCTGGCTCATCGGCTGCGGCTGGGTGGTCACGGCGGTGCAAAACGGCACGCTGACCTTCCCCGCCGGCATGACGGGCACGGTCTCGGTGTTCAGCAGCGGCGACGCTGCGCGCGGCGTTACGCTGCGCGGCCTGCTCTACGAGGTCACGGATGCGACGCTCACCTGCGCCATGCCGCTCGGTGTGAGCAATTCCTTCACCGGTGCGGAGGCGTCGGTGCACGTTGCGGACGGCACGGTCTTTGTCCTCTGGCAGGGCGACGCGCTGCCGGACGGGCTGGAGGTGCGCCATGGAGCGGATTGATCTGCATGTGCACACGCTCGCGTCCGACGGCTCGGACGCGCCGGAGACCGTCGTGCGCAAGGCGGCGGCAGCCGGGCTGCGCGCCGTGGCGATCACGGATCACGACACGTTTGCCGGACTGCCCGAGGCGCTTGCGGCGGGGACGGCGCGCGGCATCGAGGTCGTGCCGGGCGTGGAGCTGTCCACCGTGTGGGGCGGCGAGGAGGTGCACCTGCTCGGCTACTTCATGGACACGGAGGATACCGCCCTGCGCGCACTCATGACCCGCGCCACCGACGAGCGCAATGCCCGCAACGAGACCATGGTGCAGCGCCTGCACGACGCGGGCTACCCCATCACGATGGCGGAGCTGCATGCGGCCTTTCCGGGGCAGACGGTGCTCGGCCGGCCGCACATCGCGGCGCTGCTCGTGCAGCGCGGCTGCATCCCCACGGTGTCCGACGGGATGCGCGGTCTGCTCGGCCGGGGCAAGCGCTTTTATGTCCCGCGCTACAACATTCCGCTGGAGGATTCCGTCCGCGCGCTGCGCGCGGCGGGCGGCGTGCCGGTCGTGGCGCATCTGTTCAAGTACCGCTTTGACGACGCGCAGCGTACTGCCCTGCTCGCCGCGGCGGCGGATGCCGGGGCGCTCGGGCTCGAGGTGCACTACACGACCTATATACCCGAGCAGACGGCGGCGGCGCAGGCGCTGGCCGTGCGCTTCGGCCTCGTGCCGACCGGCGGGTCGGACTATCACGGCCTGCGCAAGCCGGACATCGCCCTCGGCTCCGGTCGGGGGGATCTGTGCGTGCCGTATGCCTATCTCGCGGGTGTCAAGGCTCTCGCCGCGCCCGGCCGCGTGTGAGCGCCGGGCGGCTTTTCACCTGATTTTGATTCCATGGAGGCGATCGAATGAAGACCTGTCTGCGCCCCTACGAGGGCACACAGCCGTACATCTTCGTCAGCTACGCGCACAAGAACGATGCGGCCGTGCTCGAGATCATCGGCACGCTGCAATCGCGCGGCTTTCGCGTCTGGTATGACGAGGGTATCGAGGCCGGCAGCGAGTGGCCGGAGAGCATCGCGTCGCACCTCGAGCGCGCGCAGCTCGTGCTGGCGTTTTTGTCCCCGGCGTATCTGCAGTCCGACAACTGCCGCAAGGAGATGCACTATGCCCTGACAAAGAAAAAGCCGGTCATCAATGTCTATCTCGAGCAGACGGAGCTGTCGCCGGGCATGGAGATGCAGATCGGCAACCTCTTCGCGCTCATGAAATATACCTACCCGAGCGAGGAATATTTCTACGACAAGCTCTTCTCGGCCGAGCTGCTCGATGCGGACAAATTTGCGGGCGAAGCGCCGGAGCTGCCGCCCGAGGCACCCGCCGCGCCGCCGCGGGCGAAAAAGAAGAAAGAGAAAAAGCCCCGCGCCGAAAAGCCCCGCCGGGAAAGACCCGCCAAAGCGCCGAAGCCGGAGCGCGCGAAGAAAAAGCGCGGCATCGCGGCGGCGATCATCGCGGTCGTACTCGCCGGCTGCCTGATCGCGGCAGGCATCGTCGGCCACTTCACGGGCCTGCTCTACCGCTTCACGGCCAGGACCGTCGCGGTGCAGACGCTGCCGGACGACACGGTGGCCGCATTTCAGAACCCGCTGCTCGAGCAGGCCGCGCGCGAATATGCCGGAAAGCCCGAGGGCGAGCTCACGGTCGCAGACCTCAAGGGGCTCACGGCGCTGTACGTCTGCGGCGACCGGTACTGGTTTGCCGCCCCGCAGCAGGGCGTGGATACGGCGGCTGCCGGCGTCGAGACGGCGGAGGTCGTCGACCCGTCCGGCCAGAGCGTCACCGTGCAGCGCGGGGACATCCGCGAGCTGTCCGACCTCGCGTATTTTCCGAGCCTGACGGTGGTCTCGGTGCAGTTCCAGTCATTGACTTCGCTTGAGAGCCTACCCGCCTGCGGCGTGGAGGTGTTTGATGTCAGCGCCAACCGGCTCACGAGCCTGTCGGGCATCGAACAGCTGCCGAAGCTCACGGCCCTCACGGCCGACGGCAACGCCATTACCGACCTGACCGGCCTCGGCCGCTGCCTGAACGTGCGGAAGCTGAGTCTCAACGGCGCAAACGTGTCGGACCTGTCCGAGCTGCGCGCGCTCACAAAGCTGCAGGACATCACGCTCTCGCACTGCACGCGCCGCGAGCTGCTGATCCCGCTGCACAAGTCCTCGCTCACGCGCATCACGCTCGTGGACTGCGACCTGCGGGGTGATTTCTTCCGCAGCTTTGACCGCGAGCGGGCGATCACATCGCTCACGCTCATCCGCTGCGAGCTCGACAGCACATCCGGTCTGGATGGCTTCACCGGGCTCACGGAGCTGACGCTGCGCGATGTTTCCGGCGCGCTCGACTGGTCGGCGCTCGGCAGCCTGCCGCTGCAGACCGTCACGACCGACGCCATGCAGGCCGACGCCATCCGCGCCTCCGGAACGACGGCCGCCGTCACGGTCACGGGCTGAGCGCCGCTTTCCCCGCACAAAACGGAAAACACCCCTGCCGGAACGGACAAACCGGCAGGGGTGTTTCCATAGGAGAAATGGAGTTGGAAAAAGGAATTATCATGTTGCTTGGAGAGAATTTGCGTGGTTGTCGGCGCACTGCAAAAATCGTGTGCGGTCACGAAAAATTGCACTTGCTATCTGACAGTGCCCATTATATAATGCCGTTATAGATAAGTAAAGCAAATAATTCTGATAGTTAAATTAGCGTTTCTTATCCGTGAGGGGTGCTTATGAACCGGTATATCGCATTTTTGAAGGTCTTTGAGCGCAACAGCTTTTCCGACGCTGCGCGCGATCTCGGCTACACGCAGTCGGCCGTGAGCCAGATGATCAAGTCGCTGGAGGAGGAGCTGGGGGTGACGCTGCTGGTGCGTTCGCGCTCGGGCGTGGCGCTCACCTATGAGGGACGCCACCTGCTGCCGTACATCCGCGACACGGTCAACGCCTACCGGATGCTCCAGTCGCAGGCGGCGGGCTTCAGCGGTCTGGAACAGGGCACGATCCGCCTCGGCACGTTTACGAGTGTGTCGAGCTACCTGCTGCCGCCGGCCATGGAGCGCTTTCGCCGCCTGCACAGCGGCATCCGCTTCGAGCTCTATCAGGGGCTGTATTATGAGATCGAGGACTGGGTGCGCGAGGGCGTGGTCGACTTCGGCTTCACGGATATGCTGCGCACGACCCCGTTCCCGTGCGAGCCGATCTATCAGGACACCATGCTCGCTGTGCTGCCCGAGGGGCATCCGCTGGGCGAGAACATCTTCATTCAGGTCGACGAGCTCGCGGCTGAGCCCTTCATTCTTCTCGAGGAAGGGCGCGGCGGCGGCTGTATCCGTGACCTGCTCACGCGCCATCCGCAGATCAACGTCCAGTACCGTGTGGCCGACGACTACACGATCCTGAACCTGGTCGAGAACAACCTCGGCGTGTCCATCCTGCCGGAGGCGGTGCTGCGCCGCAGCGGCCGGCGTGTCATCGCGCGCCGCCTCTCGCCGGAGCTGCAGCGTACCGTCGGTGTCGTCTATAAGCAGAAGACCGGCCTGTCCACCGCCGGACAGATGTTTCTCAGTGAGCTCAAGGCGTCGATCCCGAACGTGCGCGGCTGAAATTTTTTGCGCGCGTGTGTTTACACGGCCGCCTGGTTGTGTTATCTTAAACGGTGCATTTTTTGATCAAACCGTGTCCGGTGGATGATACCTTATTTAAATAAGGCGGCGCGGCGGGAAGGAGCGAATCGGATATGAGTCTGACGGGCGCTGTTGTCAACGCGCTGGCCATTTCAGGCGGCGGGGCGATCGGCCTGCTGTTTCGGCGGGGCATCCCCGAGCGTGTGAGCAAAACGGTCATGATCGGCCTCGGGCTGTGCGTGCTGTATATCGGCATTTCGGGTGCGAGTGCGTGTCGGAGCATCCTGATCGTCATCGTGTCCATGACGCTCGGCGCGGCGGTCGGCGCACTGCTGAACATCGACGGCTCGATCCACCGCCTCGGCACCTGGGTCGAGGCGCACGTTCACCGGCATGAGGGCGGCCCGTCGCTGGCCGAGGGCTTCGTCACGGCGAGCCTCCTGTGCTGCATCGGCGCGATGGCGGTCAACGGCTCGCTCGATGCCGGCATCCGCGGCGACAACAGCATCCTGTTCACCAAGTCGATGATCGACCTTGTCTTCTGCGCCATGATGGCCACGACGCTCGGCGCGGGCGTGATGCTTGCGGGTGCGGCGGTGCTCGTTGTCGAGGGGACGCTCACGCTGCTGGCCGGGGCGATCGCGCCGCTGCTCTCGGAGGCGGCGGTCGCAGACCTCACGTGCGCGGGTTCCCTGCTCGTGGCGGCCATCGGTCTCAACCAGACCGGTGCCACGAAGATCAAGGTGGCGGACTATCTGCCGGCGCTGCTGTTCGTGCCGGTCATCCGCTGGCTCGTGGGGCTGCCGGTGTGGCAGCAGCTCGCCGCGTTGTTTTGAGGGATACTATTTAAATAGGAAGAAGCACCCTGCGTAGGAGGGTGCTTCTTTGTGTATTCAGATACGCAGTGCGCGGATGCGGCCGAGGCCCGGCAGTACGCGCCCGAACAGCGACACGAGCGGCCCGACGACCAACGCTGACACGACCGTGCCGATGCCAACGCCCTGCAGCCGTCGGAAAAACAGCAGTGACAGCGCGGATGCGATGATGATGAGCGTCACGTCGAACACGAGCTTCACGCGGCCGAAGTCTTTGCCCGTCGCCTGTGCGAGCACGCGCACGAGCCCCTCGCCGGGCACGGTGATGACGTCCGGCGCGATCTCGATGCTGATGCCGCAGGCGAGGATGACGCAGCCGAGCAGCATGCACCCGCCGCGCGCGAGCCACCCGGCCGGGTGCAGCCAGCTCAGCGCGGCCATGCTCACGTCGATGAAGCCGCTGAAGAGCACGTTCGCCGCGATCTGCAGCAGCTGCACGGGCGGGAAATTCCGCCGCTGGATGGCGATCTGGATCAGGATAAACACTGTGTTCATAATAAAGGTGAAGCCGCCGAAGCTCAACGGGAAGCGCAGACTGAGCACGTACGGCAGGCTCGAGATCTGCGACGTGCCGAGGCTGCTCTTTGTGATGAAGGCGATGCCGAACGAGTTGGTGAGCAGGCCGAGCGTGAAAAAGAGATAGCGCAGGGCGATGTTTCTGGCGTTTTGGCCGCGTGGCGCGGGGGACATGGACATTCTTCTTTCTTGAAAAATCGATGGGATGAAAATAGCGTAGCCGTTTTTGGGACAGTTGTCAAGGCCTGTACCGTGCGGGAGACGCGAAAAAACCGCACGGGAAGGCTTGTTTTTCTCGCGCGATTGTGTTAAAATCCACTTTCCTGCGGGAAGAAAGGGTGTGGCACATGGATTTCTGGCTCAACCAGGCGCTGGGTCTGCTCGGCAGCCTGATCGTGTTTATCTCGGTGCAATTCAATAACCGCCGCGTCATCCTCGCCGCGCAGGCGATCGCCTGCCTGATGTGGATCGTGCACTATGGGCTGCTCGGCGCGATGACCGCCGCGACCATCAACATTCTGTCGTTCGCGCGCAGCGTCGTGTTTTACTTCAACGACCGCAAGTGGGCCAAGAGCCGTGCGTGGCTGTGGGCGTTTCTGGCGCTGTACGTCGTCAACACCGTCCTCACATGGGATGGACCGAGGAGTCTGCTGCCCGGCATCGCCATGAGCATGACGACCATCGCGCTCTGGACGCGCGATATGCGCCGCACGCGCCTGCTCTATCTGACCAATTCACCGTTCTGGTTCACGTATGACATCCTCGCGCGCTCGTATTCGTGCATGGTCATCGAGGCCATCGCCTTCGTGTCCTACGTCGTGGCCGTGTGGCGGTTCGACATCAAAAAGCAGCCGCAGACGTGATCGCGCGTGCCAAAAAGCGTTTTGGCACGCGCTCAAACGAGACCCACTGCGTTGGGCTCTCGTTTGAAGGGACTGCGGCTCGCTGCATCGCACGAGCTGTGCACCGTCGGCGCACAACTCGCACGTTTGCGAGCCGAAATGTATTTTCTCCGCCGTACACACCGCCGGAGAAAATGATTGGAATTTTTTGCGTCTGCGGACGCAAACTCTGCGAGCCTTTTGTAACGGCCTGCAAAAACTCCCCGCCTTCGGGCGGGGAGTTTGCGTGTTTAAAAAGGGCTTTGCATTTCGCCGGGAACCCAACGAAGCGGTTTTCGATGGATTTGCTTTTACCACGTCAGCGCATCGTCAAAGTCCACGAGGTCGGGACGCACCGGCTCCTCGCCCATGACGGTCTGCATATAGAGGTTGACCTGACGGCGCATGTCGCGCTTGGAGATCGTGCGCGAATCGAGCAGATCCTGCGCGACCCAGAGCATATGTACGCCGCGCGCGGCCGCCTGCTCCTCGAACACGCCGCGCAGACCGTCCATGCCCTTGCAGGAGATCTGGTCATACATGAGCACCATGTCGGCATTGTACTGCTTGCAGACGACCCACAGCTCGTCGAGCACGTTTGCGTAGCCGCCCTTTGTGTGCTTGCGCATGGTGGTGCGCTGGTAGCTGCGGGCGAGGTCGGCGAGCGCCTGATCGGGATCCTCCGTGTTGATGATGATGTCGGAAATGAGGGATTCCATGCTTGCCACGACGTTGATGCCCCAGCAGTTTTCCGCCCAGACGGAGAAGTCGGGGTAGAAGTTCGCCGGGCACGACCACTCGACGCAGCGGTGGCGCATTGCGGGCGCGCAGGGCTTTTTCTGCCGGTAGCCGCGCATCATGATGCGGTTGACGCGGCGGTCGGTGTCGAGAAAGCGCGGGTCCATGCCGCCCGAGAGATGATAGAAAAACATACGGTAGATCCAGAAGGTCTCGCCGGTCATCTGCGGATAGGGCGTGCGGTTGACCTCCCACTTCTGCAGCTCGTACTCCGTCTCACGGTTGTAAACCTTCATGGCCTTGAAGAACGCGTCCCAGTCGAAGGTCTCGCCGGTCTGTTCCTCGATGAAGCGGATGAGTCCGCGCAGTTCCTCGACGGCGTAGTCCTGCACCGCGTCCTCATTGTAGCGGATGGGCACGCCGTAATAGTACGTCGGGAGGTTAAAATACCGGTCCTGATACAACGTCGTGGCGACGCTGCCGTCGCACGGCATGTTGCAGGCGACAAAGCACGTGCCGAGCTTGGGATACTCGTCGCGCAGGGCGCAGCCGGCCTCGGCCGAGGGCAGGGGGCAGACGTCGGCCGGGATGCCGAAGTTTTCGGCCGCGTCGAGATACGGCGGCGTGATCTGCTGGTTGAGGATCGAGCACAGAAATACCGGCAGCACCTGCGCCGGCAGGTAGATGAGGTTCGGGAAGCCGGCCATGATCTGTCCGGGGACGAGCTCGTCAAAGAGCACGATCTTCTTCGAGAGCTTGTTGCCGGGGTGGAAATGCTCGTCTGCCACGAACGAGATGCGCAGCAGGTCGGTGGCCTTTTTCACGATGCGGTCATATTGGGCGCGCGCCATGCGCAGCTGGTTGCCGCGCATGCCGAGCGTGCCGCGGTCGACAAAGTTCGGGTAGGTCAGGTAGGTGGAAAACCACTGGTAGCGAAACAGCGCGCGCACAGCCGACACCGGACACTTGGCCACAAAGACGATCATGTCCTTCCAGCACTTGAGCCACATATAGAAGTCAAACGCCGTGTCGCGCACACCGCGCAGCTCGCGGTAGCGAAACCGCCCCTTTTCCGGGTCGAAGCGGTAGGTGTAGTCATTGACGTGGCGGAGAAATTCCCGCAGGGAGCGTTTTTGTTCACCCATGGTCACTTGCCTCCTCTCTGCGTCTGGAGCTGCTTGATCTCCAGACTCTCGACGAATGCCTGCACGCGCGTGCGCAGCTGGCCGCTGCCGCCGGTGGCGTTCTGGCGGTCGACCGCGACGGACGGGATGCCGAATTCGCGCGTGACGACGTGGCTTGCCAGCGCGCGCTCATAGCCCCAGTATTCGCAGAACTTGAGCTGCTCGTACAACACGCCCTGCGCGTGATACTCCGCGCACAGGTCGCGCACGAGCTGCCAGCGGCCGTCGACCTTCTCGCGCTGCATGAAGCGCGGGCACTGACTGGTGTTGAGGTAGTGGCGCGCGATGCTCTCGAGCACCGGCAGGTCGGGGTCGAGATGAATTTCCTCGCGCCCCGGCGTCGAGCCGAAGCAGAAACGGTCGACCACGACGAGCGCGCCCGCATCCTCGACGAGCTTGGTGAAGCCGGGGTCGTCGATCTCGCTGCCGACGACGGCGATCTTCACGCGAAAGCGCGGCTTCACATCGGGCTCGCGCTGGCGCAGCTCCTCGAGCGTCTCGCGGAGCTTGTCGACGATGAGATATTTCGGGCAGCAGTAGCTCACAAGGTTCAGGATGTGGTACTCATAGCCCGTGATGCGTGGGTTTTCCTCCTTGCGGAATTGGCCGATCTCAGTCAGGATGCGGCAGACCTCGTTGTGCTCGGCGACCGCCTTGCGCAGCGCATCGTCCGACACGTCCACGCCGTAGACCTCCTGCAGCGGCGTGAGCACCTTACGCCGGAGCTGGTCGACATAGTGGCGCACGGTGTTTTCCGTGACCTTGAAGGGCATGTCGAGAAAGGTCACGAAAAACTGCTCATTGTCCACGAGCCGCAGCAGCTCGAAGTGCTCGAGCGCGCGGTTCATCTCCGAGCACGTCTCCGTGCCCATCAGGCCGGACAGGAAGTTGTAGCCGCCCTCGATGCCGCGCTCCAACAGCGACTTGCAGTAGTCGCAGATGAAGTTCGACATGTAGTACGACGAGATGTCCAGCGACCCCATCAGTGGTGCGCGCAGGCGCACCGAAAAGCAGTTTCCGGTGTTGAGCAGCACCTCCGGCATGTGGTAGCAGGTGTAGGCCAGCGCGTGCTTCCCCTCGGCACACGCCTGCTGTACGAGCGCGTTGTTGGCGCTCTCGAGCAGCTTTTCAAATTCGTAAAGATGCTTCAGGTCTTTCAATCTACGCTTCCCTCCATGTGAAAAAATTCGCATTTGGATGGTCACATTATACGACGATGTGTCCGATGCCGCAATAGTTTTTGGACAGTTTTCTGGAAAACGTGCAAAAATTGACGCGGTGGTTTCGCGCGCACTGTGGTATAATGGGCGCAGAAAGGTTACAGGAGGTGGCGATATGAAGCCCCAGTTTGCCAATGTGTTCAATGTCTCGGTCAACGACAACCGCTCGGAGTGCTCGCTGAGCTTCTACCATATGTATGTGCAGCACAACTACACGCCTCAGCCAAAGGGACTGATCGACATGCCGGAAAAGACGGTCGATGAGGTCGCGAGCATCATGCTCACACGTGACGGCGCTCACGCGCTCACGCGCCTGCTCATCCAGAGCTTCGGCATGCCGGAGGACAAGGCATGAGTGCGCCGCAGACACTGCGCCCCGGGCGCTACCGCCACTTCAAGGGCAGGGAGTATGAACTGCTGTTTGTCGCCACGCATTCGGAGACACTCGAGCCCATGGTCGTCTACCGCGCACTCTACGGGGAGCGCGGGCTCTGGGTGCGCCCCGCCGCCATGTGGGACGAGCAGATCGAGCGCGACGGGCAGGTCGTGCGCCGCTTTACTTACATCGGGGACTGAGTTTCAGACGGAAAAAGCGCGCCGGATCGTGTGATCCGGCGCGCTCGGCGTCTGTATTTAAATGAGGTGCTGTGCGCGGCAGAGCGCTGCGTATTTGCCGTCGCGCGCGATGAGCTCGGCGGGTGTGCCCTGCTCGCAGACGCGCGCGCCGTCGATCACGGCGACGCGGTCGGCGCCCTGCACGGTGCTCAGCCGGTGGGCGATGATGATGCACGTGCGGCCGCGGGCGAGCGTGTCGAGCGCGTTCTGGATGCGCTGCTCGGTCACGGAGTCGAGCGCGCTCGTGGCCTCGTCGAGGATGAGGATCTGCGGGTTTTTCAGAAACAGGCGCGCGATGCTCAGACGCTGCTTCTGTCCGCCGGAGAGCATGACGCCGCGCTCACCGACATAGGTGTCGTAGCCGTCGGGCATGGCGCGGATCTCGCGGTCGATCTCGGCATAGCGCGCGGCCTGCTCGATCTCGGCGTCGGTGGCGTCGGGGCGGCCGTAGCGGATGTTTTCGCGGATGGTGTCGGCAAAGAGGAAGACCTCCTGCTGCAGCACGCCGACACAGCGGCGCAGCGACGCCTGCGTCACGGTGCGCACGTCGATGCCGTCGATGCATACCGAGCCGGACGTGACATCGTAAAACCGCGGCAGCAGTTGGCACAGCGTCGTCTTGCCGCCGCCCGACGGACCGACGACGGCCAGCGTCTCACCCGGCGCAATGTGCAGATCCACGTGCGAGAGCACGGTCGCGCCCTCGGCGTAGTCGAAGCTCACGTCGTTATAATCCACCTGCCCGCGCACCGGCGGCAGGGGTCTGGCGTCCGGCGCGTCGGCAATGTCGGGCTGCACGCGCATCAGCTCCAGAAAGCGCTGGAAGCCGGCCGTGCCGTCGGTGAACACCTCCATGAAGTTGACCAGTGTGCGGATGGGTGAGATGAACGTCGTCACGTACAGCGAGAATGTGATGAGGTCGATGTAGTCGATCTGGCCGCGCATGATGTACGCGCCGCCGAGCGCGATGACCACGACCTGCATGGCCGACATCGTAAACTCCATCCCGCCCTGAAACACGCCCATGGCGCGGTACCAGTCGGTCTTGCTGTGCTTGTAGCGGTCGTTGCAGGCGAGAAACTTCTCGCGCTCGACGGCCTCGTTCGTGAACGCCTTGGCTGTGCGCACGCCGGAGATGCCGGACTCGATGACGGTGTTGATCTCGGCCTGCCGGCGCTTGACGGCGACGTTTGCGTCGTTCATGCGCTTGCGCTGGCGGATCGTGATCCACAGCGACAGCGGCACGAGCAGCAGCAGCACGAGCGCAAGCTGCCAGCAGATCGGCGCCAGGATCGCGAGCGCGCCGCCGAGCGTGACTACCGCCGTGAGCAGATACTCCGGCCCGTGGTGCGCCAGCTCCGTAATGGAAAAGAGGTCGCTCGTCATGCGGCTCATGAGCACGCCCGTGCGGTTGCAGTCAAAGAAGCGGAAGCTCATCGTCTGCAGATGCTCAAAGAGCTCCTGACGCATATCCGCTTCGATGAGCACGCCGCATTGGTGGCCGATGACGGTCACGGCGTATTTGAACACGGCCTTGAGCAGGTATGCTGCCAGAAGCGCCGCCATGATGGCGAAGAATGTGCGGAACAGTCCCAGCGGCAGCAGGTGCTGCATCGCCTGCCGCGAGACATAGGGAAACGCCAGATCTGCCAGGCATGAGAGCAGCGAAAAGAGCAGATCGAGCGCAAACAGCCGCCGGTGCGGCCGGTAAAAAGTCAAAAACAGCCGCAGCGGGCGGCCGGAGCAATCACGTTGCATGGGGGCATCTCTCCTTCCCGGACAGTTTATCCGCTTTGGCGGTGTGTGTCAAGCGGCGGTTTTGGGATTGACCCGCCGCCGGAAACGTGATACCATAATTTCGGCCATTTTGTGCCGAGAACTGTCACTGAGGATGTGGGGATACGATGCGAAAAGCTCTCAAAACCGTTTTATGTGTCGCGCTCATTCTGGCGCTGACCGCCATCGTCGCGCTGCGCGTGCTGCCGCCGATGGATACTCCGGCGCAGTCCGCCGCCGCAACGCCCACACCGGTCGTGCCCGCTGCGCCCACGCCCACGCCCGAGCCGGACAATGGCCTGCCGAAGGTCAACACCGGCAGCTGGGAGCTCACGCTCGTCAACGCGCAAAACCCGATCGGTGAGGCCGTACCGGAGGACTTGGCGGAGCTGGAGGGCGGCCGGTATTTTGACGGCCGCGCCGTGGACGCACTCAAGGAATTCATCGCCGCCGCGCGTGCCGAGGGGCTGAGCGTTTGCCTGTCGAGCACGTACCGCAGCTACAGCGAGCAGTCGTACCTCTTCACCCGCAAGGTCGGGCAGTGCGGTGGTGACGAGGCCGCAGCCGCCCGCATCGTTACCCGTCCCGGCACGAGCGAGCATCAGCTCGGCCTGTGCGCCGACATCACCGACAAGTTCTATGAGGTCAAGACACGCGATCTGGAAAAGACCGCCCTCTTCCAGTGGATGTATGCCCACTGTCAGGAGTACGGCTTCATCCTGCGCTATCCCGCCGACAAGGAGAGCGTTACCGGCGTCATGTACGAGCCGTGGCACTTCCGCTATGTCGGCAAAGAGGCGGCGGCGTACATCATGGAAAACAACCTCTGCCTTGAGGAATTTCTGGATCTGTATAAATGAAGGCTTCCCGGGCGCTTCCTGCAGGAAGCGCCCGGTCATTTGTGCGTTGTGCTGCAAAGCGATATGTAAAATATGTGTAAACTGTTGAAAAACCGCTTGCAATCCTGCAAATCATCTGCTAAACTGAGAGCAACTGAAAAAGAAAGGAGCGTGATAACGTTATGCGTACCAATCAAGTCCAGGACCTGGACGACCTGATCTTCTCGGATGTCAGCTGGGAACCCAGCAGCAAGTGAGAAGCCATAGAGCCGGATGACGCCACGCCAAGCGCGTGGATTTTTTATATTTAAAATACGAAACCTGCCGGCCTCCGCGCGAAAAATGGTTGCAATTTTCGCAGCCGTGTGCTACGAATATAGCACAACCAAAAAGGAGGCTGATCTCTATGGCATTCATCCGCAAGCTCCCCGATGTGCCCGAGCGCCTTGAGCACCTCAAAGGCGGTGCCGGTCATCTCGAGCGCTATGCGATCCTCTCTCCGGAGGAGATGCTCGGCGCCGGTACGGTCTGCGCCCGCATGGTGCTGCAGCCCGGCTGCGAAGTCGGCGAGCATACCCACCACGGCAACTATGAAGTGTACTACTTCCTCTCCGGGCACGGCACGTACCGCAGCAACGGTGAGATGACGACCGTGGACGCCGGTACCGTGACCTTCACGGGTGACGGCGAAAGTCATTTCCTGCGCAACGACGGCGACACGCCGCTGGAGTTTCTGGCCCTCGTGCTCAATCTCCCCGCGCAGGCATAAAGAAACGCCTTCCCCTTGGTGGGGAAGGCTTTTCCTTTAAAACCGATCAGCGGACATCCGTCGGATGCCCGCTGATCTTACATATGTGTTTACTTGCTCTTGATGTACGCGTCGATGGCAGCCGCGGCCTTCTTGCCGGCGCCCATCGCCTTGATGACGGTGGCCGCACCGGTGACGGCGTCGCCGCCGGCGAACACGCCGTCCTTCATGGTCGTCACGGTGTCGTCCTTGACGACGATGCCGCCGCGATCGCTGTACTCGAGGTCCGGCGTCGCCTTGCGCAGCAGCGGGTTGGGGGAGGTGCCCAGCGCCATGATGACGGAGTCGCAGGCCATCTCAAACTCGCTGCCTGGCACTTCGATCGGACGGCGGCGGCCCTTCTCGTCGGGCTCGCCGAGCTCCATGCGGATGCACTTGAGGCCGCGCACCCAGCCGTTGTCGTCGGCGAGGATCTCGACCGGGTTGCACAGCAGGTGGAAGTTGATGCCCTCTTCCTTTGCGTGCTCATACTCTTCCTTACGGGCGGGGATCTCCTCCTCGCCGCGGCGGTACACGACCGTCACGTCCGCACCCAGACGCTTTGCGCAGCGCGCGGCGTCCATGGCGACGTTTCCGGCGCCGACGACGGCCGTCACGTGGATGGGCATGAGCGGGGTGTCGTAGCGCTCGTCATAGGCGTGCATGAGGTTGATGCGGGTGAGGAACTCGTTGGCGGAGAACACGCCGCAGTAGCTCAGACCCGGGATGTTCTGGAACTTCGGCAGACCGGCGCCCGAGCCGATGAACACGGCCTCGTACTTCTCGTCGCCGAGGAGGTGGTCGGCGTCCTTGCCGAGCAGCTCGTCGATGCTCATGCACTTGCCAATGGTCGCGTCGCACACGATGTTGACGCCCATGGCCACGAGCTTGTCGATCTCCTTCTGCACGATGGCCTTCGGCAGACGGAATTCGGGAATGCCGTAAGCCAGCACGCCGCCGGCCTTGTGGAAGTGCTCGTAGACGGTCACGTCGTAGCCGAGCTTGGCCAGATCGCTCGCGCAGGCAAGGCCGGACGGGCCGGAGCCGATGACCGCGACGCGGTGGCCGTTGGTGGCGATCTTCTCGGGCATCTCGTCGGCGTTCTCGCGGTTCCAGTCGGCGACGAAGCGCTCCAGACGGCCGATGCCGACGGGCTCGCCCTTGATGCCGCGCACGCACTTGCTCTCGCACTGCTTCTCCTGCGGGCAGACACGGCCGCAGATGGCGGGCAGGGAGCTGTCCTCAAGGATCTTGTGGTAAGCGCCCTTGAAGTCCTGCTCACGGACGCAGGCGATGAACTGCGGGATCTTGACATTGACCGGGCAGCCGGACATGCAGGCCGGGCGCGGGCAATTCAGGCAGCGGTTGGCCTCATCGACCGCCATCTCGACGGTGTAGCCAAGCGCGACTTCTTCAAAATTTTTGTTGCGGACGTTCGGATCCTGCTCCGGGATCGGATTTTTCGTGGGAGACATATTCGCCATGATTACTTCTCCTCCTTTTCGCGTGCGGCTTCCTCGGCGTCGGCCATGGCCTGCAGATTGCAGTAGTGGTGGCGGCGCTCAAACACCTTCTGCTCCTGTGCCTCATAGATCTTGGAGCGGGCGATCGCCTCGTCAAAGTCGACAAGGTGGCCGTCAAACTCCGGACCGTCGACACAGGTGAACTTCATCTTGCCGTCCACGGTCAGGCGGCAGCCGCCGCACATGCCGGAGCCGTCGATCATGATGCAGTTCATATCGACCATCGTGGCCACGCCGTATTCCTTCGTGATCTGGCACACAAACTTCATCATCGGCAGCGGGCCGATGCAGATGCAGTGGTCATACTGCTTGCCCTCGGCCTTGGCCTTCTCCAGCAGCTCCTTGAGCTTGACGGTGGTGAAGCCCTTCTCGCCGTAGGTGCCGTCGTCGGTCATCATGTACAGATGATCACAGCAGGCGCGCATCTCTTCCTCGAGCACGACGATGCCCTTGGTGCGGAAGCCGGCGATGATGTCGACATCGCAGCCGAGGCGGTGCGCTTCCTTGGCCTGCGGCCATGCGATGGCGCAGCCCGAGCCGCCGCCGACGACAACGACCTTGTGCATATCGTCAAACTCGGCAGGGTTGCCGAGCGGACCGACGACGTCTGCCACATAGTCTCCGGCCTTCTTGCCGGCGAGCAGAGCCGTCGTGCTGCCGACGCGCTGCATGATGACCGACACGGTACCGGCCTCGCGATCATAAGAAGAGATCGTGATGGGCATGCGCTCGCCGAACTCATCGACGCGGAACATCAGGAATTGACCCGGCTGTGCCTTGCGGGCAACGAGCGGGGCCTCAAACGTGACACGGAACATATTGTCAGATAATCTCTCGTTATTCACGATTTTGAACATGAAAATCACCTCAAGGCATTATTATAGCGGAATCGGAAAAGTTGCACAAGGGAGAAACGAAAAATCTAAATTTTAACAGGCAAAACGACAAAAAACTGTAAATATGCACAAAGTTTCGCGTGCTTTTCTGAGCAGAAAAGCCAGTGCCTCTGGTCCAAAAACTTCCGCCATGCAGCGCCGCCTTCCTTGAAAAAGGGAGAAAAAGAGAGAAAATGCAAAAACGGAAACGCCGCCTGTCCCGGCTTATCAAAAAGGCCTCGCAGAGTTTGCGCCCGCAGGCGCAAAGAAGTCCAGTCATTTTCTTCGGCGACATGTGCGGCGAAGAAAATACTTCTCGGCCTGCAAACGTGCGCGCCGTCCGCCGGAAGCGGACGGCGCGTGCGCTGCAGTCAGGCCGCAAATCTCTTTGTCAAAAAGTAATACTTTTTGACAGTCTAAAACGCCGCCTGTCCCGATTCCGGGACAGGCGGCTGGTGTTCGGTATGGGGCCGTTCGGCGCGCTCGGGCACGCTCAGCGCTCGGAGCTCGTGGCGGCGCTGGTGCTGCCGGTCCACTGCCAGTTGGCGATCTCGGGCAGGTCGACGCCGTGCGCGGCGATGTACTGCCGGTGCTCGACGAGCTTGTCGCGCATCTGCTGCACGGTGTAGGCGCCGCGGTTGCCGAGCTGGGGCAGGCGCTTGACGACATCGATGACAAGGTGGAAGCGGTCGAGCTCATTGAGCACGCGCATGTCAAACGGCGTCGTGATCGTGCCCTCCTCGACGTAGCCGCAGACGAACATGTTCTGGTTACGGCGGGTGTAGGTCAGCTCGTGGATGAGCTTCGGGTAGCCGTGGAAGGCGAAGATGACGGGCTTGTCCTTTGTGAAGATGAGGTCATAGTCCTCGTCCGTGAGACCGTGCGGGTGGTCGGAATGCGGCTGGAGCTTCATGAGGTCAACTACGTTCACGACACGCACGCGCACCTCCGGCAGCTTCTCGCGCAGGATGGTCACGGCGGCGAGCGTCTCGAGCGTCGGCGTGTCGCCGCAGCAGGCCATGACGACGTCGGGCTCCGCGCCCTGATCGCTGCTGGCCCACTCCCAGATGCTCACGCCCTGCGTGCAGTGGCGCACGGCCTGCTCCATGGTCAGCCACTGCGGCCGCGGATGCTTGGAGGCCACGATGACGTTGATATAGTTCCGGCTGCGGATGCAGTGGTCAAAGCAGCTGAGCAGGCAGTTTGCATCCGGCGGCAGATAGATGCGCACGACATCGGCCTTTTTATTCGACACGTGGTCGAGGAAACCGGGGTCCTGATGCGTGAAGCCGTTGTGATCCTGCTGCCACACGTTCGAGGCGAGCACGTAGTTGAGCGAGGCGATGTCCTGCCGCCAGGGCAGCTGGTTGCAGACCTTGAGCCACTTGGCGTGCTGCGCGACCATGGAGTCGACGATGCGGATGAAGGCCTCGTAGCTGTTGAAAAAGCCGTGGCGGCCGGTGAGCAGGTAGCCCTCGAGCCAGCCCTCGCACATGTGCTCCGAGAGCATGGAGTCCATGACGCGGCCGTCGGGGTCGAGAAACTCGTCGCTGTCCGTCGCCTCGGCGACCCAGCGGCGGCCCGTGACCTCGAACACCGGGCTCAGACGGTTGGAGGCCGTCTCGTCAGGGGCGAAGATGCGGAAGTTGCGCGCGTCCATGTTCTCGCGCATGATGTCGCGCACGAACGCGCCGAGCACGGTCATGTCCTGCGCCTCGACGGCGCCGGGTGCCGGCACGGGCTGCTCATACGTGCGGAAGTCCGGTATGCGCAGCTCGCGCAGCAGCAGACCGCCGTTGGCGTGGGGATTCGCGCCCATGCGGCGCTGTCCCTTCGGCGCAAGCGCCTGCAGCTCGGGGATGAGCGTGCCGTTGTCGTCAAAGAGCTCCTCGGGGTGGTAGCTGCGCAGCCATTCCTCGAGCTGCACGAGGTGCTCGGGCTTGTCCATCGCGATCGGCACCTGGTGCGCGCGGAACGACCCCTCCACCTGCTTGCCGTCCACTTCCTTGGGGCCGGTCCAGCCCTTCGGCGCGCGGAACACGATCATCGGCCAGTAGGGGCGCGTGGTATCGTGCGCGGTGCGCGCGTGCTGCTGGATGGCGTGGATCTCCTCGATGGCCCAGTCCATCGTCTCGGCCATTTTGGCGTGCATCTCGGCGGGATCGTCGCCCTCGACAAAGCGCGGCTCCCACCCGCAGCCGCGGAAGAACATCTCGAGCTCCTCGTGGCTGATGCGGGAAAAGAGCGTGGGATTGGCGATCTTGAAGCCGTTGAGGTGCAGAATCGGCAGCACCGCGCCGTCCGTGATGGGGTTAACGAACTTGTTGCCGTGCCACGCGGTGGCGAGCGGGCCGGTCTCGGCCTCGCCGTCGCCGACGACACAGGCGGCGATCAGGCCGGGGTTATCCATCACGGCGCCGAAGGCGTGCGCGAGCGAGTAGCCCAGCTCGCCGCCCTCGTGGATGGAGCCCGGCGTCTCGGGCGCGACATGGCTCGGGATGCCGCCGGGGAACGAAAACTGCTTGAACAGGCGCTGCATGCCGGCCGCGTCGCGCGTGATGTTCGGGTACACGTCGGTGTACGAGCCGTCGAGATAGTCCTGCGCGACCATGGCGTTTCCGCCGTGGCCGGGGCCGGAGAGATAGATCATATCGAGGTCATATTCGTTGATGACGCGGTTGAGGTGCGTGTAGATGAAGTTCTGGCCGGGCACGGTGCCCCAGTGGCCGACGATCTTCTTCTTGATGTCGCGCTCGGTCAGCCGCCGGCGCAGCAGCGGATCATCGAGCAGGTAGAGCTGGCAGGCGGACAGATAGTTTGCCGCGCGCCACCAGGCATCCATCTTGGCCAGCAGCTCCGGTGTGGGTGCAAACGCTTCGTTTTTCATCGTGAAAACCTCCTTATATGATATGGTAGAATGTGCCGTTCGGCACGGATCATGCTTCGTTTTGCAGCGCTTTGATCACGCACTCGGCGCAGCGCAGCCCGTCCACGGCGGCGCTGGTGATGCCGCCGGCATAGCCCGCGCCCTCGCCGCAGGGGTAGAGCCCCTGCACGCCGGTGCTGCACCGGTCTGGCCCGCGCACGATGCGCACGGGGCTGCTCGAGCGGGTCTCGGGCGCGGTGAGCACGGCGTCCGGGTCGTCAAAGCCGCGCAGCTTCTGACCGAAGACCGGCAGCGCCTGCGCAAGCGTCGCCGTGATGCGCTGCGGCAGCACGTCGTGCAGGTCGCACCACGTCACGCCGGGGCGGTACGTCGGCTGCACGCGGCCTGAGGCGGTGCTTGCGCGCCCGGCGAGAAAATCGCCTACGCGCTGCGCCGGAGCGTGATAATTGCCACCGCCGCACACATAGGCGCGCTGCTCGATGCTGCGCTGCCAGTACATACCGCCGAGGGTGCCCTTGTCCGGAAAATCCTCCGGATGCAGCGTCACGAGCACGGCGGCGTTGGCGTTTTCCCCGTCGCGGCGGGAGTTGCTCATGCCGTTGGTGCACACACCGCCCTGCTCCGACGCGGCGGCGAACACCTCGCCGCCCGGACACATACAAAATGTGTACGCGCTCGATCCGTCCGGCAGGTGGCAGGAGAGACTGTAGTCCGCCGCAGGCAGACGCTCCGCCGCCGCGCCGTACTGCGCGGTGTTGATGTCTGACTGCCGGTGCTCGATGCGCACACCCATGGAAAACGGCTTCGGCTCCATCGGAACGCCCTGCGCGTGCAGCATTTCGAATGTGTCGCGCGCGCTGTGGCCGATCGCGAGGATGACCTGCTGTGCCGGGAGCGTGTAGTCCCCGCCGGGGCTGCGCACGGTCAGCGCTGCGATGCGTCCATCCTCCGTGGACAGCCCCGTCACGCGGTGACCGAAGCGCACCTCGCCGCCGCGCACGATGACCTCGCGCCGGAGGCTTTGCACGACCTCGACGAGCACGTCCGTGCCGATGTGGGGCTTGGCGTCATAGGTGATGTGCTCCGGCGCGCCGTGCGCCGCAAACTCCGCGAGCACGAAGCCGATGCGCGCGTCGTGCGTGCCGGTGTTGAGCTTGCCGTCGGAGAATGTGCCCGCGCCGCCCTCGCCGAACTGCACGTTGCACTCGGGGTCGAACGCGCCGCCCGCGCGAAACGCGGCGATCTGCGCGCTGCGCGTCCTGGCGTCCGGCCCGCGCTCGAGTACGATGGGTCTTGCGCCCGCGCGCGCAAGCAGGAGCGCGGCAAACATCCCCGCCGGGCCGAAGCCCACGATCACGGGGCGCGTTTCCGGCGGCGCGACGTGCGGGATGGGATAGGTCTTTTCGTGGGCGATCGCGGCGCTGCGGCAGCGGCGGACGAGACGCTGCTCGTCCCCGCGCACGGTCACGCCGACGGTATAGACATAGTGAATGTCATCCTTCCGGCGCGCATCGAGCGACTTTTTGCGGATGCGCAGCCCGGTGATGTCGCCGGCCGGGATCTTCAGCGCCTTGGCTGCCAGTGCCTTGAGCGCCGCCTCGTCCGCGCCGGGGGCAAGCTTCAGGTTTGGAATTACAATCATCGGCACGCCCTCCCGGCCGCGCGGCCGCTGGCCCACGCCCACTGCAGGTTGTAGCCGCCGCAGTCGCCGTCAATATCCAGCACCTCGCCGCAGGCGTACAGCCCCGGCACGAGGCGGCTCTCCATCGTCACGGGGTCGAATTCGTCCGTGCATATGCCGCCGGCCGTGACCTGCGCGCTCTCGAAGCCCTCCGTGCCGCGCACCGGCAGCGCGAAGCCCTTTGCCGCGCGCACGAGCGCCTTGAGTTCGCTGTCCGTCACGTCGCCGAGCGGCCGGGCACAGGGAATATCGGCGTAGCGCAGCAGCATCTTGCCCACGCGGTTGTGCACCGTGCCGGTCAGTACCTCTTCGCACGGAAGCGCGGGCGCGAGCTTGCGCCGCGTCTGCAAAAACGCCAGAAATTCCGGCGCGCCGTGTTCGCGCAGCAGGTCGAGCGTCACGGTCTGCCCTTCGCCGCTGCAGCTGGCTGCGCGCGAGATCTCGAATATGGCGGGACCGGACACGCCCTTTTCCGTAAACTGCACCTCGCCCGCGCTGCGCGCGAGCACCTTGCGGCCCTGCGTGAGCGTCACGCGCGCATCGGCACGCACGCCCTTGAGTGCGCGCGGATAGGTCGGCTCGGTCGTCAGCTGCACGAGCGCGGGGTGCAGCGCCGTGCGCCGGTGGCCGAGACTTTGCAGCAGGGTGTAGCCGTCGCGCACGCCGCCGGCCTTCGCCCCGGCGATGCCGCCGCACGCGATGATGACGCGCTCGGCGGGAAACTGCCCGCCCTCCGTCTCGACGACGAAGCCGCGCCCCTGGCGGCGCACGGCCGTCACGGCGTCGCCCGTGTGCAGGGTGATGTTCGGCTGCGCGAGCGCAAAGCGCAGCACGTCCACGACGCTGTTGGCCGCGTTCGAGAGCGGATACACGCGCCCGCCCGGCTCGGTCACGGTCAGAAGACCGTGCGCGGCGAACCAGTCGAGCGCCGCTGCGGGCGGAAAGGCCGCGAGTGTGCGCGCGGCAAACTCCGGCTGCGTGCCGTGGTAGTTTTCGGGCGCGGCACCGGTGTTCGTCAGGTTGCAGCGGCCGTTTCCGGTCACGGCAAGCTTGCGCCCAACGCGCGCCTGGCGCTCGAAGAGCAGGATTTTATTTTCCGGGGTTTCGGCGGCGGTCAGCGCGGCCATCATGCCGGACGCGCCCGCGCCGATGACTGCGATCGTCATGGCGATGCTCCGTTTCTGTCGTAATTTTCTTCCCTTATTAAACCACACTTTGCCCGCAAACACAAGAAAACCGCGCAGCGCGCACAGAGCGCTTGCACCCCCGCAAACGAAAAACGGAGGCAGCCGGCAAGACTGTCTCCGTTTTCATGGCGGTGTTTACTTGGACTGCACGTCGCACTCGGGCATCAGCTCGTCCGACATGACGGCCAGCACGTGTGCAAAGGTCGCCAGCTCCTCGGGCGTGAACCGCTCGCGGATGCGTCCGAGCACGGTGTCGATATAGCTCTGCATGAGGCCGTTATAGCTGTAGAACTTGTCCGAGAGCTTGAGATGATACTCGCGCCGGTCGGTGTCGGAATTCTCCTTGACGATATAGCCCTTGCGGATCAGGTTGTTGACCTTGTAGGTCGCGTTGGACTGCGAGATGCCGAGAAAGTCCGCAAACCGGCCGATCGTCGGCGCGTTGAGCTGATGAATGACCTCAACGGAAAACGCCTCCATTGCGCTCAGCGAGCCCTCACGTTCCCGCACCTGTGAAAACAGGCGGCGGAAAAACTGCAGCTTAAATTTCTCATATACACGCTGAAAATCCTGCTCCATCATCGGCCGCTCCCCCCTTGCTCCTTTTGTTGCAGCATATTTTCTATTCTTTTTTACACCAAAGCGGCAAAAAAGTAAAGAGCCGGACGCGTAGAAATTCCCGCGTCCGGCAGAAAATAAAGCAGGATTTAACGTCTTACAGCGCTTTCGGCCCGTCGTCGGGCTTGTCCTCGCCGACGACCTCACCGGTCGTCTCGACGGCGGTGGCATCGTCGACAAGGTCGCGCACGGCGGCCTTGACGTCCTTGACAAAGACGGCGGCGTACACGACGGTGCAGAGGTTCTGCACACCGTCAACGATGAGCGACACGCCCATCATGATCGTGAGCACCTGCTTGCCGTTGAAGGGATTGAAGACCAGCAGCACGCCCAGCACGAGACACACGACCGTGCACACGAGCGTGACCCACCACGAGTGTGCGCCCATGCGCCGCGAGTCGACGGCGACCTGCAGCTTGAAGACGCTATCGACGAGCACGAGCAGACCGATCATGACCGAGAGCACGTCCGTCAGCGCCGGTGCACGCCAGAGCATGAGCGCACCGAGGATGATGCAAAACAGCCCCACGGCAAAGTCAAAGCGGATGGCTACGCCCTCGACCTCGCGGATGAAGTAGAGCACGATCTTCATCACACCGAACACGGCCATGGCAGCGCCGAGGATGCGGCAGATCATGATCAGCGACGTCTCGGGATTGGCGACCAGGAAGATGCCGAGGAGCAAAAACATCGCGCTGAGCACGACATAGCTCCACTTGATGCGCTTAAAGATCTTCACGTGAATGCCTCCTTACAGGCCGAGCGGCTCGTCGATGAGCACGACCTCGACTTTGGCCATGTCCATCATCTGTCCCCAGAGCACGAGCAGCGCGTTGCAGCCGCGGCTCTTGCTGCGGCAGTCGACACAGCGCTCAAGCTCGTGGCACGGTTGGTCGCCGTCAAAGCGCTGCATGTTCTGCACGGCGGCGGTGTTGCGCGCGCGCGACAGGGCACTGTCAAAGTCAGGGCAGATCTTGTTCGTGCCCGCGACGATGTACACCGTCTTGCCGATGCCGTAGACCATGGCGGCGAGGCGGTTGCCGCGGCCGTCGATGTTGAGGATCTGGCCGTCGGCGGTGATGGCGTTGGCGCTGCTGAGATACACGGGCGCGGTCAGTGCGTTGTCGAGCGTGGCAAAGCCCGGTGTGCGCCAGTGCCACCAGACGGTGTTGTGCTCCGCCAGACGGTCATACAGACCGAGCTGGTCGATGGTCTTGCTGCCGCCGATGCCGACGGTCGTGCCGTCGATCGCGCCGTCAAGATAGTCCGTCGCCTCGGCAGCCGTGGCAAAATGCTGCACGGCAAAGCCGCGGCCGGTCAGGGCGCGGATGGTCGTTTCAATGTCCATGGGACATGCCTCCATAAAATAGAATAGGGTCTGGATTTATCCTACCATTCCGCGCCGCTGCTGTCAATTTCCTTTGCGGCTTTGCGGTTGAATCCGTGCGCGCAGTTTGCTATAATGGCGGCAGAAATCTTCAGAGGGGAGACCGCTCTATGCAGCTTCTTTATGCGCTGGCAGAGCTGCGCACGCCGTTTCTGGACGCGCTGCTCGGCGCACTCACCAACTGCGGCGGCGAGCTCGTGTTCATGGCCGCTGCCATCATCGTGTTCTGGTGCGTGAGCAAGTCCTGCGGGTACTATATGCTCACGGTCGGCTTCGTCGGCACGATCGTCAACCAGTTCCTCAAGCTTGTCTTTCGCATCCCGCGCCCGTGGGTGAAAGACCCGGATTTTCAGATCGTCGAGAGCGCCCGCGCCGAGGCCACCGGCTACTCGTTCCCGAGCGGACACACGCAAAACGTCTTTGCGTCCTTCGGCTGCCTCGGCCGCTGGACGAAGCGGACGTGGCTGCGTGTGGTCTGCGCGCTGCTGATCGTGGTCACGGCGTTTTCGCGCATGTACCTCGGCGTGCACACGCCGCTGGACGTCGGCGTGTCGTTCGGCATCGGACTTGTGCTGGTGTTCGCGCTCTATCCGCTCTTTCGGGACATTGACAGCCATCCGAACCGGCTCTACCTGCTCTTCAGCGCCATGGCGGTGCTTGGCGCTGCCTACCTGCTCTTTGCCGAGCTCTGGCCGTTTCCCGCGGATGTGGACGCGGCGAACCTCGCCTCCGGACGCAAGAACGCGTACACGCTGCTCGGCGCGGTGCTGGGCATGACGTTTGCCTACTGGCTCGACCGGAGGTATGTGCACTTTGACGTGCGTGCCGTCTGGTGGGCGCAGGTGCTCAAGACCGTGCTCGGTCTTGCCATTACGATCGGGCTGCGCGCTGCGCTCAAAGCGCCGCTGCTCGCGCTGTGCGGCGGGCACAATGTTGCCAATCTCATCCGCTACGCGCTCATGGTGATCTTTGCCGCCGGTATCTGGCCGATGACCTTCGGCTGGTTCGGTCGTCTCGGGCGGAAGAAACCTGCGTCCGGCGCGTCAGATTGAATTGACTTGCAGACACAAGTGTGTTACTATTTATTACGTTATGTAAACACGCAAACACGGACATAAAGAGGTGCGTATCACATGGAAAAACACGCATTCGATCCCGCATGCTGCCTCGGTGAGCGGCTGCAGACGCTCTCGCGCGCGGAGCTGACCGCGCTGGCCGAGACGATCTGCCGCATCCTGACGGAGCGCGGGGCATACCACGGCGGCATCCGCCCGGACAACATCAGCCGTGCCGGGGACGGTACGGTCGGTCTCGGCGCGCCCGCCCGCACGGACACGAAGGACTGGACGACCGAGGAGCTGGAGTTCATGGCGCCTGAGGTCTTCTGGAGCGGCTCGCTCGATGCCTCGGCCGATGTGTATTCGCTCGGCCTGCTGCTGTATGCGGGCGTGATGGGCGGCCGTCTGCCGTTTTACCCGGACGACCGCGCGCCGCAGCCGGAGGATATGGCCGCCGCGCTGCGCCGCCGCATGAACGGCGAGGCGCTGCCTCTGGCGCGCAAGGCCGGGCGCGATCTCGCGCAGATCATCGCGCGCGCCACGCAGTGCCGGCCGGCCGACCGCTACGCCACCCCGGCGGAGCTGTGCGCCGCGCTCGAGCAGTATGATGCCGAGCAGCGCCGCAATGTGCCGACCGCACAGGAGATGTTCAACAAGCCCGAGCAGGAGCTCAGCGAGGTCGAGCGCATGATGCTCAGCATCCTCGCCGAGGAGGCCGCCGCACCCGTGCCGGAGGCTGAGCCGGAGACCGAACCGGAAGCGGAATCTGCGCCCGAGTCTGAACCGAAAGCGGAGCCTGAACCGGAGGAAACCCCGGCTGCCGAGCCGGAAGCAAAGCCGGAGGAGGCTCCGGCCGCCGAACCGGAAGAGAAGCCCGAGGAGGCTCCGGCCGCCGATCCGGAGACGAGCCCTGAAACCGAGCCCGAGCCGCAGGCTGAGCCCGAGCACAAGCCCGAGCCGCAGCCGCTGCCGAATAAATTCCGCCCGGAAAAGCCGGCCGCCAGGCCGGAGGTCAAGCCCGCGCCGAAGCCGGAAAAGCCGCCGGTGAAAAAGCCCGAGCCCTACCGTTCCGCCCCCGCGAAGCCGAAAAAGAAAGCGCCCGACGCGCAGCGCCAGTCGCATAAGGCAGGTGTGCTGCTGACGGTGCTGATCATCTGCGCGGCGGTGTTGGCGGTGCTGCTGCTGCGTTCGCTCGGCGTGTTCGGCACGCCCAGCGCGGCGGAGACCACGCCGACACCCGCACCGACTGCCCCGGTCGAGACCGCTGTCCCGACCGAGACGCCCACGCCCACCCCGACGCCGAAGCCCGAGCCGACGTATGAAGTCGTCAAGGCGGACGTCTCCTGGGCGGACGCTGAAGCGGCGGCGGAGGCCAAGGGCGGTCACCTCGTCGTGATCGACAGCGCCGAGAAGTGGACGCGCGTCGCCCAGCTTGCCGACGAGTCCGGCCTGACCTACGTCTGGATCGGTCTGTACCGCGCCGACAGCGGCGAGCTTGCTTGGGTCAAGGACAACATCGACCCGGTCTATAACTGGGCCGCCGGTGAGCCGTCCGTGCGCGACACCAACGGCGCGGCCGAGAACTATGTGCTCATCGCACGCCGCAGCGACGGCTGGTATTATAACGACTGCATCGGTGATCCCGCCGCCAAATACCCGCAGTTCTACGGCGGCAAGACCGGCTACATCATCGAGATCGACCCGTAAAATATGCAAAAAGCTCCCCGGCCATCCGGCCGGGGAGCGATTTTTTGTGCAGCGTTCAGGTCTGCCAGTCGGTGACCGGCTTTCCGTCGCTGTCGGTGAATGTGCCGCAGGCGATCATGATCAGGTCGACCAGCGCGCCGATGCCGAAGCATCCGGCCGTGAGCAGCCAGAGCACGCCCGTGCCGATCTTGCCGACGTAGAACCGGTGGATGCCGAGCCCGCCGACGAAGACGCACAGCAGCAGCGCGATCAGGCGCGATTTCGGGCTGGCGTTCGGGTCAATGCTGCGCTGGGGCTGCACCGGGCAGCCGCACTGCGGGCAGACGACGGCCTCATCGACCAGCTGCGCACCGCACTGAGCACAGTATTTCATGGTTTTTGTCCCCCTTCGAGGCAGCCGCCGCAGCGGCCGCGATTTCTGTCGTACGACAAGCGTAGTGTAGCATTTTCCGCGCCGGTTGTCAATTTCCCGACGATATATATCCGAGCACGCAAGGCAAAAAAAGAGGAAGCCGAGTGACCGGCTTCCTCTTCTCGTTTTGCGTTATGCTTCGGGGCTGAACTGATCCTTGCCGACGCCGCACAGCGGGCAGACCCAATCTTCGGGGACGGCTTCCCAGGGTGTGCCGGGGGCGACGCCGTTGTCGGGATCGCCGACTGCGGGGTCATAGACGTAGCCGCAGATGTCACAGACGTATTTCATGGCTGTGTCTCCCGTTATGGCAAATTACTTGCCGAAGTAGCGGTTCAGCAGACCCTCGAAGGCCTTGCCGTGGCGGGCTTCGTCGCGCGCCATCTCGTGCACGGTGTCATGGATCGCGTCGAGGTTGTACTGCTTGGCGAGCTTGGCCAGCTCGAACTTGCCGGCAGTTGCACCGTTCTCGGCGTCGACACGCATCTCGAGGTTCTTCTTCGTGCTGTCAGTGATGACCTCACCGAGGAGCTCGGCGAACTTCGCAGCGTGCTCGGCTTCCTCATGGGCGGCCTTCTCCCAGTACAGGCCGATCTCCGGGTAGCCCTCGCGGTGCGCAACGCGCGCCATGGCCAGATACATACCGACCTCGGAGCACTCGCCCTCGAAGTTGGCTCTCAGACCGTCGACGATCTCCTTCTGCACGTCGGCCGGAACGTCCGCGCCGAACGCCTTGCCGACGCCGACAACGTGCTCGGCAGCCCAGGACTTCTCAGCCTTCTGCTCGATGAACTTGGAGCCGTCGACATGGCACACCGGGCACTCGACCGGCGGCTGCTCGCCTTCGTAAACGTAACCACAGACACTGCAAACCCATTTTTTCATTGTAAGTTCCTCCTAAAGTTTTTTTGATTTCGATCGTTGGTTTATTTGGAAGCGGCTTCCTTTGCCGCTTGCTGACAAGCTTTGCACAGCCCCGTGAACGTGATGCTGCAGCCGAGCACCTGCGCGTCTGTCACGCTCTGGGCGAGCGCGCACAGCTGCGGCTCGGGCGCGCCGGGCAGCGGCACGTCGATGACGCGGCCGCACTGCGCGCAGTGCAGGTGGGCGTGGGGCTCTGTGCGGGCGTCGAACCGCTCCTGCCCGCGGAACACGCCGACGCTCATCACGTCGCCCTGCTTGGAAAACAGGCTCAGGTTCCGGTACACCGTGCCGAGGCTCAGGTCGGGATAGTCCGGCTTGAGCTGCTGATACAGCTCCTGCGCGGTGGGGTGGGCGGTCGTCGCGGCGAGGGCTTCGAGGATGACCTGCCGCTTTTTGCTGTTTTTGCGGATGGGCATCGAAGCACCTCCTTCAATATCAGTAACAGGAATTATTACTGATATTAAGATAGCACGGCTGTCCGCATTTGTAAAGCACTTTTTGCGAATGATTCTCAAGATTGTGCAGGTTGCTGTGTTTTCTGCGCCGTGTTTTGGCGTTTGTGCGCAATTTGTGCGCGGTACAGTGCGGGAGATGCGCAAAAAGGCCGGCCGCGCGGTGTCTGCGCGGCCGGAAGGAAGAAGACTTGCGCATACGCGCAGGGGGGAGGGGACGGGAACACAGTCGCAGTCAATCAAAGCCTCCTCCCCGAGGAGAAGGCCGGGGTGCGCCGCTTCACCGCCTGCAGACATTCGCTGTGATGCCGCACAGCGCCTGCGCGCACTCCATGTCCCACTTGCCGGAGCGGGCGATGTCGTCGATCGAGAGGACACCCGCGAGCTTGCCGCCCTCTGTTACAGGCAGCCTGCGCACCTGCGCGGCGCGCATGGCGGTCATCGCGGTGCGCACGTCGGCATCGGCCTCGATCGTCACGGGGTCGCGCGACATGATGCCGCGCACGGTCGCAGTCTGCGGATCATCGCCGGCGGAAACACAGCGCACGACGATGTCGCGGTCGGTAAGCATACCGGCGAGCGTTCCGTCGTCCTCGCACACCGGCAGTGCGCCGATGCTGCGCTGACGCATCAGCCGCGCCGCGGCGACGACCGGCTCGTCCGGATGCGTCACGGCGGCTGCTGCGGTCATGTAATGGCGAACCTGCATCTCTCAACACCCCCCTTGGCCGGAAGCTCCGTCTGCGGAGATTCTCACCCGACGGGGGTGTTTTTATACCTATTATAATATGTCGCACGCTGTCGCATCCGGTCACTGCACGAGTGCCGCGAGCGCTGCGCCCGCGCTCTCACCGAACAGCCGCACGGCGCGCACGGCTTCCTGAAGCGTGTTGCCGCTGCTGCCGACCTCGATGATAAGCGAGCCGCGCGTAAGATGCTGGTTGTAGCGCTCGTTCACAAGCGTGATCGGCCGCATGAGCGTCGGATGCGCCTGCACGGCCGCATCCTGCAGGTATACCGCCAAACGCAGATTCTCCTCCCAGTGCGGGTGATAGAGTCCCGACGCGTTCGTGCCCACGAGCAGCATCACCTGCGCGCACGCGGCATCCGGGAGCTCTGCCACGGTCTTGTAGACCACGCTGTCGGAGCACAGCGCGTCGCGGTGCAGATCGATGACGATGCGCAGACTCGGGTATTGGCTCAGATACTCCTGCACGGCCGCGCCCGAGCGGCTGTACGAACCCGTGTAGCTCGGGTAGTCGTAGATCGTCCGGTCGTGCAGCACCTCAAGCCCCGCGTTCGTGAGCGTGTCGGCGAGCACGTCGCCCACGTGCACAATATTATAATTGGTGTCCTCGGTGCGGCAGGTGTCGCTCGCGGCGTAGAGATCGTGTCCCGCCGGGGTGAAGGCCTCGCTCGCGTGCGTGTGCATGATGAGGATCTGCGGCTCGCCCGCCGGCAGTACGGTGGCCGGCCCCTGCTGCAGCAGGGCGGCGACGCTTACGGGGATGTCCGTCTCGTTCTTGACCGTCAGCCCGCCGGCGATGCTCGTCGCCACGATGGGCAGCCCGTCGGCTGTTGCGGTCGGGGCGTTTTCCACGTCGTCGTCCGCAGTGGGGACGGGGGTCACCTCCGGTGCGGGTGAGGCGGCGCTGAGCGCTGCTGCTGCCTCCGGTGTGGGGGAGACAGCCACCGGCGGAGCACCGAGCTCCATGCGCACCGAAGCCAGCAGCAGCTGCTCCGGGTCGAACCAGCGCTGCAGCCGGTCCCTGAGCGGCGCGCCACCAGCCGCAGCCGACGCGATCTGCAAACCGAACACGGCCAGACCCACACAGGCCAATTTTTGCCGCAGTGTCATATCTGCCCACCTCCAAACGCATTCTCCACAATATATATGGTTTTTGGGCTGGAATTATGTCACCGTACCTGCTATACTGTGAGCGGCAAAAATACAAAGGAGGCGTCGCTATGACGATCACATACCGGCCGAAAGGCGTCTGCTCGCGCTTGATGCAGGTGGAGGTTGAAGACGGGATTATCCGCAAAGTTGAGGTGAAAGGGGGGTGCAGCGGCAACCTACAGGGCATTTCGCGGCTCTTGGTGGGGATGCCGGTGCAGCAGGCCATCGAACGCTTGGAGGGCGTGCGCTGCGGACTGAAGCCGACATCCTGCCCGGATCAGCTTGCACAGGCACTGAAACAGGCGCTGTAAGGCGGGAAAAAGATTTACATAATTCTTTCAAATAATTAAAATGGTTGACATAATGCAAGTTTGCAAGAAATTTTTGCGAACTTGCATCTTTTCTTTTTGGTCAGAATGCGTCGAAACGTCGGATTTGGTCAAAGTAGACAACACAATTTCTTGTGTCGAACAACGTAAATATATACTGTATTTTGTTATTTCTGCGTTTTATTGTGGATTTTATTCAGAACTTAAAAAGCTGCTTTGTGCAATTTGCCGATTGCGAACGACTCGGAAAATGAATATAATTATCCATAACGGGGCAAGGCGTCGTGCTTAAAATGCGCCTGTCGGGTGTATGGATCAGATGACCGTGTGCCCGCCGGACCCGAAAAAGTTACAGCAAAGGAGGCTGCACGTCATGAAACAAATCAAGAGAGCCGGACAGTCCGTCAGATCGGGTCTGTCGCTGATGTGCATCGTCTGCCTGCTTTGCGGCTTATTGTGCGGATTTTTCTGGCTCGCCGGTGAGAGTCCGGTGCTGGCCGCCGGGCTGGACGGGGATGCCCTGTCGGCCAGAGCGGTCCTGAGCGGGGATGCGTCCCTGTCTGCGCCCGAGCGCGATGAGAAGCTGGCGGTGCAGGCCGCCGCGCAGGCGACGTCGCCCGTCGTGCGCACGCTTGCCGTCGGCATGGACGCTGCGGACTATACCGAGACGGTCACCTGCGACTACACGCCCGTGTACATTGATGACAGCTTCGGCGGTTACTGCTATGTGATCGACGGTGCGGCCTGGCTTTCGGCGGATGCGTTTGCCGAGATGCTCGGTCTTGAGAGCGCGACCGTCACCGACGGCGACACCCAGACCGTCACGGTCGACGGTGCGGACATCGCGGCGACCTACGGCGCTGTGAGCTACACGGCCAACGGCCGCTGCTTCTATGCGCCCGACGGGGTGTACGCCTTGGACGGTAAGGTGGTGCTGCCGCTGGCGGATCTGGAGAAGATCTTCGGCGTCACGGCCACATTCAGCGCGGACAATACCAGCCTGCGCGTCGATGCGTCCGGGCAGCAGCTGCTTGAGAGCGGTGAGAGCTTCTACGGCACGCGTGACGTCTACTGGCTCAGCCACATCATCAATGCCGAGGCCGGCAACCAGCCCATGGACGGGCAGATCGCGGTCGGCAACGTCGTGCTCAACCGCGTGGCGGACGAGCGCTTCCCCAACAGTGTCAAGGAGGTCGTGTTCGACCGGCGCAGCGGCGTGGCGCAGTTTTCGCCCACGGCGGACGGCAGCATCGGTCTCACGCCGGATGAGGATGCCGTGCTCGCGGCAAAGCTCGCCTTTGAGGGGTACAATACAGTCGGTGAGAGTATGTACTTCATCAACCCCGCGGCCTGCAACTCCGCGTGGTTCAACCGCTGCCTGACCTATACGACCACGATCGGCGACCACGTCTTTTACGCATAATAGCTGCACAGACAGCATGACCGCCCGCACGGAGATCCGTGCGGGCGGTTTAAGACTGTCGAAAAACCCGGAGGGTTTTCCGACAAAGGGGTTGCAGTCTGCTGCGCGCAGAATTTGTGTGCCTGTGGCGCACAAATTCCACACTTGCAGCCTGAGCAGTATTTTCTCTCACGCACATGTCGCGAGAGAAAATGATTTCACTTTTTTTGCCGCCTGCGGGCGGCAAACTCTGCGAGGCTTTTTTGACACGCTGCAGCCGCCCGCACGGAGACCCGTGCGGACGGCTTTTCGTGGCTGCCGGTGATCGTGGGCTTTGCCCCATTGCCCGCCCGGGGCTGGACTTGCGCGCGGGAATGTGGTAAGATGGCGGCAACAGATACATTCGGAGGCGCACATGGAAAAACTGCTCCGCGCGGGCTTTGCCGCGATGGGTCTGCCGCTCGACGAGACGGCGCTGACCCGCTTTGAGACATACTACGAGCTGCTTGAGGAGCGCAGCAAGGTCATGAACCTGACGGCCATCCACGGCGAGACGGACGTGGCGCAGCTGCACTTTCTCGACTCGGCCGCACTGCTGACGGTCGAGCCGCTTGCCGGAAAGTCGGTCATCGACGTCGGCACGGGTGCGGGCTTTCCCGGTCTGCCGCTGAAGATCGCGCAGCCGGACATTTCGCTCACGCTGCTCGACAGTCTGGATAAGCGCGTGCGCTTTCTCGGCGATGTCTGCGCCGCGACCGGGCTCGCGGATGTGACGTGCCTGCACGCGCGCGCGGAAGAAGCGCCGGAGCTGCGCGGCCGGTTCGACGCGGCGGTCTCGCGCGCCGTCGCGCGGCTGTACCTGCTGTGCGAGCTGTGCCTGCCGTTTGTGCGCACGGGCGGCGTGTTTCTGGCCATGAAAGGGCCGGATTGTGCCGAGGAGCTCGACGAGGCGCGCAGCGCCATCCGGAAGCTCGGCGGCACATATGAGCGCACGGTGACCTATACCGTGCCCGGTACGGACGTGACGCACAGTGTTGTCGTCATCCGCAAGACGGCGGCCACGCCGCCAAAGTATCCCCGCCGCTGGGCGAAGATGCAGAAGGAACATTTATAATGTAGAAAACACGCCCGACGCGGATGCGTCGGGCGTGTTTCCGTTGTGAGAAAGCAGAACAGCGGATGCGGTGTCGTCTGCTCAACCGAGCACTTCGTTCAGCACCGCCAGCAGCGCGTCGACCTGCGCGTCGGTCGTTGCCCACGAGGTCACGAAGCGCACGGCCTGATGCGTTTCGTCTACGCGGGTGTTCGTGTGAAACGCCACCCGCTCCTGCAGCCGCGCGATCTGATCGTCCGGCAGGATGGGGAAGATCTGGTTCGTCGGCGAGGGCACATACATCGGCACGCCGAGATTCGAGAGCGCGGCCGCGATGCGCTGTGCCTGCGCGTTTGCGTGGCGGCCCATGTCGAGCCAGAGATCCTGCTCCAGCGCGGCGGCAAACTGCACGCCGAGCAGACGTCCCTTTGCCAGCATGGCGCCGCTGCGCTTCATCGCGCGGCGAAAGCCCGGCTTGAGCGCGTCGTTGACGATGACCATCGCCTCGCCGAAGAGCAGACCGTTTTTCGTGCCGCCGATGTAAAACGCATCGCACAGCTGCGGCAGATCCTCCGGTCGCAGGTCGTTGCCCGCGGCCGTGAGCGCCTGCGCAAGGCGCGCGCCGTCGAGATACAGGTACAGCCCATGCGCATCGCACGCAGCGCGCAGCGCGGTCAGCTCTGCCTTCGTGTAGACCGTGCCGAGCTCCGTCGTGTCGGATATGTATGCCATGCGCGGCAGCACCATGTGCTCATCGTAGATGCCAGGCTCTGCGCAGTGCTGCGCGGCGGCGTCCGCAATGGCGGCGGGGGTGAGCTTGCCGTCTGCGCCGGGCACGGCGATCACCTTGTGGCCGGTGGCCTCGATCGCGCCGGTCTCGTGTACGTTGACGTGGCCGGTGTCGGCTGCGACCATGGCCTCCCATGGGCGCAGGAACGCAGCCGCGGCGAGCAGGTTTGTCTGCGTGCCGCCGACGAGAAAGTGCACGTCGGCATCCGGACAGGCAAAGCGGGCGCGGATGGCGTCGGCCGCACGGCGGCAGTCGTCGTCGAGCCCATAGCCGGGGGTGGCGCTGAGATTCGTGTCGCACAGGGCGCGCAGAACGTTCGGGTGTGCGCCCTCGGAATAGTCATTCTGGAAGCGGAGCATGGCGGATTTCCTTTCGTCTGTGTGGGATTCGGCACGCAGCGCGTGCCGCCGCGGTTATGATAAGCCCGGCGGGAGAGGTTGTCAATGGATTGCGCCGCGCATTTTTTAAGCCTTTCCCTCATGGAGAAGGTGGCGCGGCCTTTCGACCTCATCCGCCTCGGATAAGATCCGGCTTTTTTCTTGCCCTTTTGGGCAAGAAAAAAGCCGGCAGCTTTCGCTGCCGGCCAGCCCGCCAATGCCGTGTGAGCCCAGTTACAACCTGCACAAGAAGGCAGGTGGGTCGCCTCTCTGCTGTTTCTTTGCTTCCAACGTCCAACCGGCATCTTTCAGCCGGCCGGGAGGCCTGCAATCCGCAGCGGAAGTTCTGGCATCCCTTATGAGAGATGTGGGTTTAAATGGGCTCTGAGCACAAACCGTGCTCCACGCACACAGCAGGACTTACTCCCATGCTATGCACTGTGCAGAAAGTTATTCCTCCGCGTCCGCCGCTTCGTCCTCGTCCTCGTCGGCGAAGACTTCCTGCATATAATAATCATACACCTTGTCCAGCTCGTCATCGTCGTCGATGGAGCCGAAGAGCTCCTCGCCGTTTTCTTCGATGATCTTGAGCAGGACGATGCCGAAATCGGGGTCGTCCTCGTCCATGTCGGCGGGGAGCGCCGCGAGATAACTCTGTCCGTCGAGCTCAAACTCGTCGAGCACTTCCAGCTCGAACTCGTTGCCGTCCTCGTCCTCGATCGTCAGATAATCACTGCCGAATGCTTCACTCATCGGGGTATCCTCCAGTCGTGATCTTTTTCTGATTTCAGTGTACCCTATTCGGCGGCTAAAATCAAGTCTTTTTACGAGCCGAGATCCTCCAGCAGCAGCAAAAGCTGCTCCTGACTGCCGACAGTGATGCCGCCGCGCAGCAGCTCGCGGTCGGTGCGGCGCAGTCCGGCGGTCTCGATGCCGGTCACCTGCAGGGGCTTGCGGTCGCCGCCGGGGGCGAACACGCTCACATATCCCTCATAATCGCGCAGAACAAATTCCGCCTGCGCACCGTCATACGAGGTGACCGGCGCGTCCGGCTGCTGCAGGGAAGAGATCGCCGCGCCTGCGGCAAAGGGCGACACGGCGCACAGCGCCGTCACGACTGTCAGTGCCAGCGTTCGTTTCATATGCCACGCTCCTTTCACCGGAAAGTTTGCCCAATATGTGCGCGAACTATACGCGCCGGACAAAAATGCGCGAAGGACTATCCGGTGTTGACAGGGTGTGCTATAATATCATTTAACCGTTTTTATGCGCTGGACTTTGACCGGGTCTCTGACCCGCTGTTTCCCCCGCTTACATGTATTCTCAGGGAGGTGGCCATTGCCTATGGCAAAACGACCGAAACCGGTATCCGCCCCACGCGCGGCACAGGCTGCGGACGCGACCGTCAGTGTCGCGGGCGCGATCCTGCGCGTGATCGGCACGATCTTTTTGATCCTGCTCGTCACGGGGCTTTTGTTTTTGTGCATCTTCGCGTACTACGTCAAAAACTGCCTGTCCACGGATCTGGACGTGCAGCTCTCGGACTTTACGGTCTCGCTCTCGAGCTCGATCCTGTATGAGGACGCCGACGGCAACTGGCAGAACCTCACGAATCTCTCGAGCACGGAAAACCGCGTCTGGGTCGACTATGCCGACATTCCCAAGGACATGGAGCATGCGGCCGTCGCCATCGAGGACAAGCGCTTTTACAAGCACAAGGGCGTGGACTGGTACCGTACGACAGGGGCGTTTATCAACATGTTCCTGTCGATGAAAAACGACTTCGGCGGCTCGACCATCACGCAGCAGCTCATCAAAAACCTCACCAAGCAGGACGATATCACCGTGCAGCGCAAGCTGCTCGAGATCTTCCAGGCGCTCGAATTCGAGAAGTCCTATGATAAGGAAGAAATCATGGAGTGGTACCTCAATATCGTCTACTTCGGCGAGGGCTGCAACGGCGTCTACACCGCCGCCGAGACCTACTTCGGCAAGGAGCCGAAGGACCTCACGCTCGCCGAGTGCGCGAGCATCATCGGCATCACGAACAACCCCTCGAAGTACGACCCCTTCATCAGCCGCGAGAACAATAAGGCCCGGCAGGAGACCATCCTCAAGCAGATGTATGAGCAGGAGTGGATCAACAAGGAGCAGTACGATGAGGCCGTGGCGCAGGAGCTCGTGTTTGTGCGCAGCGAATCCGATGAGCGCACCCAGACCATCTACAGCTACTATGCCGAGGCCGTCATCAACGACGTGCTCAACGATCTCGTCGAGCAAAAGGGCGTCAGCCGCGACACGGCGCGCACGCTGCTCTATTCCGGCGGCTATCAGGTCTATTCCTGCTACGATCCGAGCATCCAGCAGGCGATCAACGACGTCTATACCAACCTCGACAACATGCCGCAGCGCCCGTCGGCCTCCGGCCAGCAGTTCGAGTCCGCCATCGTCATCATGGATCCCTACACCGGTGAGATTAAGGGCCTGTCCGGCGGTACGGGCGAAAAGACCATCAACTTCGGCACGAACCGCGCCACGCAGTCCAAGCGTCCGCCCGGATCGTCCATCAAGCCGATCGCGACCTACGGTCCCGCGATGGAGCTCGGCCTCATCACGCAGTATACGCAGGTCAACGATGCGGCGGATATCAAGCTGACCGGCACGAGCTGGTACCCGAAAAACTCCGGCGGCGGCAACTACGGTGTCATCACCATCCGCGAGGCGCTGCAGCGCTCGCTCAACACCGTCTCGGCGCAGATCCTTGACAAGCTCACGCCGCGCGCATCGTATGAGTTCCTCAAGGATAAGCTCGGCGTTACGAGCCTTGCCGAGTCCGACTGCGACTACGCGCCGCTCGCCCTCGGCCAGCTCACCAACGGCATCACCGTGCGCGAGATGACGCAGGCGTACTCCGCCTTCGTCAACGACGGCGTGTTCACCTATGGCCGCACGTATTCCTACGTCAAGGATTCCAGCGGCGAGATCGTGCTCGAAAACCCCGCGCGCACGATCGTGGCTCTCAAGGCCAATACCGCGTGGAACATGGCCGATATGCTCTGCAACGCCGTCAACAGTGGCACGGGCTCTGAGGCGCGTCTGACCGGTATGTCCGTCGGCGGCAAGACCGGTACGACCACAAACAACTGCGACCGCTGGTTTGTCGGCTTTACACCGTACTATGTGGCCGCCGTCTGGACCGGCTACGATATGCCCGAGTATATGAACTTCTCCGGCAACCCCGCTGCCCAGATCTGGAAGCTGGTCATGGAGCCGATCCATAAGGACCTGGCGACCAAGAGCTTCCCGACGCCGAATGTCGGCACGCCGACCGGCATCTTCGGAGACTTCTCCAAGACGCAGGGTGCGGGCGACACGGAATAAACGCAGTGTTCACCCGCAGCCGGGTCGTACTTTCGCGGCCCGGTCTGCGCGGTGTTGACAAAATGATTGAAATGTGTTACAATTCGAAAACAGTGGTATCGGAGGTGTATCTCATTGGCAGCAAAAACGAATGAACTGTGCTACAAAGGCCATCCGCTGCGCCGCAAGGACAACCTGCTCTATTACGGCAGCATGGCTGACAAGTACATCATCATGATGCAGATCCTCGACACGAAGAAGGTCAAAGATCTCGACGTGGCGACGCGGGTCTCCGTGCAGCTCCAGCTGACGGATCCGGATCTGAAGTCCCGCGACCGTGTGGTCAAAAAGACAGAAAAGGACGGGCTGTACAACGCCATGGACGTGGCGGCTGTGTGGCTGGACCGCGCGCTTGCGAATAACTAAGCAAAGGATGATTCTATGGCGAAACGATTTCTGAAAACAACTGTTGTCTCCGTGATTTTTGCGCTCACGCTGGCCGTTTCGGCCTCCGCGGCGACTGCCGGCGGCGCGACCACGACGACGGCCGTGAACTTTCGAACGGGCGCCGGTACGAATTACGGCATTATCTCGACGCTCCCGGCCGGCACCCATGTTGTGGTGTCCGAGCGGTCCAGCGGCAATTGGGCCACGGTGGTCTACAACGGCACCGTCGGCTACATATCTTCCGATTACCTCAAACGCGCCAATGATATGGATGCCAGCTTCGGCACCGGTACGATCGATGGCAGCTATGTGCGCATGCGCTCCGGCGCGAGCACGAGCAGCTCCATTCTCGGCACCTACAATTCCGGCACCACGATGACCGTTACCGGCGTCAGCGGCGCATGGTACAAGGTCAATTATAACGGCACGGACGGCTATGTCCACTCGGACTATGTCTCGCTTTCGGGCGTGACGAGCAGCGGCGGCAGCGCGTCCGGCTCCAACGGCTCGGTCAAGGGCAGCGATGTGCGTATGCGCTCCGGCCCGGGCACGAACTATTCCATCCTCGGCACCTACCAGAACGGCACGCCCCTGACCGTGACCGGCACGGAAAACGGCTGGTCGAAGGTCACTATCGGCGGCACGAGCGGCTACATCCGCTCGGACTACGTCTCCGGCGGCGCGGACAGCAAGACCGGCTACATCAAGGGCACGGGTGTGCGTATGCGCTCCGGCGCGAGCACGACCAGCTCCATCCTCGGCGTGTATAACACCGGCACCGAGATGACGATCACCGGCGAGAGCGGCAACTGGTACAAGGTCAGCTACAGCGGTAAGGACGGCTATGTCAGCAAGGACTACATGACCACGACCAAGCCCAGCAGCGGCGGCTCGACGAGCCAGACCGGCTACATCAAGGGCAATGATGTGCGTCTGCGTTCCGGCGCCGGCACGAGCTACTCCATCCTCGGCACGTATAATAACGGCACGCCGCTGACGATCACCGGTACGAGCGGCGACTGGACGGCCGTCACCATCAACGGCGTCAAGGGCTATGTCAACAGCGCGTATGTCTCCACCACGAAGACGGAGGGCGGCAACGGCGGCGGAAGCACGCCGAGCGCTTCCATCGGCGAGACGATCGTTGCCACGGCCAAGCAGTACATGGGCGCGCCGTATGTCTACGGCGGCATGAGCCCGTCCGGCTTTGACTGCTCCGGCTTTGTCAACTACGTGTACAAGCTCTGCGGATACTCCATGAGCCGTGTGGCCAGCAGCATCTACAACAACAACGGCACCTACGTCGAGAAGGCGAACCTCCAGATCGGCGACCTGGTGTTCTTTGCGAGCAACAGCTCCAGCATCGGCCACGTCGGTATCTACATCGGCAACGGCCAGTTCATCCACAGCAGCTCCGGCGCAGGCTGCGTCGTCATCAGCGACCTGAGCTCGAGCTACTACCTGAAAAACTACGTGGGCGCAAAGCGCATCGCAGGCTAACAGGACGCAATTTGTCCCCCGGCAGCACCGGGGGACATTTTTTATCTTGCGGCAGAATGTATGGCCGTGATATATTGAGGAAAATAATGTGTGTGTGGGAAAGGGCAGGTGAAGCCAATGCAGTGTACCTACTGCGGACGAGACATTCCGGACGATGCGGTCTGGTGCACCTACTGCGGGGCGGAACAGACACCGCCGGACGAGACCACGCCGCCGGATGGCTGGCAGGACGAAAATATCCCGGTCGATGACTGGGATGACGAGGCAGATCTGCCGCCCGACAACACGTGGGTCGACGACCCGCCCGTGCCCGGCTGGGAGGATGATGCGCCCTATGCGCCCGCGCGGGATGCGGATACGCCGCGCAGCAAGGCACTGCTCATTGCGATCTTTGCCGCGCTCGGCGTGGCGCTGATCGTGCTGCTCATCGCGCTCAACGTCAAGCCCAAGCCGAAAGATCCGGCCGCCGCAGTGACGCCGGTCGTGACAGCCACGGCGCAGCCCTCCGCCGCACCGACGCCGAGCGCAGCGCCGACGCCGACGCCCACGCCGACGCCAAAGCCGGCCGACGGCGGCTATATCCTGCCGGACAGCGCCACGCGCCGGCTCACGCAGGCAGATGTGGCGGGCCTCACGTGGGAGCAGTGCTGCCTCGCGCGCAACGAGATCTACGCGCGCCACGGCCGCATCTTCCAGACGCCGCAGATCGCGGCATACTTTGCGGCGCAAAGCTGGTATCACGGTACGGTGCCGGGCGCGTCGTTCGACAACAACATGCTCTCGCCAATCGAGCACGCAAATGCCGACTTCCTCGCAAATTACGAGACTGCCACCTGGGGGCATTCCTATTACTAAACCAAAAACCTCCGCAGCTTCGGCTGCGGAGGTTTTTTGGTGATTCGCTTATGCCTTGGCGACGGCCGCGCGCAGCGCGTCGACGCGGTCGGTGTCCTCCCAGCGGACGCCGAGCTCCTCGCGGCCCATGTGGCCATAGGCGGCGAGCTGGCGATAGATCGGGCGGGACAGCTCGAGGTCGCGGATGATGGCCGTCGGGCGCAGATCAAACACCTGCTGCACGGCCGCGGCGATCTGCGCATCCGGCACGGTGCCCGTGCCCTGTGTGTCGACGAACACACTCACAGGTTCGGCCACGCCGATGGCGTAGGCCAGCTGCACGAGGCAGCGCTTGGCGAGCCCGGCGGCGACAATGTTCTTGGCCACGTAGCGCGCGGCGTAGGCGGCGCTGCGGTCGACCTTCGTCGGGTCCTTGCCGGAGAACGCGCCGCCGCCGTGCGGGGCGCTGCCGCCGTAGGTGTCGACGATGATCTTGCGGCCGGTCAGACCGGAGTCCGCCTGCGGGCCGCCGACGACAAAGCGGCCGGTGGGGTTGATGAGATAGCGGGTCTGCTCGTCGAGCAGCTCGGCAGGAATGGTCGGGCGGATGACGAGCTCGATCATGTCCGCGCGCAGCTTGGCCATGTCGACCTCCGGCGCGTGCTGCGTGCTGAGCACGACGGTGTGCACGCGCACGGGGTGATTCTGCTCGTCATATTCGATGGTGACCTGTGTCTTGCCGTCGGGACGCAGATAGTCCACCAGCTCCTGCTTGCGCACGGCGGTCAGGCGCTTGGCCAGCTTGTGCGCGAGCGAGATCGGCAGCGGCATGAGCTCCGGCGTCTCGTCGCAGGCGTAGCCGAACATCATGCCCTGATCGCCCGCGCCGTTATCGAGCGCGTCCTCGCCGGTCTGCTTGCTCTCGAGCGAGTGGTCGACGCCGAGGGCGATGTCGGCGCTCTGCTCGTCGATGTTCGTGATGACGGCGCAGGTCTCGCAGTCAAAGCCGTACTTGGCGCGGTCGTAGCCGATCTCGCGCACGGTCTGGCGCACGACCTTCGGAATGTCGACGTAGCACTCGGTCGTGATCTCGCCCATGACGTTCACGACGCCGGTCGTGACCGTGCACTCGCAGGCAACGCGGCCGTTTGGATCCTGCGCCAGGATCGCGTCGAGGATCGCGTCGGAGACCTGATCGCAGATCTTATCGGGATGTCCCTCGGTCACGGATTCGGATGTAAAAAGATGATGAGCCATAGCAAATTTCCTCACTTTCTGATATGCCGGGCAAAAGAAACAAGCGCCCCGACAGCCGACGGAGCGCTTGGAAAAGGCGAAGATCCTCATCTTTCGATTTGCACCGCCGGATTTGGCACCTTGCAGAAATCTGCAGGTTGTCGGGCTTCACAGGGCCGGTCCCTCCGCCACTCTTGATAAGGCTGTTGAATTGTGAGATACATTATACGCGCTTTTGCGCGCTTGTCAAGTCTGTTTCGTCAGTTATTTTTGAGCCAGTTCCACAGCCGCCGCCACCATGGCAGCTTTTTCTGTGGCTGAGATGCGGCGGAGGCTGCGGACTTTTGCACGGTGCGCCCGGCGAAATACGTGTGCAGATACGTCTGGCTCACGAACGGCTCGCCCGTCGGCTCCGGACGCAGATACGAGCCGTCCGGCTGCATGATCCACGCCTGCCGGTTGTCGCGCCGCATGGCGCTGAGCACCTCGAGCACCTCTGCGCGCGCGTTCGGGTCGGTCACGGCGGTGAAGGCCTCGATCCGGCGCACGGTGTTGCGCTCGAGCAGGTCGCCTGAACCGATGAACACGCTCTGCGCCTCCCCGCGGCCGAAGACGAAAATGCGCTCGTGCTCGAGATACCGTCCGATGATGCTGCGCACCGAGATGTGCTCCGTGCGCCCGGGCACGCCCGGCCGCAGGCAGCAGATGCCGCGCACGAACAGCTCCACCTCCGTGCCCGCCGCGCTCGCGCGCACGAGCTGCGCCATGATGTCCGCGTCGTTCATGGCGTTGACCTTGATGCCGATGTAGCCCGCCGTGCCGAGGCGGATCTGCGCTTCGATGTGCGCCATGAGCTGCGGCTTGTAGCCCTCCGGCGCGAGCCAGAGCGATTCCGTCTCGCCGACGGTCTCGCCGCGCGCGAGCCGGTCGAACGTCCTGGCCGCGTCCCGCCCGATGGCCGGATCGCTCGTCAGGAGCATGAGGTCGGTGTATTGCTCGGCGGTCTTTTCGTTGTAGTTGCCGGTGCCGACCTGCGTGTAGTAGCAGATGCCGCCGGGGCAGCGCCGCGTGATGAGGCACAGCTTCGTGTGCACCTTGTACTGCGTCAGGCCGTAGAGAATGTCGCACCCGGCGTCCTCGAGCATACGCGAGTAGTCGATGTTGCTCTGCTCGTCAAAGCGGGCGCGCAGCTCGAGCAGGCACTGCACCTGCTTGCCGTGCTCGGCGGCATAGGCCAGCGCTGCCGCGATGCGGCTGCTGCCGGCGAGCCGGTAGAGCGTGATCTTGATCGACACGACGTCCGGGTCGTCCGCCGCCTCGTACAGCAGATCCACAAACGGGTTCACGCTCTGATACGGCAGCGCGAGCAGCAGGTCGTGCCGCGCGAGATAGGCGAAGTACTCACCCTTTTGCAGCGCCACGTTTTTGGCAGGCGTCACCTCCGGACACGTCAGCCCCGTGAGGTCGAATTCCCCCGGCATCGTGAGCACGAACGACAGATCCGCCGGTGCGCTCGTGCAAAACAGCTGCCGCTTTGGCAGTCCGAGCAGCGTGCGTGCCGTCTCGCGCATCTCGTCCGTGACCTTGCCCTGCAGCTGTGCGCGCACCGGCTCGAGCCGTCTCCGGCGGCGCAGCAGGCGCTCCATCGCGGCGCGCAGGTCCGCATCGCAGCCGTCCATGATGTCGCGCACGGAGATGTCGGCGCTGCGCGTCACGCGCAAAATAGCCGTCTCGCGCACACATCGCTCGCCGAAGAGCAGGGGGGAAAAGTGCGCCACCAGCGGAGCCGTGAGCGCAAGCTTCTGCACGCCGTCGATCGTCAGGCGGAAGAATTTCGGCAGCTGGGTCGTCGGGATCAGTCCCGCGCCGCCGCGCTTGCCTGCAAAGCGCACGAGCACATACTGCTCGCGGTTGCGCAGAAACGGCAGCGGGTGCTCCGCGTCGAGCACCTGCGGGCTCAGCAGCGGACGCAGCGCGTCAAAGCGCCGCCGCAGCAGCACCTCGTCCGCCTCATCAAGCCGGTCGAAGTTGAGGATCTCGACGCGCTGCTTTGCCAGCGCCGCCGTCACCTTGCGCCAGAGCGCGGCAAAGTCTTTTTGCTGCCGCGCCGTCTCTGCGTAGATCGCGCGCAGCTGCTCGCGCGGCGTGAGGCCCGTGATGGTCTCCGTGTGCCACGGCTGCAGCAGCGCCCGGTCAAGCAGGCTGCCGACGCGCACCATATAAAATTCATCCAGATTCGAGCAGTAGATCGACAGAAACTTCAGCCGCTCATAGACCGGCAGCGTCTCGTCGGCCGCCTCCGCCAGCACGCGGCGGTTGAATTGCAGCCAGCTCAGCTCGCGGTTGAGAAAGAGGTCTGCATAGGCGGGGTCAGGCTGCCGGTCGGAAAACAGCGCGCGGCTGTCGCTCTGTGCGGCCATCTGGCGCAGCGCCTGCGCGCCCGGCAGCTCTGTGTCATGTTTGCGGGGCATACGGTCGCCTCCTTGGGTGGGCAATTTCATGCATATCATATCATTATACCCGAACGGGCGATGCTTGGCAATCCCCACGCGGCAGACCGAAAACGCTGCGAAAGTGCGCCGGGCGTTTGCCCGCGCCCGAGCAGGGCATAGATGCGCGGTATTGCGCAAAAAGGTTGCAAAACCGGAGTGGGACTGCTATAATTTTGGCATAGAAAACCCGTAGGAATTTCTGGAGGTAATATACATGGATTCATTCCGCGTGCTCGAAATCAAAAAGAGCGTTTTTGAAAACAACGACCGGGAGGCCGACCTGCTGCGCGAAGAGCTCAAGCAGAATCACACCTTCCTGCTCAACCTCATGTCCTCGCCCGGCAGCGGTAAGACCACGACCCTCATGGCGACCATCAACGCCCTGAAGGACGATCTGCGCATCGGCGTCATGGAGGCCGACATCGACTCGGATGTCGATGCGGCGACCATCTCCACCAGCGGCGCAAAGGTCATCCAGCTGCACACCGGCGGTATGTGCCACCTCGACGCGGGCATGACGCGTCAGGGTCTTGAGGGACTCGGCACGGAAAACATCGACCTTGCCATCCTCGAAAATGTCGGCAACCTTGTCTGCCCGGCGGAGTTTGACACCGGCGCCGTGAAAAACGCCATGATCCTCTCCGTGCCGGAGGGCGACGACAAGCCGCTGAAGTACCCGCTCATGTTCTCAATCTGCGACGTGCTGCTCGTCAACAAGATCGACGTTGCGCCGTACTTCAATTTCAGCCTCGAAAAGTGCATCGAGCGCGTCAAGAAGCTCAACCCGAACATTCAGGTGTTCCCGATCTCCGCGCTCAAGGGCGAGGGCATCGAGCCGTGGGCTGACTGGCTGCGCGAGCAGACGAAGGCCTGGAACGCATAAATACCCGCAGATACGAGCAGGGGCGCTCCCTGAGGGAGCGTCCCTGCTCAGTTTGTCAAAGAACCTCGTAGAGTTTGCGCCCGCAGGCGCAAAGAAAGTCCAATCATTTTCTTCGGCGACATGTGCGGCGAAGAAAATACTGCTCGGCCTGCAAACGCACGCGCCGTCTGCCTTGTGCGGACGGCGCGTGCGCTGCGGTCAGGCCGCAAACCTCTTTGTCAAAAAGTATTACTTTTTGACAGTCTCAACAGGGACGCTCCCATCGGAGCGTCCCTGTTTTTTTGTTTCAGGCTCTGCACACCGGCCGCACGTATTTGAAAAACCGTGTGCAGTCGTGGTAGAAATAAAACACCCTGCCCGGCGTCAGGTCGAGCCGGTAGCCGCTGGCGGCATAGTCAAAGTCGCGCATGGCCTGCTCGACCTTCGCTTCCACGGCGGCGCTTTGCGTCTCGAAATCAAACGGCCCGTGCTCAAACACGAGGTATTCCCCGGCGGGCACGTCCATGAGCTGCATCTGCGCCGGCACCGGCCCGGCGTAGTCTGCCGGCAGACGCACACCGTAGGCCTCCGCCAGCGGGATGCCCCAGCTGCATATGCGCCCCGTCGGCTCGTTGATCCAGGCCATGAGCTGCCCGCTGCCCGCATCGTTGTTTTTTCCGCCCGCATCGTCGAGCTTGCCGGGGATGCTCGCGAGCAGGCCGCAGATGGTCTCGCAGTCCTGCCCGGGGATTTGGGCCTGCCGCTGCCAGAAGTCCCGGTAGCCGATGCTCTCATAGTTGCGGATGTGCAGAAATTTGTGCGCCGGGATGTGCACGAAATAGGTCTTGACCTCGCCCGCGCTTTGTGTCTCGTTTATATCGCTCGCTCCTTCCATCAGATAACAGTCGAACGGCCGCAGGATGGTCCGGAGCACGACGGGGCCGGGCGCGGCCCGGTAGGCGCTGGGACTCACGCCGTAGGCTTTTTTGAACGCGTGCGTGAAAGCCTCATTGGAGGAAAAGCCGTACTTCACAGCGATGTCCAAAATGCTCGCGTCAGTGTCGCGCACGTCGCGCAGGGCAAACGCCAGCCGCCGCAGCCGCAGATAGTCCCGAAGCGTCATGCCGGCAAGCTCCCGGAACTTGCGCGACGTGTAGTATTCGGAGTAGCCGAGCTTTTGTGCCAGCGCGCGCAGGGTCAGCACCTCATCCTGCTGCGCGCGGATGCAGGCGTCGATGATCGTGATGATGTCCTGAATGTTCCGGTACCACTGTGCCATACCGTTTGCCTCCTGAGGATTGGATGCATCGATCTTACCGCAAATGCGCCGCCGCTGCCTGATTTTCGTTGCGCTTTTTCACGGGTGCTTCTGCGCCCACGTGCGCACGAAGGCGGCGAAGGTGCGCACGAGCGGCTTGTCCTCCGACTCCGGAGGGATGGCCATGGCGATCGTGCGCTGCGCCGACGGATCGAGCGGGCGCACGACGACGTTGTGGTTGTCCGAGCGCAGCACGAGTTCGTGCGCGATGCAGATGCCCAGCCCGCTCTCGACCATGGAGATCATGGCGTAGTCGTCCGCCGTCTGGAAGCGGATGTCGGGGCGCACGTGCGCGGCGTCGAGCACGCGCAGCGCGTCACGGTTCGTGCTGTCGACAAGGCTCACAACCGGCTCTGTGCCGAAGGCCGCGATCGGAACGGCGTCCTGCGCCGCGAGCGGATGCCCCGCCGGCAGCACGGCCAGCAGCCGGTCGCTGCACACGGGCACGATCTCGCCCGGCAGCTCGCTCGGCAGCGACACGAAGCCCATGTCCACCGTGCCGCTGCGCACATAGGCGTCGACCTCGGCATACGCCCCGTCGAACAGGCGAAAGCGCGCCTCCGGGTGCTGCGCCTGAAATTCCTTGATCATCGGCGGCAGCCAGTTGACCGCGACGCTCTTGAACGTTGCGATGCGGATCGTGCCGCCGGTGCGCTCACGCACCTCCTGAATGCGGTGCTGCAGGTGCGCGTCCGCCGCACAGACCTGCTCCACGGCCGGCAGCAGCGCCTTGCCCGCCGGCGTCAGATGCACGCCGCCGCGGTTGCGCACCAGCAGCGGAAAGCCGCAGTCGCGCTCGAGTCCTGCCAGCAGCTGCGTCAGCGCCGACTGGGACACGCCCAGCTCCCGCGCCGCCGCCGACACGCTCGCGCACGCGACCGTTTTTAGAAATGCCTCGTATTGCCGCAGTGTCACACACGGCACCTCCTGTCCGAAATGCTCCTGATAAAATAAGATTATCTTATATTATAGACGCGGATTCCGAAAAGTCAAGTGCGGGATCGGCCTCTGCCTTTGCTTGGAAAATGCCGGTTTCTTCTGAAAATATGAAGAAATTGTTGACACGGCAGAGAAACTGGCGTATCATACATTCATATTGTTTTTCCGGAGACTATATAAGGTTTCCTAATGAAAGGGGTAAAAATTATGGGCACTGCTTCGAGCGGTGAATGGATCGCCATTCTGCTTTACTTTGCGTTGGTCATCGGCGTCGGTGTGTATTTCTTCTTCCGGGATCGCAAGGTAGAGGGTGAAAAAGAGTATTTCCTCGGTGGCCGCAGCATGGGCGGCTGGGTCGCGGCGCTGTCTGCCGGTGCGTCGGATATGAGCGCGTGGGTGCTCATGGGCCTGCCCGGCTCGATCTATCTGTACGGCATCGGTAAGGTGTGGATCGCCGTCGGTCTGGTCATCGGCACGATCTGCGCGTGGGTGTTCGTCGCGCCGCGTCTGCGCCGGTATTCCATCCGCGCGAACGACTCGATCACGATCCCGCAGTTTCTCACCAATCGCTTCCAGTCGAAGAACAAGGGCCTGCAGATCATCTCGGCGATCGTGTTCGTCGTGGTCTACTGCATTTACAGTGCCTCGAGCATCTCGGCCTGCGGCACGCTGTTCAACACCGTCACGGGCATGAGCGCCAAGACGGCCATGATCATCGCCACGGCCATCATCCTTGTGTACGTGTTTCTCGGCGGCTTCAACGCCGTGTGCTGGACGGACTTTTTCCAGGGTATGCTCATGCTTGCCGCGCTCATGCTCACGCCGATCCTCGCGCTGTTCGCCATGAAGGGTGCGGACTTCGTCGCGCCGATCATGACCGTGCCGGAAAACTACTTCAACCCCCTCTCCGGCGGCGGCTTCAACTGGAAGAGCGTGTCGGACATCCTCTCCGGTCTCGGCTGGGGTCTGGGCTACTTCGGCATGCCGCACATCCTTGTGCGCTATCTGTCCATCAAGTCCGAGCATGAGATGCGCAAGAGCCAGATCATCGGCTGCAGCTGGATCGTGCTCATCCTGGCCATGTCCGCCGTCGTCGGCCTGATCGGCCGACAGTTCCTCGGCGAGATCGACAACGAGAACCTCGTCTTTGTGCACATGGTGCGCCGCCTGTTCCCGGCGTTCATCTCCGGCGTACTCCTCTCGGCCATTCTGGCCGCGGCCATGAGCACGGCCGACTCTCAGCTGCTCGCAAGCAGCAGCGCCTTTGCCTCCGATATCTATAAGCCGGTCATCCGCAAGGATGCCACCGACCATGAGATGCAGTGGGCGGGCCGTGTCATCGTCATGCTCATCTCCGTCGTTGCGTTCTTCATCGCTGCCAGCCCGAACTGCGGCGGCATCATGGCGCTCGTCGAGTGCGCATGGGCGGGCTTCGGTTCTGCATTCGGTCCGGTCATCCTGCTCTCGCTCTACTGGCGCCGCCTGACGTACTCCGGCGCGATCGCGGGCGTGTGCGTTGGCTTCGTGGTCGATGCCGTGTGGTATGCGTTCCTGTCCTCGAGCACCGGCCTGTATGAGATCATCCCCGGCTTCCTGTGCGGCCTGCTTGCGGCGGTCATCGTGTCGCTGTGCAGCAAGGCCCCGTCGAAGGAGGTCACGGATTTGTTCGACCGCGCCTTCGAGCCCACGGACTGAAGCATCAACAGATGAAAATATGTGAAAAACTCGCCCCTTCAGAGGGGCGAGTTTTTCACATTTTCTGCAAAATATCTGTGCTGTGCTTGACAGCGGGGCAGGGAGCCTGTATGATCGAATGGTAATAGGGAACGGTGTTAGTCAAAATGCAGCCCATCCGCTGCCGCCGGAGAAACGGAGCGATATTCTATGGATTTCTTTGAACAGATCGCGCGCGAACAGGTGCGCGCCATGATCCTCAACAACGCGCGCCGCGAGGATCTCAGTCAGGTGTTTTCGCAGGGCGAGATGCGTCTGCTCGGCTGCCTGCATGCCGGGGCGGACGGCCGCACGGCGGGGGAGCTGAGCATGCTGCTCGAGCTGAGCACGGCGCGCATCGCGGCCATGCTCAACAATCTTGAGCGCAAGGGCGCGATCACCCGCGCACGCGACAAGGCGGACCGTCGCCGTGTTGTCGTGCGTCTGACCGCGCAGGGGCGCGAGGAGGTGCAGACGTCGTATGACGCCGCGGTCGTGTGCCTTGCGGAGGTGTATCGCCGCATGGGGGAGGAAGACACCCGCGAGCTGCTGCGCCTGAGCGACCGCGCGGGCGAGATCGCCCAGCAGATCTATGAGGAGCGGAAGGGGGACGCGCCATGCGGGTGATGAAATACCTGCGCGGACACATCCCGTCCGTGGTGGTGATCGTGCTGCTGCTTGTGGCGCAGTCGTTTTGCGAGCTGTCGCTGCCAGCGTACACGAGCCGCATCGTGGACACCGGCATTCAGGGCGGCGGCATCGAATCGGCCACGCCGCTCGTGCTTACCGATAAGACCATGGACGGTGTGCGCCTGTTTCTGTCAGACGAGGACGCGCAGACGGTCAGCGACGCCTACACGTATGACAACGGCATCTGGACACTGGGCGACACGGCGCGGCAGCCGGAGCTGGAGCCGGTTTTCATCCGGCCGCTGGTCATGTATGCGCGCCTGTCGGAGCAGGGGGCGAACACCGTGCTTGCCCTGCGCCGGCAGATGCAGGGCGGACTCATCACGCGCGAGGAGATCCTTGCGCGCGGCGAGGAGGCGCTGAGCGGCATGGGCGTGCTCACCGACAGCGTTCTGCGCAGCGCGGCCATGCAGTTTCTCAAGACGGAGTACGCCGTCGCGGGACTGAACGTCAACCACATCCGAACGAGCTATCTGCTGCGCACCGGCGGGCGGATGCTCCTGCTCACGCTCGGTATGATCGCGGCGGCAGTGCTCTGCAGCTATGTCGGCGCGAAGATGTCGGCCGCTATCGGGCGCGACCTGCGCGCGCGGGTGTTCCGGAAGGTGCTCTCGTTCTCATCGGCCGAGATGGACAAGTTCTCCACGGCTTCGCTCATCACGCGCAGCACCAACGATGTCACGCAGATCCAGGCGGTGTGCGTGATGCTCGTGCGCATCGTGCTCTATGCGCCGATCATCGGTCTCGGCGGTGTCGTCATGGTCGCGCGCACAAAGACCGGCCTCGGCTGGGTCATCGCGCTGGCTGTCGCGGCGATGCTGCTGCTCGTGGGCGTGCTGATGAAGATCGCCATGCCGCAGTTTCGCGCCATGCAGCAGCGCGTGGACGATGTCAACCTCGTCAGCCGCGAGATCCTGACCGGTCTGCCGGTCATCCGTGCCTTCCACCGCGAGCGGCATGAGCAGGAGCGCTTCGATACCGCGAGCGCCGCGCTCATGAACACGCAGCTGTTTGTCAACCGCACCATGGCGTTCATGGGACCGGTTATGACGCTCATCATGTACGGCGTCACGGTCATGATCGAGTGGTTCGGCGCCAAGAGCATCAACGCCGGACATATGCAGATCGGCGACATGATCGCCTTTTCGAGCTATGCGTCGATGATCATCATGGCCTTTATGATGATCACGATCGTCGCGGTGATGCTGCCGCGTGCGGAGGTCTCGGCGGCGCGCGTGGATGAGATCCTGCACACGCGCCCGAGCGTGCGCGCCCCGCGCAGCGCCGAGCCCGCGCCCACGGATGCTACCGTCACGTTCGAGCACGTGTCGTTTCGCTATCCCGGCGCGGAGGACGATGTGCTGCACGACGTGAGCTTCACGGCGCGCCCCGGTCAGGTCACGGCCATTGTCGGCTCGACCGGCTGCGGCAAGTCGACGCTTTTGAACCTCATCCCGCGCTTTTACGATGCGACCGGCGGTACGGTCAGCATCGGCGGCGTGGACGTGCGCCGCATGCAGCCGGCGGAGCTGCGCGCCATGCTCGGCTACGTGCCGCAAAAGGGCGTGCTCTTCACGGGCGACATCCTCTCGAACCTCGAGTTCGCCGGCGATGTCTCGGAGGCGGACGCCATCCGCGCCGCCGCCACCGCGCAGGCCGAGGACTTCATCTGGTCGCGGCCGCAGCATTTCCTCACGCCGGTGGCACAGGGCGGGTCGAACGTCTCCGGCGGGCAGCGGCAGCGCCTGTCGATCGCGCGCGCCATCGCCAAGCACCCGCAGGTGTATCTGTTTGACGACAGCTTTTCCGCGCTCGACTATCAGACCGACGCCGCGCTGCGGCAGGCCCTGGCCAGGCAGACGCACGACGCGACGGTGCTCATCGTGGCGCAGCGCCTGAGCACGATCCTGCACGCGGATCAGATCCTCGTGCTCGACGGCGGGCGCATCGTCGGCTGCGGCACACACAGCGATCTGCTGCGCGGCTGCGAAACCTACCGCGAGATCGCGCTCAGCCAGCTCAGCGCCGCGGAACTCGGAGAGGAGGGCTGACCATGGCGGGACACAGACACGGACCGGGCCGCATCCCGGAAAAACCGAAGAATTTCAAGGGTACGCTGCGAAAGCTCCTGCGCTGCCTCGGGGCGTATCGCTTCGCGCTGGCGCTGGTGCTCGTGCTTGCGCTGGCAAGCACAGCCTTCGGCATCGTCGGGCCGAAGATCCTTTCGACGGCGACGACGGAGCTGGCCACCGGTCTCGGGCGCAAGCTCTCGGGGCTCGGCGGCATCGACTTCGGCAAGATCGGCAAGATCCTGCTGACGGTGCTCGCGCTCTACCTTGTCAGCGCCGCGTGCAGCTTCTTCCAGTCGTGGATCCTCGCGGGCGTCACGCAAAAGCTTGCCTACCGTCTGCGCGGGGAGATCAGTGCGAAGATCCACCGGATGCCCATGCGCTACTTTGAGCGCGGCACCGTCGGCGACGTGCTCTCGCGCATCACGAACGATGTGGACACCATGTCCTCCGGCATGGCGCAGTCGGTCACGCAGCTGGTCACGAATGTCACGCTGCTCATCGGCGTGCTGGTCATGATGCTGCGCATCAGCTGGCTCATGACGCTCATCGCGCTCATCGTCCTGCCGGTCACGGGCGTGCTCACGAGCCGCATCGTCAAGCGCAGCCAGCGCTATTTCGTCGCGCAGCAGAAAAACCTCGGCGCGATCAACGGCAAGGTCGAGGAGACCTATGCCGGGCACAGCGTCGTGTGCGCGTTCAACCGCGAGGCGGCGACGCAAAAGGAGTTTGATGCCATCAACGCGCGGCTCTATCGCTCGGCGTGGAAGAGCCAGTTTCTGTCCGGGCTCATGATGCCGGTGACGACGTTTGTCAGCAAGCTCGGCTATGTGTGCGTGGTCGTGCTCGGCGGGTCGCTCGCCGCGCGCGGCACGATCACGATCGGCGATATACAGGCGTTCATCAGCTATATGGCAAGCTTTACGCAGCCGATCACGCAGCTGGCCCAGATCAGCACGCAGCTGCAGACCATGGCGGCCGCGGCCGAGCGTGTGTTCGACTTCCTTGCCGAGGCGGAGGAGCCCGCCGATCCCGCGCTGCCCGCGCCGGCGGAGCATATCCGCGGCGACGTGTCGTTCCGCCACGTGCGCTTCGGCTATGATCCCGAGCAGCCGGTCATCCGCGACTGGAGCTGCGACGTGCCCGCCGGCAGAACGGTCGCCATAGTCGGCCCGACCGGTGCCGGCAAGACCACGATGGTCAAGCTGCTCATGCGCTTTTACGATGTGGATGCCGGCGCGATCCTCGTCGACGGGCGCGACGTGCGCGATTATGCGCGCGGCGACCTGCGCCGCGCCTTCGGCATGGTGCTGCAGGACACGTGGCTGTTTAAGGGCACGATCCTGGAAAACATCCGCTACGGCCGCCCGGACGCGACCGATGCTGAGGTCATCGCGGCGGCCAAGGCCGCGCGCGCCGATGCCTTCATCCGCACGCTGCCCGGCGGCTATCAGATGGAGCTCAACGAGGACGCGACGAATGTCTCGCAGGGGCAAAAGCAGCTGCTGACCATTGCGCGCGCCGTGCTGGCGAACGCCCCCATCCTCATCCTCGACGAGGCGACGAGCTCGGTCGACACCCGCACCGAGCAGCTCATTCAGGAGGCAATGGATCACCTCATGCGCGGGCGCACAAGCTTTGTCATCGCGCACCGCCTGAGCACCGTCCGCAATGCCGACTGTATTCTGGTCATGCGCGGCGGCAGCATCGTCGAGCAGGGCACGCACGCGGAGCTGCTCGCGCGCGGCGGGGTTTACGCGGCGCTCTACAACAGCCAGTTTGAGGACGTGGTCGCATAAGGTGAGACTCGAAACCGGTATTATGACAACCAAAACCGCGCGGAAGCACCTGGTTCTGCGCGGTTTTCTTTATTGTGACTACGAATTATGTAAACAGAAATTACAAAAATAGAGTTATGACAACTACTTTATGGTAACATAAAGTTCTATAAAATACTTGGCATATAAGAAAAACTGAATCAAACTGTTTGATTTATGTAAACCGAATTATGTGAATTACTGTGGAGTGCACGCTTTTATTTATTAAAATATTATGCAAACTATATTATGACAACTGATATATGATACAATGCTTGAAATATCAAGAAAATGAAAATATATATACACAATTATGTAAATTCAGTTATGTGAACAAAATGCGCAAAAGAAAGCCCCGCGCGAAGCGATCGCTTCGCGCGGGGCTGCGTTTTCGGCTTGTGCGCTGGGGCATGCGCCGACGGCCTTATGCGTACTCGACCTTGATGGTGTTCGTGTTGCCGCTGCGGCCGTTGATGATGCCGCCGGTGATGATGACCTTGTCGCCCTTTTCGAGCTGCATGACGGCGCGGCTGACTTTCAGCGCATGGTAAAACAGCACGTCGGTGCTCTCGTACACCTCACTCATGACGGGCGTGATGCCCCACGAGAGGGCGAGCTTGCGGTAGGCGCGCTCATTCGTGGTCAGGCCGATGATGTCCGTCGGGCCGCGGAAGCGCGAGATCAGCCGCGCGGTGCGCCCTGTGATGGAGCAGACGGTGATGACCTTTGCGCCGATGTCGATGGCCATGCCGCAGGTGGCGTGGCTGATGGCGTCGAGCGTGTCGTGGATCTCAAACTGCGTCTTGGGGAAGCGCTTGGCATAGTTGATGTGCGCCTCGGTGTATTCGGCGATGCGCGCCATGGCGCTCAGCGCCTCGATGGGGTGCTCGCCGGCCGCCGTCTCGCCGGAGAGCATGATGGCGCTTGTGCCGTCATAGACGGCGTTGGCGACGTCCGCGATCTCGGCACGGGTGGGGCGGATGTTGTGCGTCATGCTCTCGAGCATCTCGGTCGCGGTGATGACGCGCTTGCCGAGCAGACGGCACTTGCCGATGAGCTCCTTCTGGATGCTCGGCAGCTCCTCGTACGGCACCTCGACGCCCATGTCGCCGCGGGCGATCATGATGCCGGCGCACTCGGTGAAGATCTCCTCGATGTTGTCGATGCCGGGCTGGTTCTCGATCTTGGCGATGACGGTGATGTCCTCGCCGCCGTTGGCGCGCAGGAAGGCATTGAGGTCGGCCAGATCCTGCTTGCGCGACACGAAGGACGCAGCCACGAAGTCCACGTCGTTTTCAATGCCGAAGAGCAGGTCGCGCTTGTCCTGCTCGCTCAGGAAGTCCTGCTTGAGCACCTTGTTCGGGAAGCTCATGCTCTTGCGGTCGGACAGCACGCCGCCGGCGGTGACGCGGCAGATAACGTCGGTATCGGTCGTGGCGGTGACGGTCAGGGCGATGAGCCCGTCATTGACGAGCACGGTGTCGCCTGCTTCGAGGTCTCTGGCGAGGCCGGGGTAACTCACGGACACGCGCTCACTGCTGCCGGTGACCGGCTCGGTCGTAAAGGTGAAGGTGTCGCCGATGTCCAGCGTGATCTTTCCGTCTTCAAACGTGCCGATGCGGTACTCAGGCCCTTTCGTGTCGAGCATGATGGCAATGGGCAGACCGAGCTCGGTGCGCAGCTTTTTGATGCGGTCGATGCGCACCTGATGCTCGGCGTGCGTGCCGTGGGAAAAGTTCAGGCGCGCGACGTTCATACCGGCGAGCATCATGGCGCGCAGCATCTCCTCACTGTCGCAGGCGGGACCGATGGTGCAGACGATCTTCGTTTTTCTCATATCAGACTCCCTCTCTCCGGACGGATGGATTACTTTTTCTTCTTGCCGAACCAGCGGCGCTCTTTGCGCCCGGTTTTTTCGGGCTCGTCGACATTGATGTTCCGGGCGGCCTCGGAAATGGCGTCAGCGTCAAAGTCCAGACCGAGCTCGGTGGCTGCGGCGCGCATCTGGTCGATGAATTCCGTCTGCGCCTGCAGCGTCTGGAGCATTTCGCGCGTGAGCGCAAGACCGCTGCCGACGCCGGGATCGATGATGATGCCGGTGTCGTTCGAGGAGAGCACGAGGGACGTGTAATCCTTCACGCCGAGCTCGACGCTGCCCATGTTGCGCCACCGGACGAGCCGTGCACGGTCGGTGAACGCGCAGAAGAACGTGCGCCCGTCGTTCGTGCGCACCTTGCCGAACTGCAGGTGCTGCTGCCCGTCGGCCTCGGCGGCTGCGCCGTTGGGACGCTGGGCGGGGAAGTAGAGCGGCGCTGCGGCCAGCGTCGCGGTCAGGCGCTGATAATTCTCCTGCGAGTTGTTGATCTTGCACGCATCGAGCGCATCGCGCAGCTCGTCGGACAGCGCCGCGCGCATGGCCTGCTCTGGCGTGCGCTCATTGAGCACGATCTGGAAATCCGGGTAGGTGACGCGCAGCATATCCAGCGCCGCGCTCAGCCCCTGCACGTCCTCGTCGGGTGCGTCGTTCGCGGCCACGACGAACAGGCGCGGGTGGTGCGTGGCGCTGCGCTCAACGATGCCGGACATGTAGAGCTCCTCAAGCTTTGTCTGGATGCACAGGGCGATGCAGTTGGGGTGCTCGCTCGTGGCGCCGACGGCCATGGCATAGGTCTCGTCGCTGTTCGGCGCTGGCACCTGCGCGACCTCGAGGATGTGCGGGCGGCCGAGCGCATAGGCGGCCTCGGCCTTGTGCTGCTCGCGTTCTTGCTCGGTCATGGCGTCGATGTTGGCGGGCTCGGTGTAGGCATTGGCCGCCAGCAGCTCGGCGATGGCCTTGCGCCGGATGTCCTGAATGCCGAGCAGCTGGATGGCGCGCGTGCGGTCGGCTGCGACATGGTCGTACAGATCGTTAAAGTTACTCATATCTTTCCCTTCCCGGGGCACGGACTGCCCCTTGTTTTTCATTGCCGTTATTATAACACACCCTTCGGGAAATGGAAAGTGTCGATTCGCGGCGCCGGTCGGCGGCAGATTGCACAAACATTACCACACGGGACGGAAAATTTTCTTGCCGCGATTTGCCGGTTTCCCTTTGCAAGCGGCAAAAATGTTGGTATAATGATTTTGTATGAAAACATGGATATTTGCGCCTGTGCGCAGGACGCGGAATTTTTCAAAAAGAGAGGTAGTTACGACATGATTCCACACGGCAAAGAGATCAAGGTGTTCACCGGCTCATCCAACCCCGAACTGGCGGACATGATCTGCAAGAATCTTGGCATCTCCCTGGGCAAGAGCACGGTCACGGCGTTTGCCGACGGCGAGTGCTCCATCTCCATCAACGAGCCCGTCCGCGGCGTGGACGTGTTCATCGTGCAGAGCACCTGCAAGCCGGTCAACGACAGCCTCATGGAGCTGCTGGTCATGATCGACGCGATGAAGCGCGCCTCCGCCGGCCGTATCACCGCCGTCATCCCGTATTTCGGCTATGCCCGTCAGGACCGCAAGGCCAAGGCGCGCGATCCGATCTCGGCCAAGCTTGTGGCGAACCTGCTGACCATCGCCGGTGCTGACCGTGTGCTGACCATGGACCTGCACGCAGCGCAGATCCAGGGCTTCTTTGACATCCCGGTCGACAACCTCTACGGCGCGCCGCTGTTCGCCAGCCACTATCTGCGCCGCTTCGGCTACGGCCGCGAGGATCTGGTCGTCGTCTCGCCGGATGTCGGCAGCGTTGCGCGTGCGCGCTCGTTCGCCATGAAGATGGGTCTGGGCCTGGCCATCGTGGACAAGCGCCGCGAGAAGGCCAACTGCTCCGAGGTCATGAACATCATCGGCAACGTCGAGGGCAAGACCTGCCTGCTGCTCGATGACATGGTCGACACGGCCGGCAGCCTGTGCGGCGCGGCCAAGGCCATCGTCGAGGTCGGCGGCGCGAAGGAAGTGTTCGCCTGCGCGTCCCACGGCGTGCTTTCCGGCCCGGCCATCGATCGCATCAACGACAGCGTCATCGACGAGCTGCTCCTGCTCGATACCATTCCGTATCCGAAGGACAAGCCGGCCTGCGACAAGATCCACTACCTGCCGGTCGCGCCGGTGTTCGCAGAGGCCATCAACCGCATCTATGAGGAGATGAGCATCTCCTCGCTGTTCGAGTGATGTTCTTTTCCAATCACGGCGGTGTGCAGTGGCTGGTCGTGTTTCTCGGCAATCCCGGCCTGAAGTACCGCAACACGCGGCACAACGCTGGCTTTCTCGCGGCGGACGCCGTGGAGAGGGACTGCGGCGTGTCCATCGACCGGCTGCGCTTCCATGCGCTCACGGCGCAGGCGGAGCTCGGCGGGCAGAAGGTGCTGCTCATGAAGCCGCAGACGTATATGAACGACTCCGGCGAGGCCGTGGCACCGGCGGCGAAGTTTTATAAAGTGCCGCCGGAGCATATTCTGGTCGTGTCGGACGAGATCCACCTGCAGCCGGGCCGTCTGCGCATCCGCACCAAGGGCTCGGCCGGCGGGCACAACGGTCTCAAGAGCATCATTTCCGGTCTCGGCACGGATGTGTTTCCGCGCATCCGTATCGGCGTCGGTGCGCCCCCGCACCCGGACTATGATATGCCCGACTGGGTGCTCGGCACGCTGCACGGCGACGATCAGATTGCCGTGAACGATGCGGCCGCCCGCGCGGCGGAGGCCTGCGCGGTCTACATCCGCGACGGGGCGGATCGCGCCATGAGCCGCTTTAACTGAACACTTGTCAGGGGTTTCCCACGTCCACCGGAACCGCCGCAGCCGACCGTGGGGCATTTGCCGCCCGTCGGCGCGCGGCCGGTCACGGCGCGGGAAGCCCTTTGCTTTTTCTGCAATCTGAGTTGAGAAATAAGGAGGCGCGCATTCCTTGAAAAAACACTGCATTGCCATGCTGCTTGCCGGCGGGCAGGGCTCGCGGCTGTACGCGCTCACGGCGAAGGTCGCCAAGCCCAGCATCCCGTTCGGCGGCAAGTACCGCATCATCGACTTCCCGCTGTCCAACTGCGCCAACTCCGGCATCGACACCGTCGGCGTGCTCACGCAGTACCAGCCGCTGCTGCTCAACCGCTACATCGGCAGCGGTCAGGCGTGGGATCTGGACAGCATCGACGGCGGCGTGTACATCCTGCCCCCGTATCAGAGCGCGGGGGAGCGCGGGTCGTGGTTTTCCGGCACGGCCAACGCCATCTATCAGAACATGGACTTCATCGAGATGTATGATCCCGACTGCGTGCTCATCCTCTCGGGCGACCATGTGTACAAAATGGACTATGACAAGATGCTGCGTGCGCACGAGCAGGCGGGCGCCGCCTGCACGATCTCGGTCATTCAGGTGTCGATGGAGGATGCCTCGCGCTTCGGCATCATGAACGTCGGGCCCGACGGCTTTATCGACGAGTTCGAGGAAAAGCCCGCCCGGCCGAAGAGCGACCTCGCCAGCATGGGCATCTACATCTTTGACTGGAAGGTGCTGCGCAAGTATCTGACCGAGGATGAGGCGGATCCGGACTCCGACAAGGACTTCGGCAAAAACATCATCCCCAAGATGCTCGCCGCCGGGGAAAAGCTCCTGCCGTACCGGTTCGAGGGCTACTGGCGCGACGTCGGCACGATCGTCAGCCTCTGGGACGCGAACATGGACATGCTCTCGCCCACGCTCATCAATCTCTATGACCCGCAGTGGCCCATCCGCGCCAAGAGTCCCATCCGCCCGCCGCACAGCATCGGCCGGCAGGCGGAGGTCGTGCACTCGATCATCACCGAGGGCTGCACGATCGAGGGCCATGTGGAAAACTCCGTGCTCTCGAGCTCTGTCACTGTCGGCGCGGGCGCGCGCGTGCACTACAGCATCCTGCACCCCGGCGTTGTCATTGAGCCGGGCGCCGTGGTGGAGTATGCCATCATCGGCGAGGGAACGGTCGTCGGCGCGGGCGCGCACATCGGCGCGCAGCCCGACGGGACGGACGGCTGGGGCGTCGCTACGGTCGGACCGGACACGGCAGTGCCCGCCGGCGGTACGGTGCCGGCAGGGGCCATGATCTATGACGGGGCGGAGGTGCACGTATGAGTGAAGTTCATGGTATCGTTTACGCGTATCGCAGCTCGGCGCGGCTCGGCGATCTGACGCGCTGGCGCACGAATGCATCCCTGCCGTTCTGCGGGCGCTACCGGCTGATCGACTTTGCGCTCTCGTCGCTCTCGAACGCGGGTGTGCACAGCGTCGGTGTCATCATGCAGCGGGACTATCAGTCCCTGCTCGACCATCTCGGCAGCGGCAAGGCGTGGGATCTGTCGCGCCGCAGCGGGGGTCTGCATCTGCTGCCGCCGTTCGGCGCCAACACCCGCGGCGACTATGCCGGCACGGCGGAGGCGCTCAACGCGGTCATCACCTATGTGCGCGCCATTCCGGAGCCGGAGATCGTGCTCATGCCGGCGGACGTCGTGTGCAATCTCGACCTCGCCGCCGCCATCGCGCAGCATGAGGCGGGCGGCTGCGGCATCACGGCCATCTGCCGGGACGGGGACGTCACGGGCGAGCACCACCGTTTCCTTACGGATGCGCACGGCCGCGTCACGAAGCTCATCACGAGCGCCGCGCCCGATGCGGGGCTCACCTCAATGGAGGCCTACATCGTCAATAAGGACGTGCTGCTCGCCATGCTCGATCTCTGCGCGCAGGAAAACCGCGCCTTCTTCCACCGCGACGCTCTGTTTTCCTATCTCGCGCGCGGCGGCACGATGGATGTGTTCCTGCACCGGGGCTACGCCGTGCGTGTGGACACGGTCGCGGACTATTTTTCTGCCAGTATGGATATGCTGGAACCGTTGTCGCGCGCGTCGCTTTTCCCGGCTGAACGTCCGGTGCGCACGAAAGAGCGCGCGGATGTCAGCACCTATTACGGCGAGCACGCGCACGTGGAAAACTGCCTCGTGGCCGACGGCTGCTTCATCGAGGGCACGGTCACGGACTGCATCCTGTTTCCCGGCGTGCGTGTCGCGCGCGGCGCGCAGCTGAGCCGCTGCATCGTCATGCAGGACACCCACATCGCAGCCGACGCGATCCTGCGCAACGTCATCGCGGATAAAAATGTCCGCATCGGCCCCGCCGTCACGCTCACCGGCTGTGAGGCGCTGCCGATCGTCATCCCCAAGGGCAGCGAGCTCTGACCCTTCGCACGAACCAAGTAAAGGAAGAATCGTTATATGCCAATGACCAATCAGATTTCCCGCGACGAGCTGCGCAGCGCCATTGCCGACAAGCTCTGCGCACACTTCGGCGTCACGGCCGAGACCGCGACCGACGAGCAGGTCTTTCAGGCCGCGGCCATCGTCATCCGCGAGATCCTCTCGCGCCTGCACACGTTTGACAGCCGCACCGCGCCCGAGCGCGAGGTGCACTACCTGTCGATGGAGTTTCTCATGGGGCGCTCGCTGATGAAGGATGCCTTCAACCTCGGCATCGGCGACGCGCTCACCGGCGCGCTCGAGGATCTCGGCCGCAGCGCCGCCGATATTTTTGAGACCGAGCCGGACGCAGGCCTCGGCAACGGCGGTCTCGGCCGCCTTGCCGCATGCTACATGGACAGCCTTGCCACCGAGGGCATCCCCGCCACGGGCTACTCGCTGTGCTACGAGCTGGGCATCTTCCGGCAGCGCATCGTCGACGGCCGTCAGACCGAGGTCGCGGACAACTGGCGCACGGCTGCCTCGAGCTGGCTCGTGCCGTGCCATGAGGACACGGTCGAGGTGCGCTTCGGCGGCCGCGTCGAGCCGCACTGGGACGCCTACGGCCACTACCACGGCGAGCAGCGCGGCTATGAGAGCGTGCTGGCCGTGCCGCGCGACATGCTCATCGCACCGTATGGCGACGGGCGCGTCAACACCCTCCGCCTCTGGGAGGCGCACAGCCCGAACGATCTGGACATGTACCTCTTCGCCGCCGGCAGCTATGTCCAGAGTCTCGAGCAGCGCACGATGGCCGAGGTCATCACGAAGGTGCTCTACCCGGCGGATGACCACATCGAGGGCAAGACTCTGCGCATCCGCCAGCAGTATTTCTTCGTCTCCGCGACGGCGCAGAGCATCCTGCGCGCCCATCGCGCGCGCTACGGCACGGTGCGCAACTTTGCCGAGCACCACGTCATCCAGATCAACGACACGCACCCGACGCTCATCATCCCCGAGCTCATGCGCCTGCTGCTCGATGACGACGGCCTCGGCTGGGACGAGGCGTGGGCGATCGTCACCGCCTGCGTCAATTATACCAACCACACCGTCATGTCCGAGGCGCTTGAGACGTGGCCGCAGGGGCTCATTCAGAGCCAGCTGCCGCGCGTGTGGGAGATCATCTGCGAGATCAACCGCCGCTGGTGCGACGACCTGCGCGCCCGCTTCGGCGACGATGCGCGCGTGGGGCGCAACCTCATCATCGCCGACGGCAGCGTGCACATGGCAAACCTCTGCCTTGCCGCCTGCAAGACAATCAACGGGGTCTCCGCCCTGCACGGGGAGATCCTGCGCCGCGACCTCTTCCGCGATATCTGCGCGCTCGATCCGAGCCGCTTTACCTATGTCACAAACGGCATTGACCACCGCCGGTGGCTTGCCCAGTGCAATCCCGGTCTGCACGCGCTCGTGTGCGACGTGCTCGGCAGCGACGCGTATCTGCGCCATCCGGAGGAGCTCGCGGGGCTTGAGCGCGCGGTGCATGATCCCGCCGTGCTCGCCCGGCTCGAGGAGATCAAGGCGCTCAACAAGCAGCGGCTGGCCGCGTGGGTGTTCCGCACGGACGGCTTCTCGCTCAACAGCGATGCGATCCTTGACGTGCAGGTCAAGCGCCTGCACGAGTATAAGCGCCAGCTTCTGTGCGCGATGCACATCACGCAGCTGCAGCTCATGCTGCACGACGATCCGGACCGGCCGTTCCAGCCGCGCACGTTCCTGTTTGCGGCCAAGGCTGCGCCCGGTTATGCGACGGCCAAGCGCATCATCCAGCTGCTGTGCTCGCTCGCGGCCGATGTGAACAGCGACCCCGTCTGCCGCGGCAGGCTGCAGGTGTACTTCCTGCCGAATTACCGCGTCTCCGCTGCCGAGATGCTCATGCCCGCCGCGCAGGTGTCCGAGCAGATCTCGACCGCCGGCAAAGAGGCCAGCGGTACCGGCAACATGAAGCTCATGATGAACGGCGCCGTCACGATCGGCACGCTCGACGGCGCGAATGTCGAGATGTTCGAGCAGCTCGGTGCGGACAACATGTTCCTCTTCGGTCTGCGCGCCGACGAGGCCGAGGCGCTGCGCGCCGCGGGCTACGACCCGCAGACCTATGTCCGCCGCAGCCCGTGGCTTGGGCGCGTGCTCGAGCGTATGAGCCGCGGCTATGCCGATGGCGAGAGCTATGCAGACCTTGTCGGCGGCCTGCTCTACGGCGGCGACCCGTACCTGCTGCTCGCGGATTTTGACGACTATGCCGCCACGCATGAGCGGCTGTATGCGGCGATCGCCGACCCTGCCGCGCGCGCGCGGCTCTCGCTCGTAAATATTGCCCGCAGCGGCATCTTCGCTGCCGACCGCGCCGTGCGCGAATACGCCGAGCGCATCTGGGAGGTGCAGGTATGAACCCTTATGTCTGTGTTGTCGGCGCAGTCAATCTCGACATCTGCGGCTGCCCGGCGCGTAAGCTCATCTTCCGGGACTCCAATCCCGGCACGGTCACGCTCACGCCCGGCGGCGTCGGGCGCAACATCGCGCACGATCTGCGTCTGCTCGGCGCGGAGGTGAAGTTTCTCACTGCCTTCGGCGGCGACTCGCACGCGGTGCTCCTGCGCGGAGACTGCGTGCGCCTCGGCATGGATCTCGGCTGCGCGCTCGACGTGCCCGACGGACGCACGTCGACGTATCTGTACATCACGGACGAGCGCGGCGAGATGCAGCTCGGCCTGTCCGATACGGACATCTCCGCCGCCATCACGCCGGACTATCTGGGCCGCCATCTGGATGTGCTCAACGGTGCGGCCGCCGTCGTCATCGACGGCAACCTGACGAGCGAGACCATCACGTGGCTGGGCGAACACTGTACGGCGCCGCTTTTTGCCGACCCCGTCTCCGTCACAAAGGCGGAGCGGATGCGCGCCGCGCTCGGCGCGCTGCACACGTTCAAGCCCAACCTCACCGAGGGGCAGAACCTCACGGGTGAGTCCTCACCTGAGGGCGTGGTCGCGGCGCTGCTGGCTCAGGGCGTGCAGCGCGTGTTCCTGAGCATGGGTGCCGAGGGCATCCTTGCCGCAACGCGTGACGAAACGGTGCACCTGCCGTGCCTGCCCACCTGCATGGTCAACACGACCGGTGGGGGAGACGCGGTCATGGCGGCGCTCGTCTGGGCGTATCTTGAGGGGCTCGACCTGCGCGAGACCACGGCGGCCGCTCTGCGCGCCGGAAAGGCCACGGTCGAATACCCCGGCACGAACAATCCCGACCTCGGCGTGCTCGTCCACGGCTGAGGCAGATCAAAACGGTAAAACAGCAGACTTCCGGCACCGGAAGCCTGCTGTTTTCTTATATCCATATCGCGATGCGGTAAACGACTGCCGCGGTGCACCAGGCCGCCGCGCAATATCCCGCCGCCGCTGCAAACGCAGCGGGTCTGCTGCCGAGCTCCTGACGCATGGCCGCCTGCGCCGCCACGCACGGCGCATACAGCGCCGTGAACACGAGAAAGCTTGCGGCTGCCGCAGGGGAGAACACCTGCGGCAGCGCCGCCGTCAGCTCACCCCCGAGCAGCACGCCGAGCGTGGACAGCACCGTCTCCTTGGCCAGCAGCCCGGTCACAAGCGCGGTCGCGGCGCGCCAGTCGCCGAAGCCGAGCGGCTGAAACACCGGCGAGATCGCCTGTCCGGCCGCGGCCAGCAGGCTCTCATCGGCGCAGGCGGCCACGCGCCACGCCGGGGTGAACGTGCGCAGCACCCATACGACCACGCTTGCCGCGAGGATGACCGTGAACGCCCGCGCGAGAAATTCTTGCGTTCGCTGCCGCATCCGCCGCAGCACGCTGTGTGCGTCCGGCCAGCGGTAGTCCGGCAGTTCCATGACAAAGGGCGCTGCTTCCTGCCGTCCCATGCAGCAGAGCAGCTTGGCTGCACCCACCGCCGTCCCGATGCCGAGCGCGTACAGCGCCAAAAACACCAAGGCGCTGCGCTGCGGGAAAAACGCGGCGGCAAAGGCCGCGTACACCGGCGCCTTCGCGCTGCAGCTCATCCACGGTGTGAGCAGGATCGTCAGCACCCGGTCGCGCCGTGCGGGCAGCGTGCGCGCGGCGAGCACTGCCGGCACGCTGCACCCGAAGCCCAGCAGCAGCGGCACGGCGCTCTGTCCGCTCAGCCCCAAGCGCCGCAGCGGGCAGTCCGTCACGAAGGCCACACGCGCGAGATAGCCCGTGTCCTCGAGCAGGGAGAGGAAGAAAAACAGCACCAGGATCACCGGCAGAAACGCCGCCACGCTCCCCACGCCCGCAAACACGCCCTCGCGCACCAGCGCGCGCAGCAGCGGCCTAGCGTCCAGCGCCAAAAGCGCGCCGTCCGCCGCGTCTGCGAGCCATGCGATGGCGTGCGCGAGCAGGCGGCTCAGGCACGGGCCAATGATATGAAACGTCAGGTAGAACACGCTGCCGAGCAGCGCCGCCATCGCGGGGTAGGCCGTATACCGCCCCGTGAGCACGCGGTCGATGCGCGCGCTGCGCCGGTGCCCGGGCAGCGTCTGCGGCAGGGCGAAAAACCGCGTTAGCCTGTCCACCAGCGCAAAGCGTGCCGTGGGCAGCGCCTCGCCGCGCGTGAGCCCGGTCTCGCGCTCCATGCGCGCGACGGCTTGCCGTGCCGCCTCCGGCGCGTGATCGCCGTGTGCGTCGTCGAGCCACTGCGTCGCCGCGAACACAGGCGGCAGACCCGCCCTGCGCGCCTCGTCTGCAAGCAGCCGGGCGAGCGTGCGCACGCAGC
>UQSF01000011.1 GCA_900543625.1 uncultured Eubacteriales bacterium
CCATCACGGAGCGGGATTACCGCCTGTTTCGGATGCTGAACGGCCTGAAAGCGGAGCTTCCACAGCTTCAAAAAGAGGAAATTATTAGCAGGCTGGAAGCAATTTTGAATGAATTTAAGTAAGCGAGAATTACGCCTACGCAGTCTAAGCGAGCAGACTGTTTTTACTCCTGTCGGAGCCAAACAGTGTATCCGCTTGCGATGCCTGCGTCATCTTAGCGAGCAGTGCGTTTTTACTCCCGGCAGGGGCGGAGCATAAAAACACTCGTTAGGGCGTGCCCTAAGACCCCGAAAGAAAAAACTATGAAAGTGAGGACAACACAATGAGAAAATCTGATTTTACTTTACCGACACTGGACGATCTGTTCTCCACGCAGGCGGAACGGGACGATGCTAAGCTGGAGCGGGTACGGAATATTCCACTGGCCGAGTTGCACCCGTTCAAGGGTCACCCCTTCAAGGTGCAGAACAACGAGGAGATGCAGCGGATGATCGAAAGCATCCGCAAGGTGGGAGCCATCACCCCGGCGCTGGCAAGGCCGCAGCCGGACGGCGGCTACGAGTTGATCTCCGGCCACCGGCGGCTGGCGGCGTGTCAGGTGCTGGGCGTCGAGACGATGCCCGTCATCGTCCGGGAGCTGTCCGACGATGAAGCGGTGATCGCAATGGTGGACGCCAACTTGCAGCGAGAGACCATCCTGCCCAGCGAAAAGGCGTTTGCCTACAAGATGAAGCTGGATGCCATCAAGCATCAGGGCATCGCTTCTGTGCAAGTTGCAGAGAAGTTGCTTAGCGTAGAAAAAGTGGCAGACGATGCAGGTGAGAGTAAAGACCAAGTGCGAAGATATATCCGCCTGACCTACCTGATCTCCGAACTGCTTTCAATGGTGGACGACGGCAAGATCGCCTTCAACCCGGCGGTGGAGCTTTCTTACTTAGATTCGTATCAGCAGCGGGCGGTACTTGACGCAATGGAGTTGAACGACTGCACCCCGTCCCACGCCCAGAGCATCCGCCTGAAGAAGCTGGCACAGGAGGGCGTGCTGGATGATCAGATAGTCTACGCCGTGCTGGCGGAGGCGAAGCCCAACCAGCAGGAGCAACTGAAATTCAAGCGGGGGGAGCTGCGGAAATATTTCCCCTCCGGCTACACCGAGGAGCAGATGCGCCGGGACATTATCAAGGGCCTGGAACTGCTGAAGCGGCAGAGAGAACGGAACCGGGACGCCCGCTGATTCGTACCGATACGGCTGCAATCAAACAATTCGCAGAATAGAGAGAACCCCAAACCGATGGTATACTGATACTGTCGGTTTGGAGTTCTGTTCTGCAAATAGAAAGAGACAGGAGGAAAACAAAATGGTAGCAGGACATTTGACTTTGAAAAACGGCAAGTATTATGCCGTGCTGAACTACAAAAACGCCGGAGGGCAGCGAAAAACGAAATGGATCTCGCTGGGGCTTTCTGAAAAGGGAAATAAGCGCAAAGCCGAGTCAGAACTGGCAAGGCTCCGAGCGGAATTTGAGCCGCCCAAAGAAGTGGGCGACCTGAGCAGTGATATGCTGTTCGCCGACTATCTGCTGGAATGGCTGGAGATCGCCAAGGGAAGGCTGGCCCACGCAACCTACGGTGCCTATCAAGGACTGCTGAAAAGCACCATCGTCCCTTATTTTCGCAAGAAGAAATTGACACTGCGGGAACTGGAAGCCCGACATTTGCAGATGTTTTATTCTGAAATGCTCAGGCGGGTCACGCCCAATACCGTTATCCATTATCACGCCGTCATTCACTCGGCACTGAAATATGCAGTCAAGACCGATATGCTGATCCAGAATGTGGCGGACAAGGTGGACCGGCCCAGAAAGAACAGCTTTCAGCCGGTCTTTCTCTCGGCGGACGAGATGCAGAAGATGTTTGAAGCCCTTCGGGGAACCAAGCTGGAGCTGCCGGTGCTGGTGGCTGCCTTTTACGGACTTCGCCGTGGCGAGGTGGTGGGCTTGAAATGGGATGCCATCGACTTTGAGCAGGGCACCATTTCCGTAAAGTGCACCGTGACCTCAACGATCATCGACGGCAAGTATCAGGAGTTCGAGCAGCAATCCGCCAAGACCAAGTCCAGTCTGCGCACCCTGCCGCTCATCGGCAGCTTCCGGGAATACTTTATGCAGGTGAAAGAGGCGCAGGAGCTGAACAAGCAGGTCTGCGGCAACTGCTACAACTATGAATACGATGGCTTTGTATTCGTGGATGAGTTGGGCGAGCGGATGCGGGTGGAATACCTGACCAACGCATTTCCGAAATTTCTGGAGAGTCACGGTTTGCGCCGGATGCGCTTTCACGATCTGCGTCACAGCTGTGCCAGCTTGCTGCTGGCCAACGGCGTCCCCCTCAAACACATTCAGGAGTGGTTGGGGCACAGCGACTTTACCACAACGGCGAACATCTACGCCCACTTGGATTACAAGTCCAAGATCACCTCGGCGCAGGCGATGGAGACAGGGCTTGCTCTGCCGGAGGGCGGCGACTTCAGCAGCCGCTGGAGTTCGATCGGTGCCGGGGAGAACAGCTGATTTTCTCCCCTGAAAACCGAAAATCGTGCGGGCTTTGCCCTTTAGGCAAAAATTAAAAAGCCTGTAAACGGGCTTGTTTACAGGCTTTTTGTGGCGGAGAGTTAGGGATTCGAACCCTAGAGACCTTTCGGTCTACAGCATTTCGAGTGCTGCACCTTCGACCACTCGGACAACTCTCCGTATCTATTTTCATCCGTGCTTTCTTCCAAAAAATTGCTCGAAAATTCGTTGGGGAGAAAACAGGAGAGAAAGCAAAAAATATTCGATTTTGAGATTTTCTGTGTTGAGGAATATCAAGGAGAATCAGGGGGACGAAATTCCCAGCTTCTGCCGAAATTTCGAGTCAGGGCCGTTATGACCACTTCGATACCTATCCATATATGTGCATTTTACGAACGCACGCATGATTATAACCAATCCCGCGGAAAAAATCAAGTCCGGCGGTACAATTTCCGTAAATTCTGTGCCTCCGGCGGTGGAATTTCCGCAGATTCTGTTGTATAGTATCTTTGTTCGCGCCGATTTGCGGCGCAAATACGCATAAAAAGGATACTTTTGCTGTGGACGATATGAAAAAAGAGGCCGAACGCGAGGCGCGCACCATGTGGGAATTCATCTGCACGTTCCTCAAATGGCTCATCATCGCGGGCGTGACCGGCGGCATCGGCGGGCTGGTCGGCTCGGCCTTTCACCTGAGCGTGAACTGGGCGGCGACGTTTCGCGCCGCGCACCCGTGGCTGCTGTGGCTGCTGCCTGTGGGCGGCTTGCTGATCGCGGCCATTTACCGCCTGACCAAAATGGAAAACAAGAACACCAACGCCATCATCGACGCCATTCACTTCGGCGACAAGGTGCCGCTGCTGCTCGTGCCGGCGATCTATTTGTCGACCGTCATCACGCATCTGTTCGGCGGCAGCGCCGGTCGTGAGGGCGCGGCGCTGCAGATCGGCGGCAGCCTCGGCTGCTACATCGGGCGGCTGTTCCACCTCGATGAAAAGGATATGCGTATCGCCACGCTCTGCGGCATGAGCGCCGTGTTCTCGGCACTGTTCGGCACGCCGCTGACCGCGACCATTTTCGCGCTCGAGGTCATCAGCGTGGGCGTGTTTTACTATTCCGCGCTCGTGCCGTGCATCGTCGCCTCGCTTGCCGCGCTCGCCATCGCCAACGCCTTCGGCATCGCGCCGACGCAGTTCACGTTTGCATTTGCGGCCGCGCCGAAGCTTCTGCTGCTGCGCGTGGCGGCGCTCGCTGCCGTGTGCTCGCTGATGAGCATCCTCTTTTGCGTGACCATGCACGGCACGGAGCGGCTGTTTTCCAGCCGCATCCCGAACACGTGGCTGCGCATCGCCGCGGGCGGCGGGATCGTGATCGTGCTGTCGCTGCTCGTCGGCACGGGCGACTACAACGGCGCCGGCATGGACGTCATCACCCGCGCCATCGAGGGCGGACAGGCGGCGCCCGACGCGTTTTTCTGGAAGCTGCTGTTCACCGCCGTCACCATCGGCAGCGGCTTCAAGGGCGGCGAGGTCGTGCCGACGTTTTTCATCGGCGCCACGCTCGGCTGCGTGCTCGGCAGTCTGCTCGGCATCCCGACGGGGTTTGCCGCGGCGCTCGGGCTCGTGTGCGTGTTCTGCGGCGCGGTTAACTGTCCGATCGCCTCGGTCATCCTCAGCATCGAGCTGTTCGGTGCGGGGCAGCTCGTGTATTTCGCGCTCGCGTGCGGCGTCGCCTATATGCTCTCGGGCTATTTCGGCCTCTACAGCAGCCAGAAGATCCTCTATTCCAAGCTGAGAACGGAGTTTATCAACATCCACGCGAAATAATTCGACGCCCGGACACGTAGTGTCCGGGCGTGCCTGTCAAAAAGTATTACTTTTTGACAAAGGGGTTTGCGGCCTGACTGCAGCGCACTCGCTGTCCGCCGGAGGCGGACGGCTCGCACGTTTGCAGGCCGAGAAGTATTTTCTTCGCCGCACATGTCGCCGAAGAAAATAATTGGACTTTCTTTGCGCCTGCGGGCGCAAACTCTACGGGGTTTTTTGATAAGCTGTGCCCGGACACGTACCGTGTCCGGGCGCTTTTTGCCCCCGAAAGAAATTATATAATTTGCATTTAAATTTATATAAAAACGCTTGACAAAGTTGCCGGGCGGGTGTAGAATGCACAATGTAAGAAAAAAGAAAGCGGTGATGCACCGATGAAGAAAACACTATACAGCCTCATGCTCAACGAAGAGGTCGTGCGCGAGATCGACCGCATGGCCCACCGCATGGGCACGAACCGCTCGGCGCTGATCAACCAGATCCTTGCCGACTATACCTCGGTCATGACGCCGGAGCGCCGCATCGAGAGTATTTTCCATGAGATCGAGCAGCTCGTCGCCCCGGCGCGTGACCTTGTGCCGTTTTTCGCCCCGCATACGACGAGTATGTCCCTCAAGAGCAGCCTCGAATATAAGTACCGCCCGACGGTCAAGTACGAGGTCGCGCTCTACGGCGACAAGCAGGAGGGGCTCGGCGAGCTGGCCGTGATCTTCCGCACCCAGTCGGCGGCGCTGCTGCAGAGCATGACGCAGTTTTTCCGCCTCTGGAAGCAGATCGAGGACGCGCACCTGTCCGGCGTTGCGCCGGAGTATGCCTTGTATGACGGGAAGTTTGTGCGCACGCTCTCGCTGCCGCCGGATCACGACTACACAAGCGAGGAGATCGCCCGCGCGATCTCGGACTATGTGCAGCTGTTCGACCGGCTCATGAAGGCGTACCTTGCGGGCAAATATACCCCGCCCGAGATCGAGGCGCTCTACTGTGCCGAGCAGCAGCGCGCGCAGATCCTTATCTGATCCATTTGCAACCACTCATGAAAGGAGGCGCTGCGTGCCGGAACACGCAGCAACCCGACTATGAACGCTGATAAATTCACCCAAAAGACAATTGAAACCATCCAGACCGCGCAGAGCATGGCGCAGGAAAACGGCAACCAGTATCTCACGCCGGAGCACCTGCTCTATGCGCTCATCGACGCCGACGGCGGCCTGATCGGCACCTTGCTCGGCCGCATGGGCGTGGACTGCAACGCCGTGCTCAGTGAGCTCGACACCGCTATCGACCGGCTGCCGAAGGTCTCCGGCGGCAGCGGCGAGGTGTACGCCTCGCCCGAGACGGGCAAGATCTTCAATTTTGCCGAGCGCGAGGCCAAAAACGGCGGCGACGCCTATGTCTCCGTCGAGCACCTGATGCTCGGCATCTTCGCCAACGAGACTGCCGACATCAAGCGCATCTTCAGCGCCCACGGCATCACGAAGGCGGGCTTTGCGGCGGAGCTGAAAAAGGTCAAGACCGGCCCCGTCACGAGCGACAACCCCGAGGACACCTATGACGCACTCAAAAAGTACGGCACCGATCTCGTCGAGCGTGCCCGCGAGGGCAAGATGGACCCGGTCATCGGCCGCGATCAGGAGATCCGCAACGTCATCCGCATCCTCTCGCGCAAAACGAAAAATAACCCCGTGCTCATCGGTGAGCCGGGCGTCGGCAAGACGGCCATCGCCGAAGGTCTGGCGCAGCGCATCGTGCGCGGCGACGTGCCCGAGGGACTGAAAGACAAGACCATCTTCTCGCTCGATATGGGCGCGCTGGTCGCGGGCGCAAAGTACCGCGGCGAATTTGAGGAGCGGCTCAAGGCCGTGCTCGAAGAGGTGCGCAAGAGCGAGGGGCGCATCCTGCTGTTCATCGACGAGCTGCACACCATCGTTGGCGCGGGCAAGACCGAGGGCAGCATGGACGCGGGCAACCTCCTCAAGCCGATGCTCGCCCGCGGCGAGCTGCACTGCATCGGTGCGACCACGCTTGACGAGTACCGCAAGTATATCGAAAAGGACGCCGCGCTCGAGCGCCGCTTCCAGCCCGTTCAGGTCGATGAGCCGACGGTGGAGGATACCATCTCCATCCTCCGCGGCCTGAAAGAGCGCTATGAGATCTTCCACGGCGTGCGCATCCACGACAACGCGCTTGTCGCGGCGGCCACGCTCTCCAACCGCTATATCACCGACCGTTTCCTGCCGGATAAGGCCATCGACCTCGTCGATGAGGCCTGCGCCATGATCCGCACGGAGATCGACTCCATGCCGTCGGCGCTCGACGATCTGCGCCGCCGCATCATGCAGATGGAGATCGAGGAGATGGCGCTCAAGAAGGAGGACGATCAGCTCTCGCGCGACCGGCTCGCCAAGCTCACGCAGGAGCTCGCCGAGCTCAAGGACAGCTTCAACGAGCAGAAGGCGCGCTGGGAGTCCGAGAAAAACAGCGTCGAGGAGGTCAAGTCCCTCAAGGCGGACATCGACCGCCTGCACGCCGAGATCGAAGAGGCGCAGCGCAATTATGAGTATGAAAAGGCCGCGCGCCTGCAGTACTCCGACCTGCCGAGCCTTGAAAAGAAGCTCAGCGAGGCCGAGGCCGCAGCCGAGCGCCGCAAGAGCGACAACTCCCTCGTGCACGACACCGTGACCGAGGAGGAGATCGCCGGCATCGTCGCCAAGTGGACGGGCATTCCGGTGGCAAAGCTCATGGAGGGCGAGCGCGAGAAGCTGCTGCACCTCGACGAAGTGCTGCACCGCCGCCTGATCGGTCAGGACGAGGCCGTGGAGAAGGTCTGCGAGGCCATCCAGCGCTCGCGCGCCGGCATCAGCGACCCGAACCGTCCGATTGGCTCGTTCCTGTTCCTCGGTCCGACGGGCGTCGGCAAGACGGAGCTTGCCAAGGCGCTGGCCGAGAGCCTGTTTGACGATGAGCGCAGCATGGTGCGCATCGACATGACCGAGTACATGGAGAAATTCTCCGTCTCGCGCCTGATCGGCGCGCCTCCCGGATACGTCGGCTACGACGAGGGCGGCCAGCTCACCGAGGCCGTGCGCCGCAAGCCGTACTCCGTCGTGCTGTTCGATGAGGTCGAAAAGGCGCACCCGGATGTGTTCAACATCCTGCTGCAGATCCTCGACGATGGCCGCATCACGGACAGTCAGGGCCGCACGGTGGACTTCAAGAACACGATCATCATCCTCACGTCGAACCTCGGCAGCCAGTACCTGCTCGACGGCATCGGCCCGGACGGCGAGATTACCGCGGACGCGCGCGAGCACGTGCAGGGTGAGCTGCGCCGCGCCTTCCGGCCGGAGTTCCTCAACCGTCTGGACGAGATCCTCATGTTCCGTCCGCTCACGCGCGACAACCTGTCGCACATCATCGACAACCTCATCGCCGCCCTGCGCAGCCGCCTGGCTGACCGCACGCTGAACCTTGAGATGACCGACGCCGCCAAGGCGCTCGTCATCGAAAACGGGTATGACCCGGTCTACGGTGCGCGTCCGCTCAAGCGCTACCTGCAGAGCCACGCCGAGACGCTCATTGCCCGCACCATCCTCTCCGGTGACCTGCACGCCGGCGACACGCTCGTCGTGGACGCCGACAACGGCGCGCTCGTCTGCCGCGTGAAGGCATAAGGCATAAGGCATAAAAATGACCCCATGGGTCTGTGCATACTGCACAGGCTCATGGGGTTTTTCGTTGTTTCGGGCGCTTGCGGCACAGGAAAAAGATCAGCAGCGTCAGCAGCGCGCCGGTGAGATAGCCCGCCGTGTCGAGCCAGACGTCCGTGATCTGTCCGCTGCGGCCGGGGACGAAGAGCTGGATTGTCTCGTCGCACAGCGCGGCGAACGTGCCGGGCAGCAGCGCAGCCGGCCATGAAAAGCGCGTCCCCGTGCGCAGCGCGGCGGCGGTGAACACGCCGAGGAGTGCATACTCGCCGAAGTGCGCGCATTTGCGCAGGATGTGGTCGGTCATGTGCGGCAGGAGCCGCTGCACCACGGTCAGCAGCGCGCCGCTCTCGGCGCCGCTGTGCACGGCGGGCATACACGATTGCCCCCAGATGACCAGCAGCCATGCCCCGGCACAGACGGTCAGGATGCGGTCGGTGCGGCGATTCATGCTTTTTCCGCTTCCTTCTGCGCGCGGATCTTGTCCACCCAGCACTTGTGGCACATGGCGACGTAGCTGTCGTTGCCGCCGAGCAGGATCTGTCCGCCCTCGGTGATGACGCGGCCGTGCTCGTCGATGCGGGCGTTGACGGTCGCCTTGCGGCCGCAGGCACACACGGTCTTGATCTCCGTGATGGAATCGGCCAGCTCCATGAGCCGCCGTGCGCCGGGGAAAAAGTGCGTGAGAAAATCCGTCCGCAGACCGAAGCACAGCACGGGGATGTTCTGCTCGTCGACGATGCGGCGCAGCTGGTCGATCTGCTCCGGGGAGAAAAACTGCGCCTCGTCGGCGATGATGACGTCGGCGTGCCCGGCACGGGCAAACGTGTCCGCGATGTCCTCGTCCGGACGGATGACCTGCGCCTCGCGCTGCAGACCGATGCGCGAGCGGATGATGTTCGCCCCGTCGCGGTCGTCGACCGAGGGCTTGATGAGCCAGACGGTCATGCCGAGCTCCTCATAGTTGAACTGCGTGATGAGCGCCTGCGCGGACTTCGACGAGCCCATGGCGCCGTATTTGAAGTAGAGTTTGGCCATTTAATCCCGCTCCTTTACGTAGGCCCGGATGCGCTCCATGACGAAATCGAGCGCCACCTGATTGTGCCCGCCCTCGGGGATGATGATGTCGGCATAGCGCTTGGACGGCTCGACGAACATCTCGTGCATGGGCTTGACCGTGGTCAGATACTGCGTCACGATCGACTCCAGATCGCGGCCGCGGTCGCGCACATCGCGCACGATGCGCCGCAGGATGCGCACATCGGCGTCGGTGTCGGTGTCGACGAAGATCTTGATGTCCAGCCGTTCGCGCAGCGCGGGCTCGGCAAAGATGAGGATGCCCTCGACGACGACGACCTTGGCCGGGACGACCGTGATCGTTTCGGCGGCGCGGTTGTGCACCGTGTAGTCATACGTCGGGCACGCGACCGGCTGCCCGGCGCGCAGCGCGTCGAGATGCTGCACGAGCAGCGGCGTGTCGAACGCGTTCGGGTGGTCATAATTGAGCTTCTTGCGCTCGTCAAAGGGGATGTCGTCGTGCCGCTTATAGTAGTTGTCGTGATACAGCACGCTCACATCGCCGCCGAATTCGTCGAGGATGCGCCGCGTGATGGTGGTCTTGCCGCTGCCGGTACCGCCGGCAATGCCGATCGTGATGACGTCGCTCATGGTGCCGCCTCCCGTGGGTCAGTTTTTTCCCCAACATTCTACCACACGCGCGGGGGCGTTGCAATTTGACTTTTGCCTTTTTTGCGGTTAAAATGTAACTGTCCGCGCCGCTGCGGCCGGATCTGAAAAATCTGAGATAAACGGAGGTATCCTTATGCCTGTTCCTACGCCGCATATTGAAGCCAAAGCCGGTCAGATCGCCAAGACCGTGCTCATGCCCGGTGACCCGCTGCGCTCGAAGTTCATCGCCGAGACCTTCCTTGAAAATCCCGTGCTCGTCAACAACGTCCGCGGCGTGCAGGGCTACACCGGCACGTGGAAGGGCGTGCCCGTGACCGTGATGGCCTCCGGCATGGGTATCCCGTCGATCGGCATCTACAGCTGGGAGCTGTATAATTTCTACGATGTGGACAACATCATCCGCGTCGGCTCTGCCGGTGCGCTCGCCGACGATCTGAAGCTGATGGACGTCGTCGCCGGTGCGGGCGCGTGCACGGACTCCAACTTCGCGCACCAGTTCGGCATCAACGGCACGTTCGCCCCCATCGCGGACTATACGCTGCTCAGTCAGGCCGTCGCCGCGGCGGCAGCCAACGGCGTCGCGCTGCGCGTGGGCAATGTGCTCTCGTCGGACAACTTCTATGACGACGGCAGCGACGGTCCCGACCAGTGGAAGAAGATGGGCGTGCTCGCCGTCGAGATGGAGGCCGCCGGCCTGTACATGAACGCCGCCCGCGCCGGAAAGCGCGCGCTTGGCCTGTTCACGATCTCCGACCACATCTACCGCGCCGAGGAGCTCAGCTCCGAGCAGCGGCAAAACTCCTTCGTGCAGATGATCACGATCGCGCTAGACACCGCCGTCAACATGGCAAATCTCTGACGCAACGTCACCTGTCCGCTTCCGGCGGACGGGTGACGCTTTTGTTTATAAAAACGTTATATTTTCGAAACAAATGGGATTGCCTGTGATTCGCGTCCGTGTTATACTGAAAGCGGCTGCGAGAGCACGCCAAATATCGCCTGAACATCAGGCAACACTTTATAATGGAGGAAAAATAGCATGAACATGAAGAAGCTTGTTGCTCTGCTCCTTGCGCTCGTCATGGTCTTCGCGCTTTGCGCCTGCGGCGGCGACAAGGACAACGGCGGCAAAGATTCCGCTACGTACAAGGTCGCCATGATCACGGACTACGGTGACATCACCGACCAGTCCTTCAACCAGACCACGTATGAAGCCTGCAAGGCCTTCTGCACGGAAAACAACATTGAGTTCACTTACTACAAGCCCGCCGGCGACAGCACGCCGGACCGTATCGCCATGGTCGAGAAGGCCGTTGACGAGGGCTACAATGTCATCGTGATGCCCGGCTATGCCTTCGCCGGCACCATCACCGGCACGCAGGACAAGTATCCGGACGTGAAGTTCATCGCGCTCGACGTGTCCGAGTTCGACATCAACAGCTCCTTCTATAAGACCGACGACAAGGGCAATGCCACGGAAGAGCTGCTCGACGCCAACAACAAGCCGCACGTTGCCAGCAATGTCTACAGTGCGGTCTATCAGGAAGAGCTCTGCGGCTACATGGCCGGCTACGCGGCTGTGAAGCTTGGCTACACCGAGCTCGGCTTCCTCGGCGGCATGGCTGTCCCGGCTGTCCAGCGTTATGGCTACGGCTTCCTGCAGGGTGCTGACGCTGCTGCGGCTGAGCTCAAGGCCAAGGTCAACGTCAAGTACGCTTACGGCAACCAGTTCAACGGCGATCCGGACATCACCGCCGCCATGGACACCTGGTACGCCGGCGGCACGCAGGTCGTGTTCGCCTGCGGCGGCGGCATCTTCACCTCCGCTGCCGACGCTGCCAAGAAGGTCAGCGGCGCCAAGATGATCGGCGTTGACGTCGATCAGGCCGGCGTCATCAACGGCTACTCCGGCGTGGAAGACATGACCGTCACCTCCGCCATGAAGGGTCTGGCCGCCACGGTCAAGACCATGCTCACCGAGACCATCCTCAACAACAACTGGGATAAGTTCGGCGGCAAGGTCGAGAGCCTCGGCCTCGTCTCCGGCGACGATCCGGAGCTGAACTACGTGCAGATCCCGATGACCAGCACGCAGTGGGCGGACGGCAAGTTCACCCAGGCCGACTACAAGACGCTTGTGAAGGCCATGTTCGACGGCACGATCAAGGTCTCCAACGACATCACCGCGATGCCGAAGACCACGACCATCAAGGTCGAGGATCTGGGCAACCTGAAGTAAGATCCTGCGGGCGCAGCCTGCAAAACAAAAACCGAATCACAGCGCATGGGCGCGGCAGTTTGCCGCGCCCATGTTTTTTCGTGCGCACATTCGGCAGGAAATGACCGCAGCGGCACGGAAAATCCGAAAATTCCTTTGCTTTCACCATGACACTATAGTATACTATGTGCAAATAGATTCCGTTCCCGCTTCTGTGCGCGCGGGCTCTATGCATACGGAAGGAGGGCATTCCCTTTGGACACACCCTATGCCATTGAAATGCTGCACATCACGAAGCGCTTCCCGGGCATCGTGGCCAATGACGACATCACGCTCCAGCTGCGCAAGGGGGAGATCCATGCGCTGCTCGGCGAAAACGGCGCCGGCAAGTCCACGCTCATGTCCGTCCTGTTCGGCCTGTATCAGGCCGAGGAGGGCGAGATCCGCAAGGACGGCAAGGTCGTCTCCATCAAAAACCCGAACGATGCCAACAGCCTCGGCATCGGCATGGTGCACCAGCACTTCAAGCTGGTCGAGTGCTTCACGGTGCTGGACAATATCATCATGGGCGTCGAGCCGACGAAGCATGGCTTCCTGCAAAAGGGCGAGGCGCGCAAAAAGGTGCTCGCGCTGTCGGAGAAATACGGCCTGCAGGTCGATCCGGATGCGCGCATCGAGGACATCACCGTCGGTATGCAGCAGCGCACCGAGATCCTCAAGATGCTCTACCGCGACAATGAGATCCTCATCTTCGACGAGCCGACCGCCGTGCTCACCCCGCAGGAGATCAGCGAGCTGATGCAGATCATGCGCGGGCTCGCGGCCGAGGGCAAGTCGATCCTGTTCATCTCGCACAAGCTGCAGGAGATCATGGCCGTGGCCGACCGCTGCACCGTTCTGCGCAAGGGCAAGTGCATCGGCACGGTCGAGACGAAAAATACCACCGCCGAGCAGCTCTCGGCCATGATGGTCGGGCGCAGCGTCAACTTCCACGTGGAGAAAAAGGCGGGCACGCCGGGCGACGTGCTGCTCGACGTGCAGCACCTGACGGTCGCCTCCCGGCAGCACAAGAACGACGCCGTGCACGACGTGTCGTTTCAGGTGCGCGCGGGCGAGATCGTCTGCATCGCCGGCATCGACGGCAACGGCCAGACGGAGCTGGTCTACGGCCTGACGGGGCTTGAGCCGGTCAAGGACGGGAAGATCCTGTTTTGCGGCGAGGACATCACGCATATGTCCATCCGCAAGCGCTCCCTGCTCGGCATGAGCCACATCCCCGAGGACCGGCACAAGCACGGTCTCGTGCTCGACTATCCGCTGGAGTACAACATGATCCTCCAGCGCTATTTCGAGCCCCGCTTCACCGACAAGGCGGGCTTCCTGCGCCGCAAGAACATCCGCGCTTACGCCGAGCGCCTGATTGAGCAGTACGACGTGCGCTCCGGTCAGGGCGCGGCCACCATCGCGCGCAGTATGTCCGGCGGCAACCAGCAGAAGGCCATCATTGCCCGCGAGATCGACGACGATCCGCAGCTGCTCGTCGCCGTGCAGCCGACGCGCGGTCTCGATGTCGGCGCGATCGAATACATCCACAAGCAGCTCGTCGCCCAGCGCGACGCCGGCAAGGCCGTGCTTCTGGTCTCGCTGGAGCTCGACGAGGTGCTCGACGTGCCGGACCGCATCCTCGTCATGTACGAGGGGGAGATCGTCGGCGAGCTCGACCCCAAGACGACCTCGGAAAACGAGCTCGGTCTGTACATGGCCGGCGCCAAGAGAGATGAGGTGCGCGCATGAAGAAAAAGAACCTGCTCAAAAACGACGCCGTCCAGTCGCTGCTGGCATCGCTGGGCTGCATCGTGTTCGGTCTGCTCGTGGGCTACATCGTGCTGCTGTTCATCCAGCCGAAAGGCGCGGGCAAGGCCATCCTGACGATCATCGAAAACTTCTTCACCTATAACCGCGCGGAGACGCAGATGAAGTACCTCGGCAGTACCCTCGTCAAGACGGCGCCGCTGCTCATGTGCTCGCTGTCGATCCTGTTTGCGTATAAGGTCGGCCTGTTCAACATCGGCGCGGCCGGGCAGTACGTGGTCGGCTCGTGCGCGAGCCTGTACGCGGCGCTCGCGTGGGGCTGGAGCTGGCTGCCGTGCATGCTCTTCGCCGTCGCGGCCGGTATGGCCGCCGGGGCGATCGTCGGCCTGCTCAAGACGTTCTGCAATGTCAACGAGGTCATCTCCGGCATCATGCTCAACTGGATCTTCCTGTACGCCACCAACATGATCCTCACCAACGTCAAGGAGGTGGCGAGCCCCTATACCTACCAGATGCACAGCGCGGCGCAGCAGGCGCTGCTGCCGTCGCTCGGGCTCGACAAGCTCTTCAGCGGCAACCAGTATGTCACCATCGCGATACCGCTGGCGATCCTCATGGCCATCCTCGTGTGGGTCGTGCTGGAAAAGACCCGCTTCGGCTATGAGCTCAAGGCGACCGGCTTCAACAAGCACGCCGCCAAATACTGCGGCATGGCCGAGCGGCGCAACACCGTGCTCACGCTTGCCATCGCGGGCGGCCTTGCGGCGCTTGGCGGCTCGCTGCTGTACCAGACCGGCTACGAGCAGTGGCAGTGCACGCACTCCTCCGTGCCGAACATGGGCTTCAACGGCATCTGCGCCGCGTTCCTCGGCGGCCTGAACCCGATCGGCGCGATCTTCTCGTCGTTCTTCATCCAGCACATCACCTCCGGCGGCGCGTATGTGGACAAGAGCCTCTACTGCTCGCAGATCTCGGATCTGATCACGGCGATCATCATCTATATGTGCGGCTTCGTGCTCTTCCTGAAAACGGCCATGAACAACGCCGCCGCCCGCCGCGAGGAGCGGCAGCGGCTGGCGGCCGAGTCTGCGGACACCGCGCCGGAGGCGGCCCCGGCTTCCGAATCGGAGCAGGGGGCGGGGACTGCACCTGCGCAAGCACCGGTTGATTCTGAGAAAGGGGGCGAGGCACAATGACCCTGCTGCTGCAATACACCCTCATCTTCGCCGCCGTTTTGATGCTCGTCGCGCTGGGCGGCTGCTTCTCGGAACACTCCGGCGTCATCAACCTCGGTCTTGAGGGCATCATGGTCATCGGCGCACTCGGCGGCGCGCTCGTCATGCGCTACCTGCCGAGCGGCACGTCCGCCTTCGTGACGATCCTGCTCACGCTGCTGGGCAGCGTCACGCTCGGTGTGCTCTTTTCCACGCTGCTCGCCGTGGCGTGCATCAACTTCAAGGCGGATCAGACCATCGTCGGCACGGCGATGAATATGCTCAGCGTCGCCGCGGCGACCGTGATCGTCAAGGCGCTCAACACGGCCGTCAACCCCGACGATGTGTCCGCGACCATCCAGTACATCGAGCCGAGAAAGGCGTTCTCGTTCCAGATCGGCGCCTTTGAGGGCAACTGGTTCATGGTCATCGCGGTCATTGCGCTGATCGTGGCCTACGTCACGCTCTATAAGACCCGCTTCGGCCTGCGCCTGATGGCCTGCGGCGAGCATCCGCAGGCGGCGGACTCCGTGGGCATCAACGTCTACAAGATGCGCTGGGCAGGCGTTCTGATCTCCGGCGTGCTCGGCGGCCTTGGCGGCATCTGCTACATCCTCGCCGGCGTCTCGGAGTGGAAGTTTGAAAACGGCGTCGCCGGCTTCGGCTTCCTCGCGCTCGCCGTCATGATCTTCGGCCAGTGGAAGCCGGGACGCATCGCGCTCGCGGCGCTGCTGTTCGGCCTGTTCCGCGCGCTGTCGAACGTATACTTCGGCTTCGGCTTCCTCATGTCGCTGGGCATCCCCGGGTCGGTGTACAATATGCTGCCGTACATCATTTCCCTGCTCGTGCTCGCCTTCACGTCCAAGAGCTCCCGCGCCCCCAAGGCCGAGGGCATCCCGTACGACAAAGGCAGCCGCTGAGCGCCCGCGCAAGCTTCCGCACCCCCGTCAAACAGGACGGGGGTGCTTTTTTGTGTGGGGTGCATAAAGCCGGCGTTTGAAATTTGGCACAAATGCAAAAAAGCGCAAAATTTGCAAAAGATGTTGACATTCTGTGTACACGAACGTATACTGAGCCTAATTGAACAAAGCATGATAGAGGCGCGGACGTCATCAGTACCCTCGCTCACCGGCAGGAAACCGGGAGGGGAAAGGGGCAGCCGCCGAAGGGTCCCGCAGGTTCCTGCCGCGGGATTGCCTGGGCCGTCGGAGAACATCCGCCGGACTGCCGCAATTTGCGGAGCGCTGTCATTGACCGAAGGTTTCAAGTGTCATGAACAGTATGCTCTGTTCATGACATTTTTTTATGGGAGGAATTTCGTTATGAATTCCAGACGCAAGCTTCTGGCTGTTTTGCTGCTCGTTGTGATGGCGGTCTCGCTTTTGAGCGTGTGCGCCTTCGCCGCCGACGGGGAGGACGCGGCCAAGTCCATCACCTGCACCACGTGCAGCGGCACCGGCGTCTCGCAGGGCGCGGAGTGTGACGTCTGCGAGGGTACCGGCGTCATCACGTCCACCAGCCGCATGGCGTTCTCGTTCTGGGCGCTCGTGCCGCCGATCGTCGCCATCATCCTCGCGCTCATCACGAAGGAAGTTTACTCGTCGCTGTTCGTGGGCATCCTGCTCGGCGCACTGTTTTATTCCAACTTCGACCCGATCACCGGCCTTGACGCCATCATCAACGACGGCATGGTGCCCGCCGTTGCCGACAACGCCGGTATCATGCTCTTCCTTGTCATCCTCGGCGCCATGGTTGCGCTTATCAACCGCGCCGGCGGCTCCGCCGCCTTCGGCCGCTGGGCCGAGACCCACATCAAGACCCGCGTCGGTGCCATGTTCGCCACCTTCCTGCTCGGCGTGCTCATCTTCGTCGACGACTACTTCAACTGCCTGACCGTCGGCTCGGTCATGCTGCCCGTCACCGACCGGCACAAGATCTCCCGCGCCAAGCTCGCCTATCTCATCGACGCTACGGCCGCGCCCGTGTGCATGATCGCGCCGATCTCCTCTTGGGCGGCCGCCGTGTCCGGCGTCGTCGAGGACTACAACGGCTTTGACCTGTTCGTGCGCGCCATCCCCTACAATTTCTACTCGCTGCTCACGTTCGTGTTCATCATCGCGCTCATCCTCATGAAGTTCGATTACGGCCCGATGCGCCTGCACGAGATGAACGCCCGCTTCAAGGACGATCTCTACACCACCGGCGACCGCGCCGATGCCAACAGCGATGCCATTGAATGCAACCAGAACGGCCGCGTCATCGACCTGATCCTGCCCGTCGCCGTGCTGATCGTGACCTGCTTTGCCGGTCTGGTCTATGTCGGCGGTTACTGGGACGCTGCCGGTGATTACTACCACGACTTTGTCGGCGCTTTCGGCAACACCGACGCCTTCGCCGCGCTGCCCTGGGGCTCGCTGATCGCGCTCGTGTTCACGATCATCTACTTCCTGTGCCGCCGCCTCATCAGCTTCAAGGCCGCCATGGACTGCCTGCCGAAGGGCTTCATCAACATGGTCCCCGCCATCACGATCCTGACCTTCGCCACCTCGCTCAAGAACATGACCGGCCTGCTCGGCGGCAAGTACTTCGTCGCTTCCGTCATGAACTCCGCCGCGGGCTCGCTGTTCAGCTTCCTGCCGGCGATCATCTTCATCGTCGCCGGTGTGCTGAGCTTCTCCACCGGCACGAGCTGGGGCACGTTCGGCATCCTGCTGCCGATCGTCACCTACGTGTTCGACCCGGCGAGCGAGCTGTTTATCATCGGTGTGTCCGCGTGCCTGGCCGGCGCCGTGTTCGGCGACCACTGCTCGCCCATCTCCGACACGACCATCATGGCCTCTGCCGGTGCAATGTGCAACCACGTCAACCACGTGTCCACGCAGCTGCCGTATGCCGCAACGCTCGGCATCATCTGCTTTGTCAACTACATTCTGGCGGGCTTCATCCAGAACGTCTACATCTGCCTCGCCATCGGCGTCGTGCTCGTGATCGCAACGCTGTTTGTCATCCGCGCCGTTACCGCCAAGAAGCCGGTCCCCGGCTTCGAGGACGCGGCCTGAGCGCCTGTTCGCCCATGCTTCTGCCCCCCCTGCCTCCGGTCAAACGGAGGCAGGGGGTTTGCTGCCTTTTTCACGGTCATCAATCCGGAAAAAGGCTTGACCTTTGACAGCCGGTGTGGTATAGTGAATCTACCTGTCAGTCGAGAGGTTCCCTTTTTATGCCCTTTCGGCTCATACAGGGAGGCAATCACGCTCCGACAGGGGCGAAATCAATAAGGAGGTGCCGAACAATATGGCTAAAGCAGGATCCCGTGTCAAGGTGACGCTCAGATGCGCAGAGTGCAAGCAGCGCAACTACAACACCATGAAGAACAAGAAGAACACTACCGAAAAGCTGGAACTGAGTAAGTATTGCCCCTTCTGCCGCAAGCACACCAAGCACGTTGAAACCAAATAAGGCTTTCGAAAGGACGGAATGATTCATGGCTGATAAGAAACCTGAAAAGAAAGAAACTTCCACCGAAGCCGTCAAGAAAGTCGATAAGAAACTCCCGTTTTTCAAGCGTATCGGCAAATGGTTCCGCGACATGAAGAGCGAGCTCAAAAAAGTCGTGTGGCCGACGCCGAAGCAGACGGCAAACAACACCGCAGTTTGCCTGGTGGTCATGTTCGTGTCCGCACTCGTGCTGTGGGGCTTCGATTCTCTGGCCGACCAGGGCGTGCAGCTTCTCCTGAAGCTGGGTGGGTAATATGTCTGAACTCGCAAAATGGTATGTCGTGCATACCTACTCCGGCTACGAAAACAGCGTGGCCGCAAACATCCTCAAGGCTGCGGAAAACCGCAGAATGCAGGATCTGATCCAGGAAGTCAACATCCCGATGGAGACGGTCAAGGAGATCACCGATTCCGGTGAGAAGACCGTCGAGCGCAAGGTCTTTCCGGGCTACGTGCTCGTGAAGATGGTGCTGACCGATGAGAGCTGGCATCTCGTGCACAACGTGCGCGGTGCCGCGGGCTTCGTCGGCTCCGACGGGAAGGCGATCCCCCTGACAGAACAGGAAATCTACGACCTCGGCGTCGAGCACCATGAAGTGGTGGTCGGCTATGAGCTCGGCGACTCCGTCAAGATCACCGACGGCCCGCTTGAGGGCTTCATCGGCACGGTGGACGAGCTTGAGCCCGATAAGGACCGCGTGCGCGTCGTTGTTTCCATGTTCGGCAGAGAGACGCCGGTCGACCTCGAGCTCGATCAGGTCGAAGCGATCAAGGATTAAAATCTTACAAGAAAGAGGTGCTTTCAAGTGGCACAGAAAATAGTTGGATACGTCAGATTCCAGGTTCCCGCCGGCAAGGCAACGCCGGCTCCCCCGGTCGGCCCCGCGCTTGGCCAGTACGGCATCAACATCGGCCAGTTCACCAAGGACTTTAACGAGCGCACCAAGGGCGACATGGGCATGATGATCCCGGTCGTCATCACCGTGTACTCCGACCGTAGCTTCTCCTTCATCACCAAGACGCCCCCGGCAGCTCTGCTCATCAAGAAGGCCTGCGGCATCGATCACGCCTCCGGCGTGCCCCAGAGAGATAAGGTCGCGACCATCAGCAAGGAAGATCTGCGCAAGATCGCAGAGCAGAAGATGCCCGATCTCAACTGCTCCAGCATCGAGTCTGCCATGAGCATGATCGCCGGCACTTGCCGCAGCATGGGCGTTCTGGTCGGCGAATAAGCCGTCAGATTCCGCTCCCTGATCGTGGGAGGATCATCCATCCGACGAACCACTTTATTAGGAGGAAACTGAATTGTTCAGAGGTAAAAATTATAAAGAGAGCGCTAAGCTCATTGATAAGCAGGCTCAGTACGAGCCGCAGGAAGCCTTCGAGCTCATCACCAAGACCGCCAAGGCCAAGTTCGACGAGACTGTCGAGCTGCACGTGAAGCTGGGCGTTGACTCCCGTCACGCCGATCAGCAGGTCCGCGGCGCCATCGTCCTGCCCCACGGCACCGGCAAGGTCACCCGCGTGCTCGTCTTCTGCAAGGAAGAGCAGGTTCAGGAGGCGCTGGACGCCGGTGCGGATTACGCCGGCGGTCAGGATCTCGTGGCCAAGATCCAGGGTGAGAACTGGTTCGAGTTCGACACCGTCATCGCCTCTCCCAACATGATGGGCGTTGTCGGCCGTCTCGGTAAGGTGCTCGGCCCCAAGGGTCTCATGCCGTCCCCGAAGGCCGGCACGGTCACGCCGAACATTGCCAACGCCATCAAGGAAGCCAAAGCCGGTAAGATCGAGTACCGTCTCGACAAGACCAACATCATCCACTGCCCGATCGGCAAGGTCAGCTTTGGCGCTGAGAAGCTCACCGAGAACTACAACGCGCTCATCGGCGCGATCATCAAGGCCAAGCCGGCCGCCTCGAAGGGCCAGTACATCAAGTCCTGCGTCACGGCGTCCACCATGGGCCCCGGCATCAAGATCGTCACGAAGATCTGATCGCCAGATACGAAACCACCCCGCCATCGGCGGGGTGGTTTTTGCGTCTTGTTAAGAAACCTCGTAGAGTTTCGCCGCCGGTGCGGCGAAAGAAAGTCCAATCATTTTCTCAGGCGACATGTGCGGCTGAGAAAATACTTCTCGGCCTGCAAACGTGCGCGCCGTCCGCCTCCGGCGGACAGCGCGTGCGCTGCAGTCAGGCCGCAAATCCCTTTGTCAAAAAAGTAGTACTTTTTTGACAGTCTCGAAGGCACCCCGCCATCGGCGGGGTGGTTTTGCGTCCGGCGGCGGAATGTGGTAACATGGAGCAAAAAACGGCGGAGGTGAGCGCATGGCGCGAGAGCAAGATCCCACCGCAGCGGATATCGCGTATGCACAATATTCGGCGGCGGAAAAGACGAGGACGGCCGGCGGCCGTGTGTACCATAGAATTATCTGCAAAACGCCGCTGCCGGCGCCGGCCGGCGGGGTGGAGCTGATCCTGCCGCGGGCGATGTTTCACGGCGCGCGAACCGGACGTGTCGAGGACGAGCGCGGCCGCGTGTTCCGGCTTGCAGACCCGGTGGCGCTGCACTTTCCGGGCGCGGAGCCGCTGTGGTATGCGCAGTCGCTTGTGTTCGTGGTGCACGGCTGCACGGCAGACGGAATCGGCGCGTTTTTGCGCGCGCTGTAAACGCCAAGCACACACTGCGGCCGATCTGTGCAGGGCGGCGGGGTTTACAAGCGGCGGCAAATGGCGTATCCTGTTGCTGAGCCGCGCAGCCCGATGTCGGGCATCGGCCGGGGCGCGGCGCAAAAGGAGGCTTTCCCATGCACAACGAACGTTATTCCATCCTCTACAGCAGCGCCACCGGAAACACCCGCCTGCTTGCGGACACGATCCGCGCGGCGCTCCCACCGGAGCTGTGCGACGCATTCGGCGCGGCGGGGGAGACGGCAGCGGAGTCGGAGCTGCTCTATGTCGGCTTCTGGACGGACAAGGGCAACGCGGACGCGGACACGCTGGCGTTGCTGCGGACACTGAAAAATAAGCGGCTTTTCCTCTTCGGTACGGCGGGCTTCGGCATCGACACCGCGTACTTTGACGCGATCCTTGCGCGTGTTCAGGCGGTGCCGGACGGCAGCAACACCGTCATCGGCACATATATGTGTCAGGGCAAGATGCCGCCGTCGGTGCGTGCACGCTATGAGGCGATGCGCGCCCTGCCGGCGCCGCCGGAGAATCTGGACGCGCTGATCGAAAACTTCGACCGTGCGCGCTCGCACCCCGATGCGGACGATCTCGACCGCCTGCGGGCGGCGGTGCTGCGCGCGTGACCCGCGCGGGAAACGGAGGGAACGGTATGTGGTTCGTATTTGCCCTGCTCTCGGCTGTGTTTGCGGCGCTGACGTCCATTCTGGCCAAGGTGGGCATCGAGGGCGTGAACTCCAACCTTGCGACCGCCATCCGCACGGTGGTCGTGCTGGTGATGGCGTGGGGCATGGTGTTCGTGACCAACACGCAGGGCGGACTTACGGACATCAGCAGGAAGAGCTGGCTGTTTCTGATCCTCTCGGGCCTGGCGACGGGGGCGTCGTGGCTGTGCTATTACCGCGCGCTGCAGATCGGGGAGGCGTCGAAGGTCGTGCCGATCGACAAGCTCAGCGTGGTCATCACGCTCGTGCTGGCGTTCGTGTTCCTGCACGAGCGCTTCACGCCCAAGTCCCTGATCGGCTGTCTGCTCATCGGCGCGGGGACGCTGCTGATGGTTTTGTGATAAGTGGTTAAAAAGACCGCCGGCCTGCAGGCCGGCGTTTTTCTGCTTTGGGCGCTCATGTGGTCTCGGCGTTTTTGTGCGTGAACTCATTTGCGATGGCAAAGCCGAGAAACAGCACCATCCCGGCGATCTGAATCGGGGCGAGCGGCTCGCCGAGCAGCAGCACCGATATGAGCACCGACACGATGGGGTCGAGATAGCTCAGCAGCGACGATTCCTGTCCCGGCAGCGCCCGGATGGCGGAGAAATACATGCAGTACGTCAGCCCGGTGTGCACGAAGCCGACGATGAGCAGATTCACCCACCCGGCCGCGGACATCACGCCCGGGTGAAAGCCCGACGTGAGCGCGACATACGGCGCGAGCACCAGAATGGCCGCGAGAAACTGCACGAACGTGCGCTCGAGCGCCGGAACGCCGGTGATATACTTGTTGAGCAGGATGACGGCGGCATAAAACACCGCGGCGCTCACGCCAAAGCAGATGCCGCGCACGTCCGACGCGCCGCCATGCACGCTGCCGGAGCCGATGATGAGTGCGACGCCGATCGTGGACATGAGAAAGCAGAGCACCTGCGTGCGCGTCATTTTCTCGTGAAACAGCAGCGGGCACAGCGCCGTGACGATCACGGGTGCGAGATAGTAGCTGAGCGTGGCCAGCGAAATGGTCGTGTATTGATACGCCTCGAACAGCAGCATCCAGTTGATGCCCATGGCCGCGCCCGAGGCCAGCAGCAGCCAGAGCGACTTTTTGATTTCGCTCAGGCACAGCCGTCTGCGCGTGACGAGAAAAGACAGCAGCAGAAACACGGCCGCGAGCCCCGCGCGGCAGAGCGCGAGCTCGGCCGACGTGATCTCGATCCGGCGCACGAACAGGCCGATCGTGCCGAACACGGTCATGGACACGATCAGGCCCAGCCGCGCGCGGGCGGTCGCAGAAGGAGTGGCGGATGTTTTCATAAGTGCCTCCGTGGGAAAAACTGAGCACAAGTTTAGCGGAAAAACCCGCCTGCGTCAATGCCTTGCGCGCGCAGATACTTGACGCACGGCGCAAATACGGTAAAATAAAGGTGTACGAAGCAAACACCGGGGTGCTGCGCCCCTTGCACCCCATGTTCAGGAAAGGAGCGATACCTGTGGAGATGAAATTGGCCTATGATACACCGGAGACCATCCGGGAACTGTTCACGGAATACACGCGGATGCTGGTGGAAAACGAGCCGGCGTTCCAGACCTATCTCGACCTGCAGGATTATGCGGCGGAGCTGACCGACCTCACGAAAAAGTACGGCCTGCCGCACGGGCGGCTTTACATTGCATGGTGCGATGATCAGCCGGTCGGGTGCATCGGCCTGCGGCGGCTGGATGACGAGACCTGCGAGCTCAAGCGGCTGTATGTGCGCCCGGCGTACCGCGGGCAGGGCATCGCAGGGCAGATGATGCAGCGCATTTTGTCCGACGCGCGCGCCATCGGCTACACCGCCATGCAGCTTGATACCGAGCCGTTTTTGCGCAGCGCGCTCAAGATGTACCGCGGACTCGGCTTTTACGACATCCCGCGCTACACCGACAGTCCGCTCGACACGACGATCTTCCTGCGGCTGGAGCTGTGACTTTACAAAAAATTGACGCGCTGTCCGCTTGTCGTGCGGCGCGCCGCGTGGTAAACTACGCGCAGAAGCATGAAGAAGGAGAGAGGATCGTATGATCGATTTTAACGCCAAAAAGGGCTTCCTGTGCGACATGGACGGTGTCATCTACCACGGCAACCACATCCTGCCCGGCGCGGCGGAGTTTATCCACTGGCTGCAGGACGAGCACAAGGAATACCTGTTTTTGACCAACAACAGCGGCATGACCCCGCGCGAGCTGTGCCAGAAGCTCCAGCGCATGGGACTCGATGTGCCGGAGGAGCATTTTTACACCAGCGCACTGGCCACGGCGGCCTTTCTGGCCGATCAGGCGCCCGGCTGCTCGGTGTACGCTCTCGGCGAGGCGGGACTGCTCAACGCGCTCTATGACCGCGGCATCACCATGAACGACGTTAACCCCGACTATGTCGTCATCGGAGAGGCGCGGGCGTATTCGCTCGATACGCTCACGAAGGCGACGAATCTCGTGCTCGCGGGCGCGAAGCTCATCGGCGCGAATTCCGACACCTGCGGTCCGACGGACGAGGGCATCGCCCCCGCGTGCCGCGCGCTCACCGCGCCGGTGGAGATCGCCACCGGCAAGCAGGCATATTTCTGCGGCAAGCCGAACCCGCTCATGATGCGCACCGGTCTGCGCATCCTCGGCTGCCATTCCGGCGAGGCCGTCATGATCGGCGACCGCATGGACACCGACGTCATCTCCGGTATGGAGAGCGGCATGTCTACCGTGCTCGTGCTCAGCGGCGTGTCCACGCGCGCGACGCTCGACGAGTTTGCCTACCGGCCGAGCATGGTGCTCGACGGTGTGGGCGATATCCCGCAGCTGGCGCAGCAGGCATAAAGAAAACAGATCTCCCGGAGCCTCTGGCTCCGGGAGATCTGCATCCGGTAAAAAATCGGGACGGTTTTCGGCTTGCTGCGCGTGCTCACGTCTCCAGCTCACCGGCGGTGCGCGTCACGTCGTGGATCCACTTGCCGGAGCGCAGGCGCGGGATGACCAAAAACAGCTGCACGATCACATCGATGGACATGAGCGGGTACACATAGCGGATGTCCAGCTTCCAGACGAGCGCCGTGAGCGCCGCCAGCGGCAGGCACACCGCATACAGCGGCCCGACGTCGCACAGCATCGCATAGCGCACGTCGCCGCCGCCGCGCAGCACGCCGACGATGTTCGTCAGGCTCACGCTCGACACCGGCTGCACGAGCATGAGCACGCCCATCATATACATGGCGATGTCGCACGCCGCGCCCTCCATGTGCATCAGCGGCAGGATGTACGGCCGCAGCAGCACGTTGCGCACGAGCGCGATGATGCCCATGCACACGAGGCCGACGACGAGCGCCAGAGCGTCGAGCACCCAGGCCTTGCGCTGCACCTGATCGCGATTGCCGCGGCCGATCTCCCGCCCGATGAGCACCGCTGCCGCGCCGCCCGCGGCGAACGACGCCGGGGTGATCATGCGCTGCAGGTTGCCGGCGATCGTGTAGGCCGAGAGAATGGGGGCGTTGTTGGCCATGTGCCCCATGATGACCGTGTAGAGCGAAAACGCGAGCGACCACAGGCACTCATTGCACACGACAGGCAGCGCGTACTTGGCAAAGTCCTTTGCGATCACGCGGCCGGGGTGCAGCAGCGCGCGCGGCATGAGCGGCAGCCGGCGGCTGAACCGGGCATACACGCACAGCACCGCGACCTCGAACGCGCGGCTGATGAGCGTGGCAATGGCCGCGCCCGCGCAGCCGAGCATGGGCGCGCCGAGCTTGCCGTAGATAAGCACCCAGTTGAGAAAAATGTTCAGCGCGCCGGATACGGTGAGCAGCACCGCGCCGAGGCGGGGATTTTCCGTGCTGCGCTGCGCGGCGATGTACACGCCGCTGATGGCGGCGAAGAAGTACGAAAAGCCGACGTAGCGCGTATACGCCGCGCCGGGCGCGATGAGGTCGGCGTTGTTCGTCAGCACGCGCATGATCTGCTCCGGGATGCAAAACGCCGTCACGGCGAGCAAGCCCGAGATCGTCGTGGAAACAAAGAGCGCGATGCCCATGACGCGGTTGATGGCCTCCTGATCGCCGCGGCCGTGGTATTGCGCCACGAGCACGCTCATGCCGCTCTGCACGCCGAAGATCATCAGCTGCATGACGTAAAACGGACTGTTTGCCATCGTCACGGCGGCGAGCGCCGTCTCGCCGAGCACGCCGACCATGAACGTGTCGGCCATGGACATGGAAAACGTCACGAAATTTTGCAGGATCATCGGGAGCATGAGCAAAACGGCCTCCCGGATGAAGGCTTTTTCCTCGCGGATGAGACGCATGGGGCAACCTCCTTTGTGCGCAGTCCGTTTATCATACCATAATCTGCACAGGTGTGCAACCATACGCTGCAAACCGTTGACACCCGCCGCTCTTTGCGCTAAAATAACGCTGTTGTGCCCCCGTAGCTCAGTTGGATAGAGCGGCCGCCTCCTAAGCGGCAGGCCACTGGTTCGAATCCAGCCGGGGGTGCCAGATTTTCTGTCAAAAGCCCTTGCTGCAAGGGCTTTTGTTTTTTTACCCTTTTGGGTGTTTCCTTGCAGCATACTCCATGCCTTCTCGCGGTTGCCGCCCTCTTTTTGCGCGCGGATGGGCCGCCGCTGCAAGCAACGCATGTTCTCCTCGGCGGTTTTCCGCCATAGAACGCAGGGCACTTGACAGGTCTCGCGCCGCCGGGTATCATGATGGTATCACATACCATTTCAACTACGGCGGCGGGAATGGCTGCGCGCAGAGAATACCGCAGGCGCCGATCTTTTTTTCTGCGAATGGTATAGGAACGCTTTTGGGAAATATCGGCCAGCATGGTCACGGCGATGAGGGGTGATAGATATGAGAGTCAATATCAACTTTAAATATTTTTCCCAAAATGTGAGTGTTGGTTTTTGCCTGATTTTATTGGGCATGACCATTGCAGGTGTGTATGCTGCAGTGATTCGGCCGGATGCACGCTGGATTATAATTTTGGTGGTGTTCTTTACCGACCTGTTTAGCGTGTTCGGCATCGGGAGAATATGCAGGTCTTATGACATCCGCACAGATGGGGTAGTGGCGATTTGGTTTGGCATCTTTCGGCGGTTTTACCCGTGGTCATCCTTTTGCAGTGTGAGCTGGGAACGTGTCAACCTTGGCTGCCGGGTGGTGACAGATGTGCTGTGCACGCAGATACCCCTTAAGCGCCAGCGCAACGGCATGGTTGACAAGGATTTTTTGGGGTGGCATCCCTTTCGTGTGCTGGATATCGACATGACGGAAGAACAGCTTTCAGAATTCAGCAAATACTATCCCATCCAGCTATAATTTACAGTGCGGGCGGTGCAACAGCACCGCCCGCAGGGAAATGGATAAGTGGTCACTATGATGCGTACAACCGTCAGCACACAACCACAGATCATCATCGTTGTCTGCTGCATTACGCTGCGCCGCAGCGCCTACGGCGCGTGGGGCAACTATTCTGTGCATGGTGCTGACGGCAAAAAGACCACGGATCCTACCTTCATCGGGCACATCAACCCCCTGCGCTACCGTGGTTACTACTACGACCGCGAAACGCGCCTTTACTACCTCCAGAGCCGGTACTATGACTTTGCGTACTGCCGGTTCATTAATGCGGATGCATATGTAACTACGAATGTTGGTAGCATTTTGAATAGTAACATGTTCGCATATTGCGAGAATAATCCGATCTTGTTTAGTGATCAGCATGGTAACTATAGGTTTATTGATGGATATACACCTCCTCAAAACACAAAAAACAGTGTGTCTATCCCTATACCCGAGCCGTTTTCTGTTGGATATTTCAATCAATTTGGAAATAAATATACAAATGGATTATACGTTAAAGCCACTCCCCCCCAATCTCGATAGAGGGCTGACTATAGTGAATGCCGAGGCGGGAATTATGTCCATTGGTGGTGACTATCGGTTTGGCAGTTGGTCATTAACTACTGTTTCGGCCGAAGCAAAAGCAGGCGCTTCCCTGGACTATATTGGGTTTTGTGCTGACGCAGCCTTAATAAGGGGCGAGGCTGGTGTCAGAATTAAGCTTCCCTTCACGAAAAAGAAATTGTTCCTTGGAGCAGGTGCGGATGCGATTTCATTTGGCATTAGAGCATATTATGATTCCGAACGAGGTCGCGTTGAAATTGGTTTATCTGATGTTATAGGCGTATCTATTATTATTGGATTAGAAGGCAATGAAAAATGAGAACTATTAGTTTTCAAAGAAAAATAAGCAAAGCAAGGTTGGTTTTCTCGGTTTGCAATGATTTTGGTGAACAAATATGCGGCTTTGGAAGATGTACATGCGGAATTCTTCTCCAGAAATTAACACTCAAGTGGCCGACGCCTTCATTAGCACCGGAGCCTGAAATACTAACCTTGAGGCAACGAAGCTGGATACTTAAAATATTGTCCGTTATTCCGATAATTAGCCTTTTTGTGCGTGTTCCATATTATTTCTATCGTAATTCAAATTACTCTGGTCATATGAAATATAATTGTGGAATTCGGGCGTATATTTTGCGAACAGGGCTAGATGAATACGCCTTACGTTTACATAAAAATAATATTTGTTCAATTTGCAAAAATGAAATTCAGATTGCAAAGATTCAAAAGCAAAGCGATTCTTGGTTTGAGAAAAATCAGTATACTATATTCATGAGTGAAAAAATTGAGGATCGTGAAATCCCGGTTATTTTATTAATTTCTATGTTTGTAGATGTCGTGTTTTATAAGAACTATAGGCATTTGAGCGTTTATAAAAAAGAAAGAAATGTTATATCTTCGGACCCGTATTCTGCAATGGCGGATTGGCAACCTTAGCTTTTTCAATACTTTTATATATTTTACTACTGATATGGCAGAAAAAACAGTTTGCAAAATTCGAGAAGCACAATCCCATCCGCATATTCATAGAATAGAACTATAGAACAGCGCGGGCGGTGCAACAGCACCGCCCGCAGGGAAATGGACAAGTGGTCACTATGATGCGTACAACCGTCAGCACACAACCACAGATCATCATCGTTGTCTGCTGCATTACGCTGCGCCGCAGCGCCTACGGCGCGTGGGGCAACTACTCCGTACACGATAACAAAGGCGCGAAGAATACTTCGCCCACCTTCATCGGGCACATCAATCCCCTGCGTTACCGTGGTTACTATTACGACCGCGAAACGCGCCTCTACTACCTCCAGAGCCGGTACTACGACTTTGCGAACTGCCGGTTCATTAACGCCGACACCTTCGCTACCACCGACGCCAACGGCTTCCTCAGCGCCAATATGTTCGCATATTGTGAGAATAACCCGATCATGTGGATTGATCCAACGGGACACTTCTTAAGCGAAATTATAGGCTTTGTCAAAACGGCGGTGGATGAGATTGGAAATGCAGTAGGGGCTTTGTCACCTGTATATGCTGTCCGCGATGGAGCAACACATGACAGGCGGTAAAATCAGTCGTAATAAAATGGGATGGAGCTAAATGATGGTTAGTATTGACTATATAATGAGCTTGCTTGACTGGAATAATAGCACAGAGCAACAAACACAGGGCATTGAGTTGGCGAAAGGGGTAAAATGTCTAAACGTCTTTTTGCAACCTAATAATTACTGCTATGGGAAAAATGTTTGGGGGAATTGCGCAAAAATTCTATCTGCAAGATCGAATGAGGAACTATCTCCATACTTGACTGAATTAATGATGTGGCTGCAAGACATGAATTGGCCAGGCGCGTTCTGTATACTTGAAAGACTGAAAGGACTGGTGAGTGATCCGTATTTTGAGCGTTCATATACAGAGTGCCTTAAATGTGCCAATGCATTAGAGGATGAAAGTTGGATGAACAACTTGAGGCTGATTAAAGAACAGCGCTGAAATGCATGAAAGCGTGGATTGCTATTGGATTTGCAACGCTATGGTTATGTGATGCGGAGCAACTATAATGGCTACAATACTTATCTTGTATTATCGGGCGGTGCATCAGCACCGTCCGCATTTTATCTACGTCATCCTGCATGCCCCAGCGCCGCAGCACGCAAAAAAGCACCCTTTCGGGTGCTTTTTTGCGTGTTCGTTCCGGCTCACGCGCCGAGCTTTGCGAGCATGGCCTCGCAGACCTCGTCCATGTCGCCGACGATGCCGTAGGTGCAGTAGTTGAAGATTGCCGCCTCGGGATCGGTGTTCACGGCGACGACCACGTCTGCATCCGAGAAGCCCGTGACGTGGTTGACCGCGCCCGACACACCGAACGACAGCAGCAGCTTCGGCTTGACCACGGCGCCGGACTGCCCGATGACGAGCTTGAACGGCAGCACGCCGCGGTCGAACACCGGGCGCGTGCAGGCAAGCTTGCCGCCGAGGCGCTCGGCCAGGCGGCGGTAGCGCGGCAGGGCGTCCGCCCCCTTGATCGCGTTGCCGACGCAGATGATCACGTCCGCGTCCGCGATGTTCAGGCTCTCCTCGAGATCGTCAGCGCGGAAGTCAAGGATCTCGGTGCGGATGTCCGCGACCGGGAAGTCGATGTGCTCCTCGATCACCTCGTGCGCACGTGCGCCGCAGGGGACGCATTTGAACGTGCCCGGGCGGATGGTGCCGACCTGCGGGCGCGCGACCGGCACGGTGATGACGGCCATCATCTTGCCGCCGACGGCGGGCTCAACGAACTCGATGTCCGTCGTCCCGGGATCCCAGACGAGCTCGGTCGCGTCCGAGGTGCAGCCGGTGCCGAGACGCGCGGCGAAGCGCGGTGCAAAATCGCGCCCGTTGATCGTGCCGCCGACCATGACCGCCGTGGGCCGGTATTTCCGGCACAGGACGGTGAAGAGGTTGGTGTACGCATCGTTATTGAAGTAGTCATAGCCCGTGCCGGTCACGTGGATGATTTTGTCCACGCCGCAGTCGAGCACGCGCTGCAGCTCGCCGTCCGAGATGCTGCCGACGATGACCGCGACGAGTTTCTCGCCGCTCGCGTCGCAGAGCCTGCGCGTTTCCGAGCACAGCTCGAGCGAGACCGGCAGCACGCTGTCGCCGTCGCGCTCGATGAAGACCCACATATCTTTATAATCTGTTTTATTCACTGCCTGCACCTCCTCAAAGCACATCCGCGATCAGGCCGAAGAGCCGATCCACGTTCTTTTCCGTGCTGCCCTCGTCGATCATGCTGCCCTTCGCGCCGACCTCCGGCGGATAGGTGCGCGGCACCTTCGTGGGGGAGCCGGGGTCGCCGATCTGCGCGGGGTCGAGCCCCGGGATGGTGGCCGCGCTGTAGACCGCGATATCCGCGGTGCGCGAGGCCTTCCAGCGCTTCAGGTTCGGGATGCGGGGGCGGAAGTTCGCCTTCTCGACCGTGAGCAGGCAGGGATACTTGGCGCGCAGCACCTCCGTGCCGCGCTCGAGGTCGCGCTCGGCCGTGATGGTGTGCGCGGCCGTGTCCACCTCGACGATCTTCGCCGTCGAGGAGATCTGGCTGGCACCGAAGCGCTCGGCCAGCTGCGAGCCCATCTGCCCGGTCGCGCCGTCGAGCGACTCCTTGCCGCAGAAGATAAGGTCAAAATCGCCGAGCTGCTTTGCCGCGCTCGCGATGACGTAGCTCGTGGCGAGGGTATCGGCGTTGGCAAACGCGCGGTCGGACAGCAGCACGGCGCGGTCCGCGCCTGCGGCGAGGCACTCGCGCAGCGCCTCCTTGGCCATGTCCGGCCCCATCGTGATGACGGTGACCGTGCCGCCGTGCGCCTCCTTGACGCGCACGGCTGTCTCGAGCGCGTTGGCGTCCAGCGGATTGAGGATCGCCGGAACGCCCGCACGGATCAGGCTGCCCGTGACGGGGTCCATCTTCACGAGGTTAATGTCGGGCACCTGCTTGACGCAAACAAGAATATTCAGCATGCTTCAGCCCTCCTCGACGTTGGTGCAGACCTTGCCGGGGTTGAGGATGCCCTTGGGGTCAAACACCTGCTTGATCGCCTGCATGAGCCCGAACGCCGTCTCGCCGGCGGACTCCACCAGGTACTGCTTCTTTGCGTGGCCAATGGCGTGTTCACCGGAGACCTGCCCGCCGAACTCGATGCACTTGGCATAGCATTTGTCCATGACGGCCTTGCTGCGGCGCTTGAACTCGTCGAGCTCCATGTCGTTGGCGCAGCAGTAGATGTGCAGGTTGCCGTCGCCCGCGTGGCCGAAGCTGCGGATGGTGATGCCCTCCGTCTTGCCGGTGGCGCGGGTGTAGACGAGAAACTCCGCGATGCGGTCGACCGGCACGACGATGTCCATCTCGTCGAGCAGCTTCGTGTCCGCCTCGATGACGGTCAGGAACGCGCTGCGCGCGGCCCAGACGTCCTTTTTCAGGCCGTCGGTCCAGACGACGAGCGTGTCGTACGCACCGCGCTGCTCGGCAAGCGCGCCGAGGCGGTCCATCTTTGCGGTCAGTTCGGCCTCGCTGTCACCGACGAGAGTGACGAGGATGTATGCACCGGCCTCTTTGCCGTCCACGACCGTGGGGAAGATGGTGTTGCCGGTGAACGCCGCCGAGGAATCGACGATGTCGCGCTCCATGAACTCGATCGACTGCGGGTCGAGGTTGGCCAGCTTGATCTGCGGTACGGAGGCGATGGCGGTCTCCACATCGGCAAACGGGAGAATGAGGCTCACGTTCATTTCCGGCTTGGGGATGAGCTTGAGCGTCAGCTCCGTGATGACGCCGAGCGTGCCCTCAGAGCCGATCATCAGATGCAGCAGGCTGTAGCCGGAGCTGGTCTTGCACACGGTCTTGCCGAGCTCCATGACTCTGCCGTCGGGCAGCACCACGGTCATGGCCAGCACATAGTCGCGCGTCACGCCGTACTTCACGGCGCGCATGCCGCCCGCGTTCGTGGACACGTTGCCGCCCACGGTCGCGGTCTTCTCGCCCGGATCGGGCGGGTACATCAGGCCGCGCGTGAGCGCGTCGGCCGCAAGATCGCACAGCAGCACGCCGGGCTGGATGTGCACGACGAGGTTGTTCATATCGTAGGAGAGGATCTTGTTCATGCGCGTCGTGCACAGCACCACGCCGCCGCACAGCGGCACGCACCCGCCGACGAGGCCCGTGCCCGCACCGCGCGGCGTGACGGGGATGTCATTTTCGTAGCACACACGCAAAATCGCGGACACTTCCTCAGTGCTCTCGGCCTCACAGACCACCTCGGGATAATACTTGCCGTAGATGGGCATTTCGTCGTGGCTGAAGTCGTCTTTCACCGCATCGCCTGCGAAAAAGCGCTTCGCGCCCACGATGGCCTGAAGCTGCGCGGCAATTTCAGGTGTGACTTTCTTGTATTTCGTCATTTCTGACCTCCTAACTTGTTCTGAACTTATAAAGTAACACAATACAGGGGGTAGTTGTCAAGTATCCCCTGTGTGAAAAAATCATATTTTTACGCAAAAAAAGCTTCCGGCCCGAGATACGGGCCGGAAGCCCGGAATTATTGTTCTGCCTTCCCGAGTTTGGGAAGCGCAAGTGTGACGAGGATGCCGACAATGGCAATTACGCCGGCCAGGATGAAGGCCATGGAGGTGTTGACGGCCTTGGCGAGAAAGCTTGTTCCGATTGAGGCAACGCCGAAGCCGATCATAACAAGTGAGCAGACAAGACCAGCGTTCTCGGAGCCGAGATAGTCGGTCGTGAGCGGCGGCATAGCCTCCCATGCGTGCAGATAGGCGTCGTTGACGTTTTCCTCGCTGTCGGCGCGGTCGGATAAGATGTTTTGCGAAATTTTCATGCAATAAGACCCGTACTTTGCGTCGGTCTCGACGATGGCTTGCTCGTCCCGCTGCCAGTAGAGCGCGACGATCTGCGAATCGTCCATGCGTGTACTCCTTTCCGTCCAAAGTGCCATCATAAAGACAACTTTTTTATCTCCCGCGTTACAGGGGAGTGAAAATTTTTTTGAAAGTATACCACATCTCTGCAATTTTTAACAGAGGGCGCGCGGTTTTGGCGTGCCGGAGCGGTTCAAACCGCTTATTTTTCCCACTTCGCTTGACAGCCGTCCGGGTAAATGCTATTATAGTCCGTATAAATACTAGTTGGGGGGACCGTATGCAGCATAGTCCAAGAAAGTTCTGGGAAGTCTGGGGGCGCTCGGATGCGCTCTACAACCGCTGGGCCGCCGCGCACGGCGTGAACAACTACCGCCTGTTCGTGCTCTACGTGCTCGACAACCACCCCGGCGCCACGCAAAAGGCCATTGCTGACCACGCGGGGCTGCCCAAGCAGACCGTCAACACCGTCGTGCGCGCGCTGCGCGACGAGGGCTACGTCACGCTCAGCCCCGCCAGCGGCGACCGGCGCGAGAAGAACGCTTCCCTCACGCCCGCCGGGCAGACCTACGCCCGTGCGCTGCTCGAGCCGCTCTATGCGCTCGAGGACGCCGTCTTTGCCCGCATGGGTGATGCGCGCGTGCAGGAGATGATGGATGCGATCGCGCTGTTTAATATGCTCTTTGAAAAGGAAACGGAAATGATCAAATGAAGACAACTCGGCATGACTCTTTTGCGGCCTATGTGCTCCCGTCCGTGCTTGCGTTTGCGCTCTCGGGCCTGTACACGATCGTGGACGGCTTTTTCATCGGCCAATCGCTCGGCGACCTCGGCCTCGCCGCCATCACGCTTGCCTATCCGGCAGCGGCGCTGCTGCAGGCTGTCGGCACGGGCATCGGCCTCGCCGGTGCGATCCGCTGCACCATTTTGCAGGCGCGCGGGGAGGAGCAGACGCCGCGCACGTGCTTTTCCGGCACGGTGCTGCTGCTGCTCGCGACGAGCGCGGCGTTTGCAGCGGTGCTGCTCGGGCTGCTCGGCCCGGTGCTGACGGTGCTCGGCGCGCAGGACGAGGCACGCCCTCTGGCCGCGGAATACATCCGCGTGATCGCCTGCGGCACGGCCTTTCAGATCCTTGCCACCGGTCTTGTGCCCTTCATCCGTAACCTCGGCGGCTCGGCGTTCGCCATGGTCGCGATGGGCACGGGCTTTGTGACCAACATCGCGCTCGACTACCTGTTCGTGTGGGAGTTTCACTGGGGCATGGCCGGCGGCGCGTGGGCGACCGTCATCGGACAGGCGGCGACGATGCTGCTCGCCATCGGCTATCTGGTGCGGCGGCGCGTGGGCTTCACGCCGCCGAAGGCGGGCGAGGTGCTGCCGCTGTGGGGCGCGCTGCTGAAGGTCGCGGCCGCGCCGATCGGGCTGACATTTTCGCCGAACATCACGCTCATGGTCATGAACCACTTCCTGCTGCGGTACGGCGGCGCGCTGGCGATCGCGGTCTACGGCTGCATCGACTATGTGCTCTCGACGATCTACATGCTGCTGCAGGGCGTCGGCGACGGCAGCCAGCCGCTCATCAGCCGGGCCTACGGCGCGGGTGACTTCGGTGAGCTGCGCCGCACCGGCGCGCGCGCTTACCGCGCGGCCTTCGGCATCACGGCGGTGTGCATCGTCGCGCTCTTTCTCACGCGCAGTGTCATCGGTGTGCTCTTCGGCGCGTCTGCGGAGGCAAACGCCGGCGTCACCGCCCGGCTGCCGCTGTTTCTGGCGACATTGCCGCTGCTGGCATACACGCGCGTGACGATCGCATATTTCTACGCGACGGAAAAGACCGCGCTGTCATACGTGCTTGTGTTTTCCGAGCCGGTGCTGACGTTCATTGTGCTGCTCATTCTGCCGCAGCTGCTCAAGCTCACCGGCGTGTGGCTGGCGATCCCGGCGGCACAGGCGCTCACGTTCTGCATCGCCGTGCCCGCGCGGCGGCGCACACAGCGCGCGCGGGAGCTTCCGGCGTGAGCCGCAAACGGCAAGCCGTCTGCACAGAAAAGAAGCGCCCATTGCATTCGCAATGGGCGCTTCCGGCTTATCAAAAACCTCGTAGAGTTTCGCCGCCGGAGCGGCGAAAGAAAGTCCAATCATTTTCCCAGGCGACATGTGCGGCTGGGAAAATACTTCTCGGCCTGCAAACGTGCGCGCCGTCCGCTTTTGGCGGACGGCGCGTGCGCTGCAGTCAGGCTGCAAACCCCTTTGTCAAAAAGGAATACTTTTTGACAGTCACAACAGCGCCCATTGCATTCGCAATGGGCGCTGTTTTTGCTTTGGGTTTGGGTTTGCTGTGCCTTGCTCAGGCCTGCGCGTCGCCGCGGTAGAGCATGCGCACGATCTGGCCGCGCGAGCATGCGTCGTCCGGGCTGAAGGTGGTGGCGCTCGTGCCGGCGGTCACGCCGTTGGCTGCCGCCCATGCAACAGCATTGGCGTAGTAGGCGTCTGCCGCCACATCCGCGAAGCTCACCGTGTCGCTCACGGCCGGTGCGCCGGCTGCGTTATACAGCAGCGTGACGGCCTGTGCGCGCGTGCACGTGTCGTTCGGGCTGAAGGTGGTGGCGCTCGTGCCGGAGGTCACGCCGTTTGCCACTGCCCACTTCACCGCGTCGGCATAGTAGGCATCCGCGGCCACATCCGTGAACGGAAGCGCCGTGCCGGACACATCCGGCTCACCGGCCAGACGGTACAGGAAGGTGACGATCTCGGCGCGGGTGCAGGTGTTGGCGGGGGCAAAGGTGGTCTCGGTCACGCCGGCCGTGATCTGCGGGTTGTTGAAGTAGGCCCACTCCACAGCGGCGTAGAGCTCGGTGTCTGCGGGGACGTCCGTGAACGGAAGCGCCGGAACGGCCGGGATCTCATCAACGGGGATCTCCGCGCTGACGGAAGCGTTTTCGAGCGTGATCTGGTAGTCCTGGCTGTAGTTGGCCTTGCCCGGCTCGTAGGTGTAGATCACGAGTGCGAGCTTGTGGCCTTCCTTGACGGTGTAGAGGTTCGGCTGCAGGTAGATGGTGTAGTCGTGGTTCTCACCGACCTTGAGGGCGACCTTCGTGCCGGCGGAGGCGGAGTCATAGCCGGCGCCGGGGTTGCAGAGGTCCATCCAGCCGCGCGCAATGATCTTGTAGCTGACATCGGTGGCGTTGAGCTCGGCGTAGTCATAGTTGTTCAGGCCGCCGCCCATCCACGCGCCGCCGGCGGTGAGGGTCTTGGGCACATAGCTGCCCTGCGTGTTGTAGGCCGGGAACGTCGTGCCCTCGGGCGCGATGTCGACGAGCATGGCGCTGACCATGAGCGCGTCGCGGTCGATCAGATCGGCGCCGTCCGGCAGGGACACGGTCACAGCGCCGTCAGCGGACGCCGCGCCGACGTAGTTGTCGTGGTCAAGGGCGTTCGTCTCTTCGCCGACATAGTTGTCGTGGTCGACGGTGCCGCGCGGGCTGCTCGTCTCCGGTGCGTCATAGTTGTCGGCGCTGGCGGTGAAGCTCACGGCCACGCTGCCCTTGATGACGGTGTCGGCGTCGACATCCATGGTGTACATGGCGCTCACGTCGGTGGAGCCGGCGGTCAGCGCATTCTGCCAGTTTCTGCGGTTGATGCCCTGCGTGGCGTAGTCGCTGTTGATGGTGGTCGTGCCGGTGTCATCGGCATTGGAGAGGACGATGCTCTCGTCGGTCGTCCAGCTGTCATAGGTGTTCCAGACGGAGGCGTCGACGTTGCTCTGTGCGGTGACGGCGGCCATGTTCTCGGCGCCGTTTTCCACGCCGCACAGGTAGTGGCTGAACCAGCGGTTGAGGACGTTGTTGTAGCTCTCGCCGTCAATGTAGAACTCGAGGTTGCCGGCGGGGTAGCTCGGGGTCAGGTGCGCATCCTGATGCAGCAGGAGCTTGACGTTCACGCCGGCCTTCTGATAGGCCTGATACATGAGGTCAAATTCCTTCGTGCGCACGTTGTCGTCGTTGAGACCGTGCACGATCAGCGCCGGGCACTTGATGTTTTCCGCGTCAAGCGTGTAGTCGCGGGTCGCCCAGTGCTCGGAGTAGTCGCCGTTGCTCTTGAGCTGATCCTGCTGGATCTGGTACATGTAGTTGCCGTACTTTTCGGCGATGGTCGCGTAGTCGTCCGGATCGAGGTAGCGGCCGTTGCAGTACCAGCCGAGCCGCTCGGAGTAGTTGACGAGGCTGTTGGTGGAGATACCCTGAGAGTTGGTGTACTCATACCAGCTCGCGATGCCGGCGACGGGGACGATGGTCTCAAGGCCGGCGACGCCGGTCGTTGCCAGACCGAACTGCGTCGTGCCGGCGTAGGAGCGGCCGGTCATGCCGACCTTGCCGCTCGACCAGTCGGCCGAGATGGCGACGTTGCTGGTCTTGTCGGTGTAGGCCACGCGGTCGCCGTGCAGCCATTCGATCACGCACTTGAACGCATCGATCTCCAGATCGGTGCCGCAGGTCTCAAAGCCGTCGGAGCCCTTCGTGCCCAGACCGCCGCACTCGACCACGGCAAAGCCGCGCACAAGATAGTAGTCATACCAGTTGAGGTCCTCGTAGTCGTACATCCATTCGGACGGGTTCCAGTAGTACCAGTCGGCGCTGTCGGCATTGGCGGCAGCCTCAGCGGTCGTGGCGGTGCCGGCGGGCACGCGCTTGTCCGGCTGGCTGTAGAGCTTGGAGATGTCATAGCCCTCGCTGCCGAGGTTCTCGCCGGGGTTCATGCTCTCGTTGCAGCCGGTGATGTACGGGCGCGCCTCGTAGATGGTGGCTGCCTTGTAGTTGCCCTCCATCGCTGCGCGCGGGATCTGCACGAGCGCCTTGACGAGGTCGAGCTTGCCGTCGTCGTCGGTGTCGTAGTTGGTCTCGACATAGACGCAGTAGCGGATGATGTCGCTCTCGTCGTTGCTGTAGCCCTCCGTGACCTCGCCGGTCGTGTAGGGGAAGATGGGCTGTGCCATACCGTTCATGTACAGCGGCTGCAGCTTGTCGGCGTGCAGCGCGTCATACATCTGGTCGGCGACCGCCTTCATCTGGCGGTAAGCCGCGAGCGTGCAGGGCGCGTCGGCGTCGGTGTCCGCGTCGATCATGCCCATGCTGCGGGCCTGAGCCAGATAGTCATCCGGGAACGAGCCGAGCTGCTGCTCGGTCATGCCCGTCCACAGCAGCAGTGCACGCACTGCGTCCGCTACGGTCAGTTCCGTGTTTTCGCCTGCGCCGTCGGGGACGAGCGCAGTGCCGTTGATGTCTGCCAGATCGGCATACGTCACGGCGGGTGCGCTGCTGTCGTTCACGGCGAGCGCCGTGCCGGGCAGAAGCGACAGCACCATGACCAGCGTCAGCAGCAGAGTCAAGATTCTCCTCTTCATGATAAGCCTTCTTTCTGTATGAGATTGGATTCTTCACCGCCGGAGCAGCAGGAGTGCGCCGCAGACGGAAAAAATCTTATGTGCAGTTTACGTCTGAAATGTAAATTTTTCAATTGACAAAGCACACAAGGTTTTTGATGAATTTAATTTCATTATTCGTCGTATTATTAGTATATTCATACATGAATTATTTTTGATGCGGTTATATGCGCTTATTATAGGTCAGAAGGCCTATATATTCCAGCACTTTTCCAGCTTGCGGGCAATTGAGGAGTAACGGCGCACATTAGTATTTATTCATTCAATTTTTTGTTTTATTCGCACGCGGGCACTTGACAGATACCCACCGGGGGTATATATTTGAAAATACCCCGGAGGGGTATATGGAAAGCGATGAGGTACTGACATATGGACGATGAGAAAAAAACCTGCTGCTGCGGCTGCTCGCAGCGCAAGAAGGAGCGCACGCCGGAGGAGTATACGCGCCTCATCCACCGGCTCAACCGCATTGAGGGGCAGATCCGCGGCATCCGCGGCATGGTCGAAAACGACGCCTACTGTCCGGATATCCTCGTGCAGTCGGCGGCGGCCGGCGCGGCGCTCAACGCATTTAACAAGGAGCTGCTGGCAAGCCACATCCGCACCTGCGTCGTCGAGGACATCCGCGGCGGCAAAGATGAGGTGATCGACGAGCTGGTGGCGACGCTGCAAAAGCTCATGAAATGAGCATTCCCGAAGGAGGGACGATCTTGAAACAATTTGATGTCACCGGCATGAGCTGCGCCGCCTGCTCGGCGCGCGTGGAAAAGGCGGTGTCGCACGTGCCTGGCGTGACGGCGTGCGCGGTCAGCCTGCTGACAAATTCCATGGGCGTGGAGGGCACGGCGCCGGATCAGGCGATCATCGACGCGGTGCAGGCCGCGGGCTACGGCGCGTCCGTTCAGGGCGGGCAGACGCCCTCCGCGCCCGACGGCGACGCGCTCGCCGACCACGAGACGCCGAGACTGCGGCGCAGGCTCTGCTGGTCGCTGGGCTTTCTGCTCATCCTGATGTATTTTTCCATGGGGCACATGATGTGGGACTGGCCGCTGCCGGGCTTTTATGACGGCAACCACGTCGCCATGGGCCTGACGCAGCTGCTGCTGACGGTCATCATCATGGTCATCAACCAGAAGTTTTTCATCAGCGGCTACAAGGCGCTCTGGCATTGCGCGCCGAACATGGACACGCTCGTGGCGCTCGGCGCGACGGCGGCGTTTGTCTACAGCACGTATGCGCTCTTTGCCATGACGGGCGCGCAGGTGCGCGGCGATGCGCAGGCCGTCATGGGCTATATGCATGATTTTTACTTTGAGTCCGCCGCCATGATCCTCACGCTCATCACGGTGGGCAAGACGCTTGAGGCGCGCGCCAAGGGCAAGACGACCGACGCGCTGCGCAGCCTCCTGCAGCTCGCGCCCAAGACCGCGACCGTGGAGCGCGGCGGCGCGGAGCTGACCGTGCCGATCGAGCAGGTGCGCCTGGGCGACGTGTTTCTCGTGCGGCCGGGGGAGCGCATCCCGGTCGACGGTGTGGTGCTCGACGGCACGAGCGCGGTCAACGAGGCGGCGCTCACCGGCGAGAGCATCCCGGCCGACAAAGCGCCGGGCGCAGCCGTGTCGGCCGCGACGGTGAACCAGTCCGGCTTTCTCAAATGCCGCGCCACGCGCGTCGGCGAGGACACGACCCTTGCGCAGATCATCCGCATGGTGCGCGACGCGGCGGCGACGAAAGCGCCGATCGCCAAGATCGCGGACAAGGTGTCCGGCGTGTTCGTGCCGGCGGTCATGGGTGCTGCGCTCGTGACGTTTCTCGTCTGGCTGCTGCTCGGGCGCAGCGTGGGCTACGCGCTTGCGCGCGGCATCTCGGTGCTGGTCATCAGCTGCCCGTGCGCGCTCGGCCTCGCCACGCCGGTGGCGATCATGGTCGGCAGCGGCGTGGGCGCGAAAAACGGCGTCCTGTTCAAGACGGCGGCCTCCCTTGAGGAGACCGGCCGCATTCAGATCGTCGCGCTCGACAAGACCGGCACCGTCACCTCCGGCGAGCCCACGGTGACGGACATCTGCCCTGCCCCGGGCGTGACGGAGGCAGAGCTGCTGGGCGCGGCCTGCGCGCTCGAGCAAAAGAGCGAGCACCCGCTGGCCAAGGCCGTGCTGCGCCGCGCGCAGGCGGACGGGCTGACCGCCGCCGAGGTGACGGCGTTTCAGGCGCTGCCGGGCAGCGGGCTCCAGGCCATGCTCGACGGGCAGAAGCTTTGCGGCGGCAATGCGGACTTCATCCGCACCGCGGCGGCGCTCCCCGATGTCGTTTCGGTGCGCGCAGAGCAGCTCGCGGAGGAAGGCAAGACGCCGCTCTTTTTCGCGCGCGGCGGCAAGCTTCTCGGCGTCATCGCCGTCGCGGACGTGCTCAAGCCCGACAGTCCGCAGGCCATCCGTGCGCTGCAGAATATGGGCATCCGCGTCGTCATGCTCACGGGCGACAATGCGCGCACGGCCGAGGCCATCGGCGCGCAGGCGGGCGTGGACGAGGTGATCGCGGGCGTGCTGCCTGACGGCAAGGAGCGCGAGATCCGCCGCCTGAGCGCGCGCGGCAAGGTCGCCATGGTCGGCGACGGCATCAATGACGCACCGGCGCTCACGCGCGCGGACGTCGGCATCGCCATCGGCGCGGGTACGGACGTGGCCATCGACGCGGCCGACGTCGTGCTCGTCAACAGCCGCCTGAGCGATGTTCCGGCGGCCATCCGGCTCAGCCGCGCAACGCTGCGCAACATCCACGAAAACCTGTTCTGGGCATTTTTCTACAACACCATCGGCATCCCCATCGCGGCGGGTGTGTTCGTTCCGCTCGGCCTGACGCTCAGCCCCATGCTCGGCGCGGCGGCCATGAGCCTGTCGAGCTTTTGCGTGGTCACGAACGCCCTGCGCCTGAACCTGTTTGACCTGCACGATGCACGTCGTGATCACAAACGTGCAAGCCATCTCAAAGAAGTACCGGAAATCAAGGAGGAAACCACAATGAAAAAGACCATTTCAATCGAAGGCATGATGTGCCCGCACTGCGAGGCGACCGTGAAGAAGGCGCTTGAGGCGCTGCCGGAAGTCACGGAGGCCGCCGTCAGCCACACGGCGGGCACCGCCGTCGTGACGCTCAGCGCGCCGGTGGACGACGCCGCGCTCAAGGCCGCGGTCGAGGCCAAGGACTACACCGTCACCGGCATCGCGTAAGCGCATCAGAGCACGGCAAAGGCGTCCCCGTCCGGGGACGCCTTTGCTGTCTTTCGTTAGCGGCTCATGGCAGACGGCCGCCGCCCATGCACGCCGCCGCGCTTCGATCCGCCCGGGCGGGAAGCGTGGGGCGCGGTGTCAGCGCAGCGCCTGCAGCGCGCCGTCGATGCGGCTGAGGAGCATGTCCGGCTTCGTGCCGCGCCATACATGGATCCGGTGCAGCAGCCGGAGCGTTTCCGGCTCGCCCTTGACCAGACGGTTCGCGCCGCCCTCGGTCGTGACCGTGACCTGAACGCCCAGTGCCTGCAGCACGCGCTCCGACAGCTCGGAATACGCGCCGTTGGGATAGGTGAACACGGGCAGCGGCGTGCCCGGCAGCCCGGCAAGCTGCTCTTGCGCGCGCGTGTAATCCTGCGTCAGCGCGGCGATGTAGTCGGACTCGGCTTCGCCGCGCATTTGCAGCACGCCGCGGCGGCAGCCCGCTCCGTCGACTGCGGTGACTTGGTGCATATCATAGGAGTGGGTCGTGACCGTCAGGACGCCGCGCGCGACCCACGGGCGTGCATCCTCGAGCGAGAAGTGCGGCGTGATCGGGATATCGGTGTCCTTGTAGGTCGTGCGGCCGATGGAGACGCCGATCACGGCGATGTTGGCGCAAAAGCCGTATTTTTCGAGCAGCGGCGCCGCCAGATCCAGATTGTTCTGATAGCCGTCGTCCATGGTGATGAGCAGGGGCTTTTCCGGCAGCTTGCCGTCCCCGTTGACAAATTCGATCAGATCGGCATAGCCGACGGACGTATAGCCCGCGTCCCGCAGGGCGCTGAGCTGACGCGCAAACTCGGATGCCGGCGTGCACAGGGAGCCGGTGTCCGCTTCGTCTTCGGTGAAGGCGTGGTACATGAGGATCGCGACATCGGCGGTTTCGGTGCGCGGGGCACAGGCCGTTACAAGGATGGCCAGCAGCACGCAGAGCCCCAGCAGGGCGGCAAGCGCGGCGGCGGCCCGTTTTCTCATCGACATGGCAGACTCCTTGCAGTGTTATAAAAGGCAGACATCCGTGCCCGCCTTTCCAAAAGCTGCATATATTATACCATGCGGCACGCCGCGCCGCAAGGCACAAGCGCCTTACGCGCCGTCGGATGCCCGGCGCATAAAAAAATAACCGGATCACCATCGGTGATCCGGTTATTGGCACGCCGTGAGGGATTCGAACCCCCGGCCTTCTGGTCCGTAGCCAGACGCTCTATCCAGCTGAGCTAACGGCGCTTAGTGCGCTCCTAACGCGCCTAAGTATAATAGCATAGCCCTGCCGGAATTGCAAGCCCTTTTTTAAAAATATTTTCCCCGTCGCGTTTTTACCAGCCCATCGTGTCGCGGATCGTGTCCGTCACGTCGCTGACCGTGCGCACGGCGTCGGCCACGATGCCGTTGGCGCGCTTTTTCTGCGGCTGCATCATCAGGCCCGCCGCCGCGCCGACCGCCATGCCGACGCCCAGCCCGATGCCCATGCCCTTGGCAAACTGCGCGGCGCACATTTTGCTGTCTCTGCTCATGCTTTTGCCTCCTTCCGCAGCAAGGCTGCTGCGCGGATAGTATGCGCGCGGCGCGAAAAGCCATGCGCGGCACGCAAATGCAGTTTCTGGATTGCTTCCCGCCCGCTGTCGGTGGTATACTACTTTTACGATAGCTTTCAAATTTTCTTCCGATCGAATGGGAGGGACAGGTATGATCCTGCGTATTCTGGCCGTGGGCGACGTTGTGGGCGCGCCCGGCCTTGCATTTTTGGCCGAGCACCTGCGCGCCTTCAAGGAGCAGGAGCACATCGATTTCACGGTCGTCAACGGCGAAAACGCCAACGTCGTCGGCGTCACGCCAAAGCAGGCGGATGCGATCTTTGCCGCCGGCGCGGACGTCGTCACGCTCGGCAACCACACGTGGATGCGCTACGAGCTGCAGCCGTATCTCGAGCAGAAAAAGCGCATCCTGCGTCCGGCAAACTTCGCGCCGCAGTGCCCGGGGCGCGGCTGGGGCGAGTATTCCGTGCGCGGCGGGCCGATCTGCGTCATCAACCTCATGGGGCGCTTCACGCTCGATGCGAACACGGATAACCCGTTTCTCGTCGTGGACGACATTCTGGAGCAGACGCAGGCGAAGATCATCCTCGTCGACATGCACGCCGAGGCCACGAGCGAAAAGCGCGCCATGGGCTTTTATCTCGACGGGCGCGTGACGGCCGTCTGGGGCACGCACACGCACGTGCAGACCTCGGACGCCGAGGTGCTGCCCGAGGGCACGGGCTACCTGACCGACCTCGGCATGACGGGGCCGGCCAACGCCGTGCTCGGCATCGCGCCGGAGCAGTCGATCGGCAAGTTCCTCGGTGACCCGCCGCGCCGCTATGAGGCCGCCATGGGCGCGGCCAAGCTCGAGGGCGCGATCTTTGAGGTTGACAGCGACACCGGCCTGTGCCGCGATGTGCGGCCGGTGCGCCTGAGATGAGCGTGCGCATTCTGCACGCGGCGGATCTGCACCTTGATTCGCCGTTTGAGGCGCTCTCCGGCGCGCAGGCGGCGCAGCGCCGCCGGGAGCAGCGCGACCTTCTGCGCGCCCTGCCGGAGCTGGCCAGGGCGCACGGCGCGCAGATCATCCTGCTCGCGGGCGACCTGCTCGACAGCGGCAGCCCCTATCCCGAGACGGCGAAGGCGCTCGCCGAGACGTTTGCCGGCTGCGCTTCGGAGGTGTTTCTCGCGCCCGGAAACCACGACTATTACAGCGCGGGCGCGCCGTATGCGCGCCTGACGTTTCCGGAGAACGTACATATCTTCCGCACACAGCGCATCGAGGCCGTCGCGCTGCCGGAGCTGGGCGTGCGCGTCTGGGGCGCGGCGTTTACCGACAGCCGCTGTCCCGCGCTGCTGCGGGGATTTTCCGTGCCGAAAGAGCCGGGGCTGCTGGACGTTTTGTGTATGCACGCGGAGGTGGGAAATCCCGCCTCGGCGTATAACCCCGTGTCGGCGGCGGACCTTGCGCACAGCGGGCTGGACTACGCCGCCTTCGGCCACACGCACCGCTTCGGCGGCGTGCAGCGCGCCGGGGGCACGGTGTATGCGTGGCCGGGCTGCATGGAAGGGCGCGGCTTTGACGAGACAGGGGAAAAGGGCGTGCTGCTCGTGGACGTCGCCGCAGGCGATGTGCAGGCGCAGTTTTTGCCCGTGCCCGGGCGGCGGTATGAGATCCTGCGCGTCGATGTCACGGATGCAGACCCCATGCAGGCGGTGTGTGCCGCGCTGCCGGAGGGGGCTGCGCGCAATATCTTCCGCATCGTGCTCACGGGTGAGACCGACCGCGTACCGAGCCCCGCTGCGCTGCGCGCAGCGCTCGAGGGGCAGGTGTTCGCCATGCAGCTGCGCGACGAGACGCGCGCATGCCGGGATCTCTGGGCGCGCGCGGGTGAGGGCACGCTGCGCGGACAGTTTCTCGCGCAGCTCAAGCAAAAATACGACGCGGCGGACTCCGACCGCGACCGAGAGACGATCGTCATGGCCGCGCGCTGGGGGCTCGCGGCACTGGACCACGATGAGGAGGTGGTGACGCTGTGATCATCCGGCATATGCAGGGCACGTTCGGCACGCTCGACGGTGAGCAGCTGCGGCTCGACACGGGGCTGAATATCATCTATGCGCCGAATGAGAGCGGCAAGAGCACGTGGTGCGCCTTCCTGCGCGCCATGCTCTACGGGATCGACACGTCCCAGCGCGCCCGCGCGGGCTTCGTGCCCGACAAGCAGAAATATGCGCCCTGGAGCGGCAAGCCCATGGCGGGCGAGCTCGAGCTCGAGCAGGACGGCAAGCGCATCACGATCCGCCGCTGGACGGAGGCGAAGAGCGCGCCGATGCGCGCCTTTTCGGCGGTGTACACGGGCACGGATATCCCGGTGCCGGGGCTGACGGCGACGGACGCGGGCGAGCAGCTCACGGGCGTGTCGGCGGAGGTGTTCCAGCGCAGCGCGTTCATCGGGCAGGGCGGCCTCGTCGTGACCGGCACGCCCGAGCTCGAGCGGCGCATCTCCGCCATCGTGACCTCCGGCGAGGAGGCCAGCTCCTACACCGAGGCCGATGCGCAGCTGCGCGCGTGGCTGCGCCGCCGCCGCAGCGGACAGCACGGCGCGCTGCCGGAGCTGGAGGGCCGCATCACGACGGTGGAAGAGCAGCTGCACCGCCTCGAGCGCAACGCGCAGGAGCAGGCTGCCTGTGCCGCCGAGCTGCGGGAGACGGAGGCGGAGCTGCAGACCGTCACCGATCAGATGAACGCCGCCCGCCAGCGGCAGCGCCGCGCGGCGCTGAGCAGCATGGGCGAGGAAAAATCCAACCTGCGCCTGCTCGAGCAGACGCTCGAGCAGGCGCGGCGCGACGCCGCGGCCAGGCGCACCGCGCTCGAGCAGACGCACTTCGGCGTGCAGACGCCGGACGAAGCGGGCGAGATCGCCGAGCGCGACGCGCAGCGGGCACAGGCGCTCTCCGACACGGCGGCGCACGGCGGCAAGCCGTATTTCTGGATCGCGGCGCTCGTGCTCGCGGCACTGTGCGCCGTGCTGGGCTATCTGGTGGCGCAGCCGCTGTACTATGCGGCCATCGCGCTGGCGGCCGCGGCGCTCGTGCTGCTGATCGCGGCGGCAAACGGCAGGCAGCGCGCGCAGCAGGCGTCCGCCGCGCTCGGAAAGCTCCTGCGCAGCTACGGCGTGCAGGATGCGGACGGCATTTACTATCAGGCGGAAGTGCACCGCGCCGCTTACCGCGCGTGCGCCGCCGCCATGGAGACCGAGCGGCGCGCCGCCGCCGCGCTCGAGGATGCGCGCGAGCACCAGTGCGAGACGCACGAGCGGCTGCTGCAAAGCCTCGATTTTGAGAGCGGCACGGGCGAGGCCGCCGCGCTCTATCAGCGCAGGAGCGCGCTTGAGAGCGTGCGCACGCGCCTGCGCACACAGCAGGCGCAGCTCACGGGTGCGGCGCTCGCCGTCGGCGACCCGATGGCGCTCAAGTGCGAGCACGCGCAGCTTCTCGAGCAGCGCGACGCACTCGAGCGGCAGTATGCCGCGCTCGCGCTTGCGATCGAGACGCTCGGCCGCGCCGATGCCGAGCTGCAGAGCCGCTTTTCCCCGCAGCTTGCACAGAAGGCGGCCGACTACATGGACTACCTCACCGGCGGCCGCTACGATGAGCTCGTGCTTGCGCGCGACCTGTCGGCCAAGGCACGCAGCGCCGATGACCCGACGCCGCGCGACACGGCCTATCTCTCGGCGGGAACGGCGGATCTGCTGTACCTGTCCGTGCGTCTGGCGCTGTGCGAGCTGACGTGCCCGACGGACGATCCGTGCCCGCTCGTGCTCGACGACACGCTCGTGAATTTTGACGACGCGCGCGCCAAGCGCGCCATGGCGCTCTTCCGGGAGATCGCGCAGCACCGGCAGGTCATCCTCTTTACCTGCCACGAGCGCGACTGTCCCGCGCGGGAGCAATGACGCTGGGATCTCAAAGCCGGACACGGGACGCCCGTGTCCGGCTTTTTGCCGTTGACAGGCGCAGTGAATCGCGGTATACTGACGACGTTTTGCGTTTTCCGGCAAAAACTATATGGAGAGGGGATCTCAATGGAAAAGATCTTTCATCTGAAAGAAAACAACACCACCGTACGCACGGAGATCGTCGCCGGTCTGACGACGTTTATGACCATGGCGTACATCATCGCGCTCAACCCGAACCTGCTGACCGGCTTCGGCGCTCAGGGCGGCTCGCAGCTCTGGAACGGCGTGTTCCTTGCCACGTGCATCGCCTCCGCCATCGGCACGCTCGTCATGGCGTTCGCGGCCAACAAGCCCTTTGCCATGGCGCCCGGCATGGGACTCAACAGCTTCTTTGCCGTCGTCGTGGCCAACATCGTCACCCTGACCGGCATGAGCTACCTGCAGTCGTTCCAGACGGCGCTGTGCATCATCCTCATCGAGGGCATCGTGTTCATCGTGCTCTCGGTGCTCAAGGTGCGCGAGAAGATCGTCGAGGCCATTCCGCTCGGCATCCGGCTCGGCATCGCGCCGGCCATCGGCCTCATGCTGCTCAACATCGGCATCGGCTCCAACGCCGGCGTGTACTCGAGCGACGGCGGCACGTTTTACGTCATGCGCGATTTCTTCGGCGCGCTCACGCCCAGCCTCGCCAAGGCCAACATGGGCGACGGCTACCCGCAGATGGTGCTCACGGTCGTGACCATGTTTATCGGCCTGTTTCTGATCGTGCTCTTCGCGCACAAGAAGGTCAAGGGCTCCGTGCTGCTGGGCATGCTCTGCGCGTCCGGCATCTACTGGGCGGGTGAGGCCATCTTCCTGCACACGAACCCGTTCGCGGCGCTCAAGGGCGCGTCGTTCGTGCCTGCGTTCGGCGATATGGCCGCAACGACCCTGTTCAAGTTCGACTTTGCCGCCCTCGGCGAGATCGGCTGGTTCACGGTCGTGACGCTCGTCATCACGTTCTGCATCATTGACATGTTCGACACCATCGGCACCCTCGTCGGCACGGCGAGCCGCGCCGGCATGGTCGACAAGGACGGCAATATGCCGCGTATGCGCGAGGCGCTGCTGGCCGACGCCGTCGGCACCGTCACGGGCGCGTGCACCGGCACGTCCACGGTCACGACGTTTGTCGAGTCTGCCTCCGGCGTGGAGGCCGGCGGCCGCACGGGCCTGACCGCCCTGACGACCGGCCTGCTCTTCCTTGCGAGTATGTTCCTCGCGCCCATCGCCGCCATCATCCCCGCCGCCGCGACCAGCTCCGCGCTCATCTACGTCGGCCTGCTGATGCTCGGCGGTCTCAAGAAGATCGACTTTGACGACATTTATCAGAGTCTGCCGGTGGCCATCATGCTCATCTCCATGCCGATCTCCGGCTCGATCGGTCACGGCATCGGTCTGGGTCTGATCAGCTATTCCGTGCTCAAGCTCTGCACGGGCAAGGGCAAGGATGTTTCGCTGCTGACATATGTCATCTCGCTGATCTTCCTTGTGAAATTCTTCCTCGTTGCCTGAGGAAACATATCTGTCCGCCCATCCGGGCGCGTCTTGATTGACGCGCCCGGTTTTTGCAGCCTTACGAAGATGTAAGCCAACTGTAAGCCAAAACGATGGCGGTGTGATGCCGTTTGCGGCTATACTGATGTCAGAAACCGGGGGCGGGAGCGCTCCCATGGGAGGCTGACACGATGGCAGATTTTTTGAGCAGTATCCGGCTGGCGGCATACGCATTCCCGCTGCTGGCGGCGCTGGTCGCAGCGCCCTTTTTCTACCGGCAGATGCGTGCGCACTGCTTCAACTGGGTGCGCACCGTGTTCGGCGGCCTGTTTTTGTTTTATGTTCTGTGCGTGCTGGCGCTCGTGTTTTTCCCGCTGCCGGACGCTGCGCAGGCGGCGAAGCTCACGACCTATGACGCGCAGCTCGTGCCATTTCAGTTCGTGGCGGATTTTCTGCGCGAGACGCCGCTCGTGCGCTCCGATGCGCGCACATATCTGCCGGCGCTGCTCGACCGCACGGTGCAGCAGGTCGTGCTCAACATCCTCATGCTGATGCCGTTCGGGATGTACCTGCGCTATGTCTGCGGGATGGATCTCGGCCGCGTCGCGCTCGTGTCGCTGGCGTTTTCGGCGTTCATCGAGCTCGGGCAGCTCACGGGGCTGTTTTTCCTGTTTCGCGGCTCGTACCGCCTGTGCGATGTGGACGATCTGATGCTCAACACGCTCGGCGGTCTGCTCGGGGGTGAGCTGGTGCGCGCGCTCGAGGCGTATCTGCCGCCGCTGGACGCCTTCGACCGCTTTCCCGGCAGCGCCGGCGCACTGCCGCGGCTGGGGTAAATGATCCAGAAATCTCGCAGCGGTTCTCGAATGGCGCGGCAAAAGAAAATCCAATCATTTTCTTCGGCGACATGTGCGGCGGAGAAAATACCTTTCGGCTCGCAAACGTGCGCATTGCGCGCTGACAGCGTGCAATGCGTGCGCTGCAGCGAGCTGCGCTTTTTCCCAACGAGAACCCAGCGCAGCGGTTCTCGTTGGAGAAAAAAACGGCATGGCGTCGGCCATGCCGTTTTTCGTCACACGTCCTCCGTGCCGTCGAGCTCGTCGCGGCCGCGAAAGAGCAGGGAAATGCACCAGACCGCGGCCAGACCGACGAGTGTGTAGATCACGCGCGCAGCCACGGCGGTCTGCCCGCCGCAGATCCACGCCACGAGATCAAACCGGAACAGGCCGATGCTGCCCCAGTTGAGCCCGCCGACGATCGTGAGGATCAGCGCGATGCGGTCGATCACCTGCATATGCTTCCATCTCCTTTTCCGTGTACTCCCGGACAGTATGCCCTGGCGCGGGAAAAAAGATTCCGCCGCCGACAAAACAGGTGCCCGACCGACACCGTTCGCTCTTTACATTTTCCGCGCCCGGCGCTACAATAACAATACAGCTTATCCAATTGACTTCCGCACCTTGGAAGCCACGGCTCATATCTTTATCCCATGACCCTGTTTTGGGCGGATCGATCCCGATCCGCCCCCCTTTTTTTCGGCGCGCGCCCGAATTCGCCGTGTTTTGCGCAATATATGGTCTATTTTTATGTTGCAAAACACAAGATATGGAGGGTTTGCTATGCAGTTTTCCAACCATTCCGGCCGCGCGCAGCGCGGCGGCATCGTGTATCTGGCGGTGGACGCGATCGCGCCGAGCGCGGTCCAGCCGCGGCAGAACTTTCCCCCGGCGCAGCTCGAGGAGCTCTCGCGCAGCATCGCCGAGTACGGCGTGCTCAGTCCGCTGACCGTGCGCCCGCGTCCGGACGGGTATGAGCTCGTGGCCGGCGAGCGCCGCCTGCGTGCCGCGCGCATGGCGGGGCTCAGTGAGGTGCCGTGCATCGTCATGGAGCTCGATCTGGAGGAGGCGAGCTTCATCGCGCTGGTGGAAAATCTCCAGCGCAACGACCTTGATTTCCTTGAGGAATCGCGCGGCATCGCGCAGCTCATCCGGCTCTTCGGTCTCAGTCAGGAGGAGTGCGCGCGGCGGCTGGGCAAGTCGCAGTCGGCCGTGGCGAACAAGCTCCGCCTGCTGCGTCTGCCGGAGGATGTGCTCAACGCCATGCGCAACGCCGGGCTCACCGAGCGGCACGGGCGCGCGCTGCTGCGGCTCGAGACACCGGACGAGCAGCGCGCGGCGCTGGCCTATATCCTCAGCCGCGACCTGAACGTCGCCGCGACGGACGCCTACATCGACCGCCTGCTCGAGGCCAAAGCCGCGCCCGAGAGCGAGCGGCAGAAGACCTTCATCCTCAAGGACGTGCGCGTGTTTCTCAACACGATCGCCCACAGTCTCGACCTCATGAAGCAGGGCGGCATCGACGCCGGTATGCAGCGGCAGGAGACGGACGATGCGCTCATTCTCACCATCAACATCCCCAAGGCACGGCGGCGCGAGCCGGACGCGCAGCGGGGCGAACCCGTGCCGGTCGGATAAAAAAATCGCGCGCGGGCTTGACAGCGGCGCGGCGGCTTCCTATACTCTTATATACATATATGTGGAAAGGCCGCCCGTGAGGGCGGAAAAGGAGGTCACTGCATGAAAACGCTGATCCTGTTCGCCTCGCGTTACGGCGCGACGGAGGAGATCGCCTATATGCTCAAGAGCGCCGTCGGCGGCGATGTGACGGTGTGCAATGTCCGCGACCGCGGCGTCTCGCTCGAAGGCTATGACACGGTCATCATCGGCAGCTGCGTGTATATGTTCAAGCTCGACAAGCACATCAAGCGCTTTTTGCGCCGCAACGAGAAGGTGCTGCTGCAAAAGAAGCTCGGCCTGTACCTGTGCTGCTATACCACGCCCGGTACGGAGGGGTATCTCGAGCACTTCTTCTCGCCCGCGCTGCTGGAGCACGCGGCGGCGAAGGATATCCTCGGCGGCAAGATGCAGTACGCGAAGATGAGCTATGTCTACAAGCAGCTCTTCGGCGCACTGATGACATCGCCCCAGTACCGCGCGCAGTATTCCGAGCCCGATTTCGACATCGCGCGCATCGACGCGTTCGCCGCCGCCATGCGCGGCTGAGCGGCGCGGCAAACGGAAAGCGCCTTTTCGGCAGCAAAAAAATCACCCGCATCCGACCGGATGCGGGTGATTTTCGTTTTGCGGCTCAGTATGTGGTCACGCCGGTGAAGGCGAGCTCGGCGTTGCCGGTCAGACGCACGCCGTCGTCATCGTAGGTGACGAGCAGGTCGCCGCCGGTGACCTTGACCGTGATGGTCTCGCCCTTCGGACACAGGCCGTTTTCCACGGCGGCCACCACGGCCGCGCACGCGCCCGTGCCGCAGGCGCGGGTCTCGCCGTTGCCGCGCTCCCAGACGCGCATTTTGATCGTCGTGCGGTTGACGACGCGGATGAACTCCGTGTTCGTGCGCGCGGGGAAGAGGTCCGCGTGCTCAAACTGCGGGCCGAGGTGCGCGACGTCCACCTCGTCCACGCGGTCGACAAAGACGACGCAGTGGGGATTCCCCATCGACAGACACGTGATGCGGTACTCTCCGCCCGCAATGGTCACGGGCCGGTCGATCACGCGTTCGCCCTCGAGCGCCACGGGCACGGCCTCGGGTGCGAAGGCGGGCTTGCCCATCTCGACCGTCACAAGGCCGACCGTGCCGAAGCGCGTGTAGAGGTGCAGCCGGTGCACCCGGCCGCCGGCCTCAATGGTGAGATCGGCGCGCGGCACGATGCCGTTGTCGTACAGGTACTTGCCCACGCAGCGGATGGCGTTGCCGCCGATGCCGCCGGGGCTGCCGTCGCGGTTGAACACGCGCATTTTCGCGTCGGCCACGGCGCTGCGCTCGATGAGCACGATGCCGTAACCGCCGATGCCGCGGTGACGCGAGCACAGCGGGATGCACAGCGACTCGGGGCAGGTGATGTGTCCGTCAAAATTCTCGACGTAGATGTAGTCATCGCCGGTGGCCTGCATTTTCGAAAACTTCAGGCGCTGGCGCTTGGTGCGCATGTGGTTGATGTCCACAAGCTCGGTGTTGTGCTCGTTGTAGCGGCTGGCGATGATGTCCGCGAGGGCGTTGGCCGTGTCGAGCGAGGTGAAGCATGGGATGCCGAGCTGCAGCGCGCGGCGGTGCAGGGCAATGTAATCGTCCGTGGTCGCGTCCTTGAGCGCGCCGGTGTAGACGATGTAGTCGATGCAGCCGCTCTCGAGCAGGGCGAAGGCGTGGTCGCTCTCGCGGATGCCGTCGACGGTCACGACGTCGATGCCGAGGCGCGCAATGGCGGCGGCGGTCTCTGCGGTCGCGTAGAGCGCGAAGTGCAGGTCGTCGAGCTTCTTGGCCAGCGACACGATCTCGCCGAGGTCATGCGTGTCCACGCTCACGAGCACGCCGTGGCGGCCGTCCGGGTGCCGGCCGACGACCATGCCGGCCGAGGTCAGCCCCTTGAACAGCGCCTCCTGCATTGTTTTTCCGAGGCCGAGCACTTCGCCCGTGGACTTCATCTCCGGGCCGAGGTAGGCGTTGACGTCGCCGAGCTTTTCAAACGAGAACACCGGCACCTTGACCGCGTAATACGGCGGGATGGGGTGCAGCCCCGTGCCGTAGCCGAGGCCTTTGAGCGGTGTGCCGAGCATGACGCGCGCCGCCACGTCCACCATCGGCACGCCCGTGACCTTGCTGATGTACGGCACGGTGCGCGAGGCACGGGGGTTGACCTCGATGACGTAGAGCTCGTTTTCCCAGATGAGGTACTGGATGTTCACCAGCCCCTTCGTGCCGAGCGCGAGGGCGAGCTTGCGCGAGCTGTCAACGATCTTGTCCGTCATGATGTCGTTGAGGTTGTACGGCGGGTAGACGGCGATGGAGTCACCGCTGTGCACGCCGGCGCGCTCGATGTGCTCCATGATGCCGGGGATGAGCACGTCCGTGCCGTCGGAGATGACGTCCACCTCCAGCTCCGTGCCCATCATGTACTTGTCCACGAGCACGGGATTGTCGATGCCCTGCGCGAGGATGCGCTGCATATACGTTGTGACCTCGTCATCGTCGTGGACGATCTTCATGTTCTGTCCGCCGATGACGTACGACGGGCGCAGCAGCACGGGGTAGCCGAGCGTCTGCGCGGCGTGCAGGGCCTCGGGCAGCGTCTGCACACCCATGCCCTTCGGGCGCGAGATGTGAAACTGCTCGAGCAGGGCATCAAACCGCTCGCGGTCCTCGGCGATGTCAATGCCCTCGGCCGAGGTGCCGAGGATGCGGATGCCGTGGCGGTCGAGCGTCTGCGTGAGCGCGATGGCGGTCTGCCCGCCGAAGGCGACCACGACGCCGGCGGGCTGCTCGACGTCGATGATCTGCAGCACGTCCTCGGCCGTGAGCGGCTCGAAATACAGGCGGTCGGCGGTGTCGTAGTCCGTGGAGACGGTCTCGGGGTTGTTGTTGACGATGACAACGTCATAGCCCATGGACTTGAGCGTCCACACGCAGTGGACGGACGAATAGTCAAACTCGATGCCCTGCCCGATGCGGATCGGACCCGAGCCGAGCACCATGACGACGGGCTTGCCGCTGCGCGGGAAGCTGCGCGCCTCGCAGCGCGCGTCGGCGCTGGCGTAGAAATACGGGGTCTGCGCGTCAAACTCGGCGGCGCAGGTGTCGACCATTTTGTAGCCTGCGCGGAAGGCGGGCAGCGTCTCGCTGCCGGACAGGCGGCGCAGCGCCGCGTCCGGATAGCCGAGATACTTGCCGCGCCGGTAGCTTTCCGGCGTCAGGCCGCCCTGAATGCTCGCCTCGTAGTCCACAAGGTTTTGCAGCCGGGCCAGAAACCAGCGGTCGATGCGGGTGATGTCGTGGATCTCGTCGATGGACACGCCGCTGCACAGCGCCTCAAAGACGGTGAACAGACGGTGATCGTCGCAGTCGGCGAGCCGGTCGCGCACCGGGCGGTCGGACAGCGGGGCGGCGTGCAGCGTGTCGAGGTGGATCTCGGCGCCGCGCACGGCCTTGAGCAGCGCGCTCTCAAAGTTCGTGCCGATGGCCATGACCTCGCCCGTGGCCTTCATCTGTGTACCGAGGCGGCGGGACGCGCCGACGAACTTGTCGAACGGCCACTTGGGGAATTTCACGACGACGTAGTCGAGCGCAGGCTCAAAGCAGGCGCAGGTCTTGCCGGTGATGTCATTCTGGATCTCATCGAGCGTATAGCCGAGGGCAATTTTCGTCGTGATCTTCGCGATCGGGTAGCCGGTCGCCTTCGACGCGAGCGCCGACGAGCGCGACACGCGGGGGTTGACCTCGATGACGGCGTAGTCAAAGCTGTCGGGATCGAGCGCGAACTGGCAGTTGCAGCCGCCGACGATGTCGAGTGCGGAGATGATGTTCAGCGCTGCGCTGCGCAGCATCTGAAACTCCTTGTCCGAGAGCGTCAGCGCCGGGGCGACGACGATGCTGTCGCCGGTGTGCACGCCGACGGGGTCGAAGTTTTCCATGCTGCACACGGCGATGACGTTGCCGGCGCCGTCGCGCATGGTCTCAAACTCGATCTCCTTCCAGCCGTAGATATAGCGCTCGACGAGGATCTGCGTGATCGGGGACGCATCGAGCCCCGTCTGTGCGACGAGCGTGAGCTCCTCTGCGCTGTAGGCCACGCCGCCGCCCGCACCGCCGAGCGTGAACGCCGGGCGGATGATGACGGGGTAGCCGATGCTGTCCGCCACCTCCAGCGCCTCGGCCACGGAGTTTGCAATGCCGGAGGGGATGGTCGGCTCGCCGATGGCGGCCATGGTCTCCTTAAAGAGCTCGCGGTCCTCGGCTTTGTCGATGGCGGCGGCGTTCGTGCCGATGAGGCGGACGTTGTGCTGCTGCAGAAAGCCCTCCTTGTCGAGCTCCATCGCGAGCGTCAGGCCCGTCTGGCCGCCGAGACCGGCGAGGAGACTGTCGGGCTGCTCCTTTTCGATGATGCGCTTGACGGAGGTCAGCGTGAGCGGCTCGAGATAGATCTCGTCCGCGAGGGCCTTGTCGGTCATGATCGTCGCGGGGTTGGAGTTGACGAGCACGACGTTCACGCCCGCGTCGTGCAGCACGCGGCACGCCTGCGCGCCGGCATAGTCGAATTCCGCTGCCTGCCCGATCACGATCGGGCCGGAGCCGATGACCAGGACTTTGCGGATGCTGGTATCAATCGGCATGGTGCGCACCTCCCATCAGGTCACAGAATCGGTCGAAGAGAAAGGCCGTGTCGTGCGGGCCCGAGCACGCCTCGGGGTGAAACTGCACGGAAAAGGCCTGCAGGTCGGGGTAGTCGATACCCTCGCACGTGCCGTCGTTGGCGTTGACGTAGCGGATGACGCCGGTCTTGACGCTCTCGGGCACGACGGCGTAGCCATGGTTCTGGCTGGTGAGGAACGTGCGCGTGCCGCACACGTCGCGCGCCGGCTGATTCACGCCGCGGTGGCCGTATTTGAGCTTCACGGTGCTGCCGCCCTGCGCCAGCGCCATGAGCTGGTGGCCGAGGCAGATGCCGAACATCGGGATGCGGCCGAAGAGCTTGGCGATCTGCGCGATCTGGTCGACATTGTCCGTCGGGTCGCCGGGGCCGTTGGAGAGCATGACGCCGTCATATCCGGCGGCGAGGATGTCCTCCGCCTTCGCCGTGCAGGGCAGCACCGTCACGGCGCAGCCGCGCTTACAGAGCTCGCGTGCGATGTTGCGCTTGGCGCCGTAGTCGATGAGCGCCACGCGGTGCAGCACGCCGCCCTCCGGCCGGAGGGTGTAGGGTTCCGGCGTTGTCACCTGCGGCACGGGGTCCGTGATGCGGTAGGCGCGCAGCGGCGCGAGATCCTCCGGCACGGCGTCGCAGATGGCGGCGTTCATGGTGCCGGTCTCGCGCAGGATGCGCGTGACGGCGCGGGTATCGATGCCGGTAATGCCGGGGATGTTGTTTTCTTTCAGGAACGCGTCGAGCGTCTGCGCGCAGCGGAAGTTCGAGGGCGTGGGGCACGCTTCACGCACGACATAGCCGCGCACGCAGCACTTGCCCTCAAAATCGGCCGGGATGATGCCGTAGTTGCCGATGAGCGGGAAGGTCTGCAGCACGATCTGGCCGCAGTAGCTCGGGTCCGTGAGCGTCTCAATGTAGCCGTTCATGCCGGTGGTGAACACCAGCTCGCCGAACGTGTCGCATGGCGCGCCGAGGGCGAGGCCTGCAAAGACCTCGCCGTTTTCGAGTACGAGATAGCGCTTCATAGCTCGATCTCCGCAAGCGTCGCCGCCATGACCGCCTTGATGGTGTGCATGCGGTTTTCGGCCTCCTGAAACACGACCGACTGCGCGCTTTCAAACACGTCGTCCGTGACCTCCATGGCCTCGCGGCCGAAGCGCGTGCACATCTCGCTGCCGACGGCGGTCTTTTTGTCGTGATACGCCGGCAGGCAGTGCATGAAGATGGCGTTGGGGTCGGCCTTGGCCATGAGCGCCGCGTTGACCTGATACGGCGCCAGCGCCGCGATGCGCTCGGCCCAGACGGACTCCGGTTCGCCCATGGAGACCCAGATGTCGGTGTAGACCACGTTCGCGCCCTGCACGGCCGCGGCGGGGTCGGAGATGAAGTCGAGCACCGCGCCCGTCTGCGCCGCGATGGCCTGACACTCCGCGACGAGCTGCGCATCGGGGAAGTAGCCCTCCGGCGCGCAGGCCGTGAAGTGCATGCCCATCTTCGCGCAGCCGACCATGAGGGAGTTGCCCATGTTGAAGCGCGCGTCGCCCATGTAGACGAGGTGGATGCCGTCGAGCGAGCCGAAATGCTCCTGGATGGTCAGGAAGTCCGCGAGGATCTGCGTCGGGTGAAACTCGTCCGTCAGGCCGTTCCAGACCGGGACGGAGGCGTACTGCGCCAGCTCCTCGACGATGCTCTGGCCGTAGCCGCGGTATTCGATGCCGTCGAACATGCCCGAGAGCACGCGCGCGGTGTCGGCGATGCTCTCTTTCTTTCCGATCTGCGAACCGGTGGAGTCGAGATACGTGCTGCCCATGCCCAGATCGTGCGCCGCGACCTCGAAGCTGCTGCGCGTGCGCGTGCTCGTCTTTTCAAAGATGAGCGCGACGTTTTTGCCCTCGCACAGGCGGTGCGGGATGCCGGCCTTTTTTTCGGCCTTGAGCTTGGCTGCGAGCTGCAGCAGGTAGTCGATCTGCTCGGGGCTGTAGTCGAGCAGCTTGAGAAAATCGTTGCCCTTGAGATTCATGTCGGTGTTCCTCCTTATGCCTCGGCGCAGACGGCCTTGAGCACGCCGATCGCCTGCTCGAGCTGCGCCATGGGGATGTTGAGCGCCGGCAGCAGGCGCACCTTGTTTTTCGCCGAGATGACGAGCACGCCCTGCTCTGCGCAGGCGCAGATGACGTCTGCGACCGGGCGCACGGTCTGCACGCCGAGCATCAGCCCGAGACCCGTGACGCTTTTGACGCCCGGTGCGCCGGTGAGCGCGCTGACGATGAAGTCGGACTTTTCCTGCACGGACTGCAGCAGCGGTCCGTCGAGCCGGCGCAGGATGCTCAGCGCGCCGGCACAGCAGACCGGGTTGCCGCCGAAGGTCGAGCCGTGGCTGCCGGGGGTGAGCACGTTTTGCACCTTCTCGCCGAGCAGCGTCGCGCCCAGCGGCAGCCCGCCGCCGAGCCCCTTGGCCGTGGAGACGATGTCGGGCTTGATGCCGTAGTGCATATAGCCGTAGAGCTTTCCGGTGCGGCCGTTTCCGGTCTGCACCTCGTCGCAGATGAGCAGGATGTCCTGCGCGGCGGCAAGCTGCGCCGCGCCCTTGACGAATGCCTGCGTCAGCGGGATGACGCCGCCCTCGCCCTGCACGACCTCGATCATGATGGCGGCGCATTTGTGCGCGGCCACCTGCGCCTTGAGATCGTCGAGATCGTTCGCCTCGGCGTAGGCGAAGCCCTCCGTCAGCGGCAGAAAGTCGTGGTGGAACACGTCCTGCCCGGTCGCGGCGAGCGTCGTGATCGTGCGGCCGTGGAAGCTGTTTTTGAGCGTGATGACGGTGTGGTATTCCGGCCCCTTGTGCTCGGCTGCGTATTTGCGCGCGGCCTTGATGGCGCATTCGTTGGCCTCCGCGCCGGAGTTGGAGAAAAAGGCCTTTTTCATGCCGGTCTTTTCGCACAGCAGCTGCGCCAGCTGCGCGTCGGGCGCGGTGAAGTAGAGGTTTGAGGTGTGCTGCACGGTGCACAGCTGCTCGGTCACGGCGCGCACCCACGCGGGGTCGGACACGCCGAAGCTGTTGACGGCGATACCGGTCGCGAGGTCGATGTATTCCTTGCCGTTCTCGTCCCAGACGAGCGAGCCCTTGCCGCGCACGATCGTGACCGGGTAGCGGGCGTAGGTGTTGGCGATGTAGGTATGGTCAAGTTGCTGTGTATTCATTTGCATTTCCTCCTTGCCCGGCAACGAACATGGTGCCGATGCCTTCGTTTGTCAGCATTTCGATGAGTATGGCGTGCGGCACGCGTCCGTCGATGATAAAGACACGGTGCACGCCCCAGCGGATGGCGTCCATGCAGCAGGTCACCTTCGGCAGCATGCCGCCGCAGATGACGCCGGACGTGATGAGTGCGTGCGCCTCTGCCGTATGGATGACGGGGATGAGCGTGTTGGGGTCGTCCTTGTCGCGCAGGATGCCGCCGATGTCGGTCATGGCGATGAGGCTCTCCGCGCCGAGCTCACCCGCGATGCGCGCGGCCGCGGTGTCGGCGTTGATGTTGTAGACGTGCCCCTGCGTGTCGCACCCGACGGTGGACACGACCGGGATGTAGCCCTTGTCGAGCACGTCGAGGATGGGGCGCACGTCGATCTTCGTGATCTCGCCCACGTAGCCGAGCCGCTCGTCGCGCACGCGCGCCTGGATCATCTGCCCGTCGATGCCGGACAGGCCGATCGCGCGGCCGCCCTTTTGCCCGATGAGATTGACGAGCGTCTTGTTGATCTTTCCGGCGAGCACCATCTGCACGACGTCGGCGGTCTCGGCGTCCGTGACGCGCAGACCGTCGACAAACTGCGTCTGCTTGCCGAGCTTTTGCAGCATATCCGTGATCTCTGGCCCGCCGCCGTGCACGAGCACGACCTGCACCCCAATGAGCGAGAGCAGCACGATGTCGCGCATGACGGAGTCCTTGAGCTTTTCGCTGATCATGGCGTTGCCGCCGTATTTGATGACGACGATCTTGCCGCTGTATTCCTGAATATAGGGCAGCGCGTGGACGAGTACCTTTGCGCGCTGCGGATTTGTGATGTCCATGATGGTGTCCCTCCCGGTTCAGGTACGGTAGTCGCCGTTGATCTTCACGTAGTCATATGTCAGGTCGCAGCCCCACGCCGTTGCGCCCTCGTCACCGGCGTTGAGGTCGACGAGGATCTCGATCTCCTTTTCGAGCAGGATCTGTTTGGCCTCCTCCTCGGAAAACGGCACGCCCGCACCGTGTGTGCACACGCACACCGTTCCGGCTGCCGAGCGGAAGAACACGTCGACCTTGTGCACGTCCACATGCGTGCTGCTGTAGCCGATGGCGCACAGCACGCGGCCCCAGTTGGCGTCCGCGCCGAACATGGCGGCCTTGACGAGCGATGAGCAGACGATGCTCTTGGCGACGGTTTTCGCCGTCGCGTGATCTTCCGCACCGGTGACGCAGCACTCGATCAGGCGCGTCGCGCCCTCGCCGTCGCCCGCGATCCGGCGGCAGAGCCAGACGGTCACGCTGTTGAGCGCGCGGCAGAAGGCCGTGAAGTCCGCGCCGGGCGCGGTGATCTCGGCGTTGCCCGCGAGTCCGTTTGCCAGCACGGCGACCATGTCGTTCGTGGACGTGTCGCCGTCGACGCTGACCATATTGAAGGTGTCCTGCACGTCGCCGGTGAGTGCCGCGTGCAGCATCGGCGCGCTGATGGCGCAGTCGGTCGTGAGAAAGACCAGCATGGTCGCGAGGTTCGGGTGGATCATGCCCGAGCCCTTGGCGATGCCGCCGATCGTGCAGGTCTTGCCGCCGGCGGTGAACTGCACGGCGATCTCCTTCGGCTGCGTGTCGGTGGTCATGATGCCCTCGGCCGCCTGATCGGAGTGGTCGCCGAGCGCGGCGGCGAGCTGCGGCAGGCCGGTGCGGATGGGCGCGAGATCGAGCGGCTGGCCGATCACGCCCGTGGACGCGACGATGACGTCCTGCGGCGCGATGTGCAGCGCTGCTGCCGTGAGTGCGCTCATCTCCTCGGCGACGGCGATGCCGTCGGCGTTGCAGGTGTTGGCGTTGCCGCTGTTGCAGACGATGGCCTGCGCCTTGCCGTCGGCCAGGTGCGCCTTTGTCACGGTCAGGGGTGCGCCCTTGACGAGGTTGGTCGTATAGACCGCCGCGGCGCTGGCCGGGACGGCGCTGTAAATGAGCGCGAGGTCGCGCTTGGCTTGGTTCTTGCGGATGCCGCAGTGGATGCCCGCTGCGGAAAAACCCTGTGCGGCGCACACGCCGCCGGTGACTTGCTTCATCGGTTTTCCTCCTTACAGTTCGAGGCCGAAGCCCTTTTCCTTGCCCATGACGAGGTTCAGGCACTCGAGCGCCGCGCCGGACGCGCCCTTGCCGAGGTTGTCGAACACGGCCGTGAGCACGATGCGCTCGTCGTTGCCGGACACCGACACGACCATGCTGTCCTTGCCGGACATGGCGGCGGCGGACAGGAAGCCGTCCGTGCACGCGGGGTCCTGATAGTGCACGACGGGGCCGGTGTACTTTGCGGCGTAGGCGGCCTTGATGTCCGCCATCGTCTTGCCGGGGCAGAGCTGTGCGCCGAAGAGTGCGACGCTCGTCTCCATGCCGCTGTAGAAATCCGCCACGATCGGCGCGAACACCGGCGCGTGCGTCAGACCCGGGACCGCGCACATCTCGCGCAGGTGCTTGTGCTGCTGCGTGAGGGCGTACTGCCGGGGCGCGGCGTACAGGGGGTCGGGCTCGTCAGCCTCATATTCGGCGATCATCTTCTTGCCGCCGCCGCTGTAGCCCGTGAGCGAGTAGCACGTCAGCAGTGCGTCCGGCGGCAGGATGCCCGCCTCGACGAGCGGATAGGTGAGCACGACGAAGCCGCTGGCGTGGCAGCCGGGCACGGCGATGCGCTTGGCCGTTCGGATCGCGGCCTCGCGCTCGGGCGACAGCTCCGGGAAGCCGTACACCCAGCCCGGCGCGGTGCGGTGCGCGGTCGAGGTGTCGAGCACGACCGTGTCCGGGTTTTCGACCAGATCTGCCGCCGTGACCGCCGCCGCATCCGGCAGACACAAAAACGCGATGTCCGCGCGGTTGAGCATCTCGCGCTGCGCCTCGATATCGTGCCCAAGTTCCGGCGGCAGGGTCAGCAGCGTGATGTCCGCGCGCTGTGCCAGCCGGTCGTAAATGCGCAGCCCGGCCGTGCCGGAGCTGCCGTCAATGAAAATGGTTTTCTTTTCAGTATACATATGTCATCCCTCGCAAGCGAATATAAATCCATTAAGACAATAAAAATATACTACTACGCGAATAAATATGCAATAAGCTCACGGAAAAATTCATGCGATTTGTGAAATTTGAAAACATAGCCGCCAAAGGAGAAAACTGCCTTGTGCACCCTGCACATATTCGGCGGTGCATATTTGGGCGCGCTGCCGGATTTTTGGGCAGCAGCGGCATAAAAAACCCGCCCGACTGTTCGGTCGGGCGGGTACGATACCGGTCAGATCCGGAATTCCTTGCTGTACTCGGCGTAGTATTTGTCAAAGCTGTGCGAGTGCATGGCCATGACGCTGTTGATATATTCGTGCGTGTCGAACGACTCGGACTCGAGCTCGATCATGGCGACGGCGATGTTCGAGCAGTGGTCGGACACACGCTCACAGTTGGTGAGCAGGTCGTTGAAGGCAAAGCCGTGGTTGAGCGTGCACTCACCGGTCTGCAGGCGGTCGATGTGGTGCAGCTTCATTTCGTCGCAGAGGTTATCGATCAGCTCCTCGAGCGGCTCGACGCGGTAGGCGGCGTCGACGTCGTTGTTGAGGAAGGCGGAGATCGTCAGCTCGAGAATGCGCGTCACGGCACTGAGCATGACGTGCAGCTCCCGCGAGCCGGCGGGAGAGAAGACGATCTGCTTCGTGTAGAGCTCCTGTGCGGTCTCACCGATGTTGAGCGAGTGGTCACTGATGCGCTCGAGGTCGCTGATCGTGTGCAGATACTTCGACACGTCGGCGGTCTGGCGCGGCGTGAGCTCCTTGCTCGTGATCTTGATGAGATAGGTGCCGAGCTTGTCCTCGTAGTGGTCGATGGCTTCCTCGTCCTCCTGCAGGGCGGCGAACTGGTCGTCGTCAAACTTTTCGAGCAGGGCGAAGGCGGACAGGATGTTGTTTTGCGCCTGACGCGCCATGGAGTCGATGGTCAGGCGGCTCTGCTCGATGGCGAGCGCCGGATGCGTGAGAAAGCGCTCCTCGAGCCGGTCCATGTCGGCGAGTGCACCGCTTGCAGCCTTGTCCGGGAACAGGACGGTGACGAGCCGCTCGAGCATGGGGATCATCGGCGTGAGCAGCAGCACGGTCGCAAAGCGGAAGACCGTGTTGAGCAGAGCAATGGACACGGTGGTCATCGTGGCGTCCATGAACGGGAAGTGCACCGCGGCATTGACCACATAGAACACGACGCCCCAGACGAGCGCGCCGATGACGTCAATGAGCAGGTAGACGTAGGCGGTGCGCTTGCCCTTGACGCTCGCGCCGAGCGAGGACAGCAGCACTGGCACGGCCGCGCCGATGGCGATGCCGAGCGTGATGGGGAAGGCGACCGAGAACGTGATCGTGCCCGTGATGGCCAGCGCCTGCAAAATGCCGACGGCAGCGGAGGCGCTCTGCAGAATGCAGGTGAACACCGTGCCGACGAGCACGCCGAGCAGGGGGTTGGAGAAGCGGGTGAGCAGGTTGATGAACGCCGCGCTGTCCTTGAGCGGGGCGACGGCACCGCTCATTGCGGACATGCCGTACATCAGCACGGCGAAGCCGAGCAGGATGTCGCCGATGTGGCGCTTGGCCTGATCCTTGCAGAACATGTGCAGGACGATGCCGATCACGGCGACGATGCCGGTGAGCGTTGCGGTGCTCAGCAGCGACACCCAGCCGGAGCCGCTGATGTCCGACAGGCAGAGGATCCAGCCTGTGATGCTCGTGCCGAGGATCGAGCCGAGCACGATACCGATGGCCTGACGCACCTGCATCATGCCGGAGTTGACAAAGCCGACGACCATGACGGACGTGGCCGAGGATGACTGGATCACGGCGGTAACGCCGGTGCCGAGCAAAACGCCCTTGAGCGGGGTACTTGTGAGTCTATAGAGGATGATCTCCAGCTTGTTGCCGGCCACCTTTTTCAGCCCGTCGCCCATGAGCGTCATGCCGAACAGGAACAGAGCCACGCCGCCAAGCAGAGAGATCACGTTGTTGATCCCCAAATCGCTTCACACTCCCTTTGTATTGTTGATATGATTGCGCTTACCCTTCACTATATCAGAAAGAACGGCAAAGATAAATGCCGGAAGTGTCCGTTTGCGTTACAAATTTCGACGAAATTTGGAGTGGTTTTTTGTGCAGAATATGCTCGTTTGGGCGGCCGCCGGCCGTCGGAATCTTGACAATGTGCACTCCGCGTGCTATATTCCTATTATAATAATGTGTATATCTGCGCGCGGCTATGCGCGCGGGGAAACGGAGGATACGATGGCAGAAGAAAAGAAAAAGATCATGATCCACACGGCGAGCGGCGACCACGTGGTCGACATGAGCGACAAGAAGCCCAAGCCGAAGTTCGGCGTGCTGCCGGTCAGCGACTATGTCGCCGCGGTGGCGGACCCCGATGCGCAGCCGCAGGCCGGCAGCGTGGGCGCGGTTGTGGCGGCGCTGGCGGCGGCGATGGGCTCGCTGGCCGTGCAGGCGCTGCGCTCGGACGACGAGGCGCTCAGACAGACGGCCGAGGAGCTGCGCCAGATGACGGACTACATGGTCTTTCAGATCGACGAGGAGCTGCGCTCGCGCGAGCCGTATGATAAGCGCAGGAACGACCCCGCCGCCACGCGCAACGATCTTGACATCGCGCTGCGCGTTGCGAGCGACATCCCGAACGAGGTCGTGTACATCATGTGCCGCTGCATCGAGCTGATGAAGGAGGTCGTCGACCGTGGCGACGATCTGACCGCGTGCAGTGCGCTCGCTGCCGTGCATCTGAGCGTGGCGGCCATCCGCTGTATGCAGGCAGAGCTGCTCTCTTACGCAAAGGAAATGGATGACGACGTGTTCGGCTACACGATCGTGCGCGAGGCCGAGCTGAACCTGGCCAACCATCAGGAGCTGATCGACGGGCTCGTTGAGGAGCTCACGCGCCGTCTGACCCGCGAGAAAAAGTAAGCGCAGAAAAAGGACGCCCGGCGGGCGTCCTTTTTCCGGTTGCAAAGCCGCGCCGCGTGTGCTATGATACACACGCAATCTTTGCAGAGTATGTATTGGACAGAGTAGGAACAGCGCGTTAAGTGCGTCGGGATGGGAAGTTGTCCGACGACGAAGGGGTACGCCCCACGGTGCTGCTGCCGCTTCCACTGCCACCAGGGGAGACCCCGTCGTGGCAACTGTCACGAAAGGAGTCTTAAAATTGCATACGAAATGGACTGCCCGCCGCCTCGCGGCGGACGCGATGTTTGCCGCCATGGTCACGGTTCTGGCCGCAGCCGCCATCAAGACCGGAAACCTCAAGATCACCATCGAGGCGATGCCGGTATTTCTCGGCGCGCTGATGCTCGGCCCGGTCGACGGAATGGTCATCGGCGGCATCGGCACGCTGCTGTATCAGCTGCTGTCCTATGGCGTGACCGCCACGACCGCGCTGTGGATCGCGCCGTATGTGCTGCTCGGCCTGTGCGTGGGCGCGATGTCCGCGCGGCACGGGTACGCCTGCACCAAGTGCCAGCTCGTGCTGCTGGTCGTGCTGGGGGAGCTGGGCATCACGGCGCTCAACACCGCCTCGCTGTATATCGACAGCCTCATCTACGGGTATTATTCGCCCGTGTTCGTCTTCGGCACGCTGCCGCTGCGTCTGGGCATCTGCGCGGCGAAGGCGGTCGTGTTTTCGCTGCTGCTGCCGTCGCTGCTGCCGCTTGTGCGCCGCGCGGTGCAGCCGCACGCCAATTAACCGAACAGAAATACGTCAAAGCCGCCGCTCGATATGAGCGGCGGTTTTTTGAGACTGTCAAAAAGTATTCCTTTTTGACAAGGGGGTTTGCAGTCTGCTGCGCGCATAATTTGTGCGCCGCCGGCGCACAAATTCCACACTTGCAGCCTGAGAAGTATTTTCTTCGCCGCACATGTCGCCGAAGAAAATGATCGGTCTTTCTTTGCGCCCGCAGGCGCAAAGGCTACGAGGTTCTTTGACAGACTGGCCGCCGCTCAACATGAGCGGCGGTTTTTTGCGCGGCGGCATGAAAAAGCAGTCCGGCATGGTTCATGCCGGACTGCTCCATCCAATTGGGGCGGTACGCCCCGGTTCTCCCCCCTGCTGCACAAACGATCTACGCAGCAGCATTGGCACTTGGCCAGTGATCCGGCGCCGGGCATCCAATCCGGCACCGGGTGATAACGATACTCAGTCGAACTTCGGCTGCTCGAGGTAGTCGGTGTAATCGCGCAGGAACTTCTTTTCCTCCGGCTTGAGATCCAGGCCGATCGTGCCGCCCGGGTTCATGTTGTAGTCGGGGTCGAAGTAGTTCTTGAGCACGCGGAACACGCCGTACTCCTTCTCGCCGATGTAGCCCTCGAGCCAGGGCGCGAACATCTTGCCGATGCCGTGGTGGTGGCTCACGGCCGCGCCGGAGCGCTGGATCGCGTCGAGGATCGTGGTGTGGTAGGCCTTGAAGGCATCCTCATCCTGCATACGGGTGAGGAAGATGAAATACAGGTTCGCGCCCTGCGGATAGCAGTGCGACATATGCGTCGTGACGACGGTGTTCGGCAGCGCGTGGCAGATCTTACGCACGTCGGCGTGCACCTGCTCCATGTTCGACCAGTTGACCGTGCACTCGAGGGTGTCGGTCGTGATGCCGAAGTCCATGAGCGTGTCGCGCAGGTAGGGGTCGTTGAAGCGGCCCTTTTCCCAGCTGCGGGTGACGTAGCCGGTCAGCGGCATACCGCCGTGCTTGCGCGCGATCCTGGCGATGTTGCGCGCGACGTTGCGGCTGTAGCCCTTCTCGCCGTCGGTGAAGCCGAGGAAGAGGCAGCGCTCCATGTCCTTGTAGCCGAACGCGTCGAGCAGCGGCTGCAGCGGCGTCTCATCGACGTTGTAGAGCTTGAGCATGAGGTTGGTCTCCTCCGGGTCGGACAGACGGAACACGGACGAGTAGCCGCACTCGCACTGCATCATCTCGCGGGCGGCCTTCATGGCGGTGTCCCACGTCTTGAAGATGTAGGAGAAGCGCTTGCGGTTTTCCGGCATCCAGCGGAAGATGCGCAGCGTGACCTCGGTCAGCACGCCGAACGTGCCCTCGGAGCCCATCATGATCTGGTTCAGGTTCGGACCGGTGGCCTCGCGGGAGTAGTGGCTGGTCTGGATGACGCCGATGGGCGTGGCGTACTTCTGGCTGAGCACGATGTCGGCAATGGTGCCGTAGTACGTGCTGTTCTGGCCGGCGCCGCGCGTGACGGTCCAGCCGCCGACGCTCGAATACTCGAACGACTGCGGGAAGTGGCCGCAGGTGTACTGACGCTTTGCACCGAAGAGCTCGGGCGCGTTCTGCAGCGTCTTTTCCAGATCCGGACCGGACATGCCGGCCTGCACGGTGATGGTCTGGTCGATCTCGTTGAAGCTGATGACCTTGTTGAAGTTGCGGCGCATATCCAGCGAGATGCCGCCCTTGGTCGGCTCGACGCCGCGGGTGACGCTGCTGCCGCCGCCGTAGACGTACAGCGGGATGTGGTGCTCGGTGGAGTAGGCGACGATCTGCTCGACCTGCTCGCTCGTCTCGGGGTAGAGCACGACGTCGGGCACGCTGTCGATGCGCTTGTGGCGCAGACGCAGCAGGTCGTAAGCCGTGGCGCCGTAGGCCACGCTCAGACGGTCATAGTCCGTGGTGGAGAGGTTCTGCTCGCCGACGATCGCCTTGAGCGCGTCGATGTGCTCGGGCGCAAGCTGCACCGGGTGATCGGGCAGCTCCACGGGGTCAAAGCCGGTGTCGTCGGAATACGCCTTGAAGTCGTCGTCCGTCATCTGGAACTTCTCTTTCATGAGCGTGTACAGAGACTCCTTCGGGTATTTGAAGAAGTTCGGGTCGCCCCAGCGGAAGATGGAGCGGTAGCTGTTTTCGGGGGCGGGGGTGAGCACCCACTTCGGCTCGAATCCTTTGTACGGTTTGTTGCTCATTGTGCAATCCTCCTCTTGACTTGGATGAGTTTCTGATAGATCGGGCGCAGGCGCGGATAGATCTTGCGGTAGGCCTGCTCGTAAATGTCGTTATATACCTCGTGATTCCGCTCGTTTGGCTGGAACGTGTCCTTGACGTGGACCATGCTTTTGGCCGCCGCGTCAAAGTCGGCGAACACGCCCTTGGCCACGAACGCGACCATGGACGAGCCGATGGAGCACGCCTCATGCGTCTGCGAGCGCACGACCGGCAGGCCGAACACGTCCGCCGCGATCTGGCAGACCACGTCGCTCTTCGCGCCGCCGCCGCCGATGCGGATCTCATGGATGGTCAGACCCGAGCGGTCCTCCATGATGCGCAGCGCCATGTACAGCTCCAGGCACAGACCCTCGATGATGGCGCGGTAGAAGTGGTAGCGCGTGTGGTAATCGGAAAAGCCGATGACTGCGCCGAGCGAATCCGGATGCAGGATGCCGGCCGTCCAGTACGGCTGCAGGAGCAGACCGTCGCTGCCGGCGGGCAGGTCGCGGATGCGCTGGTCGAGCAGGGCCTCGGGCGCCATGCCCATTTCCTTGGCGTCGATGGCGTCGGCCGTGCCGAATTCCTTGACGAACCACGACAGCAGCCACAGACCGCGGTAGATCTCGATCTCGGGATTGTAGTGGTCGTTGAGCACGCCGGGGTAGGCGGGCAGGAACTGCTGCGGCTCGACGTACTGCGTCGTGCTGAACTGGATGGTGGCCGTCGTGCCGAGCGAGATGGACGCCTTGTCGGAGTCGACCACGGCGAGGCCGAGCGTCTCGCAGCCCTTGTCCGAGCCGGTCGAGATGAGCGGCAGTCCGGCGGGGATGCCGGTCAGGGCGCTGACCTGTTCGGTGACCGTACCGATGACCGTGCCGGACGGCACGAGGTCGCACAGCTTTTCGTTCGGCACGTCGCAGAAGCAGCGCGTGAGGCTGCCGGGCTTCATCCAGCGGCGGTTTTTGTAATCGAACGGGATGTGCCCGATCTGGTTCGAGGCCGAGTCGATGAGATTGCCCGTGAGCTTGTAGTTGAGGTAGGTGGGCAGCATGACGTACTTGGCGGTCCTGGCCCAGATCTCCGGCTCGTGGCGCATGATCCAGTTGCCGGCGGAGGCGGCGTAGACCACTTTCGCCGTCGGCTCCATGCCGGCGACCTTAAAGACCATCATGTTCTTGGCAGGCATGGCGCCGTTCGGATCGACGGAGCGCTTATCCAGCCAGAGGATGATGTCGCGCAGGGGGTTGTTGTTCTCGTCCAGACACACAACGGTGTCGCGGATGACGGTGATCGTCATGGCGATCACGTCCGGCAGCAGGGCATTGCTGCGTGCACACAGCTCGCGGCAGCATTCGCACATACGGTCGAAGTAGAAGTCCGGCTTCTGCTCCGCCCAGCCGGGCTCTTTTGAAAAGTAAGGCTCGGCGTATTTGCTCTGGACGACGTCCACGATCCGGCCGTCCGGGTCCACGAGCAGGGCGCGCGCGCTCTGTGTGCCGATATCACATGTCAGCACCAGCGGTTTGCTCAAGTTGATTCCCTCCTATGATATAGTTTGCTCTCTCTCCTATACTGTAAGCGATTTTCGCTCGGATTTCAATCGGGTTTGTGCTTGAGCAGGCTGCTCGTGGCGATGACGTCCACGCCGAGGCCGAGTACGTCGGGGATGACTACGTCGCCGCGGGCGATGCGTTCGGTCACGGTCACGGTGCGGATCGCGTCCATGACGTCGAAGATGCGGTCCTTCGGGATGTCCGCCGATACGCGCACCGGCAGCACCGGCGCGTCCGGGAAGGCGGTGCGCACGGTCGAGCAGATGGTGCGCTTGGGCGCGGTCATCTCCGAGATGGCAAACTCCTTGCCGCGGGGGCAGGTGTTGCCGGTGACGGACCAGCCGTCGCCGTCGCGTTCGATTTTCAAGGTGCAGCCGCGCGGGCAGCCGATACAGGTGAGTTCTTTCATGCCTTCGCCACCTCGATCTCAAAGTGGACATCGCTTGCATCTGCGATGCCGAGCTTGTCAAAGTCCAGCGTGAGCTGCTGCATCTCGGGCGGACGCAGGAAGGGATAGCGCCGCGACCAGACCTCGTTGCCGTCGACGGTCAGCACCACGCGGCAGGGGCCGAGCACCTCCGCGCTGCGGAAATACAGCGTGACGGCGCTGTTGTCCTGCGTGCGGTCGAGCCGCTGCGGGACAAGATAGCCGAAGTCGTTCGAGATCGTGACGGCGACCTCGTCGCGCGTGTGCGCGGCAAAGTGCGCGGCGCTCTTTCCGGCCAGCTCGCCGGAGGCGGACACGTAGTCCACAAGGTCGTTGACGTGCAGCGCGTTGCCGCACGAGAAGATGCCGGGGATCTCGGTCATGAGCTGCCCGTCGCAGACGGGACCGCGGGTGTGCCCGTCGAGCGGGACGCCGAGCGACTCCGCCAGCTCGTTTTCCGGGATGAGACCGACGGACACGATGAGCGCGTCGCAGTCGATGCGCTGCTCCGTGCCGGCGATGGGGCGCATATGCGCGTCCACCTCTGCGACCTCCACGCCCGTGAGCCGGTCTGCGCCGAACACGCGCGTGACCGTGTGGCTCAGGTGCAGCGGGATGTCGTAGTCGTGCAGGCACTGGTGGATGTTGCGCGTCAGACCCGAGGGGGTGGGCTTGGCCTCATACACGCCGAGCACCTCCGCGCCCTCAAGCGTCAGGCGGCGCGCCATGATCAGCCCGATGTCACCGCTGCCGAGGATGACGCAGCGGCGGGTCGGCAGCTCGCCGAGCAGGTTCGTAAAGTTCTGCGCGGTGCCGGCCGTGAACACGCCCGCCGGGCGCGTGCCGTGGATAAAGACCTGCTTTGCCGTGCGCTCGCGGCAGCCGGTGGCCAGCACGAGCGTGCGCGTCTCATCGCGGGCGACGCCGTCGCGGCTGACGGTGTAGACCGCAAAGCCGCCGGACGTTTTTTCCACGCGCGTGACGAAGGTCTGCGTGCGCGCCTCGATCTGCAGCTGCTCGAGCCGGTCAATGAAGCGCTCGACATATTCCGGGCCGGCCAGCCGCTCGCCGAAGCGCGCGAGGCCGAAGCCGTCGTGAATGCACTGCTTGAGCATACCGCCCAGACGCGCCTCGCGCTCGATGAGCAGCACGCGCGCACCGTTTTCGTGCGCGGAGATGGCGGCTGCAAGCCCGCCCGGGCCGCCGCCGATGACGATGACGTCATACATCATGCCTGCACCTCCCCGGATTTCGTCGGGCCGAACGTGATGGGCGCGTCGGCCGAGGATTTGCGCACTGCGCTCAGCGGCACGCCGAGGAATTCGGCGATGATGCGCACCACCTGCGGCGAGCAGAACCCGCCCTGGCAGCGTCCCATGCCGGGACGCACGCGCTTTTTCACGCCGTCGACCGTCGGCACGCACACATTCGAGCGCAGCGCGTCGAGGATCTCGCCGCGGCTGATCTCCTCACAGCGGCAGACGATGACGCCGTAGTCGGGATTTTTTGCAATGTAGGCGGCGCGCGTCTCGTCGTCCATCTCACGCAGCACGGGGATGCCCGGCCGGTGGGGGTCGAAGTCGGGATTCGCGGCCACGGGGCGGTCGAGCGCGAGGATGTTGACCGCCATGTCCGCCACATCCACCGCGACGGCGGGCGCCGTCGTCAGACCGGGGGACTGGATGCCCGCGACGTGGATGAGGTTGTGCGTGCGGCGGCCGCGCTCGATGATGAAGTCCTCCTCGAACGTGGGGGCGCGCACGCCGGTGAAATAGGTGATGATGTCGCGCTCGGTCAGCGCGGGCATCGTGATCTTCTGCTTTTGGAACACGTGCGCGATGCTCTCGGGGTGGGTCGCGGTGTTCTCCTTTTCATAGGTCTCCACGGCATCGGGGCCGATGAGCAGGTTGTCGTGCACGGTGTGCAGGATGCCGCCGCCCTTCGAGTGCGTCTTGGAGACGGTGTCGGTGCCTTTGACGGACGCGATCGAGTGCATGAACGCACCGGCCTTGCGGTCGAGGATGCTGTTCGTACCGCGGCGGGGGTGGATGGAGAAGAAGCGGTCGCCTGCCATGCGCGCCACTTCCTCGGCGAACACGCCGGCCGCGTTGATGACGAGCGCGGGGTGCAGCGTGCCGCGGTTGGTGTGCACGGCGGTGATCTTTCCGTCCGCGACGTCCATGCCCAGCACGGCGGTGTTGAGCGCGATGCGCGCGCCGTTTTGCACGGCGTTTTCCGCGTAGGCGATCGTCAGCCCGTAGGGGCAGACGCAGCCGGAGTCCGGGTTGGAGATGGCGAAGCTGGTCTTTTCGTTGAAGTTCGGCTCGCGCCTGAGCAGCTCCTTACCGGAGATGAGGCGGGTATCCGAGATGCCGTCGTGGTATTTGCGCCACATACAGTAGCACCACACGGCCGGGCGCAGCCAGCCGTGCTGGAAGCAGACGTACTGCCCCACGCGGGAAAACGGCACGTCGAGCTCCCTGCAGACCTGGTCGAACATGGCGTTGCCGCGCCGGATGTATTTGTGCTTGACGCTGCCGCGGCCGAGGTCGATGCCGGGATGCACCTCGCCGTCGTTGCGCCCGGAGGCGCCGAGCGCGAGGTCGCACTCCTTGTCGACGACCAGAATGTCGAGCTGCTTGCGCGCAAGCTCGCGCGCGATCGATACGCCCGAGATGCCGCCGCCGATGATGAGCACGTCGGGCGTCTGCCCGTTGAGCGCGTCGTCGCGCAGCGCGGGCACGCGCATGGGCGCATCCTTGCCGCCTGTGAACGTGATGTCGTTGACGACATGGCACGTGGAATACTTCGTTGCAGCCATCTGGCCGGCGCGCACAACGTCTTCCCAGCGGTCAAGCGTGCCGCGCAGGACGATGCAGTTGTCCTCCAGCGCCGCCGTGACGCGGCCGCCGAAGGCTTTGCGCAGTTTACGGTTCAAAACGGAGATCCGCATAACAGAGGTGCCTCCCAAACGGTAAGTCGGTCGGCCGACCGACTGAATAGGTCAAATATACCCTTTTTCCGGTGCAAAGTCAAGAACGGGGTCTGCGGCAAATCTGCCGAAATTTTTTTGTCATACTAGACAAAACGACCAAAATCGCGTACAATCAAATGCGTATGATTACACAAAAGCAGAAAAGAGGGACACGAAATGGCCGCTCCGCGCAATGACAATGTCAAAGAAAAGATCCTCGATGCCGCGACCGGCCTGCTCAATACACAGACGTTTGCCGACATCTCGCTGGCAGAGATTGCGGCGGCGGCGGGTGTGTCCAAGGGGACACTGTACTACCATTATAAGAACAAGACGGACATTCTCTTCGGCATCACCAACCGGTATCTCGACCGCCAGTGGGACGATCTGATCGCGTGGACGGGCAACAAGGACAAGGACACGTCCGTGCACCGTCTGGTCAAGTACGTGGTCGAGCGCAACACCGCCTCCGCCGGAATGCGCCTGCACCTGATCCACGCCGCCATGCTCGGCGACGAGGCGCTGCGCGCCAGGCTCATCGAGCGCTATGCCGCCTTCGAGCGGCTCATCGCCGAGAAGATCGCCGAGCGCACCGACGCTGTTTCCGCCGATTACCTGACGCAGCTGATCCTGCTCGCGTCCGACGGGATGATCGTGCAGGAGGCGCTGCGCAACGATAACTTTGACGCGGCCGCCTTTGTGCGCCAGAGCGAGGCGTATCTGCGCGTGCTGCGTCCCGCGGGGCGTGACTGAGCGGCGGCGCACGGTGCACGCAGATTGTATCGGAAGTCACCCTCTTGTCCGGATTTGTGAAAGAATTAGCGTGTAGCGATTGACACCGGATGGAACACGTGGTAGTATTTTTGTAATAACCGTGGGGTGGAGCGGTTATCCTGTTTTACCGGCGGCAGCGTGTGCCGCAACCGCTTTTTTGTATGTCGAAGGCAGCGGAATGCATCCGCATTCCGTCGTCTTTTTACATAGCTGCAATGGGAATTATTTTGAAAGAAGGGACAATATGAAAGACCTGAAACATCTGATTTTCTTCGAAAATCTCCTGCAGGATGCGCAGAACGAACTCGTCACGCAGGCGGTCAATGACGGGAAAATCGCCCTCGGGTACAACTGCTATTACATCCCCGAGGTTCTGCTCAACCTGCCGGGCTGCTTCTCGAGCCGCCTGCGCGCGCCGCGCTGCGAGTCTACCGACGTTGCGACCTACTACATGACCAGCCGTGTCTGCCCGTATGTCCGCTCCATCCTCGAGCGTGCCATTGAGGGCGGCTACAACTACCTCAACGCGCTCTTCGGCGCCGAGTGCTGCGCGTCCATGGAGCGTATGGAAGAGCATTTCTTCCTCATCAATCCCGTGAAGAACGAGCGCTTCTTCGTCACGCAGATCGATCCCCCGCTCAAGGGCGATAAGACCAGCTATGACTACTATAAGGGCCAGCTCAAGCTCAAGGTCGTCGACCAGCTCGCCGAGCGCTACGGCGTGGACACCTCCGATGCCGCCATGCGCGCGACCATCGAGAAGTTCAACGAGCTGTGCGACGTCATCACCGAGATCGGCAACTTCCGCAAGCTGCCCAACCCGCCCATTACCGGCTATGAGTTCCATGTCATCCAGCTCGTGAGCCAGGTCTGCCCGCATGACCTGATCCTCCCCTACCTGAAGGAGACGCTTGCCGAGATCAAAAAGCGCAAGCCCGAGCCGGAGTTCCCGTTCCGTGCGCGCATCGTGGTCGCCGGCTCCGAGATCGACGATCCCGAGTTCACGAAGCTCCTCGAGGGCTGCGGCGCGATGGTCGTGGCCGACCGTTACTGCTTCGGCAGCTTCCCGAGCCGCGAGCGCATCGAGATCCGCGACGGCGAGACCGCGTTCGACGCCATCGTCCGCCACTACCTGCACTGGAACCAGTGCGCCCGCTTCATGGAGGGTGCGAAGATCGACCAGCGCCATGCTGAGGTCAAGCGCCTTGTCGACGAGTTCCATGCTGACGGCGTGATCTACGAGAACATGAAGTTCTGCGAGTTCTGGAGCTATGAGAAGGTGCTCGCCTCCCATATCCTGACCGAGGAGATGGGCGTGCCGTGCTGCACGATCGAGAAGGAATACGCGCTCGGCTCCGTCGGCCAGCTCCGTACCCGTTTCCAGGCCTTCGTTGAGAGCCTGGAAATCAAGAAAATCAATTCTTGAACAGGAGGGGAATGAAAACTATGAATTGCCCTGTTACGAAATTTATTGACTCCAAGATGCAGAGATTCGACCCCCTCTGGCAGGCTCAGAACGGTGTCGGCGGTCTCCGCAGCCGTTACTATGATAAGACCGGCGTCGCCAAGTACCGCGAGTGGCGCGGTCTGCACGACACCATGGTCGACTACCGCGCATGGCTCAAAAACGTCATGTCCATGGCTGCCATGGTCGCCTCCGCGCCGATCCCGTGCCTGAAGGGCTTCTGGGAATACCGCTGGATGGGCTCCTACCTCGGCACGTTCATGTTCATCGACCGTCTGTTTGAGGGCTACCGCGGCCCCGAGCTCGTGATCGCGCACATGAATATGCACGCCATCGTGCAGAGCCTGACCAAGAAGATCGCCCTTGTGCTGTCTCACGACCTGCGCATCGGCGGCAAGGACAGCGATAAGATCATCCCTGTGGACGAGGTCATGCCGCCGCTGTTCCTGACCGGCTTCAAAGACCTGATCCCCATCCCGCTGCAGACGCTGCCGGAGTTCATCATCTGCGATGTTGACCAGCAGCTCGAGCCGTACTACATCGACGTAGCCGAGTCCTTCGGTCTGCCGGCAGACGTCTGCTCCCGCTGCGCGGCGGAGACCGGCGTTGCCCTCAACGACGACTTCCCGCTCTTCGGCAAGGCCATGATCTCCACGAACATGCCCTGCAACGCCTCCGAGGCGACCTCCATGTTCCAGCGCCGCCGCATCGGCCTGCCTGACTTCCAGGCGACCATGGCGATGATCCACAACGAGCCGGCTGCCCACCCGTACTCCGCGCAGGTCCTGCGCGACTGCATCGAATTCGTCGAAAAGGAATACGGCGTTGAGTATGACTGGAACGCCCTGTTCAAGCGCGCCAAGCACATGAACGAGCAGAACCGTCTCGAGCTCGAGAAGTGGGATTACTTCAAGACTCCCTACTGCCCGCTGACCGGCATCAGCGAGACCCTGTACCGTCTGTATGCCTGGGCCTCCGCCAACGGCCAGGAGGACTACTTCACCAAGAACGACCGCAAGGTCATGAAGATCCTGCGCAAGTGCTACAAGAATAAGTACGTCCCGTACGGCGGCACCACGCGTCACCGTGCGTTCCTGTGGGGACCGTCCGCCGTGTACTACACCGACTTCCCGACCTGGACGCAGAACTGCTGGGGCATCAACATCGTCCTGAACATGGACTCCACCATGGGTCACAACATGATCAGCACGACCGACCCCGATCAGGCGCTCATGGATCTGGCGCTGTTCAGCGAAAAGGGCGTTATGCGTCACATGGCCGTCGGCGGCTGGGACAACGTCAACTCCGTCTGGGAGTGGGCCAAGAACTTCAACTGCGACATGGTCCTCATGAACGACAACATCGCCTGCAAGGGTATGCTCGGCGTGCACGCCATGATGGAGGAGCAGGCGCGCGACCTTGGCTTCCACTTCATCTTCATCGAGCACGACCTCGAGGACTGCCGCACCGTGCCGCGCCGCGATATGCGTAAGTGCGTCAACGAGTATATGTCCATCGTGCTCAACGAGCAGCCGCTCGACCCGACGCTGGTCGACTTCGACGACTCCGCGGCGTACTAAGAAAGGCAGGTACCGACTATGAATATGAAACTCGCTGCAAAGATCATGGGCAAGGTCGGCCTTGTCGGCTTTATCGGCTTCGTTGCGACCTTCTCGATCTATATGTTCAACCTCGAGAACAAGCTCATCTACTATGTGCTGCGTCCGCTCCTGAACAAGCACTATGATTCTCAGGTGCGCGATAAGCGCATCGTCTGAGCGCCCGCAGAGCAACCACAAATCAGCAAACCCCGCTGCTTCGGCAGCGGGGTTTTGTGACGTTACGGAATTTTTTGATTGTCTGACTGCGGCGGCTCGGCCGTAGCTGCCGGTGAAGACAGGGCTTAGGCACACGCTCCACAGAGGACCGTTTCGCTGGGGCCTCTGTGGAAGAGATCGCAGCTCGCTGCAGCGCACGCATTGTACACCAAAGGCGCCCAATGCGCACGTTTGCGAGCCGAGCGGTATTTTCTCCGCCGTGCATGTCGCCGGAGAAAATGATTGGGTTCTTTTGCGTCCGCGGACGCAAACTCTGCGAGGCTTCGTGACGTTACGGAGTTTTTCGGTCGTCCGGCTGCGGAGGCTCGACCGCGGGTACGGGTGGAGACGAGGCTTTATGACGTCACAAATACCGCGGAGCGCGAAAAAGCCCGCGCGCATTGCACGCGGGCTGATTTCGCAAGAACGCAGATCCGATCTTACTTGATGCCGTACTTCTTGTTGAACTTATCCACACGGCCGCTGGTGTCAACGAGCTTCTGCTTGCCGGTGTAGAAGGGGTGGCACTTGGAGCAGATCTCGATGGAGATGTTCTGCTTCGTGGAGCGGGTCTCGTACACGGCGCCGCAAGCGCAGCGGATCGTGGTCGGCTGGTAATTCGGATGGATACCGTCTTTCATAGTCATTCACCTCATAATAAGCTGTCTTGAGCACGGGCTGGTCCATGGTTACAAGACGCAACCTGAATTCTACCATGCCGATGACAGAAAAGCAAGCGTTTTTGTAATTTTTTTATGCATCCGTCTCCGGAACGTCGGTGCTGCAGCCGCAGTGCAGGAAATACAGCGTCCTCCGGCAGACGGGGCGGCCGGTGATGCGCGCCATTGCCCCGGCATAAGCGCGCAGCTGCGCGGCATAGTACGCCGTGCGCTCCGGCACGGCATCGGGGCGGATGCGGTCGGTCTTGTAGTCCACGATGACGAGGCCGTCCTTTGTTTCGAACCACGCGTCCACCACGCCCTGCAGCAGCACCTGCTCCTCACCCGCGCCGGGGAAGAACGTCTCCGCCGGGCACAGGAGCGAGAAGCGAAACTCCCGCCGCAGCGTGCCTGCGGCCTCTGCCGCCGCAAGCGCCGCGCCGAGCGGTGTGCGCATCAGCTGCAGGAGCGAGGCCGTGTCCACGGCCTGCGCCTCGCGCGCCGTGAGCAGACCGCGCGTAGCGAGGGCCTGCACCTGCGCGGCG
>UQSF01000012.1 GCA_900543625.1 uncultured Eubacteriales bacterium
AGGCGCCGGCTGCGCTGCGCCGCCACCTTACGCGCGACGCTGACGGCAACGGCTGCTTTCACCTGACGCCGGAGGTAGCGCTCACGGCGGCGGATGTGCGCAATCTGCAGCTCGCCAAGGCCGCCGTTGCGGCGGGCATCCGGGTGCTGCTGCAGCAGCGCGGTCTGACGCCCGAGCAGCTCGACGGCGTGTACCTCGCCGGCGGCTTCGGCAGTTATCTCGACCCGGAGAGCGCCGCGGCGATCGGGATGCTCCCGCGCGCCTGCGCAGGAAAGCTCCACACGCTCGGCAACACCGCGCTCGCCGGGGCTGCCGCACTCGCGCTTGACGGCGCACAGCAGCAGCGCATCCGCAGCATTTCCCGGGCATGCAGCTACCTTGAGCTCTCCGGCCGCGCGGACTTTGCCGCGGCCTTTACCGAAAATCTTTCGTTCCCGCAGCCATAACATTTCACGGAGGTTACGACCATGGAGATCCGTTTTCCCCTCATTCTTGACGGTGCGACCGGCACCGAACTGCAAAAGCACGGCTACGCCGGCGATGTGAGCGCCGAGCAGTGGACGCTCGCGCATCCGGACATCCTGCGCGAGATCCAGCGCGGCTATGTCGCCGCCGGGAGTCAGGTGCTCTACACGCCGACCTTCGGCGCAAACCGCCAGAAGCTTGAAGAGCGCGGCATCTTCAACCGCACGGCGGATTTTAACCGCCGCCTTGCCGCGCTCTCGCGCGAAGCGGCAGACGGCAAGGCTTGGATCGCGGGCGATCTCGCACCGACGGGGCTCTTTCTCGCTCCGCTCGGTGAGGCGTCGTTCGAGGATCTGGTCGACATCTACACCGAGCAGGCTGCCGGTCTCGAGGAAGCCAGGGTCGACCTGTTCGTCATTGAGACGATGATGACGCTCTCGGATGCGCGCGCCGCGGTGCTGGCCGTGCGCAGCGTGAGCGACAAGCCCATCTTTGTGTCCTTCACCTGCGACGAGAGCGGCAGAAGCCTCTCCGGCACGGATGTGACCGCCGCGCTGACCGTACTGCAGGGCATGGGCATCAGCGCCTTCGGGCTCAACTGCTCGACCGGGCCGGAGCAGATGCTCGTACAGCTGCGCCGCCTGCATGAATATGCCCGCGTGCCGCTGATCGCAAAGCCCAACGCCGGCATGCCCATCACCGTCGGCGGCAAGACCGTGTATGACTGCACGCCGGAGGATTTCACGGCCTATGTGCCCGCGATGCTTGAGGCGGGCGTGGCCGTCTTCGGCGGCTGCTGCGGCACGACGGCGGCGCACATCGCCGCGCTGCGCGACGCGCTCCGGGGCGCGAAGTTCGTCCCACCCGCCCCGCAGCACACCGATCTGCTCCCGGCCGCAACGGAAAAGCTCCCCTGCTATCTGCCGGTGGACGCGGGACACGGCGCGGTGCTGACGGCCGGCGCCGATCTTGAGGACCGGCTGGCAGATGCGCTCGACGGCGACGCGCCCATGGTCGCGCTGCGCATCGACACGTGGGAGGATATCGACGCTCTGACCGATGTGCAGTACCTGCTCACGAAGCCCCTGTGCCTCGTCTGCGACGATGCGGAGCTGCTCGAGGCCGCGCTGCGCGTCTATCAGGGGCGCGCGCTGTATGAGGGCGTGCTCCCGGAGGCAGCGCTGCTGCCCCTGAGTGCCCGGTACGGCCTGCTGATTTGAATCTGCGCTTATTCAGCAAAATTAGAGGATGCTCGCCGAAAGCGAGCATCCTCTAATTATCTAATTACGTCATACATCCCAGAGCCTGTATTATTCTCCAAAGCCGCTGTATGTAGAAAACCCAAGCATATAAATGGCCATTGCAATAGACACACCCTGCGCATCAGCACTATTTTGCAACTCCTGCATCACGGTGTCCCGAGGCACTTTAATATCAGCGGTATCCACCACTGACTCAATTACGCCAGGAAGAACCATACACATCTGATAGAAAGCATCCTCTTGCCCCGTAACCAACGCATAGAACCTATCAAGACTCACTCGGCGAATGAGTCGGTGAGATACTCTGCGCTTATCCACAGTAGTCTCCCATTTTATGTCCTGCGAACGTTTTGCAATCGCCTCAACAAGATAGCAAGCGCAGTCATCATCCTGTAGCAGTTGGTTTTGCATCTTGATATAAGTTTTTCCGGCTGCCGACGAATTCATCGTGTTATGCTTATTTTTCATTTCTACATAAATTGTATGAACACAGTCTCCTGTTGCAAGGCGAATTCCGTCCGGATCCTGATAAATCACATCCCAGCCGCCCTCTTTACCATTTGCAGGAACACGGCATTTATCTATGTATTGAAAAATACGTTGATGGAAATACCCAATATCATTATTATTGGACTTATCTCTTTGACGGAAAATCTCATTTTTAACAATCTCGTCCCAAGTTGAACGGTACACCATCTTATCAAATATTAGTTTAATAGGATCAACAATATTACTGTTGAATCTTCGAACGTCATAAGACTCCAGCTTCTCTCCGTACTTTTCAATAGTAGAAATAACATGATTTCTAAAGTCACTCTCAGAAATAAAAGATAGCGGCCACGACATCACAATACCTCCAACGTAGATTTGATACTTCTTCCAATCTCTTTGGCCAGATTAACAGGTACTGCATTACCAACTTGTTTATATTGCTCAGATAGTTTTCCGCAAAACTCCCAATCATCAGGAAACGTTTGAAAGCGAGCATTTTCGCGATAGGAAAATGGCCTAACTTCAAGAGGATGACACCTGTCCGTCTGTTTCATTCCCGGATTTGTAAGGACAGTCAAAGAAGGTTCATCAAGACTTAGCCTACGCAAAATGCCCGTTCGTCCCCCGCCCATATCCCAGCACGTTTTCATATACGCTTTCGCAATGACAGGGTCAATGTCTCTCCAATAACCGCCAGGTGGAACCAAAGCAAAAACAGCAGCCTTTTTTTCAGAGTATCTTGCGCATTCAGACGCCGGCGGATTAACGTCCAGTTTTATGTCACGCACCACCGGCTTGTAAGCATGTGCTTCAGGGAATTCAAAGTAGCACTTACCAACGAGGTCATTTCTAATACCAATCGTAATAAGACGTTCTCTTTTCTGCGGAACACCATAATTCCAAGCGTTCATTACTTGATGGAATGTTGTATAACCCTCATCTTCAAAAATGTCAAGAATCGTCTGATAGGTTTGCCCATTATCATGCGACAGCAAGCCCTTCACATTCTCAAAAAGAAACATTTTGGGTTGGAGTTTATGTAAGAAGGTCGCATAGTGATAGAACATTGTGCCTCGCACGTCTTGTAGCCCTAAGCGCTTGCCTGCATAACTAAAGGACTGGCATGGTGGTCCTCCGGATAATAGATCAAGTTCGCCTTTTTTAATGGAGAATTCCTTTTCCAAGTCCCTGCCCGCAGTCAAAGCAATGTCTTCACAAAGAACATTCCAATTTGGCCGGTTCTTTTTCAGTGTATCAGCTGCATCGCGATTGAACTCAACAAGTCCAATATGTTCAAAGCCTGCTTGCTCTAAGCCTAAGGCCAATCCTCCAGCCCCGGCAAAAAGTTCAATCGATTTACACATAGTCTGTCCCCTTAGTTAGGATATTCGTTGAAAGCATATCACAATTGTTGTGTTTTTTCAATCCAAACTACTTCCAGATTTTTTTCAACAAACTCACAAGAAAGTACGCAGATTCAACAGGTTTCTGTTGACATTGCCGCGATTTTATGAAATAATCACAGTGTACTACGTTGGTACATCCGGTGCTGTGGGGTACACCGCGTGGGACAACCGTTATGAGAGGACACCCCCTCATAAACAGGAACGGAGCAGATACATCCCCCCGTATCTGCTCCGTTTTTCTTTTTAAATCACTCCGGCAGCCGCTCTGTGTGCCGCTTGCCGCCGAAGGACAGCACCGTCAGCATTGCAAAAACCGCCGCAAAGCCCAGCGCGTCCCACAGCGTAAAGGGTGTGCTGAGCAGCGCCACGGCCAGGATCGCCGCCGTGACCGGCTCGGAAAAGCCGTAGAGAACGCTCTTTTCCGGTCCGATAAGCTTCACGCCCGACATATACAGGTTGAAGGCCAGCAGATTGCCGAAGAGCACCACGAGCAAAATGCCGCCCACGCCGCGCAGCGTCGGCGTATAGCCGAGCGTCCACGGGTGCATCGTGAGCGCAAAGAGCACCGCACCCATCAAAAACGCCCACGACTGCAGCAGGCTGACCGGATACGTGCGCAGCTCCTGCCGCGGGCCGAGGCAGTTATACACCGTCACGCACACCGCGCTGCCGACGCCCGCGATCAGCGCGACCGGCGACACGGCGAACGTGGTCAGGTCTCCGTGCGTGGTCAGCAGCGTCACACCGAGCAGCGCGAGCACGATACTCACGAGCTCATACAGGCGCGGCTTTCTGCGCGCAGCCGCGCAGGCGACCAGTAGCACCATCACCGGCGACAGATCCTGCATGATCGTGCCGACGGCGGCATTGGAAAACTGGATGGTCAGAAAGTACAGAAACTGGCTCATGCTCACGCCGAGCACACCGTAGAGCACAAGCATCACGGCGCTGCCGCGCTGCCGCCACGGTGCGAAGAGGAGCTTGCGATCCTTCACCAGCCAATACGCAAACAGAAGCAGCCCCGCCAGCGACAGCCGGATCGGGATGAGCCACGTGGTATGCATTGCCTCGTGCGTAAAAAGATACTGCCCCATCGTGCCGGAGATACCCCAGCAGATACCGCCGCCTGCCGCCATCAGCGCGCCCTTACATTGTCTGCTCATGAAAAGCACCGACCTCTCTGACCCGAATACGCGCTATTATAGCAGACCACGCAGACCGCTTCAAGGTCTGTTTTCACCGGTTTCCGCCGCCGGCTGCCCCGCCTCCGCCCGCTCCCCCAAAAACGGAAAGAGCGCCCGGCCGGACGCCGGACGCTCTTTCCTTCAGGGGATGAAAGGAACATGAGAGAAGAGAGGATTTACAGACCAAGTACGCGCATTACTCGATCTCGAGGTGCTTGGACTCCGGCTTCACCGGGGCTTTCTTCGGCATGGTCAGGGTCAGGACGCCGTTTTCATAAGCGGCCTTGATGCCCTCGGCATCGATCTCGGATACATTGAAGCTTCTGGTGTAGGCACCGTAGTAACGCTCACGGCGGATGTAGCTGTTCTTGTCGCCGCTCTCGTCCTTCGAATCGGTGTGCTCGGCCTTGATGGTCAGAATGTCGTCATCAATGTCGATGTGGATGTCTTCCTTGCAAAAGCCCGGCAGATCGGCCTCGAGCTTGTAGCCGTCGGCAGTCTCGGAAATATCCGTGCGGAAGGGGTTGACCTGCTGCTCACCCCAGAAGGATTTCTCCATCTGCTCGAGCTCGCGCAGCGGGTTGTAGCAGCTCATACGATAGGTTCTGCGGTCAAAAGGCATGATTTCAAACATTTTATATTCCTCCTAGAATTCTATACAAAGTAATGATTTTATCGAGCGTTCGATTTATTTCTCTCGCTCTTTACGATATATAAATTACTATACAAATATGAACAAATAAAGTATATTTCGTGAATAAAACGTAAACGTTAGCACTCTTTCGCGACGAGTGCTAACGTTTTTCATGCTTTATTATAGATCAGGAGGGCAAACTCGGTCTCGGTGGTCAGGGTATCGAGCGCGCGGAGCTTTGCCTGATCGCGCGCGCCGGTCTTATAATAATACGGCGTCATGCAAAACAGCGCCTCGATCTCGGCCTGCGAGCGCAGCGTGACCGTGCCGCGCAGCTCCCGCCGGGCGGCGAGCGCGAAACCGGGCAGCGCCGGATCGGGTACTTCGTTTTCATACGGCCGGTCGTACACCGCGCACTTGAGCCCCCACAGATGCCGCTCGAGCGGGATGACCCGCAGCAGCACGCCTCGGGGACGCAGAACGCGCGCAAATTCGCCCGCATCGTGCGGGCGAACACATTCAGCAGCAGATCGCAGCTCGCATCCGCGACCGGCAGGTGCGCGATGCTGGCCACGGCCAGCGTCAGCTCCGGTGCGCGGCGGTGCGCGCAGATGAGCGCGTCGCGCGAAATGTCCACGCCGCAGACGGAGGGCGTTCTCCCCTGCTGCTGCAGCGTATGCAGCACCTGCGCCGTGTAGTATCCCTCGCCGCAGCCGGCGTCGAGCACGTCGGCATCACCGGCAGTAAATTCCGCCGCAGCCGCCGCAACGGCGTCGCGCAGCGGCGCATAGTACCCCGCGTCGAGAAACGCGGTGCGTGCGGCCACCATGCGCTTATCGTCGCCGTGGCGCTTGGACTTGGACTGATTCGAGCGCAGCAGGTTCACATACCCCTGCCGCGCGATGTCATAGCAATGCCCCGCGCCGCAGCGCAGGGAACGCTCCTCCCGGTGCAGCACGCCGCCGCAGACGGGGCAGGTCAGTTCCGACATCTTGACTCCTTTCCGCAGAAAACCGCGCAGCCGGGTGGCTGCGCGGTCGGGGTATCAGCTTACAGCACCTTGGACAAAAAGTCCTGCAGGCGCGCGCACTGCGGGTGCTCGAAGATGTCCTTCGGTGTACCGGACTCGGCGATCTTACCGTCGGCCATGAACAGCACACGATCACCCACCTCGCGGGCAAAGCCCATCTCGTGCGTGACGACGACCATCGTCATACCCTCATGCGCAAGCTCCTTCATGACGTCGAGCACTTCGCCGACCATCTCGGGATCGAGCGCGCTCGTCGGCTCATCAAAGAGCATGACCTTCGGGTGCATAGCGAGCGAGCGCACGATGGCGATGCGCTGCTTCTGCCCGCCGGAGAGCGCCGACGGATAGCTGTCGCCCCGGTCGGCCAGACCGACGCGGGCAAGCAGCTTGTCCGCCTCTGCATCCGCCTCCGCCTGCGACATAAGCTTCGTCTGCACGGGCGCAAGCGTAATGTTGCGGCGCACGGTCATGTTCGGAAACAGGTTGAAGTGCTGGAACACCATCCCCATCTGGCGGCGCATGGCGTCGATGTTCACCTTCGGGTCGGTGATCTCCGTGCCGGCAAAGGTGATGGTGCCCTCGGTCGGCTGCTCGAGCAGGTTCAGGCAGCGCAGGAACGTCGACTTACCGGACCCGGAAGGGCCGATGATGACCACGTTTTCACCGGGGCTGACGTGCTCGGAAATGTCGTCGAGCACGAGGTGGTCGCCGAACGATTTGGACAGATGTTTAACGTCGATCACTTTGACGCAGCCTCCTTTCGAGCACGCTCAGCAGCTTGGAAAACAGCATGACGAGCAGCAGATACATCAGCGCGATGCCGAACAGCGGGAACAGACCCTGATACGTCTTGGCGATGACCGCCTTGGCAGCATACGTCATCTCCTTGCCGCCGATGACCGTGATGAGCGACGTATCCTTGAGCAGGGTGATGAACTCATTGCCGAGCGCGGGCAGGATGTTCTTGACCGCCTGCGGGATGACAATAAAGCGCATGGTCGTAAAGTAGTTCATGCCCAGACTGCGGCCGGCCTCCATCTGGCCGGGATCGACCGACATGAGACCGCTGCGAACGATTTCCGAGACATAGGCGCCGGAGTTGATGCCGAGGGCCAGGATACCAATCATGGTATAGTTGCGGCTGCTGGCGAAGACCACGAGGCTCATAATCAGCAGCTGCACCATCATCGGCGTGCCGCGGATGACGGTCGTATAGATCTTGCAGATGGCGTTGAATACGCCGAGAATCACGTTCTTGTGTCCGACACGCTGTTGGTCGTGCGCCGTGCGGACAACTGCGACGATAACGCCGAGCGCAACGCCCAGCAGCAGCGCCAGGACCGTCGCCTCGAGCGTGGTGAGCAGACCGCTGAGATATAGTCTCCAGCGTCCGGCAGCCACGAAACTCTGGTAAAAGCCGACGAAGGCATTGTCCCAGAAACCGAGATGCTGTCCGGCCTGCAGCTGCGCCGTCAGATCCGCATAGAGCTGTGCCCAATTACCCATAGAGGAACCTCTTTCTTTCTACGCACGTAAAGGGCGGCTGTGTGCCGCCCTTTGCGCGCTTTGCATTTTTCTGCGATTACTTCGCGGGAATGTACTTGTCGATGATGGACTGGATGGTGCCGTCAGCCTTGAGCTCAGCCAGCGCCTTGTTCAGCGCTTCCTGCAGCGCGGTGTTATCCTTGGCCAGACCGATGGCGTAGTCCTCGTTGGCATACTCGGTGTCCAGAATGGTCAGACCGGCGTTTGCCTTCACATACTCCTGTGCGGGGACATTGTCGATGACGACGCAGTCGACCTTGCCGGCAAGCAGGTTCTGAACGGCGGTCGCGCCGTCGTCAAAGCCGATGACGTTGTCATCGCCGTAATCATCGCTGCAGTAGATGAAGCCGGTGGTGCCGCGCTGGGTGCCGATCTTCTTGCCCTCGAGATCATCGATGCTCTTGATGTCGGAGCCTTCCTTCACGATGACGACCTGCACGCCGTTGGCGTAGCTGTCGGTAAAGCTCATGGTGTTCTGACGCTCGGGCGTAACGGTCACGCCGGCGGCAACGATGTCGCTCTTGCCGGTCTGGACGGCGCTCAAAGCAGAGTCAAAGTCCATATCGTCAACGACCAGTTCCAGACCCAGCTTCTGCGCGAGCGCATAAGCGATCTCGATATCGATACCTTCAAAGCCGGTGCCTTCGTAGCCCTTGCCGTCATCCGCAACGGACTCATACGGCGGGAACTGTGCGTTGGTGGACATGGTGAGTTTCCCCTTGGTCACGGTCTGAAGATCAGAACCCGTATCCTTCTGGCCACAGGCGCACAGCGATGCGACCATGAGAACTGCCAGAAGCAGTGCAACAAATTTCTTCATTTTATTAGCCTCTTCCTCAACAAAATAGATTTGGACTCGCGTCCTGTTTGGTATGGTCGTATGATAGCACGCCAAAGCGTGCGTGTCAAGGACTTTTTGAATGTTTATTCGTGCTTTTTCTTCGTATATTCATTATTTCAGCGAATATTCACAGCTTTCGTGAATATTCCGAGCCCCTTTTGCGTTTTTGCACAATCTGACAGCACCGCATGTTTGAAAGATTGACAAATTTGTGCTATCCTTTTTTCATGCATTTTTGAAGAAAAGTGAGAACAGTCTATGGATAAACGGCACTATGTCTATCTTCTGCGCTGCGCCGACGGCTCACTCTACACGGGCATGACGCCGGATATCGCGCGCCGCCTGCGACAGCACGTGGAGCATCTGGCGGGCTGCGCAAAATATACGCGCAGCCACCCGGTCACGGCGCTGGCGCTGCTGCTGACGACCGACACGGCCACGACCGCGCGGCAGCTCGAGGCGCGCATCAAGCGCCTGACGCGCGCGCAAAAGGACGCGCTCATCGCAGACCCGGCAAAGATCGCAGACCTCTGCCCCGCACTCGCCGGGGCGGACATCCGGCCCGTCCCGGGTGCAGCGCTCGCAGACTACCTCCCCAACACGGAAAACCCGGCAGACGCCTGAGCGTCTGCCGGGTTTGGAGACTGTCAAAAAGTATTCCTTTTTGACAAAGAGATTTGCGGCCTGACTGCATCGCACGCGCTGTCCGCCTCCGGTGGGCAGCGCGCACGTTTGCAGGCCGAGAAGTATTTTCTTCGCCGCATATGTCGCCGGTGAAAATGATCGGACTTTCTTTCGCCGCACCGGCGGCGAAAGGCTACGAGGTTTTTTGATAAGCTGAAAAACCGGCAGACGCCTGAGCGTCTGCCGGGTTTGTCTTGCCTGTGGTTCAGCGCAGGCCGCGAAGCTCCAGATAGCGGAGCGTGAGCTGGACAACGTCGCTGATGTCCATATTGCCGGTGTTGACGCACAGATCATAGCCCTGCGCATCGCCCCAGCGCTTGGAGGAAAAGAAGTTATAGTACGATGCGCGCTCCTTGTCCACCTGGCGGATGCGCTTTTCCGCCTGGATGGGCGTGGTGTTCGTGCGCGCGCTCTCGCGGCGGATGCGCGCCGCCATCGGCGCATGGACAAACAGGTTCACAAGCGCCACATTCGGATCGTCGCGCAGGACATAATCGGCGCAGCGGCCGACGATGACGCACGACTCGCGCGCCGCGATCGCGCGGATGACCTCCGACTGTGCCTGAAAGATCTGCACCGGAAACGGCTGCTCGTCAGAAATGACGCCGCCGCCCGTCACGAGCGAATACAAAAAGCTGCCCGGACGCTGCTCCTCATGCGACTGGACAAAGCTCTCGGCAAAGCCGCTCGCTTTTGCGGTCTCATTGATGAGCTCCGAATCATAGCACTTGACGCCCAGCGCCTCCGCCAGCTCGCTGCCGAGCTGACGGCCGCCGCTGCCGTTCTCTCTTCCGATCGTAATCACAAGATTGGCCATAGTAAGATCTCCTCCTGTTTTCATTTGCCGGTGACGACGGCGTTGACGCGCCACTGGTCAAAGCGGTGCAGAATTGCCGCCGCTTCCGCCCGCGTGGCCGTACCTTGCGGGCGCAGATACACGCCGTCGCTCTCTTTCACGCCGCTGATGAGCGTGTTGGCAACGGCCCAGCCCATTTCGGCCTCCGCCCAGGACGAGACGTCCCCGCCGTCCGGGAACGCACTCAGGTCGGCGACCGCCATTGTGTTGTAGTCCATATATACAGCATACCCGTAGAACATCGTCATCATCTGCTCACGCGTGATGCTCACCATCGGTGCAAAGGTCGTCGGGCTCATGCCGCTGACGATGCCGCAGTTATATGCCCAGGTGACTGCATCCGTGTACCAGGCATCGCCCGGCACATCCTGAAACGGCATGGTCATGCCCGCGACGCTCGGCGAACCGTTCATCCGGTAGAGCACTGTGACGAGCATGGCACGGCTCATCTCTCCGTCCGGTGAGAAGGTCATCGTGCCGGTGCCGACCATGAGGTCATTGCGCGTGACATAGGCGACATCCTCGTAGTACCACGCTGTGCTGCGCACGTCACGATAAGGATTTTTCCACTTGTCGACCGGCTCAGTCTTGGGAATGTACTCATAGCGCAGCTTGGCGCAGCGCTGGCAGGTGTAGGTGATGACGCCGACGGTCTTTTCGGTCGGCTGCTGCCGCGCAGTCTCGACCCATATATGGCCGAGCGCGGGCACGTAGCTGCTCTGTTCAATATACGTATCGCCGCAGGCACAGGTGTAGCGCGTGTAGCCCTGCTCTTCACAGGTCGGCTCGACCTTCGTGGGGAGGTGATTGTGGATGTGCTCCAGCTTTGGGATCTTGGCGTCCTGCCGCTCGCCGCAGGTCTTGCAGATGCGGTGCTTCAGGCCATCCGCCTGATCGGTCTCCTGCTGGTCAACGATCCAGTCGCCCCAGTCGTGGCCGAGCGCCGGCTTGCGCACGAGCTTGACATCCTTGCAGCGGCCGCAGACATAATACTCCGAGCCCGGCTGCGTGCAGTCCGGCTCTTTGCTCTTATCCGCCTGAAGCTCGTAGTCATGCCCCAGCTGCGAAAGGATCTCCGTATAGATGTCGCCGCAGCGCGTGCAGTGGTATTCCTTCAGGCCGGTCGTGGTGCACGTCGGCTCGATGATCGTGGTGACGCCGCTGTCGCCGCTGTAATCATGGCCGAGCACGGGGGTACGGCTGCCCTCGACAATGTAGTGCTCGCCGCACGGCAGACCCGCCTTGTTGACGCAGCGGTACTCGGTGTAGCCCTGCTCGGTGCAGGTCGGCTGGACGACGTGCTTTTTCATGGTGTGCTCGTGGTGGGCGCTCGGGATGGCATACGTCTCCACCTCACCGCAGCGTGTGCAGGTGCGGTGCTTGATACCGTCGGTGTAGCTGCCGGCCTCGAGATCGACCTCCCAATCGCCCCAGCTGTGGCCGAGTGCAGGCGTTTTCTTCTCATACCAGTAGCTGCACTGCGAGCACATGTAGCGCACATAGCCCGACTGCGTGCACGTAGCATCGTGCCCGGAGGAGACCAGCTTGTGGCCGGTCGCGGGCAGCACGACACGGTCTGTCGCGCCGCAGTCCTTGCACACGGAGACGATGGAGCCGTCCACCGTGCAGGTCGGCTCGGTGCGCGTCGTCTCCCACGTGTGTTTGTTGAGATAGACGAAGTTAATATGGAAGCCCGTGTCCGTGCGCGTGACCTGTGCATCGTAGTGCTGCAGCGTCGTCGTAGTCAGGACATAGGTGATCTCATTGCCGTTGTCATCACGGATCGGCAGATTCTCAAAGACCGCCACGCCATCCTCGGGGGCGGACGAGCGGTGCGCAACGACGGCAGCGTCGCTGTTGCGGCTCAGCTCCATGTACACGCTCGACGGGCGATCCTTCGTGTAGAGCTCATCGGGCGCGATCAGCTCATTTGTCCACTCGAATGTCACTGTGAGCGAGCGCAGCTCGCTCGGGTCGGCCGTGCGATAGTGCAGCGTGTGGTTCAGCTGCAGCTTGCCGTCCTGCACATCAGGCAGGACGCGCGAGCCGTCGCTGATGATATATGCCACGGTCGCATCGGACGCTGTGCGCGTCTGGATGTAATACGTACCATACGGCACCGTGCCGAAGCCAACAAAACCATAGGCGTCGGACACGGCGGTGCGCTCGATGTGTTCGCCGTTTCCGGACGTGCCGGTGAGCTCAAACGTCACCCCCGCCGGAACGGGCGCATTGGTCTCGGCATCAACGGCGTAATACCACGCGACATCGGACGAGGCGCTCAGCGGTGAGGAAGCCGCCGTCGGCTTTTCGTCCTGCAGATAGTCAAACGTGGAATACTTTGCCGGCGACCACGTCTTATTCTGGAAATTCGTGACAAGCTCAGACTTGTCATTATTCGACTTGCGGATCTCCAGCCGCTCGAGCAGCGTCGTCAGATAGGCCGTGCCGCCGCGCGTGACGGTAAAGGAGATATTCGCCATGACCTGCGGCGCCGCCGTGGCAAACACGCCGCCGGCCGATGTCGTGAACGAATCGCCGAACTCAAAGTCGCCCGCGTTGTTCTTCGTCGAGGCAGACGACATATTCGGGAACTTGCACCCGTCGGCATTAACCGTCAGGCACTCGCTGTCATACAGCACATGCCCCGTGATCTTGTTGACCGAGCCGCTCGTCAGCCGAAACCAATAGGTATACGAAAATGTATCGCCGACATGGAATGTCCGCGTTGCGCCGGAGCGCGTATAGACGACCAGCTCGTCACCGGTATCCGCCGTGGTATCACCGTCGGCGGCAAACGCCTGCAGACCGCAGACAGAAATGAGCATCACCAGCGTCAGCAGCAGCGCCAGAAAACGTTTCATTGCATAACCTCCTCTTTCGGTCGCACCGAATTATGCATGGATAAGGGCTCACGCTTATCATACCAAGGATTGCCGCGTCTTGCAAACAAAAACTGCAGAATGTCTCAAAATCAGAACAAACTCATCTGGCTGCTGTCCGGCATCTCGCCGAGCGCGCCCATATTGCGCAGCTGCTCCAGGTGCGTCTGGCTGACCTTCGGGCAGGCGGCCGAGAGCTCCTCGACCGACACGAACTCACGCCCGCCCTCGCGGCAGGCCACGAGATTCCACGCCGCGCTCTCGCCGAGGCCGGAGATGGCCACGAACGGCGGCAGGAGTTTTCCGTCACGGATGAGGAACTTCGTCGCATCGCTCTCATACAGGCTCATGGGCGCAAACTCAAAGCCGCGGAGGTTGAACTCATACACCGCCTCCATCGTCACGAGCAGGTCCTCTTCCTTGGCCGTGAGCGCGGGCTTGCTGCGCAGCTCGTTGATCTTGCGGCGGGTGTAGTCGAGACCGCGCGTCATCATATCGGCGTCGAACGAGTCCTTCTGGCTGCGGCGGTAAAAATACGCGCTGTAAAATGCCAGCGGCTCGTGCACCTTGAACCACGCGATGCGAAACGCCATCATGACGTAGGCGACCGCGTGCGCCTTCGGGAACAGGTAGGCGATCTTGCTCAGGGACGTGATGTACCACTCCGGCACACCGTGCTCCTGCATCGTCTCGACCCAGCCGTCCTGGAAGCCGCCGCGCTTGACCTTGCCCTTGCGCACGCTCTCCATGATCTTGAACGAGAGCTTGGCGTCCATGCCGCGGCTGATAAGATAGAGCATGATATCGTCGCGGCAGCCGACCGTCTGGTTGACCGTCGCCGTGCCGGACATGATCAGATCCTTGGCGTTGCCGAGCCACACGTCCGTGCCGTGCGAGAAGCCGGACAGCCGCACGAGGATATCAAAGCCCTTCGGCTGCGTGTCGACGAGCATCTGGCGCGTGAAGCCGGTGCCGAACTCGGGGATGCCGATCGTGCCGGTCTTGCCGACGATCGGGTCGTCGTCCGTCAGGCCGAGCGGCGCCGCGCTGCAGAAGATGCCCATCGTCTCCGGGTCGTCGAGCGGGATCTCGCGCGCGTTGACGCCGGTCATATCCTCGAGCATACGGATCATGGTCGGGTCATCATGGCCAAGCTCATCGAGCTTGAGCAGGTTTGCCTCCATGCAGTGATATTCAAAGTGGGTGGTGATGATGTCGCTGTTCGGGTCGTCGGCCGGATGCTGCACGGGGCAGAAATCCGTGACGTCCTTATCCTGCGGGATGACGACGAGTCCGCCGGGATGCTGACCGGTCGTGCGCTTGACGCCGACGCAGCCGAGCGCGAGGCGGTTCATCTCCGCCTTCGGCAGGGTCTTGCCGCGCTCCTCGAGATACTTGAGCACATAGCCATAGGCCGTCTTTTCGGCCAGCGTGCCGATCGTGCCGGCGCGGAACACGTGATCCGAGCCGAAGAGCTCTTCCGTGTATTTGTGCGCCTTGCCCTGATATTCGCCCGAGAAGTTCAGGTCGATATCGGGCACCTTGTCGCCGCCGAAGCCGAGGAAGGTCTCAAACGGAATATCAAAGCCGTCCTTGCGCAGCTTCGTGCCGCACTTGGGGCACACCTTGTCCGGCATATCCGCGCCGCAGCCAAAGCCCGCGCCGGAGTCAAAGTCCGTATACTTGCACTGCGGACAGACATAGTGCGGCGGGAGGGAGTTGACCTCCGTGATGCCGGAGAAATACGCCACGAGCGACGAGCCGACGCTGCCTCGGCTGCCGACCAGATAGCCGTGCTCGAGGGAGTTGGCGACGAGCTTCTGCGCGCTCATGTAAATGACGTCGTACCCGCGCGAGAGGATATCGTGCAGCTCGGTCTCGACGCGGTCGGTGATGAGCTTCGGCGGATGCTCGCCATAGATGGCCGTCATCTTGCCGTAGACGAGGTCCTTGAGCTGCTGGGCGGAGTTTTCGATCTTCGGCGGGTAGAGATCCTTCGGCAGGAGCTCGAACACCTCAACACTGTCGGCGATGGCGTTCGTGTTCGTGACGACGACCTCGTGCGCCTTTTCGGCACCGAGATACGAAAACTCGTCGAGCATCTCCTCCGTCGTGCGGTAATAGAGCGGCATGGGCTTGTCCGCGTCGGAGAATTTCTTGGCCGCCAGCAGGATGCGGCGGAAGATCTCCTGCTCGGGATCGAGAAAATGCACGTCGCACGTTGCGACAACGGGCTTGCCGAGCTCCTCGCCGAGCTGCACGATGCGGCGGTTGAGGTTGCGCAGGGATTCCTCGCTGCGCACGGTGCCGTTGTCGAGCAGGAAGCGGTTATTTGCCAGCGGCATGATTTCAAAATAGTCGTAAAACGAGGCGATGCGTCGGAGCTCCGCGTCGCTCTTGCCGCGCAGCACGGCCTCGAACACCTCGCCCGCTTCGCAGGCTGAGCCGATGATGAGTCCCTCACGGTACTCCATGAGCAGGCTCTTGGGGATGGTAGGATTGCGCTTGAAATATTTCAGGTATGACCGGGAAATGATCTCGTAGAGGTTCTTCAGGCCGGTCTTATTGCGCACGAGAATGGAGATATGATGCGTGCGGCGCTTTTCCTTCAGGCCGCCGCGCACGAGCGCGTTGAGATCGTCGAGCGTCTGCGCGCCCTTCGCCGCGAGCATGGGCAGGAACTTATCCATGATGCGCGCGACGACCATCGCGTCGTCGCACGCGCGGTGGTGGTTGAAGTCCGGCAGGCTCAGCCGGTTCGAGACCTGGTCGAGCTTGTGGTGCTTGAGATCCGGCAGCAGATACTGTGCGAGCACGAGCGTGTCAAGATACACCGGCTCAAACGGGATGCCCGCCCGGCGGCAGGCCGCGCTCATGAAGCCGGTATCAAAGTCGGCATTATGCGCGATGATTGGCCGCCCGCCCACGAAGTCAAGAAACTGCCGCATGGCCTCCGCCTCATCGGGCGCGCCGGCCACATCGGCGTCCGTGATGCCGGTCAGCCGCGTGATCTCGGCCGGGATGGGCATATGAGGGTCGACAAAGGTGTCAAACTCCGCCTTGATCTCGCCGCCGGAAAAGAGCACCGCGCCGATCTCAGTCATGCGATTCGTATCGAGGTGCAGGCCGGTCGTCTCAATGTCAAAGGCGACGAACTCCGTATCAAGCGGCAGCGTGCTCTGCCCGTGCACGGCGAGCGTGCCGTCCACGTCGTTGACGAGGTAGCCCTCCTCGCCGTAGATGATCTTCACGCCGTATTTTTTCGACGCCTTCCACATATCCGGGAACGCCTGCGCCACACCGTGATCCGTCACGGCGATGGCCGGATGTCCCCAATAGGCCGCGCGCGCCACGAGATCCGCGGGGTCGGAGATGGCGTCGAGCGCCGAGTAGCGCGTATGCAGGTGCAGCTCCACGCGCTTTTCCGGCGCGTTGTCGGGACGGATGACCTTCTCCCCCTGCACGATGTTGCGCGGCTCGAGCACCATGTCTTCATCGTATTTGCTGTAGTTGATCTTGCCCTGCACACGCAGCCACATGCCCTCGTGGATGAGGCCGACGATGGTCTGGTCGTCCTCGGCGCGCAAAAAGCGCGACACGCGCACGCTGCTCGTGCTGTCGGTCATGTCAAACGAAAGCACGGCAGAGCCGTACTTTGCGATCTCGCGGCTGCTGACGGCAAAGACCTCGCCCTCAAGCGTGACGTTGCCGCTCTCGAGCGTGAGCTCGTTCATGGGCGTGACGTCCGCGCGCTTCGGGATGGGCTTGCCCATGAGCACCTTGGCCTTGGCCTTCTGCTCGGCCTTTTTCTGCTCCGGTGCAGGGTATTCCGCCTGGATCTGTACGCCGCGCAGCCGAAACTGCGCCGCGAGCAGCTGCTCAATATTCGTGCGCTCGACCGGCGCCGGCATACGCGCAAACCACGTGTGCAGCAGCATCGTCATGCTCTCGCGCTCAATGAGCACGTCGAGCACCTCCGCCTTGTCAAGACCGCCGCAGCTATCCTGCAGGGACGCACAGTCGGGGAACATATCGAGAAACGGGATTTTTTCGCTCATAGTTTCCTCACTTTTCGCTCAGAATCAGATCCACCAGCGCATCGGCCAGCTTGTCCGCGGGGTACTTGCCAAGGATCTCGCCGCGGCGAAACAGCAGCCCGCAGTCCTTGCCGCCGGCAATGCCGTAGTCCGCTTCGTGCGCCTCGCCGGGACCGTTGACGACACAGCCCATCACGGCGACCGTGATCTCGCGCTCCAGCCCCTGGAGCCGCTGCTCGACCTCCTGTGCAAGCGCGATGAGGTCGATCTGCGTGCGCCCGCACGTCGGGCACGAGACAAAGCGCACACCCTCGCGGCGCAGCCCGGCCGCCTTCAGAATGGCGATGCCGGCGCGCACCTCCTCCACGGGGTCAGCCGTGAGCGAGACACGGATCGTATCGCCGATGCCCTCGGACAGCAGCGTGCCGATGCCGACGGCGGAGCGGATGATGCCGTTATACGCCGTGCCGGTCTCCGTGACGCCGACGTGCAGCGGATACGGGAAGCGCTCGGCCGCGAGCCGGTAGGCCGCGATCGTCAGCGGCACGGTGGAGCTCTTCATCGACAGAGCAATGTCGTCAAAATCATACCGGTGCAGCAGGTCGATGTGCCCCTGCGCGCTCTCGACGAGCGCCTCCGGCGTCGGGTGACCGTACTTTTCGAGCAGACGCTTTTCCAGACTGCCGCCGTTGACGCCGATGCGGATGGGGATGCCGCGCTCCCGGCAGGCCTCAGCCACCTTGCGGACATTGTCCGGCTCGCCGATGTTGCCGGGGTTGATGCGGATCTTGTGCACGCCCGCCTTCGCCGCTGCGAGCGCAAGGCGATAGTCAAAGTGGATGTCGGCCACGACCGGGATGGGCGCGGCGCGCACGATCTCGGGCAGCGCGTCCGCCGCAGCCTGATCCGGCACGGCCAGACGGATGATCTCACACCCGGCGTCATGCAGCCGGGCGATCTGCTCGATGGTCGCGTGCGCGTCCGAGGTGTGCGTGTTGCACATGGACTGCACCGCGACCGGCGCGCCGCCGCCGATGGCGACGGAGCCGACATGGATCTGTTTTGTCTGCGTTCTGTTCATAAGCACTCCTATCTCTCTCCAAGGTGGCCGAAGCTGTAAAAAAACCGAGGCGGACAAATCCGCCCCGGCTCAGGTGACAAGTTTGGAAATGTCGTTATACATGACGTAAGCCATCAGCGCCAGCAGCAGCACGAGCCCTGCCGTGTGGATATACCCCTCATACTTGGGGTCGATCTTTTTGCGGGTGAGCCGCTCGAGCACCCATGTGACGAGCAGGCAGAACACGCGCCCGCCGTCCAGTGCCGGCAGCGGCAGCATATTCATGACCGCAAGGTTCACGGCGATGAACGCCGAGAAATACGCAAAGTTGGAAAACGCGGCCGCCTTCGTGGCCGACTCCTTGCCGACCTCGCTCATCATGCTCACGATGCCGACCGGACCGGACAGATCCTTCACACCGACCGCACCCGCAAGCAGGTCGCCGAGGCCGCGCCAGACCATGCGCACGAAATCCAGTGCGCTGTACCACGCATTCTGGATCTTTGCGCCGAACGTCGCCGGCTGCGTGCCGAAATAAAAGCCGTACATCTTGCTGCTCTGTCCCGGATATTCCCGCGCGGCGAGGTAGAAATCATCGAGATGCACCTTTGCGCCGTCACGCTTGACGACGATGTCATGCGTGTCACCGCCGCGGGAAAGATATTCGCTGACATTGGTCGTGAAATAGATGCGGTGTCCGTCAATGCTCCAGATCGTGTCGCCCACCTGCAGGGCGTTCTCCCCCTGATAGGGGCAGCCGTCCATGAAGTCTGTGAGCGTCGGCGTGGAAAAGCTCTTCGCCTGCGCAAACACGAGCAGAAGCAGCAGCAGACCGAACACGAAGTTCATGAACGCGCCGGCACAGAGGATCAAAAACCGCTTCCACGCCGGCTGGCTCGTGAACGCGCGCGGATCGTTGACCGCCTCATCCTCGCCCGCCATGGCGCAAAAGCCGCCGATCGGCAGGCAGCGGACGGTGTAGAGCGTCTCCCCCTTCTGCTTTTTCCAGATGGCCGGGCCCATGCCGATGGCGAATTCATCCACGCGCACCCCGCAGGCTTTGGCCACGAGAAAATGACCGAGCTCATGCACGGCGATGAGGATACCGAAGACGAGAATTGCGAGCAGAATATACATGTGCTGTCCTTTCAGAAACGGAAATAAGACCGGACGAAGGCACGCGCCTCCTGATCGGCCGCGCGGATAACGTCCAGATCGGGCGCAGCGACGGGTGCGATGGCCTCCACCGCCGCCGCAACGCTTTCATAAATAGAATGATACCCGATCTTGTGCCCCAAAAACAGGCCAACGGCGATTTCGTTGGCTGCGTTCATGACCGTCGGCGCGGTGCCGCCGGTGCGCGCGCAGCGCATGGCAAGTGCCAGACACGGCAGCGCCTCGAGATCGGGCGCGTAGAAATGCAGTCCATTGGGATAGGCCGTCAGATCCAGCCGGTCGCTGCGGCTGGGCTTGCGCTCCGGATACGTGAGCGCATACTGGATGGGCAGGCCCATATCCGGCACGCCGAGCTGGGCGATGACCGTGCCGTCGAGCAGCTCGACCATCGAGTGCACGACGCTCTCGGGGTGGATGAGCACCTGAATATCATCCGGCGTGACGCCGAACAGGTGCATGGCCTCGATGAATTCCAGTCCCTTATTCATCATGGTCGCGGAGTCAACGCTGATCTTCGCGCCCATGCTCCAGTTCGGATGGCTGACAGCCATCTCGGGCGTGACATCGCGCGTTGCCTCGCGCGTCCAGCCGCGGAACGGTCCGCCGGAGCCGGTGAGCAGGATCTTGTGCAGCTCGCCCGCGCGCCCGGTCAGGCACTGAAAGATGGCCGAGTGCTCGGAATCCACCGGCACGATCTCCGCGCCGCATTCCCGGGCACGGCGCATGACGATGTCGCCCGCGCACACGAGCGTCTCCTTATTGGCCAGCGCGATGCGCCGTCCCTTTTCGATTGCCGCAAGCGTCGGGCGCAGGCCGACCGCGCCGGACACCGCCGTGACGACCGCGTCCGTATCGGAAATGACCGCCGCCTCGCACAGTGCGTTTTCTCCGCCGCCGACGGCGATGTCCGTATCGGCGAGCGCGATGCGCAGCGCCTTGGCAGACGCCTCATCCGTCACGGCGACGAACGCCGGATGCAGGCGGCGCGCCTGCTCCTCGGCGAGCTGAATGTTGCGGTTCGTCGTCAGCGCACGGACGTTCAGCCCCAGATGCTCCGCGACGGCAACGGTCTGCCGGCCGATGCTGCCGGTAGAACCGAGAATGGAAATCGAATGTACCATAGCTATGCTCCTTTACTGCGCCACAACCGCGATCGCCGGCGCCAGCAGCACCAGCAGCTCAAGCATGGGCGCGGTGAAGATGGTGCTGTCAAACCGGTCGAGCATGCCGCCGTGACCGGGCAGCAGATTGCTGTAGTCCTTCACGCCGTGCTCACGCTTGACGGCGGAAAATGCAAGGTCGCCCGCCTGACCGGCAAGGCTGCCGAAAAAGCCGTAGATGGCAAGGATGCCGATCTGCACGCGATAGCCGCACCAGTGCAGGATGAGACCGTAGAGCATGGCGGCCGCGATCGCGCACACAAAGCCGCCGATGCAGCCTTCGACCGTCTTGTGCGGGCTCAGCGCCGGGGCAAGCTTGGTCTTGCCGAGGCTGCGGCCGACGAAAAACGCGCCGGAGTCGCTCATCCACGTGATGACGAACGGCAGCAGCAGATACGGCGCCTTCGGGTCATTCAGACCAAGGCGCACGAGCGACGAGAGCATCCACGGGATGACGATGCCCGCCGTGAACACGAGCGCCAGATCCTGAAACGGAACGCGCTCGGCTTTGTGAAACGAGATCATCATCTCCACGAACATGGTCACAAACAGCGCATACGCCGCGATCTTGAACACGAGCTCTGACAGGCCGAACGCAGCGCCGAGCACGATGGCCGCGCCGCACACGCCGGCATACACCGCAAAGCGCGGCACGAACTTCGGCATAGCCGTGTGCAGCAGCTCCCACGCGCAAAACGACGCCATGACGGCCACCACGATGCCCCAGCCCCAGATCGGAGTGAAGAAGATCACAGCCAGCAGCGCCGGGATACCGATCGCCGCAACGATGAGTCTGTTTTTCATGATAGGTTCCTCCCGTTTGTCTTTCTCTCGGGTGCGGCGGTCATTTCACGCCGCCAAAGCGCCGGTCGCGCCGCTGAAACTCCGCCAGCGCCGCGTCCATGTCGCGCTCGGTAAAGTCTGGCCAGAGCACGTCGGTGAAATAGAGCTCGGAATACGCGCCCTGCCAGGGCAGGAAGTTGCTCAGGCGCTGCTCGCCGCTCGTGCGGATGATGAGGTCGGGATCCGGAATGCCGGACGAATACAGGTAGCTGCTGATGAGCTCCTCCGTGAGCTCGGGCGCAGTGCCGGCCTTGTATTCCTCGGCATAGCGTCGCACGGCATGCAGGATCTCATCACGGCCGCCGTAATTGATGCACAGGTTCATCTGGCAGCCGTCATAGTGCGTGCTCTTTTCCTCAGCCGCGTCCATCAGGCGCTGCAGCTCCGGCGAGAGGCCGGTGCGCTCGCCAAAAAAGCGCATCTTGAACTTGTCGCGCTCCATGATCGAGAGCGCTTCCTTCATGTATTTATCGAAGATGTTCATGATCGTGCGCACTTCCTCGGGCGGACGACGCCAGTTTTCCGTGGAAAAGGCGTAGACCGTGAGGTATTCGATGCCGATGGCCTTGCAGTAGTTGCCGATGCGGCGAAACGCCTCGGCGCCGTAAGCGTGACCGGCCGTGCGCGGCAGACCGCGCTTTTTCGCCCAGCGGCCGTTGCCGTCAAGAATGATCGCCACGTGGCGCGGCAGGCGCGAAAAATCCACCTGCGGCGCTGCGGCCGTTTTGTTGTTTGCCATAATGCCTCCTGCGCTGCCTGCACGGGCGCGCTCATAGACAGGATATTCAAACGGGGGGATGTTCGATCCCCCCGTTTCCGATTGCGGGTACGAAAGCGAGCGCGAAGCTCAGATCTCCATGAGCTCCTTCTCTTTTTCGTCGGCGATGCGCTCGACTTCCTTGATGTAGTCGTCGGTCAGCTTCTGCATATCCTTCTCGATGACCTTGAAATCGTCCTCGGTGATCTCGGACTTTTTCTTCTGCGCCTTGAATTTTTCCATCGCGTCGCGGCGGATGTTGCGCACGGCGACCTTGGCGTCCTCGCTGTACTTCTTGACCTGCTTGGCGAGATCGCGGCGGCGCTCCTCGGTCAGTGCCGGGAAGACAAGGCGGATGGCTCGGCCGTCGTTCTGCGGGTTGATGCCGAGGTCGGACGCGAGAATGGCCTTCTCAATGCCCTTGAGCACGGAGCCGTCCCACGGCTGGATGAGCAGCGAGCGGGCGTCCGGCGTGCTCACCGACGCGATCTGCTGGATGGGCGTAGGAGAGCCGTAGTAATCGACCGTGACGCGGTCGAGCACGGCGGGATTCGCCTTGCCCGCGCGCACGGAGTCATACTGCTCGGTGAGGACCGAAGCGGTCTTTTTCATCTTGGATTCAAACTCGGTATAATCGGTAGACATATGATATCCTCCTATCGGGTTTTTCTTTTTCTTATTTCGTCACGACCGTGCCGACGGCTTCACCCATCACGGCACGGACAATATTCTGCGGATCAGCCAGCGCAAAAACGACGACCGGAATGTCGTTTTCCATGGCCAGCGACGTCGCGGTCAGATCCATGACGGCCAGATGCTTTGCCAGCACCTCGTCATAGGTGATCGCATCGTACTTCACGGCGCTCGGGTCAATATGCGGGTCGGCGCTGTAGACGCCGTCGATGTTCTTGGCGAGCAGGATCGCATCCGCGCCGATCTCGGCCGCGCGCAGCACCGCCGCTGTGTCGGTCGAAAAATACGGGCAGCCGCTTCCGGCGCCGAAGAGCACGACCTTGCCCTCTTCCAGATGCGCAATGGCACGCTCCCACGTGTAGTGCTCAGCGAAGGCCGGCATCTCGACCGCCGTCTGCACGCGCACGGGAATGCCCTTTTGTTCCATCACATCGGACACGGCAAGGCAGTTCATCACGGTCGCCAGCATGCCCATGTGGTCGGCGCGCGAGCGGGTCATTTTGCCCTCACCGTTTTTCACGCCGCGCCAGAAGTTGCCGCCGCCGATGACGACGCCCACCTGCACACCCAGCTCCGTGCACGTCTTGATGACGTCGCACACCTGACCGATCACGTTAAAATTCAGTCCCGTCTTCTGGTCACCTGCAAGCGCCTCACCGCTGATCTTGAGCAGGACACGCCGAAACTTCGGTTCTGTTCCCATAAAACTTCCCCTCACTTTTTCATATTCGTCGTATTATTGTAATATAAAACGGCCGGAATGAAAAGGGGGTATTTGTGAAAAGAGCGAAAACAATTGCCGCTGCGCCCATTCCACCACCGCAAGCACAGAAAAAGAGCCCGGCTGACGCCGGGCTCTTTTCCGCTGGAATGAGAGGATATCAAAAAGACAAAGCGGACATTACATCCAGCCGCCGGAGACGTTCATCACGTGTGCCGTGACGTACTTCGACTCGTCAGAGGCGAGATACAGCGCCATGTAGGCAATATCGATGGGCTCGCCGAGGTGCTTGATCATGCAGTTGGTCGTATAGCGCGACTGGGTCTCGGGCGTGAGGTGCTTGGCAACGGCCTCCGTGGCGATGATGCCGGGGTTGAGGACGTTAACGCGCACACCCGCGTGCGCGACCTGACGCGCCATCTGGCGGCTGAGGTGGTTGATGCCGGACTTGGCGACACCATAGCCGACCTGCGTGCGGTCGGGGCACACAGCAGCGACGGAGCCGATGTTGATGATGCTGCCGGAATGCTGCTTGAGCATCGCCTTGTTGAGCGCCTGCTGGCAGGCATTGAACACGGTCGAGAGATCCACGCAGACGGTCTTTTCAAACTCCTTGTAGGTGCACTTGGTGATGTCGAGGTCCTTGCGGGGGTTGGATTCGCCGAAGTTGTTGACCAGCACGTCGAGGCGGCCTTCCTTGGCGATGCACTCGTCGATCATGCTTCTGTGCGTGGCGGGGTCGTGTGCCTCAAAGTAGACAAGCTCGGCCTGACCGCCGCGGGCTCTGGCAGCCTCAACGGCAGCCTTGCCGGTCTCCATGTTGCGGCAGGCATAGTAGACCTTCGCGCCCTCATCGACGAACAGGTCTGCGATCGCGCGGCCGATGCCGCGGGTGCACGCCGTGACCAGCGCGACTTTTCCTTCCAAACGGTTACTCATAACAGTACACTCCCTTTCATTTTGTGTGCGCGGTTTTATAGCTTTGCGCCGGTGTGCGCGCACCGGCGCAGTCGGATCAGAGGTTTGCGCCGTAATCGGCAACGAGCGCCTGACCGTTGAGCGGCGCAGAATCGTCGCTGCACAAAAACAGCAGGATCTTGGCGATGTCGAGATCCGTGCACGTGCCCACGTCGAGCGTGGAGTGCTTCGCGGTGGAGGCCTGCATGGCCTTGGCGGCCTTCGTGTACTTGCCTCTGGCCTTCATGGCGCGCGTGGTCATGGGGGTCATGACCGTGCCGGGGCACACGCAGTTGGCGCGGATCTTCTGCTCACCGTTGGCAAAGCGCAGCGCGATGTGCTTGGTCAGCGCGACCTCCGCGCCCTTCGAGACCGTGTAAGCGGCGCTGCCGTTGCCGTTCACGCCGCCGACGGAGGCGACGGTCGCGATCGTGCCGTAGCCCTGCGCGATGAACTGCTTGACAGCCGCGCGGGTAACGTACATCGTGCCCTTGACGTTCACGGTCAGGGTCGTGTCGAGATCGCTGGTAAGAAAATCGTCGATCGGCCGCATGGCGACATCGAGCACACCTGCGATATTGGCCAGCGCGTCGATCTTGCCGTACTTTTCCACACCGGCCGCAAACGCCGCCTTCACAGCGTCATTGTCGGTGATGTTGACGACAGCCGTCATGACCTCGCCGCCCGCTGCCTGAATGTCGGCTGCGACCTTGCTGAGGTTTTCCTCATGCATATCCGCCATGATGACGCTTGCGCCCTCCTGTGCGAAGAGCTCGGCCGTCTTGGCGCCAATGCCGGAACCGGCACCGGTGACGAAACAGACTTTTCCATCAAGTCTACCCATTTGTTTCTCCTTTGCTGATATAGAATGCGGCGGACGGGCTGTGTGAGCCGCAGCCCGTCCGGTATGTTGGGATCACTCGTCCTTGAGCGGCCACTCCATGCCGATGCGCTCACACTGGCGCTCGGTATCCCAGAAGAAGCCCCAATCGGGCAGGTGACGGATGCGGGCGGTGTCCGCCGGCGTCCACGTCACGATCTCGCCCTTCTTGTAGAGGTCGTCGATCTCCTTGTCGGTGTATCCGAACTCCTGCAGCACCTCGCGGTTGTGCTCGCCGAAGCACGGCGCGGACGCCACGATCTGCGAGGGGTTGTTCTTGAAGCGGTTCGTGATGCCGATGCCCTTCATCTCGCCGAAGATCTGGTCTTCCCACTCGACAAGGTTCTCGCGCTCGGCGTACTGCGGGTCGTTTTCGATATCGCCCGGCTCATAGGCGCGCTGGTTCGGAATGCCGACCTTGTTGAAGATCTCCTCGAGCTCGGCGCAGGTGTGCTGCGCGCAGAAATCCGTGAGCGCCTGATCCGCCTTCTGCCCCATGGGGGTGTTGAGCGGGAAGCCGGGGATGCCCTTCGGCAGACCCGGCGTCACGCCCGGCGTGCCGACGCCGATGATGGGATAGCCCTTCTCGACCGGGCCGGGGCCATTGATGGCGACAAAGAGCTGCTTGTTGTCCTTCGTGGTGTAAAACGAGAAGCAGGCCGCAAGGTCGGAGTGGTTGCCGGTGCGGTACGGCACGGGCTCGCCGTCCTTCGGGTAGCCCTTGTTGTACCAGAGCACCGGGTAGTTATCCAGCAGGCGGAACATGGTATCATACTGCGCGACGTCGCACGATTCGCCCTTGCCGGTCTTGAGCGCGTGGATATATGCCGAGAGCGCGGTCATGCAGGCGTTGTAGGCCGTGACATAGTCGGACAGATAGGGGTTGACCTTCAGCGGCACATCCGTCGGAGACACGCCGTTCATGTACATATAGCCGCCCATGGCCTGACCGGAGACGTCGTAGGACGCCTTGGACTTGTACGGACCCGTCTGGCCGTAGCCGGAGACGTGCACGATGCACAGCTTGCTGTTGACACCCCAGCAGACCTCATCGGTGAGCCCCATCTTGGCGTACGTGCCGGCCTTGCTGGACTCGATCCAGATATCGGCCCACTCGAGGCACTTTTTGAAGATCTTCTTGCCGGCGGGCGTGCGCGGGTTGCACGTGATGGAGTACTCGTTGCGGTGGTTCTGCGACCAGCTCGTGGTGCCGCGCGTACCGCAGGAGATCTTGGGCGCCTCGGACTGGAGCACCTTCGCGCCCATTTCCGCCATCAGGCAGCCGGCAAAGGGGCCGGCGATGGCCGTGCCGGACACAAAGACCTTGACGCCGTTGAGGACACCGAAGTCGGGGTATTCGCTGAACTTCTGCGTGAGGTTGCAGTCAATTTTTTTGAAACTCATGTATGCTGTGCCTCCTTTTTGTTGTGTTTTTCTACAGATTTCTCCGGATTCAAGATAAGCTGCCAACATGGACAAAAGCCCATGCTGACAGCTTACCGTCTATTTGCGCTAAGATTTACTTTTTCGGGGGATACTCCAGGCCGATGCGCTTGGCCTGACGCTCCGGATCCCAGAAGAAGTGCCACTCAACGAAGTTCTTGATGCGGGCGGTGTCCGCCGGCGTCCAAGTCGCGAGCTCGCCCTTCTTGTAGAGCGCGTCGATCTCCTCGTCGGTGTAGCCAAAGTCCTTGAGTACCTCGCGGTTGTGCTCGCCGAAGCACGGCGCGGAAGCCACGATCTGGGACGGGTTCTTCTTGAAGATGTTCGTGACACCGATGCCCTTCATCTTGCCGAAGCACTGGTCATCCCACTCGACGATGTTCTCGCGAGCTTCGTACTGCGGATCCTTCTCGATGTCAGCCGGGCCGTAGGCGCGCTGGCACGGGATGCCGGCTTTGTTGAAGATCTCCTCGATCTCGTCGCAGGTGTGCTCGGCGCAGAACTTCGCGCACAGCTCGTCCGCCTTCTTGCCGCGGGGGTCAAACAGCGGGAAGCCGGTGCAGTTCTTCGGGATGCCCTCGGTGACGCCGGGCTTGCCCATGCCGATGATCGGGTAGCCACGGGTGACAGGGCCCTGGCCGACGATCGCAACGAACATGGCGTTGCCTTCCTTCGTGTCGTAGAAGGAGAAGCAGGCAGCCTGGTCGCTCTTGTTGCCGGTGCGGAAGGGCACGGGCTCACCCTGCTTCGGGTAGCCCTTGTTGAACCAGTTGGCCGGGTAGTTGTCGAGCAGACGGAACATGGTGTCGTACTGCGCGACGTCGCAGGAATCACCCTCGCCGCTGTTCTTGGCGTTGATGTAGCCGGCGAGCGCGACCATGCATGCGTTGTAAGCGGTGATGTAGTCAGACAGGTACGGGTTGACCTTCAGCGGGCCGGACGTCGGGGAGACGCCGTTCATGTACATGTAGCCGCCCATGGCCTGACCGGAGACGTCGTAGGAGGGCTTGTTCTTGGACGGGCCGAACTGGCCGTAGCCGGACACGTGCACGATGGCGAGCTTCTTGTTGTGCTTCCAGCAGACCTCATCGGTCAGGCCGCGCTTGGCATAGGAGCCCGGACGGCCGGCCTCGATCCAGATGTCAGCCCACTCGATGCACTTGAGGAAGATCTTCTTGCCGGCGGGGCTGGCGGAGTTGATGGTGATGGAGTACTCGTTGCGGTGGTTCTGGCTCCACGCGAGGGTGCCGCGGGTCTGGCAGGCGATGGTCGGAGCCTCGGCCTGCAGGACCTTCGCGCCCATCTCGGCCATGAGGCAGCCGGCGAAGGGGCCGGCGATGTTCGTGCCGGTCACGAAGACCTTGACGCCCTTGAGGACGCCGAAGGACGGATACTCGTCAAACTTCTGAGTCAGTTTGTTGTCGATTTCTTTCATGTTAGATGACAATCCTTTCTGTGCGTATCGCACTGAATGAGGTTGATTGGTCGGAAGAAATTACTCTTTGGCGGCTTCTGCCTTCTTGTGCACGCTCGGGATCAGGAAGCAGACCACGATGCCGACGACGACACAGATGAGCTGCACGAGCGCCACGGAGTGCAGCGCGCTGGCGGCAGCGGCGGGCACTGCCATGCCGGTGGCGGCCTTCTTGGTCATGCCGGTGACGAACATGGGCACGAAGATGGCGACGCCGAACGGAGCGCACATATCCTTGAAGACGTTGAACGTGCCGGAAGCGGAGGAGGACTCAGCCGGAGCAACGCCGGACAGAGCGACCTTCATGAAGATGGTGGTGTTGCCGCCGAGGCCGAGGCCGACGAAGAACAGCGCGCCGCCCATCATGAGGATGCCGGCATTCTCGCCGATGAAGAGCATGATCAGAGAGCCGATGGCAACGAACACGAGCGCGATCGCAGCAACGATCTTGGGCTCTTTCTTATCGGCCATGGGTCCGAGGACGATGGTGCCGATGGCCATGCCGAGGTACTCAATGCTCATGGCGACCGCAGCGACGGTGGCCTTGTCGATGGCATAACCGAAGCGGATGACCTCGGTCAGGCAGGCGGTCATGAGGCCCTGCGTGAGGAACATGATCAGCACGGGGAGCACAAAGTTCTTGCGGGCGATGAACTTGCCGTTGAGGATCGGGCTGGCAGCCTTCTTCTCGACGAGGAACAGGACGATCAGACCGACGACGGCCACAGCGATGGACGCGAGCGTCGCAACGCTGGCCCAGCCGTTCTGCTGGCCGAAGGTGGGCACGCAGACGAGCGCGCCGAACATGAGCAGGACGAACACGGCGCCCGCCCAGTCAAAGCCCTTCATAGAGCCCTTGGGGATGTTCGGGTTATCCTTGACTTTTGCAAAGCAGATGAGGAACGAAATCACGCACAGTGCGACGCAGATCCACATGACGATACGCCATGCGCTGGCCGTGCCGATGACTTTCATGACGATACCGCCGAGGGTGGGTCCAAAGATGACCATGCCGCAGGCCAGCGCCATGTAGATCGTGAAGCCCTGGCCCATTTTCTCGGGCGGGAACTCCATCATGATGTAGGACATGACGACCGGAGCGATGCCGGCAGCGCCGATACCGACCATGAAGCGGAACACGAGCAGCAGCGGGACGTTCTGCGGGCAGATAGCGATGAGCGCCTGGCCGACGGTGTAGAGTGCCATCGCGCCGAGCAGCATCTTTCTGCGGCCGATCGCGCCGCCGAGCTTGCCCATGATCGGCGCCATAGCGGCGGCGGCCAGGGAATAAGCCAGCGTGATGAAGGTCAGGGACGCATCCGCATTCCAGGCCGTGGAGATCGCGGTCGGCACCGAGGCGGTGAAGCCGCCGCAAAGGCTGAGGATAGCCGCTGCAACTGCATACGGCACAAAGCCTTTCATGTAGTTTTTGTTGTTTTCCATAGTGTATTCTCCTGTCTGATGATTCGGCATTTGCCGTGGACAGTTTGGTTGCTTTCCTGTGTGCAGCGCCGGTCAGTAGCCTTTGGCGAGGCTCTCCTCGATCAGCTTGCTGCGCACGATCTTCCCGTTTTCATTAACGGGAATGTGATCCGTAAATTCAATGGATTTGGGGATCTTGTACGGGGGGAGATAGTTGAGCGCGAAGCGGATCAGCTCCTTGCTCCCGAGCGGGGCGTTCGTCTCCACGATGGCGTGGATGCGGTGACCCCAATCCGGGTCGGGCAGGCCGATGACCACGGCGTCAACCACTTTGGTGTGCTTTTTGAGCACCATCTCGACCTCGGCGGCAAAGACATTCTCTCCGCCGGTGACGATCATGTCGCTGCGGCGGTCTGCAAAGTACAGATAGCCGTCAGCATCTACATAGCCCATGTCGCCGACGCTGCGGAAGCCTTCGCTGTCCACCGGGAGCGGCGGCATATTCTTATAGGTAACGTGCGGGCTGTTATCGCCCCACGACATAAAAATCTCGCCGATCTCGCCGTGCGGCAGTTCCCTGCCGTCCTCATCGCGGATCGCGACCCTGCCGCAGTGCATCTTGCCGACGCTGCCGGGGTGGCGCAGCCACTCGTCGCCGCGGATGGACGTCATGCCGATGCACTCGGTCATGGCATACAACTCGTACAGGCGCTCGGGCGGGATGATCTCGAGCCATTCGCGCTTGAGATCCTGCGAGCAGACACCGCCGGTGTGGCACAGCACCTCAATGCTCGCGAGGTCTTCCTTTCGGAAGCCGGGCATGCGGCTGATGCGCTGCATGAGTGTCGGCACCATCTGGACATATTCGATGCGGTACTTTTTGATGAGCCGCACGATCGTCTCGGCGTCGAGCTTGGCCGGCATGACGAGCGTGTTGCCGCAGTAGAGGCCGTTGAAGGCCGCCGAGTGCGGCGCGCCGTGAAACAGCGGGCCCGCGAGCAGCTGGCGCATCTCAAAGCGCATGCCGGACACGGAAAACCACGTCCGCAGCCCCTCGTCGCTCTCCCCTGCCGGCATGTCCTGCTCGATGACCTTGGTCTTTCCCGTCGTGCCTCCGGAACAGTTGGCAAGGTTGGGAATGGCCAGCACATCGGGCGGCAGCTGCGCAGAATATCCGGCGCACAGCGTTTTGAGCTCCGCCGTGCTCAGGCCGGGATAGCCATCGGGCTTCTTGCGGTTGGTGATGACGAGCGCCGGGGAAACGCAGGTGCAGATCTCCATGAGGTTTCGCTGCGGCGCGCGGTTCGAGACCGGAACATAGCACGCGCCGGTCTTCCAGATGCCGAATGCGAGCGCGATGTGCGTCGGAATGTTCGGCAGCGCGGCGAGCACGCTCTTACCCGGGCCAATGCCCTGATCGAGCAGATACCATGCAATGCGGTTCGAGAGCTCGTGGAGCTCCAGCCATGTCATGACCGTCTCCTTGTTTTCCGGGGAAACGTAGATGACCGCCGGAGCATCCGGCTTCACGCGGGCGATGTTCGCCAGCTGCGTGCCGGGGGTGAAGAAGCTCTCCGTCCCGGTATTGAAAATGTTAAAATGCTGCGTGCGCATCTCCATCACTTCCTGACAGCACTGAATTTGGCATATGCCGCCTCCCGCCCGCCCGCGGCGGGCGGGATCAGCGGCTTTGGAAAATTACTTCGGCAGGTTGTTCGGACGGTAGCCGCCGTCGATCTGCAGGCAGACGCCGGTGACGTAGGATGCGGCGCTGGAGGACAGGAACAGGATGCCGTTGGCAATGTCCTCGGGCTCGGCAAAGCGCTTCATCGGGATGGTATCACCGACGGAGTCCTTGGCGAACTGCGGCATATTGGCGACCATGTCGGTGTTGACAACGCCCGGAGCGACCGCGTTGACACGCACGCCCCTGTCGGCGAAGGAATAAGCGACGGACTTGGTCATGGCGATCAGGGCAGCCTTGCTGGCGGGGTACGGCAGGCCGGTCGGGCAGCCGTAGACACCGGCGACGGAAGCGGTATTGACGATGCAGCCCTTGGTCTTGATCAGGTGCGGGATCGCGTACTTCATCATGGTGTAGGGGCCCTTCATGTTCAGGTTGCAGACAGCATCCCACTCGGACTGCTTGAGCTTGGTCAGCCAGGTGCTGTTGTCGGTGCCGGCGTTGTTGACGAGCACGTCCAGACGGCCCCACTTGGCAATGATCTCTTTATACAGCTCCTGAACGGCCTTGTAGTCGCACAGATCGATCGCCTTGGTCATGACCTCGTAGTCGGGGTTGATCTCCTTGAGGGCGGCCAGCGCCTTGGCGCCGGTCTCTTCGTAGTGGCTGAGGAAGTAGACCTTCGCGCCGCCAGCGAGGAAGCCCTTGACGGCTGCGAAACCAATGCCGCGGCTGCCGCCGGTTACCAGAACGACTTTGCCTTTGAATTCATTTTCAAACATGATTCTTTGTCCTTTCTTAACGCAAATCTTTGACTTTTTCCGGAGGTTTCCCGTCCCCCCGGACACACACCAGCAGTTATGCTTTTGTTAAGGAACGATAATATTTTAACATTAGATTCGATTTTCTTCTGGGCGTTGCCTCCTGTTTTGCTATCGTTAAAAACGACAAAAAATAAGATTTCACAACACTTTTCGTGGCAAAACTGACAAAGCCTCAAAAGACGACCGCTGTCGCTTTTGAGGCTTTGTCCACATTGACGATATTTTCTGTTAATTCTCACTTTTGACCGGGTGTCTGGTGAAAATATTCCCGCGGCATCTTCTCGGTCATGATACCGAGCAGGTCCATCATATAGCAGAAGCACAGCTGGAGCTGATCGGGCGACTGCCGCTCCGTCTCCGCGAGAATGCCGCCCATGGCATCGTTCGCGATCTCGGCATACAGCCCGTGCAGCGCCACGACCGGCGGCTCGGACGGGACATAAAACTGCTCGAACTTCATATAGGGGTTCGCCACGAGGTAGACATATGTGCCGCTGTTCATGCGGCTCTCGGCGATCTCAAGCGTCTCCCCCTTGTCCGGCTGATAGCGGTAGCGGTGAAACGGCCCGAGGTTGACAAGCGTGTCCGGCTTGAGGCGGTAATCCAGACCATTGACCGTGAGTGTACCGTGGCCGCTGCGCACGAGCAGAAACGTCTCGTCGTGATTATTGACATAGAGCGTCGGCGCCTTGATCTTGCGCACGCACGCCTTGATATCGCTGGGCAGGACATTGTTGACAAAATAGTCATGCGCGCCGGCCAGAACGGACTTCTCGTCCTTGGAGCTGAAAAATGCCGTGCCAGATGAACGTTCGTTAGCCATGCTGCTTCCTCCCCTGTCCTCTCTGCTTGCGGAACTCGCCCGGTGACATCTTGTTGAGCGCATAGAACACGCGGCCCATCGTGCGGTCGGAGCCGAAGCCCGTCTCCATGGCGATGTCGACCGTCGGCAGCTCCGTCGTCGTGAGCAGCGCCTCAGCGTAGCGGACGCGGAACATCGACAGGATCTGCTTGTAGCTGGAGTTCAGGCGCGTCTTGAGCTGCACACGCAGGATATTCTCCGAGGTATAGAGATCGCGCGCGATCTTTTCCGCGTCGATCGGCTCGGACATATTCTCATACAGATAACTGATGGCGGAGATAAGCGTCTCGCTCATGATCATGCCGCGGTAGACCCGGCCGTCCTTCCCGTCGCTGAGCATGTCGTTGAGGTACCCTTGCGGGGTCATGCCGGTCAGCGCCTTGAAGCGGCGGAAAAACGTGATGCTCATATGAAAGCCGGAGATGGACGACACGTAGTCAAACGGCAGGCTGTCATACAGAAAGTACGACATGGCCAGAATCAGCCGCACGCGGTTGACATACTGGCTGAAATTCAGCCCCGTGGCGATCAGCAGCGCGTGGTTGAGTGCCGTCTCATCCGCATCGGACGAGACCGCCTCGGCGACCGAGGCCGCCGTGAGCTCCGCCGTGCTGTGCGTGGCGATATAGAGGCTGGCGCGCCGGCCGAGCGGCATATCCAGCAGCGAGTACAGCTCCTTGCGGCGTGCGGCGGCGCGGTTATACAGCAGCTCGATCTTGCGCAGGAAGGAACTGCGGATCACAGCCGAGCCGCAGCTGTTTTTCGCGCTCAGGTGGCGGAACTGCTCAAACAGGCGCACGATCTGCTGAATATCATCTCCATCCGGCCCGATGACCGGCAGGCCGGTCACGATCTCGACCTCTCGCAGGTTGGTGATCTGATTGAACATATAGTAGCTCAAAAGCTGATAATCAAACGCGGCGACCCAGAGCGTGAGCGCCTCCCCGAATTTGGGGCAGATCGTCAGCACCTGAGAGCATTGGATCCACGCAACGCAGCCCGGCCGCACAGGAAACTCCTCGCCGTTGATGATAAAGCTGCCGCTACCTTCGCGGACAAGCACAAAATAACTGTCCACTTCCATAATGGGGAACAGCTCCTCGCGAATGGTATGCTCCTGCAGACGGAGATACTTGTCCGGCCCGCAGAAATACCCGTTGCGCGGTGTTTCGCAGAGCGGCCTGCTCCTTCTCTTCAAAGTATTCAGCCCCCTTTCACGGTCACAGAAACAACTCAGTTTATAAAAAACTACCCACACTTACACGTTTATAGATTAACAGCTTTCCCTGCAAAAAACAAGTAAACGCGAACAATCTTTTAAACATTTTCATTTTTGTTACAGAACGCGAAAAATGGCAAAAGACCCGCCGGTGTGCATCCGGCGGGTCTTCGCGCTGTGATAAGATTGAAAGGAGTAAGAGGATGAAAAGGGGAAATATCAAATAGAAGGAGTTTCGGGGGACACCTTACAGCTCGTAGCCGATGTGGAAGCCCTGATGCATGGCATCGCTGGACTGACCCGGCTTGACGGCGTCGCCGATGACGTGCACTTCCGGAACGAAAGCCTTGAGCTCTTCGGACAGCGGATCGTACTTGCGGGAGCCGAGGCCGAGAATGATGTAATCAAAGCCCTTGAGCCACTCCTCGGAGCCGTCCTTGTGCTGGATCTTGACGTCGTGCTCGGTCACTTCGAGGACCTTGGAGTTGATGTAGCTCTTGACGCCCTCGCGGCGCAGGCTGGCGAGCGCAATGTTGCGGTTCGGCAGGCAGACGCCGGTCATGAGCTGCGGCTGCATCTCAACAAGCGTGACTTCCACGTCGCCGATGCTGCCGGTGGTCGCAAAGGAGTTCGGACGCGCGTCGGCCATGAGCATTTCGGCCGTCTCGCAGGCAACTTCGCCGCCGCCGAGGATGCAGACCGTGCCCTTCGGGATGGTGACCTTGCGGCTGAGGATATCATGGGTGGTGATGACCGGGTAGTCGCCGACGCCCTTGATGAAGGTCGGGATCAGCGGCGTCGCGCCGGTAGCGACGACGACTGCGTCAGGTGCAAACTCCTTGACATTCTCGACCGTAGCTTCCTTCTTGAACTCGAACTTCACGCCGGCCTTCTTGGCGCGGTAGTTGAGGTGGGTGAGCCACTTGCACATCTCCTGCTTGCCGGGAGAGACAACCGCCAGATTCAGCTGGCCGCCGATCTGCTTGCCCTTCTCCCAGACGGTGACGTCGTGGCCGCGCTCAGCCGCCGTGACAGCGGTGTACATGCCGCCGGGGCCGGCGCCGATGATGAGGACCTTCTTGGGCTTGTCGGTCGGGTTGAACGGGAAGTCGTACTCATGACCGACGAGCGGGTTGATGTGGCACTTGCAGACCGGATGATGCGGATCTTCCGGCGTGATGCAGCGGCCGCCGCAGGAGCCGCAGGGCGTGATGTCATCGAAGCGGTTCTCGAGTGCTTTCTTCGGCAGGTCGGGGTCTGCGAGCAAAGGACGGCCCATGGACACGCCGTCCACCAGACCACGCTCCACCAGATCGGCGGCGTAGCGCACGTCGTTGATCTTGCCGACAACGAAAACCGGGATGTTCACGACCTTCTTGATCTCGGACGCCTCATAGACGTTCATGCCGATCTTCTGGCTGTGGGAGGGAAGGATGTTCTGAAGGCCCTCATACTGGACGCCGCCGGAGACCTCGAGCATATCAACGCCCGCAGCCTCGAATTTCGGGGCGAGGTAGAGCATTTCGTCCAGGGAGTTGCCGCCCGGCTCACGCTCGGAACCGGAGACACGCAGCACGATCGGGAAATCGCGGCTGATATTGCGGCGGCACTCTTCAATGATCTCAAGTATCAGGCGGGCACGGTTGTCGATGCAGCCGCCGTACTCGTCCATACGCTTATTGCGCAGCGGGCTGAGGAACGCGCCCGGCAGCATGTAAGCGTGCGCACAGTGCAGCGCGATGCCGCCGCAGCCGGCCTCTTCGGCGCGGCGCGCGGCCTGGCCGTACTGCTTGACCACCTTGTGGATCTCGTCGATGGTGATCGGACGGCTGACAGCGCCGTTGGCGTTCGTGTTCACGGACGGGCCGAGGGGCGTGATGCCCTTGAGCGCACAGATGGACTCCGGACCCGGATGAATGATCTGCGGGATGAGCGTGCTGCCGGCATCGCTCACGCGCTTGGCAAAGGCGGCGAACTGCGGGACGAGGGAGTCCTTGTCCAGCGCGGTCGTCTTGCCGATGTACCAATACTTATGGTCGACCGTGACAGCGTCGATGACGACGTAGCCGGCGCCACCCTCGGCGCGGCGCACGAAGATGTCGGCGAGCTGCTTGGGCACGGTGCCGTTGGTGGCCTCGTAGTGCATGCTCATCGGCGCCATGGCGATGCGGTTCTTCAGCGTCGTTCTGCCAAGCTGCAGGGGGGAGAAGATCTTCGCATTTTTCATATCAGTGATCATGTTGTTACCTCCTGAACGATTTTAATGATGTGTCCCGTGCCGTCAGCCGTCTGCGGCGCTGCGGCCGCCAAACGACGCACGGGTGCTCCGGATGGTTCGTGCTTTCAGTATACTGGAAACGGCGCGGCCATGTCGCACATTTTCTTGTTAAATAATCCACATTTCCAAAAAGAATTTCAGAAAATGATGGCATGGAAGCGGACAGTTTTTGTGTTTTCACTACGTTTTTGTGCCTTTTTCGCCGCAATGTCCAAAGAAAAAGTGCCGGAAAAGCGCCGGAAAACACCGGATTTTTCGGCATTTCTCTGTAGGAAAAAGCAAGCCATCACAAGAAAGCATCCATGTTTTTGTACATTACGCCACAAACCTGTCGCAGAGTGACAATAAAACTAAAGATTTTGTACATTCCTTGCGCATGAATAGGCCACATTCTTTCCGACACGCCCCGCAACCTAGTGTTAAAATTTTTACAATAGCTGTTGAGCGTGGAATCCGGCCACCAGCGGCCGGTCTCCGGAGGATCATTCCCGGGTCCGCCGGACACGATTAAGGAACTCCGCGCTCAAGCAGAACGTGTAGGAAACCAGTTACGCATCCATTACAATTAGGAAAGGTGTATTTCATGAGTTACGATGCATTGTTTTCTCCCATCAAGCTCAGAGGGCTTGAGCTGAAAAACCGTGTGGTTCTGCCGGGTATGAACACCAAAATGGTCAAGGACAAGCATAACGTCGGCGAGGACCTGCCCGCCTACCACGCTGCGCGCGCGGCCGGCGGCTGCGGCCTGAACATTGTCGAGCTTGTCTCCATCTGCCCCGAGTGCCATGCCTACCTGTACCTCGGCCTTTATAATGAGCACCACAGAGATGAGCTGCGCAAGGTCACCGACGCGATCCACGCTGCCGGCGGCAAGGCGGCCGTGCAGATCTGGCACGGCGGCTTCGTGCCCGAAGAGTTCTTCGACAAGACCAACAAGCTCGAGACGCCCGACACGCTGACCGTCGAGCGCATCCATGAGATCGTCAAGCAGTTCGGCTACTCCGCCAAGCTCGCCGTCGAAGCCGGCTTTGACGCACTCGAGTTCCACGGCGCGCACACTTACCTGCCGCACGAATTCATGAACCCCTCGCTCAACAAGCGCACCGATGAGTACGGCAACCAGAGCCTCGAGAACCGCTGCCGCTTCAACCTCGAAGTCATCCGCGAGATGCGCAAGAACATGCCGGAAGACATGCCGCTGCTCATGCGTCTGGACGCCATCGACGAGATGCTCCCGGCCGTGACCACGCAGGACGAGACCGTGCAGTTCATCAACTGGGCCGCCGAGGCCGGTGTCGACGCGATCGACCTGTCCCGCGGCAACGCCCGCAGCCTTGCCACCGTGTACGAAGTGCCGCCCTACAACCTGGAGCCGGGCTTCAACATGGATAACATCGCCGCCATCAAGGCGCGCGTGAACATTCCGGTCATCGGCGTCGGCCGCATCGTCGACCCCGCGCTGGCCGATCAGCTCATCCGTGAGGGCAAGATCGACATGGTCGCCGTCGGCCGTGCGCAGCTCGCCGATCCCGAATGGTGCAACAAGTCCATGGAAGGCCGCGAGGCGGAGATCCGCCGCTGCATCGGCTGCACCGAGGGCTGCTACGACAAGGTCATCGACCCGAAGGCCAAGCACATCACCTGCACCCGCAACCCGGCGCTCTGCCTCGAGTACAAGGGCCTCCCGAAGCCGGAGACGGCCAAGAACGTCATGGTCATCGGCGCCGGCATCGGCGGCCTGATGGCAGCCGAGTACCTCAAGGCCCGCGGCCACAACCCGACCGTCTATGAAGCCACCGACGCCCCGGGCGGCTACTTCGTGCTCGCCGGCAAGGCCCCGAAGAAGCAGGCCTTCACCGACGCCGTCATGTGGGACGCCGAGGAGTGCAAGCGCATGGGCATCGAGATCAAGACCGGTGTCACCGTGACGCCCGAGCTCATCAAGGAAGTCAAGCCCGACCACGTGATCGTCGCCACCGGCGCACACTTCGTCAAGCCGAACATCCCCGGTCTGGATACCGCGGCGGACGTGTTCGTTGCTGAGGACGTGCTGGCCGGCAAGGCCATGCCGCACGGCGAGACCATTATCCTCGGCGGCGGCGGTGTCGGCTGCGAGACCGCGCAGTTCCTCATCGAGCACGGCGTGACCGATGTGCGCGTCATGGACACCAAGCGTGTCGGCAACAAGATGGGCATGCTGCGCACGATGTTCCTCGACATCGAGTACCCCGGCGAGACCATCAAGAAGAGCCGCGGCTCTAAGGTCACCGCCGTCGGCGACCACGAGATCACCTATGCGTTCACGAACAAGGCCAAGAAGACCGTCGAGAAGACCCGCCACTTTGACTCTCTCGTCATCGCTACCGGCATGCACTCCCGCCCGACGCAGGATCTGACTGACGCGTGCAGCGAGCTTGGCATCCCCTGCGATGTCATCGGCAGCGCCAGAAAGGCCGACATGGGCATCGAGGCCACGGCAGAGGCTTACGCCGCCGCCATGAAGGTCTGATCGCAAACGTCAAACACAGATAACAAGTCAGGAGGTTATCATTATGACAGTTGAAGAACGTCTGGAAGCACTCGAGAAAGAAGTGCAGCGTCTCAAGGACGTGCAGGCCATCAAGGAGCTCAAGAGCAAGTATTTCCGTGCGCTCGACACCAAGAACTGGGATGAGCTGGAGACGACCATGACCCCGAATATCTCCACCGCCTACTCCAACGGCAAGCTCGTCTTCCACGGCCCGAAGGAGATCACCAACTACTTCAAGGAGTCCATGCCCGACACCGAGATCACCCTGCATCAGGGTCACAACCCGGTCATCTGGTTTGAGAGCGACACGGTCGCCTACGGCAAGTGGTACCTGCAGGACAACCTGATCTTCGCCGAGGGCAACCCCTACTGCGGCACGCAGATCCAGGGCTCTGCCATCTACACCGACAAGTATGTCAAGGTCGACGGCGAGTGGCTGATCGAGGACACCGGCTACCTGCGCGTGTATGAGGAATCCTTCCAGCGAGACAAAACGCACCGCATCCGGATCAATATGTTCCGCCCGAAGAAAAAGAAAGTCATCAAGAAGAAATAAATAACCCGCTTGATTCAAGCCGTCGTACACCCGATGTATGGCGGCTTGAACCAAAATGGCCGAAAAATCCCTGCGAACGGAGCGTGATCCCCGTGCTGAAAAAACTGCGGCGCAAAGTCTACCGAAAGATCCGTTTTCAGACCTGGTACCGCAAGGCATACTACTACCACCGCAAGCGGCGGGATCTGGACAAGACCATCGCCCAGTACCGCGGCGTGGATGTACTGAGCGACAAAAAGCGCCTGTACCGTCTGCGGCGCGACATGATCCGGAGCCTGTTTCGCTATGGCTCTTACTATAATGAATACTTCCTCTTCGGCTATGAGGGAAAGGATGCCGCCTACCGGGACGGGTTCATCACGGAAGGCATCCGCATGAGCTACTACCCGCGCATGAACGATCCGAAAAACACGAACATGCTCGAAAACAAGTACCTCACGTACCAGAAGTTCCGCGACTTTTACGGCCGCGATGTGCTGCGCATCAAAAAAGGCGCGCAGCCGACGCCCGCCGCCCTCGAGGCCCTGCGCGATTTTACGCAGGCGCACCCGCGCTACATCGTCAAGCCCGTCTACGCCGCCTTCGGCAAGGGCGTTCACACCGAGTCGATCGCGGACTACCCCTACCCCGAGGCCGCACACGCCGCCTACAGCGCGCACGGCGCGATCCTTGAGGAGATCATCGAGCAGGGGGAGGAGCTGGCGCGCATCCATCCGCAGTCGGTCAACACCCTGCGCATCCCGACGGTCGTTCTGGCAGACGGCAGCGTGCGGCTGTTTCATCCGACGCTGCGCGTCGGACGCGGCGACGGCATCATCGACAACTTCAGCGCCGGCGGCATCAGCGCACTCATCGACCCCGAGACCGGGTGCATCTGCTCCGACGGCGCGGACAAAAAGAGCCGCCGCTACGCGGCCCATCCGGACACCGGCGTGCGCTTTAATGGCTACCGCCTCCCGGAATGGGACAAAGCCGTTGCCATGGTCACAACGGCGGCGCACATGGTGCCCGGAAATCACTATTGCGGCTGGGACCTTGCCTACAGCACACACGGCTGGTGCATGGTCGAGGCCAACTGCACCGCACAGATGGGCGGCATGCAGATCATCACACAGACCGGCAGGAAGGCGGAGCTGGAAGCGCTCATCGCGCAGATGTGACACCGCTGCCGTAACGTAAAAGAAGCAAAGGAAACCAACACGACAACACCGAAAGGAGAATAACCATGACTGAACTTGAAAAACTCGTAGAAAAAGACGCAATCCGTGACCAGTACTACGTTTACGCCCGCGCGCTCGACCGCATCGACAACCCGCTCGGCAAGACCGTGTTCGCCGAAGATGCGCAGGTCGACTACGGCCCGACCTACAAGGGCACCGGCTACGGCTTCATCGACATGATGCTCAAGATGCACCGCAAGATGGTCTCCACGCACCACGTCATGACCAACATCCTCATCAAGCTCAACGAGGACGGCACCAAGGCCGCCGCCGAGGCTTATATGTACGCCGCCTGCAAGTACCGCAACGGCATGGTCGTCGTGGCACGCTGCCGCGACATCGACCTCTGGGAGAAGCGCGACGGCAAGTGGCTCGTCGTCAAGCGCACCGTCGCCGGCGACAACACCATGATCCTGCACCCCGACTTCGCGCCCGACTACAACAACGGCCGCGACAAGGTCAAGGATCCGTCCTACGACTACTTCGAAACCATCGAGTAATTCGCCCGTGGCAACGAGAAACATCCCATTCCCCGACAAAGTCCGGGATATGGTGCTCGACGTCATCACGCACGTCCGCCGACAGGAATACACACCCGAGCAGCTGTGCCAGCTGCAGAAGATCATCGAGTGCAAGTATTTCTACTGGTGGTGCATGGACATGAAAAAAGAGGAGTATATGATGGAGTTGTTCACCGACGACTTCCGCTACTACCTCAACGGCCATCTCACCGTCAAGGACAAGCTCCTGCAGGCGCGCAACGCCAAGTGGTGCAACAAGGATATGCAGACGATGCATATGGGGCACCAGCCGATGATCTGGCTGATCGACGAAAACCATGCACGCGGGGTCTTCCAATACGAGGACCATATGTGCTATTATGATGACTGTGAAGTGCTGCAGAGCTGGATGGTCTACTGCGACGACTTCGTCAAGGGCGAGGACGGCGCGTGGCGCATTCAGAAGCTGCGCATGGCCTACCGCGAGATGGACGGCAATTTCCGCACCACGATGGTGCCCAAGGACTGGGTGCCGGACGCGTGGGACACGCCGGACTACTAAACGATCCTATCCGGAGAAGCCGCACATTTTGTGTGGCTTCTCCCCCGTGCCTTTATCCCCTCCTCATTTTCTCAAAGGTATTCGCGGCGAATGCCCTTGAAAAGCTGAGGAAGCTCCAAATCTGACGCAGGAGAATGCATATATGGAACAAAAACGGACGCTGAGCAAATGGCTCTCCGCGCGCAGGTATATCCGCGAATTTGCCGCGAATTATGCCGAGCGCTACGCAGAGGACCCCGCCGAGATCGAGCGGGACATCATCGCTGCGAAAAAGCAAAACCACATCTCTCTCAACGAGTATGAATGGGTCGGCTATCATGAGCGCACGGAGGCGCAAAAGCGCACCATGTCCACACTGTGGACGCGCGCGGAATTCCGCAAGACCTATACCGACCGCCGCTACATTGCCATCCTCATGAACAAATACATCTTCTCCAAGGTGTTTGCCGATTTTTACGGCCGCCGCTGCGTGCAGGCGTCCGACGTGGACGCGGCGCTGCTCGAAAGCCTCGCCGGTGACTGCGGCAAGGTCGTCTATAAGCCCAACTGCAAGGGTCAGGGCACGGGCGTGCGCATACTCGGCGCGGCGACGGAGCAGGCGCGCGCGGAAACCCTCGCCTACCTGCGCGCAAATCCCGGCGGCATCGTGGAAGAATACATTCAGCAGCACCCGACGCTCGCGCAGCTCAACCCCGGCGCCGTGAGCATCGTGCGCTTTTACACCGTGACCGCGCCGTCCGGAACGTATCTGTTCGCCCCGGTGCTCACGGCCGCCATCGAAAAGGACATCTCCAACGGCTGTCAGGACGCGCTGACCGCCATGATCGACATCCGCACCGGCGTCGTGATCACCGACGCCGTGGATCAGAACAACTGCATCGACTATCATGCGCACCCGGTCACGGGCGTGGCCTTCCCCGGTCTGCAGCTCCCGTTCTGGGATGAGACCATCGACATGATGCGCCGCGCCGTGCCGCTGGCCAGCAAGATCTCCAACATCGGCTGGGATGTGACCATGACCGCAGACGGCCCGCTCATCATCGAGGCCAACACCATCCCCGGCTTCAACACCGCGCAGTACCGCGGCTATGCCTGGGTCACGGACGGCTACGGCTATCAGCCGCTGTTCGACGAGCTTAATGGCAAGCCGTTTGTGCCGAACGACCACTACGCGCGCGTACTGCTCAAGCTTGACTGAATCTGCACCACGGAGGTACCGGCATGGAACTCGTTCTCTCGATCTCCTTCGGCGTCTGGATCGTCATCACCGCATTTGTCTACCGAGCCGTGACCGGCTCTGAGCGCGGGGGCGGACAGAAGAAATGAATCTGTATTTCCTGGGTATCCTTGCCGCGCTCGTCGTGTTTTTTGCCGTCGGCATCGCCGCCGGGCGCATGGTCAAGGATACGAACGACTACTACGTCTCCGGGCGCAACGCGCCGACGCTGCTGATCGTCGGGTCTCTGATCGCGTCGTTTCTCTCGACGGGCGCGTTTCTCGGCGACACAGGCGAGGTCTACTCCGGCTTTTTCATCGGCATCGTGACCGTCGGCGTCATTCAGGCGACCGGCTACATCTACGGCGCGGGCTTCTTCGGGCGGTACATCCGCCGGAGCGAGGTGACGACGCTGCCGGAGTATTTCGGCCGCCGCTTCTGCTCTGCGCGCCTGCGCAGGCTCTCGGCCGTGATCCTGCTCGTCTCCGTGAGCGCGTATCTGCTCAGCGCCATTCAGGGCGTGGCCACGCTCATGAGCAGCATCACGGGCTATGACTACAGGCTCTGCGCCGTGATCGTGTGGCTGGCGTTCACCGCCTTCACGATCTACTCCGGCTCGCCGGGCGTGCTGCTGACGGACACGATCATGTTCCTCGTCTTTCTTGCGGCGGCGCTCGTGGCCGTCCCGTTTCTCATCCGTGCGGGCGGCGGCTGGTTCGCCGGCATCGAGGCGCTCGCCAACAGCGACACCATGCCCGGCATCCTCTCCTGGGCCGGAAATCCGGACTACCTCTATTCAGACGGCGTGAGCAACACCGTCTGGGCGGTGACCTACGGCATCGTCTGGGCGCTCGTCGTGGCCATCAGCCCGTGGCAGACCAGTCGCTACCTCATGGCCAAGGACGAGCACGTTGTGCTGCGCTCGTCCGTCTGGTCGTCCATGGGCGTCATGGTCGTGACGATCGCGCTGTATTTCGCGGCCGCGTTCGTGCGCAACATCAACGATACGCTCCCCGGGAGCGAGGCCATGATCTGGGCGGCCACACACGTGCTGCCGCCGGTCATCGGTATGCTGCTGCTCATCGGCATCAGCGCCGCCGGCATCTCGTCGGCATCGACGTTTCTGTCGCTGATCGGCTTTTCCGTCGTCAACGACATTCTGCCCGAGGCCGAAAACGACCGCAAAAAGCTCGCCCGCTCCCGCTGGGCGATGCTGGCGGTCAGCCTCGTCGTGCTCGCGCTCGCCTACCTCAATCCGCCGCAGATCTTCCTCATCATGTACTTCGGCGGCACCGTCATCGCAGGCGCCTGGAGTCTGGTCGCGTTCGGCAGCGTGTGGAGCCGCCGCCTGAGCCGCTGCGGCGCGTATCTCGGGATGCTGCTCGGCTTTCTCGGCTGCGTGGGCGCGAAGGCGATCTACGCCCTGCGCGGCATCACGCCGCCGGTCTGGGCGGACGCATTTTTCATCGGCATCGCCCTGAGCGTGCTCGGCGCGGTGCTCGGCTCGGCACTGCGGCCGGCGACACAGGCAGAGCAGCTTGCGCGTGCGCGGCTCTTTGACGCGCCCACCGGCGCAAACGAAGCCGCCGCCTGCAGAGCCGACCGGCGGCTGTGGCGGGTATATCTCGTCTTCGGCATTTGTGTCGGCCTGTTTTTCCTGTTTTTCTATGCCATTCCCTACAGCCGTGCGCTGTGATCCCCCGGAGGTGACCGCCATGACGGACACACTGAATCTGTATTATGCCCGCATCGCCAACATGGGCGATCTGCTCAACCCGCTCATCATCGAGCGCTGCTTCGGCTATCGGGTCGAACGCTGCTCGTTTCTCACCGGCGACCTGTGCGCCATCGGCAGCGGACTGGCGCAGTATAAGCTGCACGGAAACCCGCTCATGAAACTGCAGCAGTGCATCAACGGCCGGACGCACCCGCACGTGGACGTCTGGGGCTCGGGGTTTATCAACTACGACGATGCGCAGGGGCGGTTTTTCAAGCGCGATATGCGCTTTCATGCCGTGCGCGGCGAGCTGACGCGCCGCCGTGTCGAGCGCATGGTCGGCCGCACGCTGGACATCCCGACCGGTGACGGCGGCATTCTCGCAAGTGAGCTGCTGGACACGCTGCCCGAAAAACGGTATGATATCGGTATCGTGCCGCACGTCTGCGACCTGAATGACCCCGCCGTTGCGGAGCTGGTGCGCCGGTACGACAACGCAAAGCTCATCAACGTCAAGGATGATCCCATCACCGTGCTCACCGAGATCGCGCAGTGCCGCTGTGTGCTCTCGAGCAGCCTGCACGGGCTGATTGCGGCCGACAGCTTTCACATCCCGAATCTGCACATCGTCTTTTCCGACCGGCCGCTCGGCGACGGGTATAAGTTTGACGATTACTACTCCGCCTACGACGTGCAGCACCGGCCGTGGGATCTGCGCGTGAACGCAGCGCCCACGCTTTCTGAAGCCGCGGACGGCTGGCGCATCCGGCCGGAGCAGATCGAGGAGAAAAAGCGGCAGATACGCGCCGCCTTCCCCTACCCGGCCGTGAACGGAGGAAGCCTATGAACGATCTGATCTCGGTCGTCATCCCGACCTACAACCGCAAGGACAAGCTGCCCGCCTGCATCGAGAGCGTTCTGGCGCAGACCTATACGAACATTGAGGTCATCGTCGTGGACGATGCCTCGACCGACGGCACGCAGCACCTGTTTGACGCGCCCGGCGACCCGCGCGTGCACTATGTGCGCTATGAGCAAAACCGCGGCGCGTGCTATGCCCGCAACCTCGGCGCGCAGCACGCGCGCGGCAGTATCCTCGCCTTTCAGGACAGCGACGATCTCTGGCACACGGACAAGCTGCAAAAGCAATACGATCTGCTCATGGCAACGGGCGCGGATCTGTGCTACTGCGGCATGAACCGCGTCGCCGCGAGCGGCAGCTCGTTTTATTACCCCGTGCACGCGCCGCATCCGGGGCGCGCACTGGAGGATTTTCTGGCAGAGAATCGCGCCAGCACGCAGACCATGCTCATGCGCCGCGCCGTGTGGGAAGCCGTGCGCTTCGACGAGGGTATCCGCCGCTATCAGGACTGGGACTTTGCCATCCGCGCGGCTGCACGCTTCCGGCTCGTGTATCTGCCGGAGGCACTGGTCGAGTCCGAGGTCGGCGGCGACAGCATCTCCGCCGTCGTCAAGTCCTACCCCCACCTGCTGCACCTGTATGAAAAGCACGCGGCGCTCTATCGCCGCTTCCCGCACAGTGACGCCGTGATGAACCGGCGTCTCGGCAAGCGCTGCCACCCGACAGACCCGGCGCGCGCCGCCGCACATTTCCGCAAAAGCCTTCAGCTCAGCCACAACCCCTATGATCTGGGCTATTACCTCGCCGACTGCCTGCGCGCCCGCCGGCAGCAGAAAGGACAGACACCATGACTGCATTCGTCATTTTGCATTACCGCGCCATCGACACGACCCGCAGCTGCGTCAAGAGCATCCGCGCGCTCGCGGGCGACAAGCACATCGTCATCGTCGACAACGCCTCCCCCGACGGCACGGGCAAGCAGCTTGCCGAAGAATTTGCCGCAAGCCCGGACGTGACCGTGCTGCTGCACGGGAAAAACGACGGCTTCGCCCGCGGCAACAACGTCGGCGTGCGCTGGGTGTGTGCGCATCTGGATGCGGACTTCACGGTCGTGCTCAACAACGACGTCGAGATCCCGCAGCATGATTTTATCCCGCAGATCGCGCGCATTTACGCGCAGCACCCGTTTGACCTGCTCGGCCCTGACATCGTGTCGGTATTCTCCGGCATCCACCAGAGCCCGAAAACGCTGCACGGCTGCACGCTTGAGAGCGTGCGCCACAAGCGTGCGTGCGTGGCGCGAAGCCGCCACCCCGTTTTGCTGCTGCTGAGCAGCGGCGAGAAAAACAGCCCCGCCATCTGGCGGCTCGTGCAGATCCGCAACCGCAAAAAACAGCACATCGACACCACGCGCCCCGCAGAGGGCGTTGTGCTGCACGGCTCGTGCGTGATCTTCTCGCAGCGCTATCTTGCGCGCCATCCCGAGCCGTTTTATGCCAAAACGTTCATGTACTACGAGATGGAGATCCTCGACTGGCTCTGCCGCCAGCAGGGCAGCGTCGTGCGCTACGACCCGTCGATCTCCGTGCTGCACTATCAGTATGTGGCCTCGAAGATGGAGTACCGCTCGATCGTGCGGCGCTCGAAGTTCGTCATTGACTGCCTGCTCGACTCGCTCGACGCGGCCGAGGAGCTCATCCTCGCATCCGAACCCGCCAAGACCGAGCCCCGGCAGCCGGTGAGCGCGGTCGCGCTCGCCGACGCGTGAGCGCGCGGAAAGGCGGCGCTGCACCGTGAAAAAGAAAAAGATCCGCCGCGCCGCGCGCGCCTTTTTCGCCGCGCTGTCGTATGTGTCGCCGCGGTGGAACACCAAGCTCTTATTTCTGCGCAAGTTCGGCCGTCTGCCGGATCTGAAGCACCCGCAGACGCTCAACGAAAAATTGCTCAAGCAAAAGCTCGAGCGCTTCGGCACTGACCCCGTCGTGCGCCAGTGTGCGGACAAATACCGCGTGCGCGACTATGTGGACGGCTGCGGCTGCGGCGGCACGCTCAACCGTCTGCTCGCCGTATACGACCGGCCGGAGGACATCGACTGGGACGCGCTGCCGGAGCGGTTCGCCGTCAAGTGGAACTTCGGCTGCGGCTACAACCTCATCTGCACGGACAAACAGGCGCTCGACACGCACGCCGCCGTGCAGCAGCTGCGCGCCTGGGGACGCGAGCCCTTCTGGGCGTATTACTCCGAGCTCCAGTACCGCCACGTTGAGAAAAAGCTGCTCGTGGAGGAGTACATCGGCAGTGCGGACGGCACGCTGCCGGAGGACTATAAATTCTACTGCTTTCACGGCCGGGCAGACTGCGTGATGCTCTGCGCAGGCCGAGACGAGGGCTGGCCGAAATTCTATTTCTTCGACCGCGATTTTCAGCTCCTGCGCATCAACCGCGACTCGCAGGCGGCGCCCGAGGGCTTCTCCCTGCCGAAACCGGCGGGGCTGGACGAGGCCTTCGCCATTGCAGACCGCCTGAGCAAGCCCTTTGACTTCGTGCGCGTGGATCTGTACCTCACGCCGCACGGTGTGCGCTTCGGCGAGCTGACATTCACCCCGGCGGCCGCGCTCGACAACAAGCGCCTGCCGGAGACCGACCTGCGCTTTGGCCGCAGGATGGAGGAAACGCTATGAACATTGCCATTCTCGGCGCAGGCAACAGCGGCTGCGCACTTGCGGCCGACTACGCCGCGCGCGGCCATGAGGTCACGCTCATCAAGACCTCGCACAGCCTGCACGACGACAATTTCTCGCATCTGTGCGCCGCCGGCGGCCGGATGCGCATCCACGAATTCGGCACGGACACGGACTGCGTGATCGCGCACCTGTCGCGCGACGCGGCGGATGTGCGCGGCAAGGATATCGTGCTGCTGTGCACGCAGACGGGCTACCACCATGACGTACTGCGGCGCGTCGTGCCGTTTCTGACGGCGGGGCAGATCCTGCTGATGATCCCGGGCTACCTCTCCACCGCCTATGCGCTCGGGCTGCACCCCGCCGACGGCGTCATCTTCGCCGAGGCGGAGAGCAACTTCATCGACGGGCGCATCTGCGCACCGGGCGAGTTTCAGGTGGGCTTTCGCAACGTGCGCAACCCCATCGGCGTCTACCCGCACAGCGCGCTCCCGGCGGCCAGAGCAGTGCTCGACCGGCTGGGCACGCCGTTTGTCTATCTCAAGAGCGTGGCTGAGGCCGCGCTGCACAACCCGAACATGATCGTGCACACGGTCGGCGCGATCATGACCATCCCGCGCATCGAGGGCACGAACGGCGACTACTGCATGTACCACGAGGCGTTCACGCCGTCGGTCTGGAATCTGCTCGAGGCACTCGACGGTGAGAAGATGCGCGTGCTCGAGCGGCTCGGCTGCGAGGGCGTGCCGTATGTCGAGGCGTGCAAGTTCCGCAACAGTCTCGATGAACAGAGCGACGCGAAGGCGGTCTTTTTCGCCTATGCCGCCATGCCGGAGCGCGCCAAGGGTCCGCTGAGCGTCCGCTCGCGCTACATCATGGAGGACGTGCCGCAGGGTCTGGGGCTGCTGGAATCGCTCGGCGCGTCGCTGGGTGTGCCGACGCCGGTGTGCTCGTCACTGATCGAGATCGCCTCGGCGGCGCTCGGCTGCGACCTGCGCGCGCAGGGACGCACGATCGAGCGGCTCGGCCGGGACAACATCCGCGCCATTTTGGACGACGCAGAGAGGGGCGCAGACGTATGTCCCGATGGAATGCGCTGAAAAAAACATACCGGATGTGCACGCGCCTGCGCGCCCAGCGCGGCGGCAGCCGCATGGCCTATCTGCTCGACGCGCTCCGGTGCAGCGTGCGCCACGGCGCATCACCGGAAAACTACTTCGTGCTCCGGTTTTTTGAGCTGACGGAGCAGCAGCGCGCGACGTATCTGACATCCGGACGCTCGGCTGCGCTCGACCGCGTGCTCAACCGCAATGCTGCGGCGGCGGAAAAGGAGGCGCTCGGCAGCAAGGCACGCTTTCTCGCCGCGTTTGCGCCCTTTGTCCGGCGCGCGCACGTCTACGCGCCGGAGGCGGACTTTGCCGCCTTCAACGCCTTTCTCGATCACAACGCCACGTTCTTTCTCAAGCCGGTCAGCGGCACGATGGGGCGCGGCATCGAGCGGCGCAGCACCGCGGTCATCCCGGACCGCGCCGTGTTTTATGCCGACTGCCGCGCGCAGCGGCTGCTGCTCGAAGCGCCGATCCGGCAGCACCCTGCACTCGAGGCGCTCAGCCCCGGCTGCGTCAACAGCGTGCGCATCAATGCCGCGCGCGACCGCGACTGCCGCGTCCGGCTCATCGGCGCGTGCCTCAAATGCGGCGGCAGGAACGCCGCGACCGATAACTTCCATTCCGGCGGCGTGGCCTACCCGCTGGAGCTGGCGTCCGGCCGTGTCTGCGGTCCGGGGCGCAACAACACCGATCTGCACGACTACACGCGCCACCCAGCATCCGGCGCATACCTGCCCGGCACGGTGATCCCGTTCTGGCAGGAGATCACGGCGTGCGTATCTCAGGCCATGGACCGCGTGCCCGGCATGGGCTACGTCGGCTGGGACATCGCCGTCACGCCCGACGGCCCGGAGCTCATCGAGGGCAACTGGCACTGGCCGGGCGGCAACATCATTCAATTTGACGGAGTGGGCAAATATCCGCTGCTCCGCGACTGCGCAGGTGAAACCGATGAACAACATTCTCACACAAAATAAACTCGTCAAAAATCTCCGTGCCTATCCCGTGCTGCGCAAGCGCTGGCGCGGCTACATCCGCGGCGTGCGCGCGCTTCCGGAGGGCTTTACGGAGGACAAGCTCTTTCACGACTACCTCAGGGTGCGCCGCAGCAACCCGGAAAAGCGTGTGTCCATGTCCGAATACATGATCTTCGGCTTCTACGGACTCACGACCGCGCAGCAAAAGCAGTACCTGACCGACGTGGAGGCAACGCTGCTCATGCGTCCGTACAACAGCATCGCCGAGCCGTATCTCAAGAGCAAGGTGACGTTTCTGAAGAACTTCACGCAGTTTGTCAGCCGCGGCTGGCTGTATCTTCCGGAGTCCGACCCCGAGGCATTCGATGCCTTCGTGCACCGCTATCACGTCATCGCGCTCAAGCCGCAGTATTCAAGCTGGGGCATCGGCTTTCGCAAGCTGACCGAAGCCGAATGGGACGCCGCGCCCGACCGGCAGGCGCTGTTTGACGAGCTGTGCGCGGGCAAGTATCTGGCCGAGGAGTTCGTGCAGTCCGATGATTCGCTCGCGCGCTTTCACCCGGCGTCGCTCAACACGCTGCGCGTCATCACCTTCCGCCGCGGCGACCGCTTTGAGGTCTTCGGCGCGGGGCTGCGCGTCGGCAACAACGGTCTGCACGTTGACAACGCCCACGGCGGCGGCATCTTCTGCGAGATCGACCCGGCAACCGGTGTCATCATGACCGACGGTCTCGACGAGCACGGCAACAGCTATCTCTGCCACCCGATGACCGGCGTGCCCTTCCGGGGCGAGGTGATCCCGCAGTGGGAAGAGGTGCGCGCCTTCTGCCGCAGCGCCGCGCAGACGCTGCCGTGTCTGCGTGTCGTCGGCTGGGACGTGGCCATTTTGCCCGGCGGCAAGCTGGAGCTCATCGAGGGCAACCACAACCCCGGCATGAACATCGTGCAGGCGCCGGCCAAGCACGGCGTGCACGACAAGTTCGCGCACATGCTGCTCGACTTTTACGGTGACCCGGCGCAGTACGCCTGCGAGACGGTGAAGCAGCCATGAGCAATTTTACCTTTTCGCCCACGGATATTCCCGGCGTGCAGATCGTCGACGTAAAGAGCTTCGGCGATGCGCGCGGCTATTTCATGGAAACCTACAGGGCGGCCGACTTTGCCGCTGCCGGCATCACGGATGCGTTCGTGCAGGATAACCAGTCCTGCTCGCACCGCGGCGTGCTGCGCGGGCTGCACTTTCAAAAGCGGCACCAGCAGACAAAGCTCGTGCGCGCGATTTCGGGCGAGATCTTTGACGTCGCCGTGGATCTGCGCCGCGGCAGCGCGACCTACGGCCGCTGGGTCGGCGTCGTGCTCAGCGCGGAAAACCGCCGCCAGCTCTACATCCCGCGCGGCTTTGCCCACGGATTTCAGGTACTGAGCGAGCAGGCGGTCTTTGCCTACAAATGCGGCGATGTGTACCACCCCGAGGACGAGGGCGGTCTGCGCTACGACGATGCGGACATCGGCATCGTCTGGCCGGGACAGGACACGCCCATCCTCAGCGAAAAGGATCAAAACTGGCCGGCGCTGCGCGCGCTCGGTATCGAGCTGTGATGCGGCGTGCGCTGCGGAGGTGAGATCATGAACATACTCGTCACCGGCGCAAACGGTCTGCTCGGCCGTGCCGTCATGGCGGAGCTGCGCCGGCGCGGTCATCACGGCATCGCCGTCGGGCGCGCACCGCAGTGCCGCAGCGCCGACGCAGCGGCGTATGTGCAGGCAGATCTCTGCGATGCATCGGCTGTGCAGGCGCTCTTTGCCGGCGTGCAGCCGGACGCGGTCATCCACTGCGCCGCATGGACGGACGTGGACGGCGCGGAGCTGCCGGAAAACCGCGAGCAGGTGTTTGCCGTCAACCGGGACAGCACGCAAAACGTGGCCGAGGCCAGCCGTGACCACGGCTGCAAGCTGCTGTATGTGACGACGGACTATGTCTTTGACGGGACGTATCCCGCCCCCTACCCCGCGGACTGTGACCGCTTTGCCCCGCTGAATGTCTACGGGCAGAGCAAGCTCGCCGGTGAACGCGCCGTGTGCGGCACGCTCGCGCAGCACTTCATCGTGCGCACCTCGTGGCTCTACGGCGCGGGCGGCAAAAACTTCGTGCGCACCATGCTGCAGCTGAGCCGCACGCACGATACGCTGCGCGTCGTATGCGATCAGGTCGGCACGCCGACCTATGTTCCCGATCTCGCGCGGCTGCTCGCCGACATGGTCGAGACCGACCGCTACGGCCGCTACAACGCGGTCAACAGCGGCGGCTATCTGAGCTGGTATGATTTTGCGTGTGCGATCTTCCGCGCAGCCGGCATCCCTATGACCGTGCTGCCGGTGACGAGCGAGGAATACGGTCAGAGCCGCGCCGTGCGCCCGCGCAACAGCCGCCTCGACACGGCCAAGCTGGCAGCCGCCGGTTTCCGGCCGCTGCCTGTCTGGCAGGATGCGCTGGCGCGCTATCTCGCCGCAGAACAACCATAAACGACCGGGGCGTCCCGCACAAATGTGCGCGGACGCCCCGGTTTTCTGTTATTCAGCGCTTAGGCTTGATGAGCGAAACGAACGACGACACGCCGAGCTCCTGCCGCCCGCGCGGATAGACGAGCAGTGTGCGCGCCTTCGCCCGGAAACCGTGCAGCGGGCGAAAAACGACGCCGGAGATCCCCCAATCGGCCATGCTCGCCGGCATGATGCTGAAGGCGAGACCGGCATGGATGATGAGCGCGATGCCGTAAAAATCGTCGGCATACATACGCGGGTTGCCGCCCAGACCCATGGATGCATACATCCCGGCGATCTGTGCAGCCGAGGGCTGACTGTCCTGCGCACGGTTGAGCACGATCGGCATTCCCTTGAGCTCGCGCGGATGGATCTCCGCCTTTGCCGCCAGCGGGTGCTCGGCGCTGATCATGACCACGCACGGGTCTGCACGCGTGACGCAGCTGGCGAGCTCGGCATCAAGCACGACGCCGAAGCCGGAGAGCACGGCCATGTCCAGCCGTCCCTCAGCCAGCGCGGTGAGGAGACTCCGGTTGCTGCCGAGCTGAAACGAGAACGCCGCCTCCGGATACAGCCGGTGATACTTGCGGATCTGCGCAACGATCGTCCACAGCTCATATGCCCCGGCATAACCGATGCGCAGATCCGTCGCGCTGCCGAGCGCGATTTTCTTGCCCTGCGCTGCGGCGTCGTTATAGCGGATGAGCAGCTGCCGGCACTGCCGGTAAAACACCTCGCCCGCCGGCGTCAGACGCACGCCGCGCTTGCCGCGCACGAACAGCGCATAGCCAAGCTCCTGCTCCAGCAGCTTGATCTGCTGGCTGACTGCCGTCTGCGAGATGCACTGCTCCTCGGCGGCACGGGTGAAATTGAGGTGCTCTGCAGCCGATAAGAACACCGGAAGGCGCTGAATGCTCACAGTTTCCACACTCCTTGTCGAATAAGCAACGCTCAGCAGCGAAATATTGCTTTCTTTTATTATATCCATAACTTTTTCTTCTGACAAGGTCATAAAACGATATTGGACTGCGCTCTATAAAAATGATACAATTTTAACAAGGCAAGCATCAAGTCACACCCGTTCAAGAGTCATCAAACATTCCGTTTCATAAGGAGGACAAACACCATGGAAAAGATGCGTTTTGAAGGAAAGGTCGTCATCGTGACCGGCGCGAGCTCGGGCATTGGCCGCTCGACCGCGCGGCTGTTCGCCATGGAGGGCGCGAAGGTCGTCGCCGCGGCGCGCCGCATGAAGCGTCTGGAGGATCTGCGCGACAAGGTCGCCGCCGAAAATGCGCCCGGCGTCATCCTGCCGGTCAAAACGGACGTGCGCGACCCGGCACAGATCGAGGCCATGTTCGATACCTGCCTCAAGGAGTTCGGCCATCTGGATATCCTCGTCAACAACGCCGGCGTGCTCGACGGTCAGCTCCCCATCCACGAGACGACGCCGGAGGTCTACGACATGATCTACGAGACCAACCAGCGCGCCGTGTTCCTGTGCTGCCAGCGCGCGATCAGGATCTTCCTCGAGCAGGGCACGCCGGCGAACATCGTCAACGTCGCCTCGGCAGCGTCCCTGCGCGGTCTGAAGGGCGGCGCGATGTACGTCACGACCAAGCACGCCGTGCTCGGCCTGACGCGCAACATCTCCGCCTCGTTCTTCGAGCGCGGCATCCGCTGCAACTGCATCGAGCCCGCGAACATCCTCACCGAGATCAACAAAGTGCCGCGCGAAAAGGGCATCGGCATCCTCGAGTGGCAGATGCGCGCCGGCAAGGCCGCCCCGCTGCACACCATCACGAAGCCCGGCGAAAAAAAGCCCATGCTCGGAAAGCCGAAGGACTGTGCCAACGCCATCGCCTATCTCGCCGACGACGTCGCCGCGCGCTACATTTCCGGCGCGGAGCTGAAGGTCGATGCCGGCTGGCTGAATATGTGACGCGCACGCAAAGGAGGCAAAACGATGTCTACACAGTATAAGGACTATTACGGCACGCATATGCCGTTTGGTCAGTTCCCGAAATTCGGCGTTCTCTCGAGCGTGAAAGTGCTCATGACGGGCACGAACATCGCCGGCCCCTTTGCCGCAAGCATCATGGCCGAGATGGGCGCGCAGGTCATTCAGGTCGAGGCGCCGAATATGCCGTGCCAGACGCGCGGCAACTACGGCTACTCGCAGGATCACCGCAACACCTATTCCATCACGCTCAACACCCGCACCGCCAAGGGCCGCGAGGTGCTCGAAAAGCTCATCGCGTGGGCGGACATCTGGATCGAATCCGGCCGCCCCGGCACCTATGCGAAAAACGGTCTGAGCGACGAGCATATGTGGAAAATCAACCGCAAGCTCGCCATCGTCCACGTCTCCGGCTACGGGCAGACAGGCCCCGACAGGAACAAGGCGGCGTATGACGTCTCGGGTCAGGCCATGGGCGGCTATATGTACATGAACGGCACAAGCCCCACCTCTCCCCCGCTGAAGGTCAACCCCTATCTGTCCGACTACGCCACCGCCTACAACGCGTGCATCTGCGCGCTGTCGATCATGACCAATGCCCGCATCACCGGCGAGGGTGACGCGTGCGACGTGTCGCAGTATGAGACGATGTTCCGCCTGCTCGGCAGCTATCCGGCCGAGTGGTTCAACAAGGGTTATCCCGGCCCGGGCGAGCCGGTCAAATACCGCACCGGCAATGTCAGCGACATTGCGGCCGGCTTCTCGTTTTACGACTGCAAGGACGGCGGCACGATCTTCATCGGCATGGTCGGCGCGGGCAACACGAAAAAGGGCTACCCGCTCGTCGGCCTGCCGACGCCGGGCGACGGCACCGACCCCGACTTCCCCGAGGGCATGACCGGCTCGCTCAAGTCCCTGCCGCGCGGTCAGCGCATTGAGGCCGCCATCACGAAATTCTGCGCCGAGCGCACGGTCGACGAGGTCGAGGCCATCATGAACAAGGCCGGCATCCCGAACCAGAAGGCCTTCGGGCCGGCGGACATCGAAAAGAGCGCGCAGTACGCCGCCCGTGACGACATCGCGACCTGGACCGACAGCATCTACGGTGAGATGAAGGGCATCGGCATCACGAACAAGTTCAAGAAAAACCCCGCGCAGATCGTCGCCTCCGCGCCGACCTTCGGCGAACACAGCCGCGAGGTGCTCTCCTTCCTCGGCTACACCGACGAGCAGATCGACGATATGTACGCCAAGGGCATCACCGCGACCATGGACCCGCGCGAGACCGCGCAGCTGTGGCACCTCAAGGACTGGCAGTTCTTCTGGCGCGACGATCAGGCCGAAAAGCTGGATCTATAAACGAATAACCCAACAGAAACGGAGGTCTTAAACATGGCAAGCTACACCCCCGGAACCTATGAGGGCGCCGCCCGCGGCTACGGCGGCAAGCTCTTCGTGCGCGTGACGGTATCGGAAGACCGGATCGAAGCCGTCACCGTAACGCAGCACAAGGAATACCGCGGCATTGCCTGGGGGCTGAATACGACGCCGATCGAGCGCTATCCGGAGCTGATCGTGGAGTACCAGACGCTGAACATCCCCGTTGTCGACGGTGCAGACCTGACATGTGCCGCGATCTTAGACGCAACGGCGGCAGCGCTCAAGGCCGCCGGTGCGTCCAAGGAGGACATTGCCGCGCTCAGGGCCGCTCCCGCTCCCAAAGCACCGGAATATCAGGACGAGGTACGCACGGTCGACGTGGTCGTGTGCGGCGCGGGCGCGGGCGGTCTGGCAGCAGCCATCGAGGCAAAGCTGGCTGGCGCGGACGTCGTCATCGTCGAAAAGCAGGGCATCACCGGCGGCGCCACCGCGAGAAGCGGCGGCAAGCTCCTCGGCGCCGGAACGCGGTGGCAGAAAAAGCAGGGGCTTTTCGACACGAAGGACATGGTCTATGACTACCTCATGGACGTTGGCAACCGCAGCGGCAAGTTTATGGACGCATCGAAAAATAGGTATCTGGTCGACCACCTCAACCAGACGCTCGACTGGCTCACCTCCATCGAGGCGACCGTGAAAGGCGACCCTGTGCAGGTGCTCGCCCAGCCGTGGGAGCCGCTGTCCAGGCCGGTGGAGAAGGACGGCGTGCTCAAAACGCACTTTGATGTACTCGACGTCGAGCCCATCCACGTCAGCCTGCAGCCGTGGCGCGTGCACAATTCTCCCGGCGGCGGCGGTCAGACCAACGGCGAGGGCGGCGAGATCTCCACGCCCCTGACGCTGTACTATGAAAATGACCTCGGCGGTGAGATCATCTATGACACCGCCATGGATGAGATCCTCACGGATGAGGCGGGGGCCGTCACCGGCGTGACGTGCACGCGCAAGGGCGGTGCCAAGCTCACGCTCTACGCGAAAAAGGGCGTCATCCTCGCGACCGGCGGCTATGCCCGCAACAAGGATATGGTCGCGCGCTATCCCGTCGCGCACTACTTCAGCAACGTGCCGCACGGCAACGTCGGCGACGGGCTGACAGCCGCCGAGAAGCTCGGCGCGCGCAACTTCGAGCACCCGGCCGTGCAGGTCGTGTACACGAGCCTGACCAACGGTGTCGGCATCAACGACGAGTCCGGCCTCATCGTCAACGACCGCGGCGAACGTGTCGTCAATGAGTGGAGCTATCAGTACACGGTCAGCGACGCCATCGCCCGCTCCGGCAGCAACTGCGGCTGGTACATCACAAGCGGCAAGGAGCCCTACGGCGGCGTGCAGTACGGCTACAAGGCCGCTGCCGCCGGTAAGTCCAAGGATCCCTGCGCGGCCTCCATCGAGGGGCTGGCCAAAAAGATGGGCTGCGACCCGGCGACGCTGCAGGCGACCTATGACCGCTACTGCGAGCTGGTCGAACGCGGCGTCGACGAGGATTTCGGGAAACCGGCTGAATTCCTGCACCCGATCAAGGGCCCCAAGTTTGTCGCCCTGCGTCTGCATCCGTGCGTGACCGTCACATTCGGCGGCCTCGAGACAGACATCTCCGCGCGCGTCATGAAGCCCGACGGCTCTGTGATCCCGCACCTGTACGCCGCGGGTGAGGTCGCCGGCACCGGCATGTACGGCACGCAGTACCCCACCTGCGGCACGTCGATCGGCAGCGCCCTGTTCTACGGACGCATCGCCGGGCGCGCCGTCACCGATCAGGCGCTGCTGTGACGCGCCCGACGGCATCCAAGCCTGATTTTGAGCGCCTCAGAGTTGACTCTGAGGCGCTTTTTTGTACCGGAAAGGAAATGCTCTTCTTAATTAAGCAGCCGCATCGAAAACCCCGTGCCTCAGAGCGTGACGCCGAGGCACGGGGGTACATATTTTTCCTGCGGCGCTCACCTGGCGCTGCCGCATTCTTTTTTCATGGCCTTGTAGCCGATGAGCACCGTCCACACATAGGCGCAGGTCTTGGGGATCATGAGCATACCGATCATCGGCACGACATCCGCCCACAGCACCACCGGGATGTAGAAGCCGAAGCTCAGCACGATGGTCAGCCACATCCAGTGAAACGCCCGGTCATCCCGCGCCTTTGCGCTGCGGAAAAACAGCACGATCACGAGCAGACCGATCAACGCGAACGGGATGTTGCGGTAAATGCCCCACGCGAGCGGTGCGCCGCCGGTCAGCCACCGGTTCTGCGGCATCATGCACAGCACAACGCGCGCGGCAGCCAGAACATACACGGCGGCGGTCAGGCCGCGCTTGCCCTCGATCCGATAGCGCCTGCGCCAGACATAGTAGAGCAGCACATAAAACACCGTCATCGTGACGGAGGTGATCCACTTGCCGAGACCGAGCGCGAAGGTGTAGCTCTTAAGGCCGGTGGTGCACAGCGCCAGCGCGCGCGGGATCAGGTGGAACGAATCGCCTGCCCCGAGCACGACGGCCATCCAGCCGAAGAGCGTGTACTGCACATTGCCTTTGCTGCGGCGGATCATGAGGATGCCGATCGTGATGACTGTGCTCAGATAGGCGGCATCAAATAGCGTTTCAACAATTGCCTGCATAGTTTAGTCTCCTTTTTCGTCCTGGAATGCTGTTTTCTCTTCGCCGGCGGCGATGGCCGCCCTGACGAACTGATAACCGAAGCGAATGCCGGCCGTCAGCAGCGAAGCGCCGAGGCCGGTATAGAACACCGCGATGAAGCGATCCGGCGCGGTACCGCTCGAACGCAGCCAGATACCGCCGCTCATCATCACGGCCATGATGATGAAGGACTTCACGTCGAAGAACTTGAGGAAGAAATGACGCTCCTCCTCATAGCCCGTGATCCGGGCCGTGTGCTTTTTGACCAATCTGCCGAATATGAAATACTGGAACACGGCAAAGGCCAGCGCTGACAGCACGAAATTCAGTGCGCTCAGATAAGCGGGATAAGCCAGCACCCCGAGGCGCAGGATGTTAACGCCCGCCGCCCCCCACACGAGACAGGCGATGAGCAGCAGTGTGTTGCGTTTGACTTTCATGACATTCGACCTTTCTATGTGAACAGTGTTCATTTTGCAGTTTGAAATTGCCCGCCGCAAGGCGGGCTTTGGATTTAATACAGCGTTCTGCGCACGATCTCCAGCACGGCAGTGGGATCGCAGTCCTGCCGCAGCATGGCCGAGAGCATCTGCGAAAAGAGCACATCCGCAAACCGCTCCACGGTGAAGGTGTCCGTAAAGGCGTCCGGCCGGATCTTCGCGTCGCGCCTGAGCACCGCGCACAGCCCCGCCAGAATATGCCCCCACGTCTGCTGCATGCGCCGCTTGCCGTCGGGCCGCTCGTCGCGCAGGAAGCCGATGGAGTGCAGGGTGAAAAAGCCGGGGTACTGCTCACAGCCGTAGGCGATGCGTGTGTACATCCACGTGACGCACGTCTGCACATCCTGAAACACGTCCGCGTCATCCGGGCGGTGGAAGATCTCCTGCCAGACGCTGCCGACCGTTTCGCTCAGCAGCGCAGCCTTGGAATCAAAGTAATTATAGATCGAGCCCACCGATACGCCGCAGGCCGCGGCGACCGAGCGGATGCTGACCGAGGACCACCCCTGCTGCCGGATCAGCTCCCGGCTGGTTTTCAGGATCTCCTCTTTGGATGTGACCGCTGCGTTCATACAAGCACCTCAACTTGAACTGTGTTCATGTTCGAGCATCATTATACGCAGATCCCGTCGGAAGTCAAGTACAAAAACCGACAAAAAGCCATACGCCTCCCGGCCCATTCCACTGCCCCTTGCATGCACGACAGCGAAGGCGCGCAAAGCGCCTTCGCTGTCGATATCCGTTTTCAGTGCTCCCGCGCTGCTGCGCGGACATGCGCCCGACCCCGGCAGCAGCCGCTGCCGGCCAAAGGGGCATGCCGTCCACCGCCTCTACAGATCGCGGAATACGTCGATCATCCCCGCAAACCACGACAGCTCGCCTGCAAAGCGGCAGCGCAGCTGCGCCGGGTCTTCATTCCCCTTGCCGACATCGAAAAAGCCGCGTCCGCTGTGAACGGCAAGGTACAGTCTGCCATCGTGATTGAGATTCACGGCAAATTTCCCGAAGGCGGAATCCGCCAGCGTCAGGATCCGCGCCGCACGGTCGGGCATCAGGATGCGCAGAGCGGCGGCTTCATCGCCGCAGCTCACGCAAAAGCGCCTGTCAAAGTCCTCATTGCCCGTTGGGACGGTTTTGACGCTCAGAAACCTGTCCAGCCCCGCTCTCGGCCAGATGGTCAGCCATGTGGGAATTTCGCGCTCAAGCTCACACAGCAGCCACTGGCCGGTATAGACCTCATGCTCGGTTTTCTCCCACTGTCCGCTTTCCTCGCGCTGAAACGCGTCCACCTCCGTCAGCTTGACGGTGCACAGCTCCGTAGTCAGTCCCTGATATGTCCCGCGGATGTACCCGCTGCCGCTGCAATAGCTGTGGCCGGGCAGCGGGATGTTCGTGTCCTCGGCGTTGAGAAGATGCGCGGCGGGATCGATCTGCACGTTTTCGAACACGGCACTCACCACATCCGGCGCGATCGCCCGGAAAGTCTGCTGCCCCGCCTGTTCTCTGGTTTTTCTCTGTATCGTCTGTCCCAGTGCGAGGATCACACCGCCCAAAATGACCGGCACAATGTTGCCGCCCAGGACCATGCCCGCCACAGCGATGACCACTCCCACCAGGGAGAGGAGTTTTCCGGCCAGTTTGCCGCTCCTGTGCCTGCGCAGCTGCTGCGAGAGCGCCTCGTCTGTCATGCTTCTGTCCTTTTCTTCCATACCCTTCTCCTTATTCCGCCGCACCGGTCAAAGCCGGGCTCGCCTTGAGCTGATCCAGCACACAGCACATCTCCTGCAGCGAACGGACGTAGCTCCGGCGCACCGCGTCAAGCTCGCGCAGATCCACGCTGCATGTCTCCCATTCGCCGTCGAGCAGATGCAGTGCCTTCATGAACGGCTCGTCAATGCGCATTTCCGGCGTGTGGATATCCGGACCGAAGGTTTTCTCCCATTCCGAGCGAAAATAGTCTCCCATCTGCTCGTGCATCAGCGCTTTCAGCTTTTTCTGTGCCCCGCCGCCGAAAACGACCGCACAGCAGACCCCGCCGAAAAACAGCACCGTCACAAGGATCGCCCTGAGCAATGCAGCCTGCACCGCAAAAAAGCAAACGGTACCGCTCACTGCGCCGGCCAGCCCCACCAGAAGCCAGGCGGCAGACCGCCTCTGGAGGCCGCCGAGCCGCTTTGACAGCTCCGCATCCGTCATGCGTCCGGCATCCGGCGCGGCAAAAGCGCTGCGTTTTTTGTCCATCGCCGCGCCGCCCTCAGTCGCAGAGGTCGAAAAACAGGCAGCTGTAGGGGTCTAAGGTATCGATGTCCAGAATGGCCGCCTCCGGACAGATGCTGTCGAGCTGCATGCGTTTGGCACTCTCCTTGTAGGTCAGCGGCTGTGCCTCGGCGGCAAAGATCAGCCCGTTATAATCCTCCGGGATATAGACCACATAGCTCTTGGTCAGAACCTGCGCCCAGTCGCTGACGTTATACTCCCATTCGGTCGAATAGGCGAATTCAATGAGATAGCTGCTGCCCTGCCAGCTGATGGTGTAGAGATAGTAGTTTTCTCCGCGCTGACTGTTGCCGTAGGCCGTTGAGGCGGTGAGCCACGTGCCGGTATAATAGTCATAGAGCTCGCTGCTCGTGACGGTGATGTACTGCTGGTCGAAATACGGAATGGCTCCCTCCGGAATGTAGCAAATGGCATCAAAGTGCAGCTCGCGGATGCCGTCGTGCGTGTAGTCACCGTTTTTGACGATCTCCCAGTAGCAGTCGTCGGTGTTGTAGCCGTCACCAAGTCCGGAATAGCTGCAGACCCCGTCCTCGAGCAGGAACGTGCCCATCTCCACGGCGGCATTGATCTGAAGACCGTTTTTTGTGAAATACGGCTGGCTGCTCAGCACACCGTCACCGACCGCGACCGTGGACAGATCCTCCCGGAAGACATAGCGCTCGACCGGGTCCCAGATCCAGATCATCTCGGTCGTATCGCCGCTCTTGTGCAGGAAGCGCACCAGCACGTCGCTCTCGCCGTCGCCGTCGATATCGTCAAAGGAGATAGCGTGAAACGCCTCCTCCGCATCGGGGATGCTCACGGGAAAAGACACGCTGTCGAACAGCACCTGCTCCGGCATGTCCCGGTAGAACGCCGCGCTGCTCTCACTCACCGTGACCAGCACATCCACGCTGTCACCGTCATGGGTGATGGTGCCGCTGTCGACCACCGCGCCGCTGGCGCGCCAGTCGTCTCCTGCAGTGTCGTCGGATTTGCCGCAGGCGGCGGCGCTCAGGCACAGCGCCAGCACCAGCGCAGAGGCAATCAGATGTCTCCATCGTTGTTTCATGATCCTGTCCTCCCTTTCTGTCTCTTTGTCCGATGGCAAATGCCCTTGCCGTCACGCCATTTTCTGATAATAATCGTACTCGCCGCCCCAATACATCGTACTGCTGTCGATGAGGGTGAAGTCATAGGTGACATCTGCAAATCTCGTGGAAACGGCGTAATACAGCGTCTCCTCGCCGCTGCGCTCCACCCGAATCGTGCCGCAGTCCACCATGGTGGGATCGCCGTCGCCGCCGGGACGCTCCATCAGCTCCCATCCGCCGGTCTGATCGATCACGAGGATGCTGGGCGCGTCGGCCTCGGCATCCAGATACCACGTGCCGGCCAGCGTCTCAAAGCCGGTGTCGCCGATCGTCTCCCCCGGTAGATCGCCGCTCACCTTCGCAAACGTGCCGAGGCTCACCACGTCCAGCGCGCCGGCCTCGTCGAGCCGGCTGCGGTAGGCAACGCCGTCGTGCTCGTTGTAAAAATAATCACAGCCGTAGTCCGGAACGAACTGGATAAAGCCGCTGGCGGTCACCTCGTCGCCGGCATCGTAGAGCGCAAAGCGCACCTCGTCGCCGTCGCCGCCGGCCTCAACGAGCATCGTGCTGCCGTCGTCGCCCGCCCACGTGCCGCCGTAGTCAGACAGGCTCGCCATCCGCTCGCTGTCCTTGACCATGCCCTCAAAGGAATCGGGCGCGGCATCCGTGTCGGTGTCGGTATCGCCGCCGCTTCCGCAGGCGGCCAAGCTCAGGCACAGCGCCAGCAGCAATGCGGGAAGCAGGTATTTTATAAAGCGTCTCATTGTGTGTTTCTCCTTTTTCAAATCAACTGTGTCAATGCTCCTGTTCCGCCATGGACAATATCTCATCGTGGCTCAGCTCCACATCACCGAAGCGGACAAAAATGCCGTTGGTCACGGCGCTGCCCCACACCTGCGGATCAGAAAGTGCGCAGAAGCGCGTTTTGTCCAGATACGGCTTCATGTCCAGCAGGAGTCGGCTTCCGGACACGAAATCGACCTGCAGAACATAGTCAGGCAGCGGCATGACCGCTGTGAGATATCTTCGGTTCAAATGCGTACCCTCCTTTCCGCAAAAATAAAAGATCCACCGTACAAGCATTGTACGGTGGATGCAGCGGGAGAACCATTAACCAAAGGTTAGGTCTTTTCATGCAGCAGCGCGGCAAGCTGTGCACGCTTGGTGCGGGTGTCTCCCTCAATATGGAGTTTGGAATAGATCTGATTCACATACTGCTTGACGCTCCCCTCGGAGAGGTAGCATTTTTGTGCGATTTCGCGGTTGCTCAGGCGCTGCACCATCAGCTCCACGATCTCAAATTCCCGCGCCGTCAGTGCGCGGAAGGCCGCCGGACGGAGACGCTCTGCGCCTCGCGCCTGCGCCGCTTCGCCGAGTGCGGTGATCCTCGCGGCAAAAGCGGATCGCGTTTCCCGTGCCAGCAAGGGCTTCAGGATGCTGTAGTTTTCCGCGAACGGCATCACAAGGCCGTCCGGCCCGGCGTCCGAAAGCGCCTTTTGCAGCCATGTGTGCGCCGTCTCGGGCTTGCCCAGCCTGGCATACGCCGCTGCCGTCTGGATGCGGATGTGCAGCGCCACCAGCGCGTAGTGCATCGCCTCGCACGCCGCCAGCAGCTCTGCGCTGCGCCCCACCACCTTGGCATACGCCCCCTGGGCAAGATACACCTGGTTTTCGATCATTTCCATCATGGGCTTGCCCGGCGCGAGCAGATGGATATCAGAGAGCCGGTGCTGCGAAAAGATTTCCGGAATCTTGTCCGTTTCGCCCCGCAGCGCATGATAATAGGCGCTCGTGGCGCTCCAGATGTTGATCCATGATGCGTCATGATAGCGCAGCAGCGCCGCATAGCGCTCAGAGAAGGTATAGCGCCGCTCCACATCGGTGTGCAGCGAGAGCCGCCATGACAGGAAGTCACAGCAGAGCGCCATATTGATCTGCCCGTTGCCACCGACCTGCGCATACGCGCGCTCCAGCTCGATGTGCGCGTCGGTAACGTGTCCCTGATAAAACAGCGCCTCCGCGCGCATAATGGTCTCCGCGCCCTGCCCGTGACAGTTCGTGACCCGATAGTAATGGGGCATACACTCGTCCATCTCGGCAAGCTCGCTTTCCAGCTCTCCCGGCGCGCGGTAGAACATCATCAAAACGGACGGCGAGCCAAAGGTCCAGCCGCCGCCGGACTGGATGCTGATAGCGGGGCGGGACATCCGGCTGCTGGCGCTGCGGTGCAGACGGCTCATGGCGCTGATGTCGTTGTAGCAGAGGAAGCTCAAAATGAGATCGCATTCGCCCAGCAGGTTGCCGCGCTCCTCCTCCGGCATCTCCGGATGCTCCTCGATGGCCGTCAGCAGCAGGGCCTTCAGCTCCAGCATCTTCGGGATCTGCCGCCATGTGAACATCCTGCGCATCAGCACCAATATGGCAAAGGGATCAGCCTTGAGCGTTTCGGCCGGACATTTGTCCAGCGCCTCAAGTACATCCTCCGGCTTCAGCGATGCCAGCAGAATGCCCGCATCGCTGCGGATGACCCGCAGCAGCGCAGCGTAGTCTTCGCTCCTCCGGTAGGCGGCAATGGCGTGCAGATACTGTTCGTGCTGCTCATACCAGCTGCCGAAGCGCTGCCAATACAGCCGCTGCGTTTCCGGCTCCATCGTCAGAAAGCTCCGCTCGGCACACGCTTTCATCATATGGTGGAAGCGATAGGCCGGCCCATCCGGCAGGCGCGCGACGAAGGCGTTCTGCTCTGTGAGCCGGGAGAGGATCTGCCCCGCGTCCGCATCGCCCGTGATATACTGCGCCATCTCCACGGTAAACTCATCGGCAAGCCCCATAACCGCCAGAAACTGCCGCTGCTTTTCCGGCAGCGGATCGATCATGGCAGCGGTAAAAGTGGCATAAATGTCGGAATGGCGGCTGGGCAGCACACCGCGCTCGGAGAGCGTGCGCAGATTCAGATACACGGCGGAAAACCAGCCCTCGCTGGAATAGAGAAGGCGTTCGACCTGCGCATCGGAAAGCTCCGTGCCGCAGCGGTGCGCATAAACGGCAAGTTCCGTATGGTTGAGGCGCAGCTGCTCCGTGCCGATCTGATACACCCGCGCCCCCAGCCGCACCACCTCCGCAGCAGGCAGAAAGCGATCCCGGCTGGCGACGATCAGATGCACATTCGCCGGCAGCCGGTTTGCCAGCATACACAGAAACAGCGATGCGCGCTTATCCGTCAGCAGGTGAAAATCGTCGATGAAGAGATAACAGGCCGTCTCGCCCGCCAGCGCATGGCACAGATCATCTATCAGCAGGCCGCCGCCTGCCGCGTCCGTCGGGCAGGGATACTCCCGCAGGAAGGGAAAGCCCGCGCGGGCAAACGCCTCCTGTGCGCTTTTCCAGAAGATTGCAAGGTTGTCGGAATATACGCTGATGCGGATGCTATGCAGGGGCTCCGCTCTGGCGCGCTCACCGAGATACCAGTTCACCGCCGTGGTCTTCCCGTAGCCCATGGGCGCGACCACCGTGGTCATGGCGCAGCGGGAGATGGGCCGCAGGCTCTCCTGCAGCCGCTCGGATATGTAAACGGTGTTCAGATTCCACTTCGCTTTTGGCATCCTGCATACCTCCAACGATGCATTCTTCCGCAGATTCCGGCGCGGCCGATCCTGCGTTTGCTTTGATTATATCATGCGGATCTGCACACGAAAAGCCCATCTTGTCCGTAAAAATGGACACCCGTAGTAGCGCCCCCACGCACGGCAGCGCAGCCGCCGTCCGCTCTCGCCGCCTCTTGCAAAACGCGAAAAAGCACGGTATAATGAACGCAGGGTCATTGCATTGCTGCAGAAATGCAGCTATTTTAAGGCATGCCAGTTAGTCTAATCTAACTTCGACACATTTCAGACCGGTCAGATCAGGTGAACGATAAAATACTACGAAAAGGCGGTGCAACAAATGGAAGTCTTTCTGGGAATACTGATTCCCTTTCTCGGCACAACACTGGGTGCTGCCTGCGTATTCTTTATGAAAAAGTCGCTGGGCGATCTGGTTCAGCGCTCTCTTGCCGGCTTTGCCGCCGGAGTGATGGTGGCAGCCTCGATATGGAGCCTGCTGATCCCCGCCATTGCACAGTCCGATCACATGGGCAGGCTGTCTTTTCTCCCCGCGTTGGCCGGCTTTTGGGCCGGGGTGCTGTTTTTGCTCCTGCTCGACCGGCTGATCCCCCACCTCCATGTGGGCAGCGATCAGGCCGAGGGGCCGAAGAGCAAACTGAGCCGCACGACCATGATGGTACTGGCAGTGACGCTGCACAACATTCCGGAGGGCATGGCGGTGGGCGTCATGTACGCGGGGTTTCTCGCGGGGAACACGCAGATCACGGCGGCAAGTGCACTCGCTTTGTCGCTCGGCATCGCCATTCAGAACTTTCCCGAAGGAGCGATCATCTCCATGCCGCTCCGGGCGGAAGGCGTGCGTAAGGGCAAGGCATTTGGGGGCGGTGTGCTTTCCGGTGCCGTCGAGCCGATCGGCGCGGTGCTGACCATCCTCGCCGCGCAGCTTGTGATCCCGGCGCTGCCATATCTTTTAAGCTTTGCGGCCGGTGCCATGCTCTATGTTGTGGTAGAGGAGCTGATCCCCGAAATGTCTCAGGGAAAGCACTCCAACCTCGGAACAGTTTTCTTTGCTGTCGGTTTCAGCGTGATGATGACGCTGGATGTAGCGCTGGGATAGGCGCGAGGGTGCAGCAATCTTTGCCGTCGCCGGCTGCACCTTGATTCCACCAATCCCGCAAAACCCTGAGGCCGGTGCGTTTCCGAACCGGGGGAGGTTAGTTTTTGGTGCAACATTGGTGCAACATCACAGGGCATTTTATAGCCGAAAACAGCCTAAATTGCGCCCGATTTTTTACAGCTACAATGGCGAAGAAAAACCCTGTAGCTATTGAAACTACAGGGTTTTTTTGTGGTACGCCCGAGCGGATTTCCCCTCTCGGGGATAAACCTCGAATCCGCGGCGCACAGCAAAAAAACCTGCCTCACGGCAGGTTTTTTCGTGGTACGCCCGAGCGGATT